>JBOHRL010000037.1:0-128327 GCA_050732695.1 Longimicrobiales bacterium | reverse complement strand
GCTTTTCGGTTTCCAGGAACGGCGGGTGTGGGTGTGGGTGGAACGAGGTGGTGGGTGGGGAAAAATCGGGCTGGAAGCGGGTGAGGGGGGCGGCCTACGGACAATGGAGCCGGCAGTACGACCCGAGGGTAGCAGGAAACCCTCGCGGCCTCGCCGGCCGCGGCGTCTCGCGGGTGTGCTGCCGCGCTTCCGGAGAGGTGCCCCGGCCGGGCCTGAATGAGGTGTTCTTTGAGCCGATGCTTCGTGTCCCGCTTTGCTTCCCTGGTGCCGCCGGCACTCGTGTTGTTGGCTTGTGCGGAAACGCTGGTGGACGACGGTCCGGCGGACAACGGCGGGCTCACGGACGGCTTGCGCGTGGAAACGGTCGTGACCGGGCTCGACGGGCCATCCTTCGTGACGGCGATCCCGGGCGATGCCCGCCTCTTCATCGTCGAATTGCCCGGCCGCGTCCGGATTCTCCGCGATGGCGCACTTCTGCCGCAGCCGTACCTCGACCTGCGCAACATCGTTTCGTCCGGCGGCGAGCGCGGCCTGTTCAGCCTCGCGTTCCATCCGCACTACGCGAACAATGGGTTCTTCTTCGTCAGCTACACTGATGTGAACGGCGATTCGCGCATCGCACGATATCAGGTGTCCGGCAACCCGGACGTGGCCGACGCAAACTCGGCCAGGGGCATCCTTTCGGTCGCACAGCCGTTCTCGAACCACAATGGCGGCCAGATCGCGTTCGGACCTGACGGCATGTTGTACATCGGTTTCGGCGATGGCGGGAGTGGCGGTGACCCTCATGGGCATGGCCAGAATCGCGCAACACTGCTCGGTTCACTTCTCCGCATCGATGTGGACCGGGGCGACCCATTCGCGATTCCGCCTGACAATCCGTTCGTGAACCAACCGGACGCGCGCCCGGAAACCTGGGCCTGGGGCCTCCGCAATCCGTGGCGATTCTCGTTCGACCGCGAGACTGGCGATCTGTACATCGCGGACGTCGGACAGAACGACTGGGAAGAGGTGAATGCCGTTGCCTCGTCGATGGCCGGACTCAACTATGGCTGGAATATCATGGAAGGCCGCCACTGCTTCGCTGCCGCAAGCTGCGGCACCGCGGGCCTCACACTGCCGGTATTCGAATACTCGAGCAGCAGCGGCGCATGTTCCGTAACCGGCGGTTACGTGTACCGCGGCAACGAGATCCCTGACGTTCGCGGCCACTACTTCTTTGCAGACTATTGCGAAGGCCGCATGCGCAGCTTCCGCGTCGCCAATGGCCAAGCCGTCGATGTACGCACGTGGGATGTCGGACCGTTGGGTCCGGTGACTTCCTTCGGCGAAGACGCGAATGGCGAGTTGTACGTCGTGAACGGCGAAGGCGTGCTGTACCGGGTGCGAACTCGGAATTGAGCAGCGAAACGCCCGCAACAAGACTCGTTTCTGGGGCTGGTTGCGCCCCAGAAACGAGTTCGTTCAACGCGAGAAGCCCCCGGGCGCGTCACGTCGCGTTCCGGGGGCCTGCTCTCCGCTGGCGGTTCGATGTCCTGGTTCGGTTGCCGCCTCGTGTGGCGACCCGTGACTCGATCCTCACCCATGCCGTGCGGTCGCGGCGTGGATTCCCTGATCGTGGGTACAGTTGCGGCCAGCGACCTCGCAACCGGCTCAGCCAGAACCGAGATTCTACCGAGCGGCCGGACCCCTCGTGTTGTGCGTTGGATCCGGCTGAATCGGTTGTCGTAGACCGCCGAGCAACCGACTCCGAGCGCATGCTACATCACCGGCGCATCCGACGTCAAGGCCTTCGTCTTCCGTTCGGTCACTCGTTCCGGCGAGCACGGCTGCCGAGTTCAATGCGGGCGGTCTGTTCGCTGAGGTCACGCAGGTACCGCACGCCCGCATCGTCACCGGGTCGTGCGCACGCGCAGCGAAAACGACCGGCGCTGAGCAAACACCCGGCACCGGCGTAGAAGTTGTTCCTTCAAAGACTTCGCCATGATTCGGCCTCGACAGTAGGAACGCATCGCCCTATTCTACCCCGGATGAAACCATGGACCGGGATGCTCGCGCTGGTGACGGCGATCGGTTGCTCGGGGGGCGAGCCGCCCCAGCCGGCCGTGAACGATGGGTCGGCGGACATCGCGTGGCCGGACACGATCACTCGCGCTCGGCCGTTCGACGCCAGCCCGGCGGAACCGCGGCTTCGAAACCTGCGCAAGATCACGCACGGCGGGCAGAATGCGGAGGCCTATTTCTCGGCTGACGGCCGGCAACTGATCTTTCAGGCGACATGGCCGGGCGTCAGCGACTGCGACCAGATGTTCGTGATGAACGTTGATGGTTCGAACCTGCATCGCGTTTCGACCGGCGAAGGCAAGACGACGTGCGGTTACTTCTTCCCCGCGGGCGACCGGATCCTGTTCAGTTCAACACATTTGAACAGCGCCGCATGTCCGGCTCAGCCGGACTACAGCCGCGGATACGTCTGGCCGGTCGACGAGTATGACATCTTCTTCGCACGGCCAGACGGTTCCGACCTCGTGCGAATCACGGAGACACCCGGATACGATGCAGAAGCCACGCTCTCGCCCGACGGCTCCACCATCGTGTTCACGTCCACGCGTGATGGCGATCTCGACATCTACACGATGAATGCGGACGGCAGCGACGTGCGCAGGTTGACCGACGAGCCGGGCTATGACGGCGGTGCCTTCTTCTCGCCGGATGGCTCACGGATCATCTACCGTGCGCACCACCCCACGGATTCGGCAGAACTCGCGGATTACCGCGCATTGCTGGCCGATGGGCTGGTACGGCCAACCGTATTGTCGATCTACCTGATGAATGCGGATGGAAGCGGGAAGCGACGCGTGACGAACGAGGCCGGGGCCAGCTTCGCTCCGTTCTTTCATCCGAGTGGCGAGAAGATCATCTTCAGCTCGAACATGCACGACCCGGAGGGTCGTGACTTCGATCTCTATCTCGTCAATCTCGATGGCACCGGTCTCGAACGCGTGACGCAGCACCCGGAATTCGACGGCTTCCCGATGTTCAGTCCGGATGGGCGTCTCCTGGTGTTCGCCTCGAACCGTGGCGGCTCGGTCTCTGGCGAGACGAACGTGTTCATCGCCGATTGGGTCGAGGACCCGGTTTCCCAGAATTCCCGTTGATCAATTCGAGTCGGACCGTCCCGCGCGCCTCACGGCGTCCCGCCCGGGCGCTGGCCGATCCATCGCGTTCCACCGCCAACCCGGAGACGTCATGCAGGTCGGCGTAGTCAAGGAGACGCATCCGGGCGAGCAGCGCGTCGGGCTCGTGCCTGAGAGCGCTGGCCGCCTGAAAGCTGCCGGAGTCGATGTCGTCATCGAGAAGGGTGCCGGCGAAGCAGCCGGATTCCCCGACGCGGCGTACGAAAAAGCAGGCGTCACGCTCGCGCCTGATCCCCGCACTGTCCTGGGTGGTTGCGATGTGCTGGTCAAGGTGCGCCCGCCCACGTTCAACGGTGCAAATGGCGAACTGGACGCCCTGAAGAGCGGAGCGACCGTGATCGCGCTTCTCGAGCCGCTCACATCACCGGACCTGCTGCGTGCACTGGCTGCCCGCCGCATCGATGCGTTCGCCCTCGAACTGGTTCCCCGCATCACGCGCGCTCAGACCATGGATGCGCTCTCCTCGCAGGCCACGGCCGCCGGTTACAAGGCCGTTCTGCTCGCCGCATCGCAGTCACCGAAGTTCCTGCCCATGCTGATGACCGCTGCGGGCACGATCCCCCCGTCCAAGGTGCTCGTCCTCGGTGTCGGCGTTGCCGGCTTGCAGGCCATCGCAACCGCAAGGCGCCTGGGTGCCGTCGTCGAAGGATATGATGTGAGACCCGATGTGAAGGAACAGGTCGAGAGCCTTGGCGCTCGCTGGGTCGGCCTCGCCATGGACGAGGCCGTCGGCGAGGGTGGCTACGCAAAGGAAGTCTCGGCCGCTTCCCAGACACGCGCCCTCGAGCACCTGCACAAGCTGGTCACCGCCTCCGACATCGTCGTCACCACCGCGCAGATCCCCGGCCGCAGGGCGCCCGTCCTCGTCACCGAGGACATGGTCAAGGGAATGCAGCCCGGCTCCGTCATCGTCGACCTCGCCGCCGAATCAGGCGGCAACTGTGCGCTTTCCGAAGCAGGCCGGACCGTCGTCAAGTACGGTGTGCACATCCTCGGCCCCGCCGATCTGGCCAGCACCATGCCGTTCCACGCAAGCCAGATGTACTCTCGCAATATCCTGGCACTCCTGAACAACATGTTGAAAGACGGTACTCTGAACGTCGACCTGGAAGATGAGGTCACGAAAGGCTGCCTGGTCACGCGCGGCGGTGAAGTCGTGCACGAACGTGCCAGGACCACACTCGCGACCTGAACGAGAACCCGTACCGGCGAAAACGAACCCATGCAAGGACTCCTCGTCTCGGTGTACGTGTTCGTACTAGCATGTTATGTGGGATTCGAGGTCATCTCGAAGGTGCCGCAGATGCTGCACACCCCACTCATGTCGGGCTCGAATGCGATCTCGGGAATCACGATTGTCGGCGCTCTCGTAGTAGCCGGCCGTGTCGGCGGGCCGGTCGCGACGGTGCTGGCGGTCATCGCGGTTGCGTTCGCGATGATCAACGTCGTGGGCGGTTTCCTGGTGACGGATCGCATGCTACAGATGTTCAAGTCGCGAGGTGGCGACCGATGAACGGGGCAGAGCAGGGCGCAATCCCGGTGCTCATGGACGTGGCGTACCTCGTTGCGGCGGTATGTTTCATCATCTGTCTCAAGCGACTCAGCTCGCCGCGCACGGCGCGCAACGGCACCATTGTGGGTGCCGTCGGCATGGCCATCGCGATCGGAGCTACGCTGGTGCACTGGGAGATCGTGAGCTTCACGTGGATCGTGGTTGGCGTGATTCTCGGTTCCGGCATTGGCTTTGTTCTCGCGAAAGCCGTCAAGATGACTGCAATGCCGCAGATGGTGGCGTTGCTGAACGGCTTTGGTGGTGGAGCGTCGACGCTCGTTGCAGGCGATGAGTACCTGCGGTATTCGTCAGGCACGATCTCGCCCGGCGCCGATGTCCAGACGACGATCATGTTGTCGGTACTGATCGGCGCGATCACGTTTTCCGGCAGCATGGTTGCGTGGGGGAAGTTGGAGGAAGTCATCACGGGCAAGGCGGTGGTGCTACCGGGTCAGCGGGTCTGGTTCAGCCTTTTCGCGCTCGCGACGGTGGCTGTTGCTGCGTGGCTGGTCATCGCGGATGCGAACCTGCCGTGGTACATCGCATTGAACGTGGCCGCGCTGGTGCTGGGCGTGTTCTTCGTGATGCCGATCGGCGGCGCGGACATGCCGGTCGTGATTGCGCTGCTCAACTCGTACTCGGGTCTGGCGGCGGGCATGACCGGCTTCGTGCTGAGCAACAATGTGCTCATCATTTCGGGAGCCCTGGTCGGTGCATCGGGAATTATTCTGTCGCAGATCATGTGCCAGGCGATGAACCGCTCGCTGGCGAACGTGTTGTTCGGCGCGTTCACCGCGAGGGCGATGGGTGTGGTGGCAGGCGGCGATGGGACTGCGAAAGCCGTGGCTTCGGTGGGCGCCCAGGATGCGGCGATCCTGCTCGGCTATGCGCGCTCGGTGATTTTCGTGCCGGGCTACGGCCTGGCGGTTTCTCAGGCCCAGCACCAGGTTCGCGAACTGGCGGAACTGCTCGAGGCACGTGGTGTCGATGTGAAGTACGCCATTCATCCGGTCGCCGGCCGCATGCCGGGCCACATGAACGTGCTGCTGGCGGAAGCGAACGTACCGTACCCGCAGCTCTGGGAGATGGATCGGATCAACGGCGATTTCGAGCACACGGATGTGTCGGTCGTGATTGGCGCGAACGACGTCGTGAACCCGGTCGCGCGACACGACAGGAACAGCCCGATCTACGGCATGCCCATTCTCGATGTGGACAAGTCGAAGACCGTCATTGTCATGAAACGCAGCATGAACCCGGGCTTCGCGGGCATCGATAACGAGCTGTTCTACAAGGACAACACGCGCATGCTGTTCGGCGATGCGCGCAAGTCTCTTCTGGCCCTGATCCAGGAGTTGAAGTCGGGCATTTGAGGCAACGCGGGTTCTCCTCCCGGGCATGGACCGGGAACGGTGCGTGCGAAACGCGCCGGCGACTCGAACGGGCGGGGGCATGAACGGGACGGCAGCTGTCTGGCTGCACGGTCTTGCGCGCCGTTTCGGTCACCGTTGGGTTCTGCGTGGCATCGACCTCGAGGTCCGGGCGGGTGAGATCATCGGAATCACGGGGCGCAACGGCAGCGGCAAGACGACGCTGCTGCGTGTGTGTGCCGGCCTGCTTCGTGCGACGCGCGGCGGTGGAAGCATCTTCGGCATTGACCTCGCCGCCCATGCGGGCCGGCTGCGCGGTCGCGTCGGTCTGCTCGCTCACGAGGCGGGCGTCTACGCCAACCTGACGGCCGCGGAGAATCTCGCGTTCTCGCTGCGCATGGCAGGCGAAGCAGCGAATCACGATCGCATCGAGGCCGTTCTGGCGCGTGTTGGTCTGCACGTCGAGAAGAACGACCGGACGCGAGGATTTTCGGCTGGCATGAAGCGCCGGCTTGCGCTCGCCCGGCTGTTGCTTCGCCCGCCCGGTCTTCTGCTGCTGGACGAGCCGTACGCGAGCTTCGATGCCGACGGGATCGTACTCGTGAATGAGTTTGCCACGGATCTTGCGAGCGGTGGTGGTGCGGTTCTCATCGCGACGCACGACCTGACTCGCGGCAGGAGTGTGATTCAGCGAAGGATCGAGATCCGGGAGGGCCGCCTTGTGACCGAGGCGCCGGAACACCTGGATGATGCGACGGTCGGGTCAGTCCCGAGAAGCGGACTCTGATGCCGGAACCTGCCGGTGCGGAGCCGGGCATGTTCCGGACCGAGGTCCGCCGCGTCTTCGCGATTGTCTGGAAGGATCTGACCGCGGAACGGCGGACGAAGGCGAACTTCAATGCGGTCGCCTTCCTTGCCGGTCTCATTCTGCTGTTGTTCGGGTTTGCGATTGGCCCGGACCACGATGCACTGGACGCCGCGGCGGCAGGTGTGATCTGGCTCACCGTGCTGTTCAGCGGGGTACTCTCGTTCAACCGTTCCTACGAGCAGGAGCTGGAAGACGGGGCCATGGATGTGTTGTTGCTCTACCCGGGGGATCGACGGTCCATCTTTCTTGGCAAGCTCATCGCGAATCTGGTTTTCGTGCTGGGCGTCGAGGTCGTGCTCGTGCCTGTCGCGGCGATTCTCTACGATCTGCCGATCCTCGACAACCTCTTCTCGCTCGCCGTCGTCCTCACACTGGGCACGGTCGGGTTTGTGACCCTGGGCACGTTTTACGCCGCCATGGCCAGCCGCATTCGGGCGCGGGAGGTCTTGCTTCCGCTGCTGCTTTTCCCGATGCTGATCCCGTTGCTGGTGGGGGCTGTCGAAGCGACCGGCCTGCTGCTGGGCGGCGATGTGATGGGCAACACGGGCGCGTGGATTCGGCTGATGGTCGTGTTCGACGCGATCTTCCTGATTGCCTCCGTCTTCGCATTCGAGTACGTGATCGAGGAGTGAGAATGGCGGGTCGGACCGGAGAACTGCCGCGGTTGCCCCGATGGGTGGGGCCATTCGGCGTGTTCACGTTCGGGTTCCTGATTCTTTCGCAGGCCATCGCGGTCCTGAGTTCGCCTCCGGAAGCCGGCATGGGTGATCTCCAGAAGATCATGTATGTGCACCTGCCTGCCGCGTGGAACGCGATGCTCGCACCGGCGTTCGTTCTCATCTGGAGTCTGCTCTACCTGTGGAAAGGAGAGGAGAAGTACGATCTGCTGGCCGCCGCGGCGGCCGAGGTCTCGACCGTTCTGATCGGCCTCACGCTCGCGCTCGGCATGATCTGGGCAAAGCCGACCTGGGGGGTCTGGTGGGATTGGGATCCTCGCCTGACTTCAACCGCGATCCTGTTCCTGATCTTTGTTGGCTATCTCGCGCTGCGTGCGTTCACTGAAGACGACGAGCGCAGAGGCCGGTGGAGTGCGGCCGTCGGCATTCTGGGCGCGATCAACGTGCCGATCGTATACATGTCCGTGCGCTGGTGGCGTACACTGCATCAGCCACAGTCGACGCCCGAGACGGTGGACGCGATCTATGTGCTGGGCATGCGTTTGAACGCATTTGCGTTTCTCTTCATTGTGATCTTTTTCATTGCGATGCGCTACCACGTCGCGCGCCTCGAGCGGGCGGAGGCGATGAGATCGGAAGAACGGGCGCTCAGCGAAGGAGCCGTCCATGTCTGAGTGGAGTTTCATCATAGCCGCGTACGCAGTCACGTGGCTCGTGCTGGGCTGTTACGTTAGTTACCTGTTGCGCCGGCGCGCGCTTGCGCAACGCAGGTTGAGCGAAGGTCGCGAGGTGGAGGACTGACGATGGCGAACGCGAAATCGGGCCCGCGCATCGGGCTCATCCTTGCTATAGTCGTGATTCTCTCGGGATTCGGCTATCTCCTCACGGGCGGGATCAGTAACAATCTGGTTTATTTCCTGACGCCGGGCGAACTGCTGGCGAAGGGCGAGGCTGCGTACGACGAGCCGGCGAGGCTGGGCGGCCTCGTCGCGCCCAACAGCGTGGAGTGGAATGCACAGCAGCTGGATCTCCGCTTTACGATGCAGGACGAAACCGGCAAGCAGGTGCGCGTCCATGCGGTGAAGGCCCCGCCAGCGATGTTCCGGGAAGGCATCGGCGTGATCGTCGAGGGCAGGTATACGCGTGCCGGCGTGTTCGAGTCGTCGAACCTGATGGTGAAGCACTCGAATGAGTATCGTGTCCCGGAAGAGGGGCACGATCCGGAGAAGATGTTCAGGACATTGGTCAAGGATCCGGGGCAATGACAGTCCTGCGCGGGATCGGTGCCGGCGAGGCGTGCTGCATGATGTGCGGTGAGCGTTGCAGCCGGCAACATGGTGTGAGCACGTGACCCGCATCATCGGTTACTCGGCGTGTACGGTCGCGTTCGGTGTCGCGATGTGGGGCATGATTGCGGCGGTGCTGGGCGCACGCCAGCGGAGCCCGGGGTTGGTCGAGAGTGCGCGTCAGGCAGCGTACGCCGTGTTCGGACTGATGATCGTCGCCAACATGGCGATGGTGTTCGCCCTGCTCGCTCACGACTTCAGCATCGAATACGTGGCACAAGTGGGGAGCACTGCGACACCGACGCACATCACGATCATCTCGTTGTGGAGTTCGCTCGAGGGCTCGATCCTGTTCTGGGGCCTGGTGCTCTCGGCCTACACGGCCGCCGCGGTCTACACGACACGCCGAGGCCTCGGGACGCTGGCCATTTACGCCAATGCCGTTCTGCTCGGGATCGGCGTGTTCTTCTACCTGCTGCTGGTCGGACCCGCGAATCCGTGGTCCGAAATCAGTCCCGTCCCAGTGGACGGGCCGGGTCCGAATCCACTGCTTCAGAACCACATTCTGATGGCAGTCCATCCGCCGTTGCTTTACCTCGGGTACGTCGGCATGAGCGTGCCATTTGCATTCGCGATCGGCTCGCTGATCTCGGGGCGCGTCGATGATGCGTGGTTGCGCGTGACGCGCCGGTGGACGCTGGTCTCCTGGGTGTTTCTCTCGCTTGCGATTATCGCCGGGATGTGGTGGTCCTACGACGTGCTCGGCTGGGGCGGCTACTGGGCGTGGGACCCGGTCGAGAATGCGTCATTCATGCCGTGGCTCACCGCGACGGCGTTCCTGCACTCGGGAATGGTGCAGGAGCGGCGAGGCATGTTGCGGGTCTGGAACCTGAGTCTGATCGTGAGCACATTCCTGCTCACGATACTCGGCACCTTCCTCACGCGCAGTGGCGTGCTCTCGTCCGTTCACGCCTTCACGGAAGGCACGATCGGTCTGTTCTTCCTCTCGTTCATTGCCGTGGTTCTGGTCTTCTCGCTGGTTCTGCTGACGGGACGAAGCGGTGAACTGCGCACGCCCGGCAACCTGGAGAATGCCGTCTCGCGCGAAGGTGTTTTCCTCGTGAATAACCTCCTGTTCACGGCATTCACGTTCACGGTCCTGCTGGGCACGCTGTTCCCTCTGGTGGCCGAACTCGTGCGCGGTGTTCAGGTCAGTGTCGGTGCACCCTTCTTCAACCGCATGACCGTGCCGATAACGTTGGCGCTGGTCTTCCTGGTGGGCATCGGGCCGATCCTCCCATGGGGTGGCGGCGCGGGTGAGCGCGCGACGCAGCGCCTGCGCGCGCCGACGGTCGCGCTCGCGGTCACCTTCGCGGTCGCGTTCGCTCTGGGTCTTCGTGATCCGTGGGCGCTGGTCGCGTTCTCCTTCTGCGCGTTCACACTGGTGGCGAACGTACAGGAGTTCGTGCTCGGTGCGGCCGCGCGACATCGTACGCACGGCGAAGGTATCGGCCAGGCACTGTACCGGCTGATCGCCGCAAACCATCGTCGCTATGGTGGCTATATCGCGCACATTGGCGTGATCGCGATCGCGGTAGGAATCACCGCATCATCGACGTTCCGTTCGGAACGCGATGTTACGCTCGAACCCGGCCAGAGCATGGAGCTGGAAGGCTATCGAGTCCGTCTGGATCGCGTGACGGCATGGGAAGAGCCGCATCGCTGGGTCATTGCGGCCGAGTTGACGGCATTCGAGGGCGACAGGGAGCTGGGCCGCATGGATCCTCGCCAGAACGTATACAACGGCCGGCCCGAGCCCGTCACGACACCCGCTGTGCGCAGTCGCCCGGACCGCGATCTGTACGTCAACCTGCTGGCTTTCGCGGAGGATGGGTCGACGGCGACGCTGAGCGTCATCGTGGAACCGCTGGTGTGGTGGATCTGGGTCGGCGGCCTGATCGCGGCGGCGGGCGGGATTCTCGCTTCGCTCCCGAAGCGGCGCCGCCGGGTCATCGTACGTGCCCCGCGAGAGGACCTCGTGGAGGTCTCGTGAACTGGCGTCGCTCGCTGATCGGCCTTGTGGTTGCGGTTTCGCTCGTCGGCGTGCTCGCGTTCGGGCTGACGCGCGATCCGAGTCGGATCATCTCGCCGCTGCCCGGTCGCGATGCGCCCGATTTCGCGCTGCCGCTGATGGACCCGACCGAGGTACTCGATTCGGTCCGGCTCGCGCACATGCGCGGTGACGTCGTCGTCCTCAACTTCTGGGCGTCCTGGTGCCTTGAATGCCGATACGAGCACGAGGATCTGAGCCTCGCGGCGCTGCACTATGCGGGCCAGCCCGTCCGCTTCTTTGGCGTCGTGTACGAGGACACGCCGAACAACGCGCGCCGCTGGATCGAAGCCATGGGTGGGCAGGAGTACCCGTCCTTGCTCGATCCCGGCTCGAAGACGGCCGTCAACTACGGACTCTTCGGTGTGCCCGAAACGTTCGTCATCGATCGGCACGGCAAGGTCGTACACAAGCAGGTGGGTGTCGTCACCGAGCGACTGCTCCGCTCCGTCATCGACCCGCTCCTTGCCGCCGGAGCACGTCCCGAGTGATGCGGCTGGCGCAGTTGATCCCGGCAACCATCGTGGCGCTGTCGCTCGTGCCCGTTGCAGGCGATGCACAGACCAGCCGCGACACCACGCCGGTCATCGTTGAAGAAACACGGATTGACGTGCTGGTTCGCGAAGTCGCGTCCGACCTCCGCTGCGTTGTCTGCCAGGGCCTTTCCTTGCAGGACTCTCCCTCCTCCCTCGCGCAGAACATGCGCGCAATCATTCGTGAGCAGCTCGAAGCAGGGAAGACGCCCGAGGAAGTGAAGCAGCATTTCGTTGCCAGCTATGGCGAGTTCATTCTGCTCGAACCCGAAGCTCGCGGCTTCAATCTGACCGTCTACGTTCTGCCTGTCCTTGCCCTGATCCTGGGCGCAATCGTCATCGCATTCTCCGTCCGTCGCTGGTCTCGCAGCCCGGCCAACCCTTCTGATTCCCGGCCCGACCCGGATCCCGAATTGGCTCCGTGGCCACACGAGCTTCCGTGAGCCGTTCGCAAAGCAGCTTCCCGGTCAATCGTCGATGGGCCGTAAGGCGAGAATCGTCGGGCTGGGCTCCTCGTGATAGAAGCGGGTTTGCCGCAAAGAACGCCATCGCCCAGGTCGTGCCCTGCGAAGACATCGCCACATATGGAGTACGAACCGCAGGATCTGCGTCACGCAACGCTTGCGTTGGAAGAAGAGCTGCTTCGATCACCTGGCCGTTCGATTCGAGTGCAAGCCAAAGAGCATCGGCCTGAATCGGGGAAACGAGCCGGCCGCTGTCTCGCGGCTATAGCCGCATGATGGGGCGGCCGTCGAAACCGATGTGCTCGCGCAGTTCGCCTGCGCCAGTTACGATTGCGATCCTCCCGGCGCAACCGTCGGTCACCCAGATGGCACCATCTGCCGTAACGAACAGGTGCAGTGGATTGGCGAACTCCCCGGGACCTCTGCCCTTGCGACCGAACGTCCATCTCAAGCGTCCTTGACGGTCGAACGATAGCAGCCGGCCTGCCGCATAGTCGTAAGCGAAGAGCAAGCCGCCCCTCGCCGTGATGAGCCTGGGTAGCAACAATGTGGTATCTGCGGCGGTGCTCCGATCGTATAAAGCGTGTCCCAGCGAACAGGGTGGACGACCCTATCCCCCAATCGGTAAACACGTTGGCTGCCAGCATCGATTGAACCACATGCCGTCGAGCCGAGCACGACCGCTGTCAGGGACGCGACAAGGAAGATCGACGTCGCAATCGCAGCAACTCGTCGTATCATCGAAGTCTCCTTGAATCCTTTTCCGGCAGGGGACGCGGTCGTTAAGCCTGAGCGGCGTCAGAAAAGGCCCGAGATCGTGCCGTCGTGTGCAACGTTCATGTTCTCGGCGGCGGGGCGTTTCGGCAGGCCAGGCATCGTCATGATGTCGCCCGTGTATGCGACGACGAAACCCGCGCCTGCGGACGGCGTAACGGAACGGACCGTGATTTCGAAGCCGGTGGGTGCGCCGCGAAGCGACGGATCATCGGAGAAGGAGTACTGTGTCTTCGCCATGCATACGGGCACATCACGCATGCCGATGGCCTCGATGCGTTCGATCTCGCGCGATGCCGCAGGCAGATAGCTGACGCCATCGGCGTGATAGATGGTCTTCGCGATGGTCTCGATCTTGTCCTTGAGAGGCTGGGCGAGGGAGTAGAGCGGGCAGAAGCTGGCTTTCCCGTTCGTTGCGATATCGACGACGGTCTGGGCGAGGTCCTCGGCGCCTTCGCCACCGAGGCGATGTACATCGGCCACGCGTGCGGGCACGCCGAGTTCCTCGCACGCGTTCACGACGGCCGCGAGTTCCGCGGCGGTATCGGATGCGAACCGGTTGACCGCAACGATCGGCGGGACACCGAATCGCGCGACATTCTCGACATGGCGGCGCAGGTTGGCGAGGCCGCGCTCAACGGCCCCGACGTTCTCGTGTGCGAGGTCGGCGAGGGCCTCGCCGCCGTGCATCTTGAGGGCGCGTACCGTGGCCACGACGACGGCAGCAGCAGGGCGAAGGCCGCCGGCGCGACACTTGATGTCGAAGAACTTCTCGGCACCGAGGTCGGCACCGAAGCCGGCCTCGGTCACGACAACATCGCCAAGGCGGAGTGCGGCGCGCGTCGCGATCAGCGAATTACACCCGTGTGCGATGTTGCCGAACGGACCGCCGTGAATGAATGCGGGCGTGCCACCGAGAGTCTGCACCAGGTTGGGTTGGATCGCGTCCTTGAGCAGGAGCGTCATTGCGCCGGCCGCGCCAAGGGCGGACGCTCGCACGGGCTGTCGGTGCCGGTCCGAGCCGAGAATGATGCGGCCAAGGCGTTCCTCGAGGTCGCGGCGGTCAGAGGCGAGCGCGAAGATCGCCATCACCTCGGAGGCAGCCGTGATCAGGAAACCGTCCTCACGGGGTACTCCGTTGGCCGCACCGCCCAGGCCGACCACGATCTGGCGAAGCGCGCGGTCGTTCATGTCGATCGCACGCTTCCACGTGATGCGCCGCGTGTCGATGCCGCACTCGTTGCCCTGTTGGAGATGATTGTCGAGCAGTGCAGACAGCAGGGCATGCGCGGACGTGATCGCGTGGAAGTCGCCCGTGAAGTGGAGGTTGATGTCCTCCATCGGAGCAACCTGCGAATAGCCGCCGCCGGTGGCACCACCCTTGATGCCGAACACGGGGCCAAGGCTCGGCTGGCGCAGCGCCAGCACGGTGCGCCGGCCGATCCGGCTCAGACCGTCGGCAAGACCCACGGACACGGTCGATTTGCCTTCGCCGGCCGGTGTGGGGTGGATACCGGTCACGAGGACGAGCAGTGCCGATTCCGGCCGATCCCTGATCGCTTCGAGTCGAACCTTGGCCTTGTAACGCCCGTACAGCTCGAGGTCATCCTCGCCGAGCCCGGCGCGCGCGGCAATGTCCACGATCGGCCGCAGCCGGGCAGTCTGCGCAATCTCGATGTCAGTCTTCATGATGATCGATCGGTTTGGTCGGCCGGCGGCGTCTGCACGACCGGCCGGAAAAAGCGGGGCGTAAGATAGGCCGATCGGGCGTCGATACAACCCGCGGCAAGGACGTTTGGCCGTTCCGCGGGCCCAACAGTTCCTTCAAACACACGATCCATCGGATCCGGCACTTCCTGTTTGCAGGAACTGTTGGCTCAGATGAAACCCGTTTCTCGACGGGCCCGTAGGAAGGTCGACACCGCCGCAGCCACCGGAACCCGCAATCCGGCGGCGTCGCGGCGTTTCCGGGCAAGCAGAGGAGAACGAGCATGCGCGTCGCCGCCACCGTCCTGTTTGCGCTCGCCGTTGCCGCGTCCGTTCAGGCCCAGGACTACGATCTGCGACGGTCAGGCCTTCCTCGAGAAACTGCACGCCACGTCCGAGCCCTCCTCGATGACCCTGCTACGCGACGATTCTACGGGATGTCAACGCTCGCTTCGAGCGAAACGATTGATGGGAACGTGGCCGTGAGCGATGGTGTGCTTCGGGTTGCGGGCACGATCCGCGGCGAACTCGTCGCAGTCCGGGCCGACGTCATCCTCGAGCCGGGCGCGATGGTAGACGGTGACATCACGGTCGTGGACGGTGCTCTGAGCGGCGAGGATGCGGCGAGGTTGGCCGGGACCGTGACGGTGTTCGGCGAAGGGTTCGATCTGCTGGCGACCGCCGAGCGTTTCCATGACGCACCCGCTCGCTGGACCGACGAGGATCGATGGGATGACGGTGACTGGCGCGGCCACGCGCGCCTGGACGTCCGCGTGGCGCAGAACTACAACCGTGTGGAAGGTCTACCGGTACAGATCGGACCCGATATCCGAACCGGCGGCGCGTGGGGCTCACGGCTCGAAGCACTCGCCGTCTGGCGCACGGACGTTGGTCCGCTCACGGACACGCGGCGCATGGGGTATCTGGCGCGATTCGAACAGTCCCTCGGCACGCGAGCCGTGCGGATTGGCGCAACCGCGCGTTCGACCGTCGATCCGATCGAGTCATGGAGCCTGACCAACCTCGAGGCATCGCTCGCTGCATCGCTTTTCCATGAGGACCAGCGCGACTACTACGAGCGGGAAGGCTGGAGTGCGTTTGCACGCATCGCGCCGCCCAGGACGCCACTCGACGTAACCTTCGAGTATCGCGACGAGACACATCGTTCCCTGGCTGCACGCGATCCATGGACGCTGTTCAACGATGATCACGTGTGGCGCGCCCAGCCCCTTGTCGCCGAAGGCGATGTGCGCCTGGTCCGGGCCAGTGTGGCCTGGGATGACCGCTGGGAGCCGGACTTCCGCACACGTGGCTGGCTGGCGAAGGCAGAGCTGGCGCATGTGCTCGACGGCACGCTGAGTGTGCCGGCCACGGCCGCGCTGGCCGGGGCGACGCACGGCTTTGCACCTGGACTCGACTTCACCTCGGGCTATACGACCGGGCTCGTCGATCTGCGCCGGTACCAACCGGCCGGACCGGGTGGCATCTTCGGCATGCGCGTCGTCGCGGGCGGATCCCTCGACTCGCGCGCGCTCCCGCCGCAATTCCAGCACGCGCTCGGCGGCGCGGGCGGCCTGCCCGGCTACTCGCTGTTCTCCGCCGACTGCGGTGCGCGCAACGCGTTCGTCGTCCGCGACGAGGACGATGCAGACTCGCCGGCGGCATTCTTTCCGTCCTACGGCTGCGATCGTTTCGCGATGGTCCAGTTCGAGTATCGCAGCGGCATGGACCTGCATTTCGGTCACTCGGATGATGACGATGACTACGGTTGGTCCATGGACTCCGACGTCGACTGGACCGTCTTTTTCGATGCCGGACGCGGCTGGGCTCTCGAGCAGGACCGCATCGCCGGCCGCTCCGACACACGCACATTGTACGATGCCGGCGCCGGCATCATCCTCGGCGGATTCGGCATCTACGGCGCCGTTCCACTCGATCGCGAAGACCGCGGCCTCCGCCTGTTCGTCAGGCTGGGACCACGCTTCTGACAGGAACTGACTGCGGGTGGGGGTGTGGGCGTGGGTGATACGGTGGGGAGTGGGGAACCGTCGGGTTGACTGCGGGCGGGGATGAGCACCGGCGGCCAGGGGCCGCCAAGCGCGCAGCCGGTTCCCCACCCGCCGTTTCGCCCGCTGTTTCCTCACCCACACCTTGCATCACCTGCACCCACACCCGTTTTCCGGTCGTTGTCCTCCCGCACCCACACCCGTTTCCCGGTCGCACACCTGATGCTCCCTGGCTCTGCCTGCATGTCGCCCATTCCAAAGCGTCCGATTGTGCAAGAACGACGGCTGTCGATAGTCTTCCGCGCATGAATGACACGTCACATCGGGTTCGCTTCGCGCCGTCGCCCACCGGCTACCTGCATGTCGGCGGTGCGCGGACGGCGCTGTTCAACTGGTTGCTGGCACGCAAAAGCGGTGGCGTCTTCGTGCTGCGCATCGAGGATACGGACCGGGCCCGCTCGGACGAGCCGATGACGCAGGTGATCCTCGATGGTCTCGGGTGGCTAGGCCTGGATTGGGACGAAGGGCCGTACTTTCAGGCGGAAGGCATCGACCGGCATCGCGCCGATGCACGGCGCATCTTCGAAGCCGGCGCTGCGTATCGATGCTTCTGCACGCAGGCCCAGCTCGAGGCGAGACGCGTGGCCGCGGCAGGCGGCGAGGGCGCGTTCCGTTACGATCGGCACTGCCTGCGCACGATCGATGCAATGGAGGCCGAGCAGCGCGCGCGCGAAGGCGAACCGCACACACTCCGCTTTCACGTGCCCGCCGGGACCACGTCGTGGGATGATGCAGTGCACGGAACGATCGCGTTCGAGAACGACGAGATCGAAGACTTCATCATCCTGCGCAACGACGGCACGCCGATCTACAATCTTGCGGTCGTGAGCGATGACATTGCGATGGGCATCACGCTCGTAATGCGCGGTGACGATCACATCTCGAACACGCCCAAGCAGATTCTGCTGTATCGCGTGCTCGGCGCTGCCGTCCCGCGTTTCGCCCACGTGCCTCTGATTCTGGGCGAGGACGGCAAGCGGCTATCCAAACGACATGGCGCGACCGCAGTCGGCGAGTATCGCAACCGGGGCATCCTGCCGGCCGCAATGGTCAATTTCCTTGCGCTGCTCGGCTGGGCACCGGGGACGGACGAGGAGGTCTTCACGGTCGACGAACTGATCGATCGATTCACGCTCGAGCGGCTCAACAAGAAGAGCGCGGTCTTCGACGTGCGCAAACTCCAGTGGTTGAACGGGCAGCATCTGACCCGCATGGATGCGGCTGCACTCGCGCCGCTCGTCCTCGAACGGCTCGAGACGCGCGACGCCTCGCCCGCCGAACTCGATTCCAGTTCGGCGCGCCTGTACTCGTTGATTGACCTGCTCAAAGTCCGCGCTCGCAGTATCGATGATATGGTGACGCAGATGTTGTCCTACTTCAGCGATACGGTCGAGTACTCGCCGGACGCCATCGACAAGCACTGGAAAGACGGCGCAGTGGCCGGCGAACGCCTTGCACAGCTCCGTGTTGACTGGGCCGCCCTCGAGCAATGGGATGAAGTTGCGCTCGAAGCCTCGTTACGCTCACGTGCCGAGCAGATCGGCGTAGGCGCGGGCAGGCTCATCCATCCGTTGCGCGTGGCGCTCACGGGACAGGCCGTCTCACCGGGCATCTTCGAGGTCGTACACATACTGGGCCGGGATCGAACGTTACACCGACTGGACGCCGCGATCGAACGACTGTTCGCGACGCGGCACGAAACTTGACCCGGCTGCTGAACGGCGCTTATGATGAGGTGTTGCTGCCCCTTGGTGTAATTGGCAACACGCCTGACTCTGGATCAGGAGAGTCCTGGTTCGAACCCAGGAGGGGCAATCACAACGCGGAGGGGTCGTGCAGTGCGTGCCGCGAGGCGCACGCGGCGATCGCGAAGGGCGCGAGTCGATCCACGGGATCGGCGGCGCCCTTTTTCCTGTCCCTGCTGGACGGCGCGCAACGATGATCGCGCACGCGGAGTTCATGCCACAGACATTGACCGAACGCGAACAGCAGGTTCTCGACTACGTCGTCGAATACTTGCAGCGAAACAGTTTTCAGCCGTCGATCCGTGAGATCGGCAAAGCACTCGGCATCCGCAGCACACGTTCGGTGTCGCATCTGCTGCACATTCTGTCCGACAAGGGCTGGATCGCGCGAGACAAACCGCGATCGCGGGGCATTCGCTTACTGCCGGTGGCGCTGGGCGAAACGGAGCCGGGCAGTGCGGTCGGTCCGGGCCCCGACTTCGAAGAACAGGAACCCGACGACGCGATGTGGATGCAGCGCGCGCTCGAGCAGGCGCGTGCAGCGGTGTTCGTCGATGAGGTCCCGGTCGGTGCCGTCCTGGTGCATTCGGGCCGGATCGTCAGCGAGGCGTATAATCTGACGCGCACGGTCGCGGACCCGACTGCGCATGCGGAGATGGTTGCGCTGCGGACGGCGGCAGAGCGAATGGGCGTGTCACGACTTCTCGACACGACACTCTACGTCACCCTCGAGCCGTGTGCGATGTGCGCGGGCAGCCTCGTGCTCGCGAAGGTCGCCCGCCTCGTCTATGGCGCATCGGATCCGAAGACCGGGATGTGCGGTTCGCTGGGCTGCATCGCGCAGGACAGGCGACTGAACCATCGCGCGCGGATCACACGGGGCGTACTTGCCTCCCAGGCAGGGGATCTCCTGCGGGACTTCTTCACGGCCCGGCGTTGACAGCCGGCGGGACCGCGCACTACCCTTCCGCCCCGTCTCCGGCACCGAGGTCTTCACCACCCGAATGGGCCAGGGCGAGCGACAATTGCTGATGGATGGAAGGGCCGTCGAGCGCGCGATTGCGCGAATGGCCCGTGAGATCGTCGAACGGAACCAGGGCGTCGCGGATCTCACCATCATCGGCATCCAGCGAAGGGGCGTCCAGCTCGCGCACGGCATCGCGGATGAGATCGAGCGCGCGGAAGGCGCCCGTCCCCCGGTTGGTACGCTCGACATCACACTGTACCGCGATGATCTGACCGCCATCGGGCCACGCCCCGTTCTCGGTGAGACGCGCCTTCCTGCGGCCGGAATCGATGGGCGGCGAGTCGTCATCGTCGATGACGTGTGCTATACCGGCCGCACCGTGAGGGCTGCTCTCGATGAACTCGCGGATTTCGGCCGGCCTGCGCGCATCTTCCTGTGTGTGCTCGTAGACCGGGGCGGCCGCGAACTACCAATCCAGCCCGACATCGTCGGCAAGCACATTCAGGCCGGACCGGCCCAGCGCGTCGACGTCCTCGTGCCCGAACTGGACGGCCGGCTGGCCGTCGAACTGCATACGGAGCCAACTTCGTGAGCGCTCCGGACACCTTCCTCGGCAAGGATCTGATCGGACTCGAGGGACTCACGGCCGCACAGATCCTGGCCGTCCTCGACACCGCAGAGCCATTCAAGGAAATCAGCGAACGCACGATCAAGAAGGTCCCGGTCCTGCGTGGCAAGACCATCGTCAATCTCTTCTTCGAAGCATCGACACGGACCCGCATCTCGTTCGAGTTTGCCGAGAAGCGGCTGTCCGCGGACACCGTGAACATCACGTCCACGGGTTCCAGTGTTTCCAAAGGCGAAACGCTGGTCGACACGGCGCGCAACCTGGAAGCGATGCGCATCGACATGGTCGTGATCCGCCACGGCTCGTCGGGGGCAGCGCGTTTCCTCGCCGAACGCATCCCATCCAATGTCGTGAATGCGGGTGACGGCCAGCACGAGCACCCCACGCAGGCGCTGCTCGACATGCTCACGATTCGCGATCATCGCGGGCGCATCGCAGGACTCAACGTCTGCATTGTCGGTGATGTCCTGCATTCACGCGTGGCGCGCTCGAACCTGTGGGGACTCACGAAACTGGGCGCGCGCGTCGCCGTCTGTGCACCCCGCACGCTGCTGCCGATCGGCATTGAAGAACTCGGCGTACAGGTCTTCGACCGCGTCGACGAAGCCCTCGAATGGGCCGATGTCCTCAACGTGCTGCGCCTGCAACTGGAACGCATGCAAGCTGGATTCGTACCTTCGCTGCGCGAGTACAACCGCGTGTTCGGCGTGACGCGCGAACGCGTCGAGCGATCGCCGCGCGATCTTCTGATCCTGCACCCGGGCCCGATGAATCGGGGCGTCGAGATCGACAGCGATGTCGCAGATGGCCCGAATGCCGTGATCCTCGACCAGGTCACGAACGGCGTGGCCGTGCGCATGGCCGTCCTTTACCTGCTGGCCGGCGGTGTGCCCGAGCGCGCCGAAGCTGCAAAACAGGAAGGCTGATCAACCAGCGATGACCAGACCGATTCTGCTCCGCGCCGGCCGCGTCATCGACCCATCGACGGGTACGGACGATGTGTGCGATGTGCTTCTCGCCGATGCCACGGTGCAGGGCATCGGCCGGGGTCTGAGCGCGCCGGACGATGCCATCGTCGTCGAGTGCGCGGATCTCATCGTATGCCCCGGCCTGATCGACCTGCATGTGCACCTGCGCGAGCCCGGCGGTGAACACAAGGAGACCATCGCAACAGGAGCATTGGCCGCTGCGGCGGGTGGCTTCACGGCGGTGTGTGCGATGCCGAATACGGATCCGCCCGTCGATGACCCGGCTGCCGTCGGCTTCGTTCGCGCGCAGGGGTTGCGCGCGGGACTCGCCCGCGTTCACCCGTGTGGCGCGATTTCTGTCGGCCAGAAGGGAGAGCGTCTCACGTTGATCGGCGAGATGGTCGATGCCGGTGCCGTCGCGATCACGGACGATGGCCGTCCCGTCAGCGACGCGGGCCTCATGCGACTCGCCCTCTCCTACGCCCGAACCCTCGGCATCCCCGTCGCATCACACTGCGAGGAACTGACCCTTTCCCGCGGCGGTGCCATGAATGAAGGCGTCGTCTCGACTCGCCTCGGCCTGACGGGTATCCCGAACGCCGCCGAAGATGTGATGATTGCGCGTGACCTGATGCTGAGTGCACTGACCGGCGGGCGCCTCCACATCCAGCACGTTTCGACGCGCGCCGGCGTCGCCATGATCCGACAGGCAAGGGCACAGGGCGTGCCCGTTACCGCCGAAGCAACGCCTCACCATTTCACACTGACTGATGAAGCCGCGGACGGTTATCGAACGGAAGCCAAGGTCAACCCACCGCTCAGGTCGGCCGAGGATCGGGCAGCCGTGATCGAGGGCGTGCGCGATGGGACCCTCGACGTCATCGCCACCGATCACGCGCCCCACCATTACGACGAGAAGGAGCAGGCGTTTGACGATGCACCGTTCGGACTCGTCGGACTCGAGACCGCACTCGGGCTCGCCATGACGGAACTCGTCGACGCCGGCGTCATCGATCTGTGCACGCTCGTCGAGCGGATGAGCTGCGCGCCCGCGCGTGCATTTCGACTGCCGGGCGGAACCCTCCAGCGGGGCAGCCCGGCCGATGTGACCGTCTTCGATCCGGACGCGGAATGGGTCGTTGAGGCAATGCGATTCCACTCGAAGAGCCGCAATTCTCCGTTCATCGGACGCCGGCTGCGCGGGCGGCCCGTGCGCACCATTGTGGCCGGGCGCACGGTCTGGGAAGGGACCGAACGACCGGTGGGCGCGGCGTGACAGGGGCGCGACTGCCGAGTCCCGCCGACTGGGTTCGCCCCGCGCCATTGCCATGGCCAGCCATCGCCAGCCTCTCCGAACACTCGCCCATAGTCGCGTGTTACGCCGTTCTCCACGCCGACGCCCGGACCGACGGTTCTCTCGATCTGCTGCTCACGGATGCGCGCGAACGCATCCAGGCACGACTCGATGCCGGCGCCGCAGCGGCCTGGATCCGGCCCGGCATCTACATCGGCGTGCGCGGTCTCGTCATCGATCCGATGCACGCAATACTGCAACTTCAGGACGTCGCGCCAATCCGCGTAACACTCGATGAGCTGCACCTCTTCCTGCCCGGCTCGAAACGCAATGCAGCTGCGATGGAGGCAGAACTTCAGGCGGTTATTGCATCGATTCAGGACACGCACTTTCGCGCACTCGTCCAGACACTGCTCGCGCCGGACTCCGAAGCCGGACACGGATTCCGGCTCGCCCCCGCTGCCACTCGCAATCACCACGCACACCTCGGCGGGCTCCTCGAGCACACGCTTTCCGTCACCGCGATCTGTCATCAACTCGCGCGTCACTACGGCGCAGCCATTGATCGCGACCTGCTTCTGACCGGCGCGCTCCTTCACGACCTCGGCAAGGTCAGGGAGATCGGCGCACAGCCCGGATTCCCCTACACCGACGAGGGTCGGTTGCTCGGCCACATCCTGCTCGGGCTCGAAATGGTCCGGAGCGCCGCCGTCGAACTCGGCATCCCGCACCAACGCCGGCTCCTGCTCGAACACCTCATAGCCAGCCATCAGGGGCGATACGAGTGGCAGAGCCCGCGCGAACCGCACATCCTCGAAGGACTGCTCCTGCACTACGCTGACGACCTCGATGCAAAGCTGGCGATGGCACAGGCAGCCATGAAGGGAATCGAAAGCGGTTGGAGCGAACGCGACCGCATCCACAACCGCGATTGGCTGCGACATCAGCCTCCCGCCCGCCTGTCCGGTACAGCCCCGGACGGACAGCCGGAAGCACGTGGCAAGGAACCAGCCGAGCCACGCCAGAAGACGGCCGCCCGCAATGCCCGGGAACGCGCCGGCACCAGCCCCCGCGCCAGCGGCACGAAGCATCGCAAGACAGAACCCGCGCAGCGGAAGACCTCGCCGGCCACCTCGCGAACTCCGAGCACCAGCAACCCACCTGACGTCCTGCGGGAACCGAACAGCGCAAGTGACCCGGCCGGTCAGCCCTCACCTGTGCCTGTGGACCCCCAGACCCTGGACATGTTCGGCTGACGCGAGACACTCGATTCCCTTGCAGCCTCAATAACCGACCGTTAACGGCCGTTCGATCTGACGTTGAAGTTGTTTTTGAGATCCCGCGGCCCGGACCGCTCGGCCGGACCGTACGGGTCAGCGTGCGATGCTGGCGACGTGACGTGCGAGTTGCGACTTCTTGCGGGCGGCTCTGTTGCGATGAATCAGGTGCCGTGAGGCGAAACGGTCGAGAAGCGCCTCCGCTTCCTTGAGTGCTTCGGCTGCGGCGACCGCGTCCTTCTCGGTTGTGACCTTCTTGATGACCGTGCGCAACCGGGAGCGTTGTGCACGATTGTTCGCGCGGCGCTTGCGGTCCTGCCGGATCTTCTTCTCGGCACTCTTCGTGTTCGCCAACTCGATACCCCTCTGGACAGCGTGTATGACAACCGCGAAAGGTATCGGCTGAATGGGTCGGGTGTCAACCTCCGGGGCGTGCTTGCGGGGTGGCGCGGGCTGGGAGGCGACGGTAGTTTTCCGCGCCCATGGACGTCCTCATTCTCGTGCCGGTCCTGCTCTTCTCGTTCGTGATCCACGAGTGGGCGCATGCCTGGGTGGCCGACCGGGAGGGTGATCCCACGCCCCGCCAGATGGGCCGGCTCACACTCAATCCGATCCCGCACATTGATCTGTTCGGCACCCTGATCGTGCCGGCCATGCTGGTGGGGAGCGGGTCCGGTTTCCTGATCGGGTGGGCGAAGCCAGTACAGGTGGTCCCGTCGAATTTCCGACATTTCCGGCGGGGGGACATCCTGGTTTCTCTGGCAGGTGTGATGTCGAATTTTGTGCTCGGCATTGCGTGTACGCTCGCGCTCATCGGGCTGGTGTACCTGACGCGGGCGGTCCCGTCGATCGCGGTCGCGGGCCCGACGCTCGAACGCATGCTCGAGACAGGAATCCGGCTGAACTTCGTGCTTGCGGTGTTCAATCTTCTGCCGATCCCGCCGCTGGACGGTTCGCGCCTCATCTATCACCTGCTGCCCCGGTCCATGGCCGAACAGTATCGCCGGCTGGAGCGGTGGGGTGTTCTCGTGTTCGTGCTGCTGCTTCTGTCCGGGGCGATCACATACCTTCTGATTCCTGCGGACCTGCTGTCGGACATGTCCATGGCGCTGATCGAATGGTCGACGTGAACGGAGCGGTGTACGGCGAGGAAGGCGCATTCGTCGTCGAACTCGAACGGTTCACCGGGCCGCTCGAGCTCCTGTTGCATCTGATTCGCGAGCAGGACATCGACATATTCGATATCCCGATCGCACAGATCACGGCGCAGTTCCTTGCCGCGATCGAAGGAGTCGGTTCGCTCGGACTCGATCGGGCGGGTGAGTTCCTCGAGATGGCTGCATTGCTGGTGCGGATCAAGGCGCAGATGATTCTGCCGCGGCGGGTGGCGGAAGGAGAAGTCCTCGAGGACCCGCGCGCCGAGTTGGTACGCCGGCTTCTGGAATACGAACACTACCGGGAAGCTGCGTTCCGGCTCGAAGCCGCGGAATCGGACCGTCGCCGGCGACACGCGCGGGGCTGGGTCCCGCCGCGGACCTCGCCGGTGGTAACGGAATTCCGAATCGATTGGGAGGATGTGTGGTCGGCGGCTCTGGCGGTTGGTGAACGGGCGAGGCCGAGGCCGGAGCATCACGTAGCGCCACGTGCGGTTCCGCTCGAAGACAAGATCGGATTGATCGTACAGACCTTGAAGCGGGTCATGCGCGTCGAGTTTGCGCGTCTTGTCCGCCCATACGGTGACAGGCTGCACGGCGTGGTCACGTTGCTGGCCGGTCTCGAACTCGCCAAGCGGCGGGAACTCGTGATGCGGCAGGGCCAGCCGTTCACGCCGCTGTGGTTCTACAAGCGGAAGGAAGAATCGACGGATGCGGCTGACGCAGATCATTGAGGCGTTGCTGTTCGCGAGCGACGCGCCCCTGACGGCGGCAGACCTTGCGCGCGCCGACGAGCGCCTCGACGAGGACACCGTAACGGCGGTGATCGATACGCTTCGCGAAGAGTACGATCGGACGGAACGCGCGTTTCAGGTGTTCGAAGTCGCGGGCGGATACCAGCTCCTCACCCGCCCGGATTTTGCCACCGTACTCGAACGTTATCAATCGGTGCCGCAGGCTGCACGCCTGTCGATGCCGGCGCTCGAGGTCCTGGCCATCCTCGCGTACCGCCAGCCACTGGGGCGCCTCGAGATCGAGGAGATCCGGGGCGTGCAATCGAGTGCGGTGCTACGCACGCTCCAGGATCGCGAGCTGATTCAACCGGTCGGCCGGGCGGAGGCGCTGGGCAGACCGCTGCTCTACGGGACGACGGAGAAGTTCCTCGAGCATTTCGGGTTCAACTCGCTCGAAGACATGCCTCGCCCGGACGATCTCCCGGTCATTCTGCGACCGCGGGCGGCAAAGGATCCGGAACCGGTGCCGGCGCCGTTCGGCGCGGCGGAACCGAGTCCGCTTTCGACGGAGGCGGAAGTCGAGGCAGAGGCCCTGCACCTGGGCGTTCACCCGGCTCGGGATCATGCCGACAGACCGCCGCGCGCCGATGAGGCCAGAGCGGACCGGGTTGCCGATCCTTCGGATGAGGAGCCGGACGGGGAAGGCGAAGAGGCGGAGGCGGGCGCGGCGTATCGCGGCTGAATGGAGCCGGTTCGCCTTCAGAAGTTCCTTTCCCGTGCGGGCGTTGCATCCCGGCGGCACGCCGAGACCCTGATCGTCGAAGGGCGGGTTCGCGTGAACGGCCGCGTGGTCACGGAACTCGGGACGAAAGTCGATCCGACGCGCGACACCGTGACCGTCGATGGAGTGGTCGCGCAGCCCGCGGCCATCACGTGGATCGCGTTTCACAAGCCGCCACGGGCGGTGTGTACGCGACATGATCCGCAGGGCCGGACGACGATCTACGATCTGCTTCCGGATGCGATGCGCGCACTGTTCACGGTCGGCCGGCTCGATGCCGGCAGCGAAGGTCTCCTCCTGTTGACGAATGAAGGCGACGTCGCGAATCGCATGCTGCATCCACGATACGGCATCGAACGGGAGTACGAAGTGCATATTATTGGCGATCCCGGCGATCGTGTGATGTCAGCGCTGGTGAACGGCGTCATGCTCGACGACGGACCCGCGCAAGCCAGGCGGGCCGAGAAGTTGGCCTCTCCGATGAAAGGAACAGGGCGGCTGCGGCTCGTGCTGGCGGAGGGCCGGAATCGCGAAGTCCGGCGCATGTTCGAGGCGTTGGGCCACCCGGTCGTCCGGCTGATACGACTCAGGTACGGACCCATCCGGCTGGGTCGTCTGCCGGTTGGCGAGTGGAGGCCGCTCGGCAGCCATGAGATTCGCGCGCTCCGCTCACCACAGGATCGGCGAAGCCGCAATCGACGGAAAGGAAATGGATGGAGATCGGGAAGCGGAGAGTCCTGATCCTCGGAGGATCGGGACTCGTGGGCATGGCCGTTGCGCGAGAATTGATGCCACACGAGCCGGCATCTCTCATCGTATGCGGGCTCACGCAGGAGGAAGCGGAGAGCGCGGTCGACGAACTCGATCGTGACGCCGGCCGCAAACGGGCGACGAAGCTGGAAGCCGAGTGGGGCGATGTCTTCCTCCTCGATGCGATGAAGCAGATGAGCCGTGCCGGCGTGCTGGACGATGCTACGTTGCGCGCCAGTCTGCTGGATGACATCTATGGCGAGTTGAACGACGATGTGCTCGAGCGCTCTGCGTTGGGTTCGATGCTTTTGCGCCGTAAGCCGGACATCCTGATCGACTGCATCAATACGGCTACGGCGTTCGCGTACCAGAACATCTTCGACGGCGCAGCCGAATTGCGCGCCGAAGCTTCAGCAAAGGGTGCATCGCTCGATTCCGTCGAACGGCTGTTGGCGACACTGTACATGCCGCAGTTGATCCGACATACGCAGATTGCACTCGAAGGCATGCGTCGAGCCGGCACCGCGTGCTACGTAAAGATCGGGACGTCCGGCACCGGCGGAATGGGACTGAACGTTCCGTTCACACACTCGGAGGAACGGCCGAGCCGGATGTTGCTGGCGAAGGCGGGTGTCGCCGGTGCGCACACGTTGTTGCTCTACCTGATGGCGAGGACGCCGGGTGCGCCGGCGGTGAAGGAGATCAAGCCGACCGCAGCGATCAGCTGGAAGCGCATCGGGTTTGGCGAAGTTCGCCGGCGAGGCCGGCCCATCGATGCACACGATGCATCGCGCAGTGTGCCGCTCGATGACGCGTTTCAGATGAAGGATCCGCCTTACGCACCGACCGGCGCAACGCTGCGTGGCGTGTGGCTCGATGCGGGCGAGAACGGGTTGTTCAGTCTGGGCGAGTTCGAGACGCTGACGGCTCTCGGGTTGATGGAGTTCATCACGCCGGAAGAGATTGCGCAACTCGTGGTGCACGAGATTGTCGGCCGGCCGACCGGCCGCGACGTTGTCGCAGCGCTCGATGCTGCGACGACAGGGCCGACGTACCGCGCCGGTGTGATGCGCCAGGTCGCGCTCGAGCGGATGGCCGCGCTCGAAGCCGAGCACGGCGTCGAAGCCATCGCCTACGAGATGCTCGGGCCGCCACGACTGTCGAAGCTGCTCTTCGAGAGTGCGATCCTGTCGTGGTTGTACGATGACTTGAAGGGTGCAGCGGCGCTCGATCCGGACGATGCGGCGGAACGCGCTGAGGCGCTGATCCGGGAAGACACGGACCTGCGCGTTCGCATACTGTCGATCGGCCTGCCGATTCTGCTCGCAGACGGACAGCGTTTGCTGCGCGGGCCGGAAGTGAAGATTGCGCCTGCGCCTGGCCAATCACCTCGCGATCCGAAACTCGCCGATAATGGTTGGGTGGACCTCCGTCCCGCGAACTGGCGTAAATGGAGCGGTCGAGCGAGGGCCATGCTCGAGGTGGCCGCACAGCCGGGTGCCGATCATGGTTCGCTCCGGGATCTCGAGCCGGATACTGCGATTACGCGGATCCGGCCGGGGCGCATGGCGGCATGGGTGTTTCGTGAGGAAGACCGCGGCGCGCGCATCAAGCGCTGATCTGCACCAAACGAACGGGAGAACGCGTGGACGAAGCAACGCTGGCTTCGGCAACCCGTACCGGCCAGGAACTGGCCGAGCGGATCCGGACCGAGTTGAGGAAGCGGATCATCGGACAGGACGCGATGATCGAGCGGTTGCTCATCGGGCTGCTGTCGGGCGGTCACGTTCTGCTCGAGGGCGTGCCCGGCCTCGCCAAGACGCTCACCGTGCGGTCGCTCGCGGAAACCATTGATGCTTCGTTCGAGCGCATCCAGTTCACACCGGATCTGCTGCCCGCCGATGTCGTCGGCACGATGATCTACAACCAGCGTTCGGGCGAATTCTCGGCGAGGAAGGGCCCCATCTTCGCCAACATCGTCCTGGCTGACGAGATCAATCGCGCTCCGCCCAAGGTCCAGTCGGCGCTGCTCGAGGCGATGCAGGAACACCAGGTCACGATCGGTGGCGAAACGTTCCCGCTGCCGGAGCCGTTCCTCGTGCTTGCCACGCAGAACCCCATCGAGCAGGAAGGCACATACCCGCTGCCGGAGGCGCAGGTCGATCGCTTCATGTTGAAGTTGCGAGTCACGTATCCGGGCAAGCAGGTGGAGCGCGAGATCCTGCGCCGCATGGCTGGCAAGCCCCTCGCGCTGCTCGATCACGTCGCATCGCGGGACGAGATCTTCGAGGCCCGCGCGGCGATCCAGGGCGTTTACATGGACGAGAAGATCGAGGACTACATCGTCGAAGTCGTGCATGCGACACGCGAACCGCTCGCACACGGGCTGCCGAATCTCGTTCCCCTGATCGAGTACGGCGCTTCGCCACGCGCGACGATCTACCTGGCCGAGTGCTCGAGGGCGCACGCCTTTCTGGCTGGCCGCGCGTACGTGCTTCCCGATGATGTGAAGGCGATCGGTCCCGATGTCCTGCGCCATCGCATCATCACCACGTTCGAAGCGGATGCCGAAGAAGTCACGCCCGAGGATGTCGTCGACCGTATCTTCGGGACCATCCCCGTGCCGTGATGCGCTGGTTCCCGTTCGCGCGGCGGAGGCGCCCGGCTCTCGCCGCATCGACTGCCGCTCCGGCCGCGCCACCCGATCGCGCGCCAGCCGTGCCTCGCGAAGTCCTCCGTCAGGTTCGCCAGATCGAATTGCGCACGCGCGGCCTCGTCGATTCCATCTTCGGTGGTGAGTACCACTCCGTATTCCGCGGCCAGGGCATGGAATTCGCCGAAGTCCGCGAGTACCAGGCGGGTGACGATGTGCGCAACATCGACTGGAACGTGACCGCCCGGATGGCGCACCCGTACGTGAAGAAGCATGTCGAGGAGCGCGAACTGACCGTGCTGCTGACCGTGGATCTGTCCGGATCCGAGCAATTCGCGACACGCGGCCGCTTCAAGGCCGAAGTCGCCGCCGAAGTCGCCGCCGTCCTCGCCCTCTCGGCCGTGCGCAACAACGACCGCGTCGGTCTCATCATCTTCACCGATCGCATCGAACACGTGGTTCCACCCAGGAAGGGGCGGCGCCACGTATTGCGGCTGATTCGCGATGTGCTGGCTTTCCAGCCCGCCGGGCGCGGGACCGACATCGCGGGCGCACTGGACTACGCGGGACGACTTCTGCCTCACCGGAGTATCATCTTCCTGTTGAGCGACTTCGTCCCGGCGAACGGGGATAAGGCGCCCGACCGGGACATGCGCGGCGGCGCGGCAGGCGGCCGGTTCGAAAAGACGTTCCGGCTCGTCGCTCAGCGACATGACGTCATCGCCATTGCGATCGAGGACCGTGGCGAGATCCAATTGCCGCCCGTCGGCTTGCTGACCGTGATCGATCCCGAGACGGGCGAAGAGCTGGTCATCGACAGTGACGACGACGGGTTGCGAACCAGTTTCGAGCGCCTGCTCTCGCTCGAGCGCGCGGAATTGCGACGCCTCTTTCGACGGCTGGGCATCGATGAGATCGTGGTACGAACGGATGCGTCGGTTGTGAAACCCCTGCTCGGCTTCTTTCGTCGCCGCGAGCGGAAGATGGGGCGATGATGCGTGGTATGCTCTGCGGGCCAGCCCTTGCCACGATCATCGCATGCAACGGGCTACCCGCGTCCGCTCAGATGTACGGCGCCGCCCTCGAACCGGACACGGTCACCGTGGGCGGTCATTTCCGTGTTGCGGTGCGTGTCGAAGTGCCGCCCGGCATGCGCATCCTTTTCCCGGACACGCTGGATGTCCCGGACCAGGTTGAGGCAGCGGCGAGTCGAGTGATGCAGAGCGATACGGCCGCCTCTGGCGTCGAAACGCTGACGGCGGTCTACACTCTCGCCGCGTGGAAACCGGGTACGATCGAGCTACCGCCGGCGCAGATCCAGCTCTTGACGGAGGCCGGGCCGGAAACCATCGCAGCCCCCGTGCCCGCCGTCACTGTGCGGTCCGTTCTGCCAGCGGACACTGCCGGCATCGAGCCCATGCCGCTGAAGGATGTGCTCGGGCCCGACCGTGCGCTGCTGCCGCTGCTGCTGGCCCTCCTGCTCGGTCTGGCGTTGCTCGGACTCGGCATCTGGGCATGGCGCCGGCGCAAGCCGGCATCCGATGCGTTTGACGCTGCGCCAGGCATTCCGCCACGCGAACGGGCGCTCGGCCAACTCGACCGCCTGCTGGCCAGCGGGCTTCTCGAGCGAGGCGATCTGCGCTCCTTCTATTTTTCGATGACGGCCATTGTTCGCGCGTACGTTGGCTCTCTGAGCCGGGACTGGGGAACGGAACTGACGACGGCCGAACTGCATTCGCACATGCTGAGCCGATTCGGCATGCACGATGCACCGGCGGCCCGCGCCGCGGCTGACCTCGCCTCTCAGGCCGCCCGCCTGGACGCGCTGCTCCAGTACGCAGACCTCGTCAAGTTCGCGCGCCATGGCGGCGCAGCGGCCAACGCGCGTCGTGATTGTGACTCGTTGCGGCACTGGATCGAGGATTTCGATTGGCCGCCTCGGCAGCAGGAGCGAGCGGCATGACGACCATCGGCTTCGCGCACCCATGGGCCCTCGCCCTGCTGCTCCTGCTGCCCGTTTACCTGTGGCTGGCACGACGGTCCGGCTTGCGCCACGCGTTCGTGCACTCGCGTGCTGCATCGCTGAGGCGGCTCGCGGGAAAGGGCGCGGCAAGGCTTGCGCGCGTTCCCGGCTGGTTGCGAGGACTGGCCATCGTGTACCTGATCATCGCACTGGCGGCGCCGCGGACGGGCGCATCGATGGTCGATGTCGACGCGGAGGGCATCGCCATCGTCATCGTGCTCGATATCTCGAGTTCGATGCTGGCCGAAGACTTCGCACCGCAGAACCGGCTCGCCGTGGCGAAGGAGAAGGTGGCGGATTTCGTGCGCGGCCGGCGCTACGACCGCATCGGCCTCGTCGCGTTCGCCGGTGAGGCCCTGACGCAGGTGCCGATCACGATCGATTACCCGATCCTGTACCGCGCACTCAGCGAATTGCAGGCGGGGACTCAGCAGCTCGAGGATGGCACCGCCATCGGCACCGCCATTGCCACGGCCGCCAACCGCCTGCGCCGGGTCGAAGGCGAGTCGAAGGTCATGGTCCTGATGACGGATGGCGAAAACAACCGCGGCGAAATCGATCCCGTGACCGCAGCACAGGCTGCCGCGGCGTACGACATGAAGATCTACACGATTGGCGTCGGCAGCGAAGGCGTCGCGCCGATTCCAGTCGCGACGGGTCCGTTCGGTCTTCAGTACGCAACGCTCCCGGTCCACATCGATGAAGCACTGCTGACGTCCATCGCGGACCTGACCGGTGGTCGATACTTCCGAGCTACGAACACCGCGGCGCTGGACAGCATCTACCATCGGATCGACGAACTCGAGAAGACGGACGTCGAGGTGCGCCGCTACGTCGAGTATACGCCGCACTACCTGCCGTTCGTGCTGCTGGCGGGGCTTTTCCTGCTGTTCGAGTGGGCCGTCCGCGCAAGCCGGCTGGGACGGGTGCCGTGAGTTTCGGCCGGCCGGAACTCCTGTGGCTCGCGGTCATTGCGCCCGCCCTTCTCGCGCTCGCTGTCTACCGTTTCGCGAAGCGGCGCGCAGCCGCCGCGCACGCGCTGGGGGACCCTGCGCTGGTCGAGCGGCTCGGCGGTGAGGACCTGTCGCAGTTCCCGATGCTACGCCTGCTCCTCGTGGCAGGTGCGGCATTCCTGCTCGGCATCGCGGCGGCGGGCCCGCGCTGGGGCACACGCGTCGTGGAAGGCGCGACGTCATCGCGCAGTATCGTGCTGGCTCTGGATGTGTCGAAGTCGATGCTCGCGCCCGACATCGAACCGAACCGGCTCGAACGCCAGCGCGTGTTCGTGCGCCGGCTGTTGCGTGAGCTGGCGGGAGATCGCATCGGACTCGTCGTGTTTGCCGGCCGCGCGTATGTGCTCTCCCCGCTGACAGTCGACCACAGTGCTCTGCATCTCTATCTCGATGCACTCGACCCGAGCATCGTGAGTCAGGGTGGATCGTCGCTCGCTTCTGCCTTGACGCAAGCGGCCGATCTCGCGACCGGCAACGACGAAACGAGCCCTGAACAGGCGATCCTCCTCGTGTCCGATGGCGAAGCGCACGACGAGGAGGCCATGGTCCTCGAGATCGCCGATCAGCTCGGGCAGACCAACGCGCGTGTGTTCACCGTCGGCATCGGCACACCGGGCGGCGCCAATGTCCCGGACATCGACGCACGTACGGGCCGCATGAACGGCTTCAAGCGCGACGAGAACGGTGAGATCGTTGTATCACGGCTCAACGCCTCGCTGCTGAACGAGATTGCGCGCCGTACGGGGGGTCAGTTCTTCGCGATGGGTGATGGCGATGTCACGAGCCGTGTGCTCGCTGCTCTGGGCGGCGTCGACCGCGCACAACAGCTTGAAGGTGGCCGCAAGGTCCAGCCCCGGGAACACTTCACCGTCTTCATTGCGCTGGCGCTCCTCCTCCTCACCATCGATCAATGCATGCGGCGGTTCGGCCGGAACGCATTCCGTCGCGCTCCGCTGCGCCCTTCGCCGGCGGCACGAGCCGTGGCTCTCACGGCGCTGGTCATCCTGGTCACGGGCGCCGGCATTGGCGACAAGGAACGTGGCAACCGCCTGTACAGGGCAGGGAAGTACGCTGAGGCCGTGATCGCGTACCAGGCGGCGTTGCAGACCGGCGACGATTCGCCGGAACTGCGCTACAATCTGGGCACCGCACTCGTCCAGCTGGGCCGCTATGACGAGGCCGAGCAACACCTGCGTGCTGCCCTCGACGCCGTCGATCCGGATCTCCGCGAGCGTACTCTGTACAATCTCGGCAACCGCTTCCTCGATGATGCGCGCGCGGCCACCGACGCCGCACGACAGGGCCCGATGTTGCGCACCGCGATCGAGGCGTACCAGCGTGCGCTCCGGCTGCAACCGAACGACGTCGCCGCAAAATGGAATCTCGAGATGGCGTTGCGCGAGGAGGAACAGCAGCAGAACCAGCAGAGTGATGATCAGAGTGGAGAGGGTGAGACACAACCGCAGGAACAGCCGCCCCAGCAGGGTGGCTCATCACAGGGATCGGAGAATCCACAGGACGAGCAACAGCAGAGACAGAACCCGCAATCGCCTGAACGGCCACCGCTCACGCGCGAACAGGCCGATCGCATCCTGAGCGCCATCGAACAGGACGAACGCGACCTCACCCGCCGCAACCTGCGCAGAGGCCAGCGACGCACGCCGGTTCGGAAGGACTGGTGATGTTCACATTCCTGCTCGCCGCACTTCTGTTGCAGCCGCAGGAGCCCGTCAAGGTATCCGCCCTCCTGTCGAATGACCGGCCCGTGGTCGGTGAACCGACGATGCTGCGCATCACGATCGAGACACGTGACACGGTTGCCGACCGCATCGTCGATCCCGTCATGCCGGCCGGCATCGAAGTCGTCGAAACGCAGGACTACACGGAAACGCGTATCTCGTTTCCCGGTGGCCGCAATCACGTCACCGAACGGCGACTCATCCTGGTTGCGCGCGTGCCCGGCCAGTTCACGATTCCTGCGGCGACCGTCCATGCCGCAGGTCGCGTGTGGGTGACGCGTGCACTGCCGATTACAGTGGCTGACACACCGGATGGGACGAGACCGCCCATCGACTCCCGCATCGACGTCGTGATCACACCGGATCGGGTGTACGTCGGCCAGCAGGTCCTGCTCGAGGCGACGGCCGCGTTCTCGCGCGGACTGCGCTCGCAGCAGACCCGACCTGCTACGTACCAGGCACCCAGCCCCGCGGGTTTCTGGATCCACGACGTTCCCGAACCGCTCAGCGTCGGCATGCGAACCATCGATGGCGAGCTGTACGAGACACAGACGTTCCGGCGCGTATACTTCCCGATTACCGCAGGCACGTTCCGGCTGCCGCCGGCGAAATTGCAGTTCGAGCTGCGGCGCGGCTTTCTGAGTTCTGCCGAGACGTACGATCTGGTATCTGATTCGCCCAGCATTGAAGTGCTGCCCATTCCTGAAGAAGCACGACCACCGAGTTTCCGCGGCGCCGTCGGGCAGTATACCGTGCGGGCCTCCGTCGCGCCTTCGACAGTGAGCGTGGGTGAAGCGGCCACACTTGTCGTCGAGATCGAAGGGCTCGGGAATGTGAAAGCCTTGCCGCCTCCGCCGCTGCCCGATCTCCCGGGCGTGGAAGCCCAGCCGCCGACCGAGGATGCGGAGGCGGACGTGCGCGGTTCGAGCATTGGCGGCGTCAAACGCTTCACGTGGGTCCTTGTCCCGCAGAGACCCGGATCGGTCACCGTTGCGCCGATCGAGTACGCGTTCTTCGATCCGCAAGCGGAGCGATTCGGTGTCGCACACACCGAGCCGGTCTCCTTCGACGTGAGCGGAAGCGCTACAGCGGACCGCGCCGCGCCCGGTCTCGCACCACTCGCGCGAGCCCGTTCAACATCGGGTTTCGCCGTCGTGCGTTCGCCCGTGTTCCTGCTTGCACAGCTCGCGCCCCTGCTGCTCCTGGTCTGGGCCTTCAACCGCCGCGGCCGGCCAACGCATCACGCAGCCAAACGCGCCGGCCGCCGGCACCCCGATCGCCTTGCCCCGTTGCGCCATGCAGCGGAAAGCGATGCCAGCTTCTGGCCGCGCTTCGATCACGCGGTTCGTGCTGCTGCCGCTGATGCACTGGGCGAACCCGCTCTCACTCACGCGTCCACCAGCGAGATCGCGAGTGCAATGACGCGACACCGGGTACCGGTGCCGGCAGCAACGACCATCACCGAACTGCTCGGGAGTGCGGAACGATTGCGCTTCGCTCGTACTGTGACACCGGGCACGAACCGCAGCACGGCCATCGAACGTGCGGAACGTGCGATTCGCGCGATCGAACGTGTGGAACCCGACTCGGCCGCCGGTGCGCTGGTCCTCGTCCTGACCATCGCCGGTACGCTCGCAGGCAGCCCTCTGCGCGCCGGCCAGGCCGACCCTTCGTCGTTTCAACAGGCCATCGAGGCGTACGACCGCGGCGATTTCCTCGCCGCTGCGGCAGCGTTCGAGCGTCACCTCGAGCAGGACCGCGGCGACGCAAACGCGTGGTACAACCTTGGGAACACGCGGTGGGCGGCAGGCGACCGCGGACACGCCATCCATGCATGGCTGCAAGCCGTGCGGCTCGCGCCCGGGCACTCCGCCGCCCGGCAGAATCTGGAGGCAATGGTGGGACCCGGCGTATCGACCTTCATGCCGCCACGCTTCGCTCTCACGCCAGTGCAGGCGGTCCTTGCCTTCGCGGTGGCCTGGTGGCTTGCTGCCATCGCCATCGCCATTCGCGTCACGAGAAGGCGCTCCATTCTGCCCGTCATCATCATCGCGGGTCTCGCCGTCATTGGTGCGACAGCCGCGACACTGTTGGGGTTGACCGGAAACGATGCAGCCGTCGTCGTCGAGGAGACGCAGCTCGTGATGGCCCCGGCCCTCAAGGCGGATGCGCTCGGCGCCATCCCGGCCGGCACGCTGCTGCACGTTCTCGAACAGCGCGATGGCTGGGCCCGCGTGCGCGTTGGCGGGACCGAGGGTTGGGCGGAAATGACAACACTCGCGCAATAGACGGACAACGACACCGGGATCATGTCGACAGGAACGCACCGAACACCGACTCGTGGAGCGCTGAGGGCATTCCCGAATCTCACGCTCATCGAACATCCGTTGATCCAGCACAAGCTGACCGTGCTGCGGCGGCGCGATACGTCGAAGAAGACGTTTCGCGAACTGGTTGACGAGATCACGATGCTGATGGGGTACGAAGTCACCAAGGACCTGCCGCTCGAGGCGGTCGAGATCCAGACGCCGCTCGAGAAAACAACCGGCGTGATGGTGAGCGGCAAGAAGCTCGCTCTCATCCCTGTGCTCCGCGCCGGTCTCGGCATGGTGGAAGGGATGCTGCGGCTGATGCCGTCCGTTCGCGTGGGACACGTCGGGCTCTACCGCGATCACGACTCGCTGCTGCCCGTTTCCTACTACTTCAAGATCCCGCCCGATCCGGATGCGCGTGACTTCATCGTACTCGATCCCATGCTCGCCACGGGCGGCTCCGCCGCGTACGCGGTTGCGCAACTCAAGGAAAACGGCGCAGCCCGGGTCCGCCTGATGAGCCTCGTTGCCGCTCCCGAAGGCGTTCGCCACATGCTCGACCGCCACCCGGACGTTCAGGTCTATGCAGCCGCACTCGATCGCGAACTGAATGCCTACGGCTACATCCTGCCCGGCCTCGGTGATGCCGGCGACCGCTTGTTCGGGACCCGCTGATGGAACGAGATTTGGCCGTCACCGCTTTCTTCCAGTAGGTTCATCCGATGTATTTGCGGGGCCCGTAGCTCAGGTGGTCAGAGCGGGGGACTCATAATCCCTTGGTCCCAGGTTCGAGTCCTGGCGGGCCCATGTCTGACTCCTTGATCCGCTGGCGGAGCGTGCGCTCCAGCGCGTCCTTCTCCCGGTCGTACCAACGCATTAGTCCCTCTGCGGCGGCGCGCGAGTAGACGACGGGCGTGCCGCCAATCGCGCGGATCCATTCCGTCTCCTCCTCCTCGAAGACACGCACCAGAACGGGAACGCCTTGCGCGAACTCGAGAAGGCGCCGGTTGTCGGCGGACCTCCGGACTGTCGAGCTGATGACGCGGGCCTGCGCGGCGTGCGCGCGTTCCAGGACTTCCGCATCGAGTGCATCGCCGCGGATGGCCAGGACTTCGGCATCGCGCAGGCGGGCGATGACCGCTGGATCGTCATCGACGACGATGACGTCACGGCCGGCCGCGAGGATCGTCTCGAGAAGTGGCATTCCTGTCGTGCCGGTTCCAAGCAGAACGACGTGATCGGTCAGCAATGGCGGTGGGTCATCCTTGCGGCCGGGGTGCCAGCGCAGGAGGCGCCAGACCACCCGCTCGCCGGTCAGGAACGGCGTGGTGACCATCGTGATCGCAGTGACGAGCGCGATGATCGTGAAGGTGTTGCTGCTGATGTCGCCCTCGATCAGGGCATGGAGCCCGATGACGAGCGAGAGTTCGCTGGTCTGGGCGAGGAGCAGGCCGGCCTCGAGAGAAGACCGCGCCGAGAACCCCGCTCGCTCCGCGATCCACGCGACGATTGCCGGCGTGACGACAACCACGACCAACGCGAGGACCGTCGCCTGCCCGAACTCGACCACGGAAAGCGCCGTGAGCCGAGCGCCGAGGGCGGGAAAGAAGATCGCGGAGAAGAAGTCGCCGATCGAGTCGAGCTGGCCACGCACCACGCCGCTGGTCGGGAAACGGGACAGGGCTACGCCGGCGAGAAACGCGCCTACGACGAGGGGTAACTCGAGCATCGCCGCCAGCGCGATGAACAGGAACAACACCGCCATGATGCCGAGAAGCATGCTTTCGTCCTCGCCATCCAGGCTGGCGAGGAACGGTGCAACGCGGCGCATGACAGCAAGGGCGAGCAGCCCGAGCCCGGCAATCGACAGGAGCCCGATCAGAACCGCGCCGGCGCCGTCCGCGATCCGCGTGACCACCGGGACCAGCAGGATGACGAGCAGATCCTGGAGCAACAGCACACCGACGACGAGGCGGCCAAACGGCTCGAACAGATGGCGCCGTTGTTGGAGCAGGCGAATCCCGATGAGTGTCGAACTGGCGGTCAAGGCCAGCGCGACATACAGCGCGCCGAGGGCGTCGATTCCCAGGATCCGCGCAGCCAGGAACCCGATGCCGCCCATGACGAAGAATTGGACAATACCGACGCGCAGTGCGGCTTCGCGCTGCGTTCGCGTGCGGCGAGGGTTCAACTCGATGCCGGTGACGAAAAGCAGGATGGCGACGCCCAGCACGAACACATCGCGGACCTGTTCCGGGTCGATCAGCCCGATCTGGCCGATCACGACGCCGCTCGCGAGCAGCACCGGGATCGGCGGAATGCGTGCGATGCGCGCGAGCGCATGCGACACAGCGGCCGCAGCGAGCAGTACGGCGATGCCCGCCATCAGTCGATCACACCGATACGCCGGAGTTCCGCCGCGACCTGACGGATGCCGTCGTGCTTCGAAACCATCATGTAGCTGACACCGATCGACTCGAGCTGCGGCACGACGGACGCGTCGAATGCATGGATGCACGCGGGTACACCGGCTGCACGCGCGCGGTGGGCGAGCAGGTTGTTCGCGTCCTCGATCTGAAGTGCGGACACGACGAGCTTGGCGGCGAGGAAGTTCGCGTCGTCGAGAACCGAACGATGGTCGGTACTTCCGATCAGCTGTCTGGCCGGCAGATCCGACAGCTTGATCGGGTCGGTATCGATCGCAACCACGATCTCGCCGCGCGCATCGAATTCACTCACCAATCGCCGGCCCAGTGAGTTCATGCCGACGACAATGATATGGCCCGAGAGCGGAGTCTCCGGTTTCTCCTCCGCATCGGCCGGGAGCATGCGGGCAAGTCCCGTGCGGGCCAATAGCCGGTACAGCGATTCGGGGAATTGCATGGCGGCCGAGGACACCGCAATGGTCGCCAGACCCGTCACGCCAATCAGAGAAAGCGTCGTGTCCGAGATCACACCTGCCGAAAACGCGAGCGACGCGAGAACGAACGAGAATTCGCTCATCTGACCGAGCGCCAACGCGGAACGGAACGCGGTTCGCCCGCCGTAGCCGAAGCCAGTGACGATCCCGAGCACGAGCACCGGCTTGCCCACCAGCACGAGCAACCCGAGCGCGACTCCGGCAGGCCACACCGCTGCGGCACGGCCCGGATCGAGGCGCACGCCAAGGCTGACAAAGAACACCGCCAGAAACAGATTCACGAGCGGATGAAAGCGCCGGACCAGATCCTCGTGAATACCCGACTGCGCCAGCGTCACGCCGGCGATGAACGCACCGATTTCGATCGCTACGTGTCCCGTCTCTGCCACGAGAATGAACGCGAAACACCATCCGACCGCCCACACGAATGCCGCTTCGAGGTTCGTTCCCAACCAGCGGAACAGCGCTGGCAGGATCCAACGCGCCGAAACGACCGCGATCGCCGCGAGCGTGATCATGCCGGCGCCCGCGTCCGCCAGCCGCCGCAGCCCCGCTGCCTCGCCCCCCATCCCGACGACCACCGTCAATGCGATCGCGACCGCAATGTCCTGCACCAGCAACAGCCCGACCGCGATGGCACCGAACACCGCATGCACCTCGCCTCGCGTGTGCAGCATCTTCACGACGACGACCGTGCTGCTGAACGTGACACAGAATGCGATGATCTGTGCCTCGTATCCCTGATAACCGATGATTCGCGCAAGCACCAACCCGGCAGCAGCCGTAAGCACGACCTGGAGCGCACCACCGGCGAGCACAACCCGGCCAAGACCGCGGATGCGAGCCAGTGTCAACTCGAGACCCACGAGGAACAGCAGCAGCGCGACGCCGACTTCCGAGATGAGGTCGATCGATGGCGACACGACGACCAGACCCGTCAGCGGTCCGAGCAGCAGGCCCGCCGCGATGTAGGCGAGAATCGGTGGAACCTTCGCCAACCGCGTGACCATCAGAACGGCGGCGGCGGCCAGAAGGATGGTGCCGAGATCCCGAAGAAGGGGGGAATCCGTCATTTGTCGGCGTTGCAGGACCCGGCGTATCCTCGTCCTCGGAAACGATCTGAGCGGACGCTGGTCGCACTGCGACGAGGCTCCCGCAGATTGACAAGGTTCTGACGTCCCGTCACTTTATCAAGCTTGCGTTCGCCTGTCGCGAGCGCACTCGTCCACACGGAAAGGTCGTCGGATGTTCGGCACAGTCAAAGGCCGGCTCATCGTTATCGCAGTCGTGCTCGGTATCGCCATCGCCGGCTGGCTGGCGAAGGGCATCACGTACGGTCTCGACCTCCAGGGCGGCATGCACCTCGCCCTCGAGATCCAGGATCCGGATGGTACGCTCACGTCGCAGGCCCGCGCGGATGCCATCGATCAGAATCTGACCATCCTGCGCAATCGCATGGACCAGTTCGGCGTTCTCGACCCCACCATCCAGGAAGCCGGCAGTGACCGGATCGTAGTCGAGCTTCCGGGCGTGGATGATCCGGAGCGCGCGATCGAGGTCGTGCGATCGCAGGCTTTCCTCGAATGGAAGCTGGTGCGGACGACGCAGGACTTCCGCAACGTGCTCGGTCGAATGGACCGGGCGGTCGCGGCCGGTCTTCCTGAGGCCGAACTGCCGCAGGACGCGGCGCGTGCCGCGGGCGATACGACCGCGCGCGCGGGTGAACCGTCGGTCACGGACCTGCTGTTCGGCCGGACCGACTCGACGGCCGCGGCAGCGGACTCGGCGACGGCCGACTCGGCACGGGTGCAACAACCTCCATCGGCCCGTCCCCTGTCGAGCCTGCTCATGGACAGCGGAATGGAGGGCCAGTTCTACGTGGCCGAGCAGGATGTCGCGCGCGTGAAACAGTACCTCGCGTTGCCGGGCGTGATCGACGCGTTGCCACGCAACAGCGAGCTGCGCTGGGGAAGTGATCCGGAGGGCCAGCAGGCACAGTTGTACCGCTCGCTGTACTTCCTCGAGGAGCGGCCGTTCCTCACGGGCGAACGACTTCGCAATGCGACGGCGAGTCGCGACCCGAGCTTCAACAAGACGGTGGTCATTTTCGAGTTGGACCGTCGAGGCGGCCGTACGTTTGCTGATGTGACGTCGCAGAATATCGGCAACCGCATCGCCATCGTGCTCGATACACTGGTGCATAGTGCGCCCGAGGTGATCAGCCAGATCGGAGCGAATGGCCAGATTGACATGGGCCAGGCACCGATGGAAGAAGCAAGTGATCTGGCTCTGGTGTTGCGCGCCGGTTCGCTGGCCCGGCCCCTCGAGGTTGTCGAGCAGCGCACGATCGGCCCTTCGCTTGGACAGGACTCGATCGATCAGGGGAAGGTCTCCGGGATCATCGGCATCGCGGCCGTGATGTTGATCATAATCGGTTACTACCGATTTGCCGGAGCGCTCGCGGTTGGTGGGCTGATGGCATACATCGTCCTTCTGCTGGGCGGGCTCGCCTCTGTCGGGGCCACACTGACTGCACCCGGCATCGCCGGATTCATCCTGTCCCTCGGAATGGCCGTGGATGCGAACGTGCTCATCTTCGAGCGCATCCGCGAGGAACTGGTTGCCGGCCGATCTACACGGGCGGCCGTCGATGAGGGGTTCAAGCATGCGATGTCGGCCATCGTCGACTCCAACCTGACCACCCTGATCACCGGGCTTATCCTGTTCCAATTCGGGACCGGGCCGGTCCGCGGGTTCGCCGTCACGCTTTCGATCGGCATTCTCGCTTCGTTCTTTACGGCCGTCTACATCACGAAGACGCTCTTCCTGGTGTACCTGGATTCGAAGCGGCCGACCGAGCCGATCAGCATCTGAGGAGCGATTCGAGTATGCTCAGGTTTTTTGCCAACGCGGACTACGATTTCATCGGCTTGCGACGGCGGGCCTACATCTTTTCAGGTGTACTGCTGGGCGTGTTGCTGGTTTCCGCTCTCTTCTTCCAGTTCACGCGTGGCTCCTGGCTCGAGTATGGCGTGGACTTCGCCGGTGGTACGCTCATTCAGGTCACGTTCAATGAGCCAGCGACGACGGCAGAAGTTCGGGACGCCATCGAGCAGGGATTGTCGGGAGCCCAGGTCAGCCAGTTCGGTGGAGAAAACGCCTTCGTGATCCGCACGCCTGTCATGGGCGAGGCAGCGTCTGGGACAGCGTTCCGCGTGCCGGAGTTGCTCGAGCAGCGGTTCGGTGCCGGCGCATTCGTGGTCGACCGTAACGAAGAAGTCGGCGCGAAAGTCGGTGGCGAATTGCAGTCCAAGGCGGCGATCGCGGTTCTGCTGTCGTTCGCGGCGACACTGATCTACCTTGCGTTTCGCTTCGAGTGGCGGTTCGGGCTGGCCGCTGTCATCGCGACGGGGCACGACGTCGTGCTCACGATCGGAGTCATTTCCGCGCTCCAGTTCGAGGTCGCGCTGCCGACCGTGGCAGCCGTGCTGACAATCGTGGGTTATTCGTTGAACGACACGATCATCATCTTCGACCGCGTGCGCGAGAATCTCCATGGCCCGGGCAAGCGGCTGCCGTTCGTGGATGTACTGAACCTTTCGATCAACGCGACGCTGCCGCGCACCGTGTTGACCGGCTCGACGACGCTTGCCACGCTGCTGGCACTGTTCCTGTTCGGTGGTACGGTCGTTCGCGAGTTCGCGGTGATCATGATCATCGGCATTACCCTGGGCACGTACTCGTCGATCTTCGTGGCAGCGCCGGCATTGCGCGCGATCGAGAAGCAGTGGCCTCGCGATACGAAGAAGGCAAAGCGGCCCGCGACGGCCAAGGCCGCGCTCTGAGCAAGCGGGGAGTCCCGGCCTCTGGGGGTGCCGGCCGTCGCGGATCGCGCGGCGGCCGGCTTCGTTACCGGACCGATCGACATGTTTGACGCACACTGCCATCTGACGGACGATGCGTTTGCGGGCGAGGTCGAGACGGCGCTGGCCCGCGCGCGGGCGGCTGGCGTGCGCGGCTTTGTCACGATCGGTGCGAACGCGCTTCAGGCAGAAGCAGCGTGCACGCTCGCGGCCGCACAGGCCGACGTCTGGTGCACCGCCGGCATCCATCCGCACGAGGCCCTGTCACTTCATGATGACTTCGCCCGGATCGTCGAACTGCTCGAACGCCCGCGTGTCGTGGCCATTGGCGAGACGGGCCTCGATTACCACTATGATAACTCACCGCGCTCCGTGCAGCGTGATGCGTTCGAACGACACGTCGCACTGGCTGCCGAGACCGGGTTGCCCGTCATCGTTCACACGCGAGACGCAGAGCCGGACACCGCGGCGATGATGCTGGCCGCGGGCAATGAAGTGACCGGCGTTCTCCATTGCTTTACGGGGACGTCCAGATTACTCGACGTCGCACTCGATCTTGACTGGTTCGTCTCGTTCGCAGGCATCGTAACGTTCAGGAATTATGCGGATGCCGATCTGGTTCGTCATGTTCCGCCGGATCGCCTCCTGATCGAGACGGACAGTCCATACCTCGCGCCGGTTCCACATCGCGGGCAGCGGAACGAGCCATCGTTTCTGCCGGCGATCTGCGCGTCGGTCGCGGCAATGAGAGACATCGAAACAGAAGAACTGGCGACATTGACGGACCGGAACACACGTGCGTTCTACCGGATTCCAGGATCGCAGGACAATGACTGATGCGTGGGTCACGGCCTGCGCGCATCTCAACGGAGCGAATGGCTCGTCGCATCCAGGTTCTGCCTGATACGCTGGCCAACCAGATTGCGGCCGGCGAAGTTGTGGAACGGCCGGCTTCGGTCGTGAAGGAACTCGTCGAGAATGCGCTCGATGCTGCGGCAACGCGCATCGATGTGAGCATCCGCAACGGTGGCAAGACCGAGATCCGCGTCGCCGACGATGGCTGCGGAATGGGCCGCGACGATGCACTGCTGTGTTTCGACCGTCATGCCACGAGCAAACTTGGCGGAGCCGGCGATCTGCGGTCGATTCGAACCCTCGGATTTCGCGGCGAAGCCCTGCCCTCGATCGCGTCCGTTGCGCGCGTCACACTCGAGACCGCAGAACAGGGCGGCGTCGGCACGCGGGTGCGCGTCGCGGCAGGCCGCGTGCACGGTGCGGAGGAATGCGCACGGCAGGCCGGCACGACCATTGTCGTGCGGCAACTCTTCATGAACGTTCCGGCTCGCGCGAAGTTTCTCAAGAGCGCGGCCGTGGAAACGCGTTCTGCCGTCGATGCCGTGCAGTCACTCGCGCTCGCCAATCTCTCGGTTGCCTTCCGCTTCGAGTCGAACGGCCGCGCGTTGCTCGAGCTGCCCGCAGCACCGAACCTTGCCGCTCGCGTCGCGGCGCTGTGGGGCGATGATGCAGCGGCCCGGTTTCTCGCGCTTTCGCACGGGCGCGATGGTTTGACCGTAGCCGGTCTGATCGAACGGCCCGATGCAGCACTTGCAGGACCCCGCCGTATTCATCTCTTCGTGGACGGTCGACCGTTCCGCGACCGCGAACTGGTGTGGGCCGCCGAACGCGCGTACAGGACTACGGTTCCGCACGGAGCGCGGCCGTCGGTCCTGCTCTACGTGGACGTACCTGCTGGCGCAGTCGATGTGAACGTCCACCCGACCAAGGCGGAAGTGCGGTTCCGGGATCGGGCTGTTGTCGAGGCGACGGTCGAACATGCCGTGCGATCGGCGCTTGGCGGCCTCGAGAGTGCCGCGACGATGGATCGCATACCCCGCCTGCCGCAGCTCGCCTCGACATCTCACGTTCGCCTGACCGAGCATGATCCTGCGACGCCCGGACAGCTTGCCTTCTTTGTCCCGGCCGCAAGTCCGATCGAGGATGATGCAGCCGGCAACGGTGGTACAGCGGAGGTCGCCTCACCGCCGCTCAGGGTCAGGCTCTGGCAGATCCACGACACGTATCTGCTTGCCGAGACGCGCAGCGGCATGCTCATCATCGATCAACACTCGGCCCACGAGCGCGTCCTGTTCCAGGAGATGATGGCTGCATTCGATGCGGGTGGCCGCGCCAGCCAGCGCTTGCTCTTCCCCATCGTGCTGCGCCTGTCACCCGCAGAATATGATGTGGTCGAGAACTCGCATTCCCTGTTCACGCAGGCAGGTTTTGAGATCGAACCGTTTGGCGGGCGTACCATGATCGTACACGCGGCCCCGAGCCCGCACCCATGGTTCGACCCGGAACGCTGTCTGCGCGAGATGATCAACGAGCTGGCGGAGGGAAGTGAACTCACACGGGCTGCGCACACGCAGCACGAGCGCATCGCCATGACGTTCGCGTGCAAAGCCGCGATCAAGGCCGGCCAATCCCTGTCCGCCTCGGAGATGGGAGAGCTGTTCGATCGCCTTTTCGCGACCGATCTGCCCTATCACGATGTGCACGGCCGGCCCACGATCGTGCGTCTCTCGCTCGACGAGCTTCAGCGCCGCTTTGGCCGGCATGGCTGACGGTGTACTCGTGCTCACCGGTGCGACTGCCACCGGCAAGACTGCCCTCGCCGTCAAACTCGCGGAACGCATTGGCGCCGAGGTCATCTCCATGGATTCGCGTCAGGTCTACCGCGGCATGGACATCGGGACTGCCAAGCCAACCACGGGCGAACGTCGCAACATCCCGCACCACGGCTTCGAGCGCGTCGCGCCGGACGAGCGCTACAGCGCCGGACGTTTTGCTCGCGAGGCCCGCTGCTGGGTGGCCGACATCCAGAGCCGCAGCAAGGTCCCCCTTGTCGTTGGAGGCACGGGCTTCTTTCTGCGCGCGCTCACGCACCCTCTGTTCGAGGAGCCGCCGCTCGATCACGATGAACGTGCTCGACTGCGCGCGCGGTTCCAGGACATGGAGACGGCAACCCTGCGCCGCTGGGTACGCGCCCTGGACGCTGCGTCGCCGATCGCGGAGACCGGCGGTGGCCGCCAACGGCTGGCCCGAACCATCGAGATCGCACTGCTCACCGGACGGTCTCTTTCGTGGTGGCAGCGCCATGCGAGCGAGCAGACCGCTCCTCTCGAGCCAACGATCTTCGTGCTCGAACGGCCGCCGGAAGAATTGCGCGCCCGAATCGATGCGCGTGTCATCGCGATGGTCGAGGCCGGCCTGGTCGAAGAAGTCCGGGCTCTGCTCGACGCCGGCTATACAGAGCGGGATCCGGGTATGAGCGCTACCGGCTATGCCGAGCTGATCCCTCACGTGCGCGGCGAGCGGACGCTCGACGAAGCCATCAACCAGACCCGTGCGGCGACGCGACGGTACGCGCGCCGCCAGCGGACGTGGTACCGCCACCAGTTGCCGCCGGGCGCACACCGCCTGGATGCGACCGGTCCACTCGATGAACTCGTTGAACGCATAGTGGAGCTATGGAAACCAACCGGCCGCTGAAGATCGGCATCAGCTGTTATCCGGTGTACGGAGGTTCCGGCGTGGTTGCGACGGAACTCGGCATCGAACTCGCGCGCCGTGGCCATGAGGTGCATTTCATTACGTACGCGCAGCCGTTCCGGCTCCCGTACTTCGTCGAGCGGATCTATTACCACGAGGTCGAGGTCCCGTCGTATCCGCTGTTCGAGCACCCGCCGTACAATCTTGCTCTCAGTGTCGCCATGCACAACGTGACTGTTCAGCACGGACTCGACCTGATGCACGCGCACTATGCCGTGCCTCATGCGACATCCGCCTGGGTCGCAAAGGAGATGCTCGGCCGGCCGGAGTTCCGCATTGTTACGACACTGCACGGGACGGACATCACTCTTGTCGGCCAGGATCCATCGTTCCGGGCGATCACGCAGTTCTCGATCCGCAAATCGGATGGCCTTTCCGCCGTCTCGGAATATCTCCGGCGCGAGACCGTCAACAAGTTCGAGATCGCGCCATCGGGCATTCGCGTCATTCCGAACTTCGTCGATCCGGAGCGGTACCGCCGCAACGCCTATCCGTGTCATCGCTCGAAGTTCGCGACGGACGGTGAGAAGATTGTCACGCACATCTCGAACTTCCGCGCCGTCAAGCGCGTGCACGATGTCGTGCGCATCTTCGCGCGCATCGCCAAACGCATCCCCTCGAGGCTGCTGCTCGTCGGGGATGGGCCGGAGCGTGTGCGCGCCCAGAACGTTGCCGTCGAGGAGCGCGTCAGCGATCGTGTGGTCTTCCTCGGCAAGCAGAACTCGGTCGCGGAGCTGCTCTCCTGCACGGACCTCTTCCTGCTGCCCAGCGAGTCCGAATCGTTTGGTCTGGTCGCGCTCGAAGCCATGGCGTGCGGTGTCCCCGTCGTCGCCACCAACGTCGGCGGCATTCCCGAAGTTCTTGCCCCGCCGCTTGCCGGACAGGTCGCACCGGTTGGCGATGTCGACATGATGGCCGAGCAGGGTGTGGCTGTGCTACGCGACGCGAAGATCTGGGCCGAGGCCAGCGAGGCCGCGCGCGGCGCCGCGGAACGCTTCAGCGCCGACCGCGTCGTGCCCATGTACGAATCCTGGTACGAAGAGGTCCTGCGCCGGTGAACCAGAAAGCCGATGCTGCGGAGGGTCGCGGCTCCGTCCTGGCGACCGTCGAGGACGATGTCCTTCACCTGATCGACCTCGCCCTCGCCGAGGATCGGGGTCCCGGCGATGTCACGAGTCGTTGGGTCATCCCTGCTCGTACCCGTGTGCGCGCCGAGATCGTGGCGAAGGCGGAAGGCGTCATCGCCGGCGTGACACCGGCACGGGCTGTTTTTCTGCGCCTCGACCCGCGCGTCGATTCGCGTGTGATTGCAGACGATGGAACGCGCGTTGCACCCGGCGATGTCGTCCTTACGCTGCGCGGACCCGGCCGCGCGATCCTGACCGGCGAACGCGTTGCCCTCAATTTCCTGCAACGCCTTTCCGGTGTCGCCAGTGTTACGCGATGCTTCGTCGATGCGGTCGCAGGCACGAGCGCGCGCATCCTCGACACGCGCAAGACCACGCCGGGCTGGCGCTCCCTCGAAAAAGCAGCCGTCCGCGCGGGCGGCGGCGTGAACCATCGGCACGGCCTGTACGATGCTGTGCTCATCAAGGACAATCACATCGCCATTGCCGGCGGTATCGACGAAGCGATTCAGCGCGTTCGCGAACTGAACTCGAAGGGACTGCCCGTCATCGTCGAAGCGAGCACTCTCGTCGATGTCGATGCCGCGCTCGCCGCAGGCGCGGACCGCATCCTGCTCGACAACATGGACGCGGCGACCATGCGGGAAGCCGTGGAAAGGGCAAGGCATCAGTCCGATGCACCGGCGCTCGAAGCATCCGGTAACATGACGCTCGATCGGATACGCGCTGTCGCGGAGACCGGTGTCGACTTCATCAGCGTGGGCTCGCTCACGCACTCCGCACCGGCGCTCGATCTGTCGCTTCGCATCCTGCGGCCGTGAACGACTCGAGCGCGGAATCGCTCGACGTCTGGGAATCCGCGCCCGTCTCGCATTGGCGCGACAGGTGGCGATTGCCGCACCTTGTCATCCTCGCCAACACGACGTCGACCAATGATGTCCTCCGTCGTCTGGCCGAGGACGGGGCGGATGCCGGTACCGTCGTGATGGCCGAATCGCAAACGGCAGGTCGTGGCCAGGAAGCCCGACGATGGGTTGCGCCGCCCGGCAAGGCATTGCTCATCTCGGTCCTGCTGCGTGGTGCATCGCGGCTCTCACGTCCGATCGACCCGGGCACTGCGCCTGTGCGTGTCGGGCTCGCGCTCTGCCGCGCCATCCCCGCCGTAACGAACGTGGACGTGCGCATCAAATGGCCCAACGACATCGTTCACGCCGGCCGCAAGCTGGCCGGTATCCTCTGTGAGGGCGCCACCGGTTCGCGCGGCGCTTTCGTCGTCGCCGGCATCGGCCTCAACGTGCTCCAGAACGAGCACGACTGGCCAGACGACCTCCGCGCCCCTGCAACGTCGCTCCTGCTCCTCACCGGCCATGCCATCTCGAGAGCCGCCATCGCCGAAGCGCTCCTCGGCCACCTGCGGCCCTTCCGCCTGACGGGCCGGGCCCTCGATGAAGAAACCATCGCTCGCTACGGGGCCGTCGATGCAGTTGCCGGACTGCCCATTACCGTCAACGGCGTTGCAGCCGGCATCGCCGCCGGCATCGCTCCCGATGGCGCACTCGTCGTGCAAACCCGCCATGGAACCCGTACCATCCGCGCCGGCACCGTCCGCATCGCCGGCGCCTCCACCCAATCCCAGGGCACGTCATGATCCTCGTCTTCGACGCCGGCAACACCGAGACCGTCCTCGGGCTCTTCGACGATGGCGCTCTTCTCGACCACTGGCGCCTCGAAACACGGCCCGACCGCACCGTCGATGAACTCGGTCTCCTCACCCGCGCACTCCTGCGCGAGTCCGGCTTCGATCCCGATATGATCCGTGCCGCTGCCATCGCTTCCGTCGTCCCACCCCTCACGCCCGCCATCGCCGCGATGTGCGAACGCCATCTCGGCGCCGATGTCGCGATCGTCGACAGCCAGGCGCCATTGCCCGTTCACCTCGATGTCGATGAACCGCTCACCGTCGGCGCTGATCGCATCGTGAACACGCTCGCCGCCGCTACGCTCTACAAACGCGATACCATTGCCGTCGACTTCGGTACCGCGACCACCTTCGATTGCATCACCCGCGACGCAACCTTCATCGGCGGCGTCATCAGTCCGGGGCTCCGAACCAGCGCCGAGAACCTCGTCCGCCGAACCGCCAAACTTCCTCGCGTCGATCTCGATCGGCCCCGAACCGTCATCGGCCGGCGCACCGAGACCGCTCTCCAGTCCGGCATCTTCTTCGCCTCCGTCGATGCCATTGACGGCATTGTCCGCCGCATCAAGGCCGAATGGGATCGGCCCGATGCATTCGTCGTCGCCACCGGCGGCCTCGCCACCCTCATCGGAACCCACTGCGCCACCGTCGACCTCATCGAGCCATACCTCACCCTCTATGGCCTCGAAATGGCCTGGACCAGCATTTCCGCCGCCCGCGCCGACGGCGCCCCACCGGCCGCTCGCAAGCCGGTCCCGGAAACGGGGCGCTTTCACAGAACCTGAAATGCGAACGGCGGCTGAGGGAGCGGGAACCTGAAAGGCGAACGGCGGGTGTGGGAGTGGGGACCTGAAATGCGAACGGCGGGTGTGGGTGAGGGTGATGAAAGGTGAAGGGTGGGGAAACGGCGGGTTGAAAGCGGGTGGGGTGGCGGTGGGCGGTCCGGGGTCGGAGACATCCGTACACTTCAGGGTTCACGTGGGGCCCGGATAGGACGAACCCGATCGCTCACGGCGCTCCCGTGTGCCGATCAGTTCCTCGAACGCGCCGTGGCTGGCAGAAGCTCCCGCCGCATGAACCGACCACCCCGCCGTCGTACCGGATGGAGCAGTACAGCGGCCCGGCCCCGACCCGCCCAGGTCTCCACGAAGTGCCGATCCCTTGGTGGCACACGCACAGCCCCCGGCCACCCCACCCGCCTTCAACCCGCCGTTTCCCCACCCTTCACCTTTCATCACCCTCACCCACACCCGCCGTTCGCCCCCTTGACGCACAGGCGGAGGGTGGGCAGATTGAGGTTTTGTCAGCACTCGACGCCTTCGAGTGCTGATTGCAACAGGAATGAAACGGATGGGAGGAGCAAAAATGGCGACTGCTGCCGCAACGCAGATCCGGCCCCTGGCCGACCGGATCGTGGTGAAGGCTCTCGAGGAGACCGAGCAGATGCGAGGTGGCCTGTACATCCCGGACACGGCGAAGGAGAAACCGCAGCAGGGCGAAGTCGTGGCGGTGGGCCCGGGCAAGATGACGGAGGAGGGAACGCGGATCGAGCCGGAAGTGAAGACGGGCGATCGCGTGTTGTACGGGAAGTACAGCGGTACGGAAGTGACGGTGGCGGAAGAGCAGTACCTGATTCTGCGCGAGTCGGATGTACTCGCGGTGATTGCGAAGTAACCACGGTCTACGTCGAAAACGGAGGAAAGGCCAGCATGGCTGCGAAGGAACTACAGTTCGACACGGACGCGCGGGCGGCGCTGAAGCGAGGCGTTGATCAGCTTGCGCAGGCAGTGAAAGTGACGCTCGGGCCGAAGGGCCGGAACGTGGTGCTCGACCGGAAGTTCGGGTCGCCCACGGTCACGAAAGATGGAGTGACGGTGGCGAAGGAAGTGGAACTGTCGCACCCGATCGAGAACATGGGTGCACAGATGGTGAAGGAAGTCGCTACGAAGACGAGCGACCTTGCGGGAGATGGGACGACGACGGCGACGCTGCTGGCGCAGGCGATTTTCCGGGAGGGGCTGAAGAATGTGACAGCGGGTGCGAACCCGATGGCGATCAAGCGGGGCATCGAGGCGGCGGTCATAAAGGTGGTTGCGGAGCTGAAGGCGCTGTCGACGCCGACGAAGGGGAAGAAGGAGATTGCGCAGGTCGGCACGATCTCGGCGAACAACGACAAGGAGATCGGGGACCTGATCGCGGATGCAATGGAGAAAGTCGGCAAGGACGGCGTGATCACGGTGGAGGAAGCGCGCGGTCTGGAAACGACGCTCGAGACAGTGGAAGGGATGCAGTTCGACCGTGGCTACCTGTCACCGTACTTCGTGACGGATCCGGAGCGGATGGAAGCGGTGCTCGAGGACGCGATGGTCCTGATTCACGACAAGAAAATCAGCTCGATGAAGGATCTGCTGCCGGTCCTCGAGAAGGTAGCGCAACTGGGCAAGCCGCTGCTGATCATCGCGGAAGAGGTCGAGGGTGAGGCCCTGGCGACGCTGGTGGTGAACAAGCTGCGCGGCACGCTGCGCGTGTGCTCGGTGAAGGCTCCGGGGTTCGGGGATCGCCGCAAGGCGATGCTCCAGGACATTGCGGTCCTGACGGGTGGCCAGGTGATCAGCGAGGAAGTCGGCTTCAAGCTGGAGAACGCCGTGCTGTCGGACCTTGGCAAGGCGAAGCGCATCGTCATCGACAAGGACAACACGACCATCGTCGATGGCGCTGGCGAGAGCACCAATATCAAGGGCCGTATTGACGAGATCCGCGTCGCGATCGACAAGTCGACGTCGGACTACGACCGCGAGAAGCTCCAGGAGCGACTGGCCAAGTTGGCCGGCGGCGTGGCCGTGATCAACGTGGGCGCCGCGACGGAGACGGAGATGAAGGAGAAGAAGGCGCGCGTTGAGGATGCGCTGCACGCGACGCGCGCGGCCGTCGAAGAGGGCATCGTGCCGGGCGGCGGCGTTGCGTTCCTGCGCATCCAGGACAAACTCAAGGGTGTGAAAGTAGCGGACGCGGACGAGCAGATCGGCGTCAATATCGTGTTCCGCGCCCTCGAGGAACCCATCCGGCAGATCTCGGAGAACGCCGGTGCCGAGGGTTCGATTGTCGTCGCGAAGGTGCGTTCCAGCAAGAACGTGAATGACGGCTACAACGCGCAGACGGATGTGTACGAAGACCTCGTCGAGGCCGGTGTGATCGACCCGACAAAGGTCGCGCGGACTGCGCTCCAGAACGCTGCGTCGATCGCTTCCCTCCTGCTCACCACGGAATGCGTCGTGGTCGAGAAGAAGGAAGAAGAGAAGTCGCCTGGAATGCCGGGCGGTCCCGGCGGCATGGGCGGGATGTACTAGACGAGGAACGTTTCTGGGGCTGGTTTCTGGGGCTGGTTTCTGGGAACGACGTGGGAAGGCCACAGAACATTGGGGGGTCCGGTGGGAGCGGGAAGGCTCCTGCCGGGCCTTTCTATTTCGCTGGGGTAGCGATCCAATCGAACGAATTCGTGACGTCCTCGAGGACGGTGTGCGGGCCATCGAACTCGCGGTATGTCACGGCGTAATTCCAGGCGCGCAGTTGTCGGACGATGCGGCGGCTCGTGGAGCGGATCGTCAGGATCGTGTCGTCCGTTCCGTGGACCATGAAGATCGCGGGGCTGACCGGCGCGAGTGAACGCAGCGGAGGGTGCGGGATTCGGCCTCCGAGTGTCGGTACGATGGTGCTCGGCAGCCTGAACGCCAAGGAACTCGCACCATCGGACAGTGCGAGTTCCTCGAGAGAATCCCGGCGACGGGGGGAGCCGCTGATCCTTCGTGGATCCGGGCTCGATCTGGCTGTCGGTCGCCCTAGAACGTGGCGCAGGCCACGCTCGGGCCGTGATCCGTGCCGCCGCTCTCGTGAACGTGCAGGCTGTACATGCCACTGCGGAGTTCATCGCGGGCCAGTCGTACGCCCGGGATGGTTCCTGTCGCGGTGGCTGAGCCGTCGTCAGCCGCGGTTACGGGGTCGGCGGTGCCTTCCATGTCGGCCGTCGCGGTGAACGCGAAGATGATCGGGCCGTCCTGGCCGCATGGAGCGTTATGGATATGCCACGCGTGCTCGCCAGGCGCGAGGCCGGTGAGATTCAACGTGACGTCCGTATCCTCGCCGTTCGGCTGAACCTGGATCGAGCCGGCCACATTGGTGCCGGCCGGGCCAGGCGTGAAGTCGACGGTCCACGGAGCCTCTTCGACCGGTTCCACGGCCGGCGGCGGCGCCATTTCCTGTGCTTCATCGGGTGTCGTCTCGGCATCGTCTGCCGGAGCACACGCGACAACCATCGCAAGGCTCAGAACGGGTGCGCCGAAACGAAGGAGCGTGCGGATCATGTCCTGCCCTCCATCCCTGGTGGATTTGGGTGCTGTTGAAAAGAATGGATGCATTGACCGTGCCGCCGGGGGTGGTCAATGTCCGGAAAGCCATGTCCTGTCGCGGGTTCAGCGCGCCACGGCCAGAGCCGGCGAGCGCTGTGTTCTGAAGCGGACGGAAGGCGATCCCCGCTTGACGTTGCTGCGCCCGATGCCGTAATTTGGCGCGATGAGGTACACGACGACCGACACGTGCACGGGCCGGCAGAGCCGGTCGGGGATCGCGCCAGGCGCCTGAGCGCAGCCGTCGAGGTCTGAACACAGGACGCGGTCCCTCCGGAGCGGAGCGGGCCGTTTTTTTCGTTTCATGCCAGTGCTTCAGCAAACCACTCTCATAACGGGGAGTCATCCGAATGGCGGTCGAAGCAGGAAGCGCGATGATCGACATCACGTTGCCGGATGGAAACATCCTCGAGATGCCGGCTCCGACAACGGCGCGCGCGGTTGCAGAAAGGATCGGCGCAGGTCTGGCCAGGGCCGCCGTTGCCGCGCGCGCGGACGGATCGATCATTGAACTCGACCGGCCGATCGAGTCGAACGCTTCGCTCGAGATCCTGACCGCCCGGACGCCGGCGGCGCTCGACGTGTTGCGTCACTCGGCGGCGCACATGCTCGCGACTGCGGTCCGGCAGGTCCGTCCGGGCGCCGGCATCGGATTCGGACCATCGATCGAAGACGGCTTCTATTACGATTTCGAAGTGCCGCAGCCGTTCACGCCTGACGAACTCGAAACGATCGAGTCTGTCATGCGTGACGTTGCCGCTGCCGGCGACGTGTTCGAGCGGCGCGTCGTCACGAAGCAGGAAGCACGTCAGCTGTTCGCGGATGATCCGCTCAAGCTCGAGCGCCTGGAAGAGCTGGGCGATGACGAGGTCATCACTGTGTATCGCAACGGTCCATTCCTCGACCTGTGCCGCGGGCCGCACGTGCCTTCGACACGCTATGTGCAGCACTTCAAGCTGCTTTCCACCGCAGGCGCGTACTGGCGAGGAGACGAACGCCGCCAGATGCTTCAGCGCATCTACGGGACGGCGTGGTTCAGCGAGAAGGATCTCGACGATTACCTGAAGCGGCTCGAGGAGGCGAAGCGGCGCGACCACCGCACTCTGGGCCAGTCGCTCGACCTGTTCTCCGTGGACCAGCGCGTCGGCTCCGGTCTCATCCTCTGGCATCCGAAGGGCGCCGTCGTGCGCAGCGAGATCGAGAACTACGAGCGCGAACTGATCCTGCGCCACGGCTACGATCTCGTCTATACGCCGCACATCATGAGCGAGAAGATGTTCGAGATCAGTGGCCACCTCTCGAACTTCGTCGAGAACATGTTCGGCGCCATGGAAGTCGAAGGCGCGCGCTACCGGCCAAAGCCCATGAATTGCCCGGGCCACATCGCCATCTACCAATCGCGCCAGAGGAGCTACCGCGACCTGCCCATCCGCTTCGCCGAATTCGGGACCGTGTACCGCTACGAGCGCAGCGGTGTGCTGCACGGCATGCTCCGCGTGCGCGGCTTCACGCAGGACGATGCACACGTCTTCTGCACGCCCTCTCAGGTCCCAGCGGAGATCGCCCGGCTGCTCGACCTCGTGCATGAGATGCTCGGCGCCTTCGGTTACCCGTACACCATCGAGCTTTCGACCAGGCCCGAGAATGCGCTCGGCACCGTCGAGCAATGGCGCTCTGCCGAAGAGGAACTGGCCAGCGTGCTGCGCGCCCGCGGCCACGAGTTCGTGTTCGATGATGGCGGCGGCGCGTTCTACGGCCCAAAACTCGATTACAAGCTGATCGACGCCATCGGCCGAAAGTGGCAGGGCCCCACCGTCCAACTCGACTTCAACCTGCCCGAACGCTTCAACCTCGAGTACGTCGGCGAAGACAATGCACGCCACCAGCCGGTCATGCTGCACCGCGTTCTCGTCGGCTCGATGGAACGGTTCGTCGGCGGGTTGATCGAACACTATGCAGGCGCATTCCCGCTCTGGTTGGCGCCTGAGCAGGTGCGAGTGATCCCCATCACGGACACCGTGCTCGACGATGCCGCGTTTTTCGATCAGGTCCTGCGCGACGCTGGCCTGCGCTCTCATCTCGACTCGCGCAGCGAAACCCTGAATTACAAGATCCGCGATGCCGAAGTCCTGAAGGTGCCGTACATGGCTGTGATCGGAGAGCGCGAGGCCGAGGCGGGCACCGTCGCCGTCCGCCGCCGAGGCGCCGGCAGAAAACAGGACATTGTTCCACGCGACGCGTTCGTCGATCAACTCGTCGAAGAAGCCCGCTCACGCCAGCTCTCCTGAGAATCTGCGCGACGGATTCGGGTCTCGGTTTCGAGACCCGAATCGATCACCCATCATGCAGCCGGGGAAGCGGTTGGCAGCCGGGCTCGGCCTTGACACCCGCCCCGCGTTGGACCTAGCTTGTCCGGTCGGACAACACGGAAGCGGGTCATAGCGTTGGCCCCACCCTTTCGGTCCGCATCACGCGGTATCGCCGGGTTCCTCGAGCGTGACTTCCCTCCGAACGGAGCAGGAATCGGGGGGATCGTCGTCTTTGGAAGCCGGGGACCCGCCGTCGAGCGGGTTCTTTTTTGTTTCTGACAAGAGGGATTGCCTGGAGGCTGATATCACGACGGAGAGGGAGAAAAGAGTCCGCGTCAATCGACAGATCCGCATCAGTCCGGTCCGCGTCATCTCGGCCGAAGGAGCCCAGATGGGGATCATGGCGGTGGAAGATGCGCTGGCGGCCGCGGAAGGTTCGGGGCTGGACCTGGTGGAAGTCGCACCGAATGCACGGCCCCCGGTGGTCCGGATCATGGACTACGGGAAGTACAAATACGAGGAAGCGCGCAAGGCAAGGCTCGCGCGCAAGAAGCAGCACCAGATCCAGATCAAGGAAGTGAAGTTCAGACCAGGCATCGAGCCGCACGATTTCGATTTCAAGGTTCGACACGCGCGGCGGTTCCTCGAAGAGGGGAACAAGGTGAAGGCGACGATGATGTTCCGGGGCCGGCAGATGGCGTTGCCGGAGCTCGGCCGTGAAGTATTGTTGCGGGTGGTCGAGGAGTTGGAGGACATTGGCAGGGTCGAGGTCGAGCCCTCGATGGAGGGGCGGACCATGACCATGGTGATTGGACCGAAGAAGTGAGCGGACGGCACGGCCGTTCGATGGAGGCAACATGCCGAAGATGAAGACGAACAAGAGCGTGGCGAAGCGGTTCAAGGTCACGGGCTCCGGCAAGGTAAAGCGGGGTCACGCGTTCAAGAGCCACATCCTCACGAAGAAGAGCCAGAAGCGGAAGCGCCATCTGCGCAAGCCGGATCTGTGTGCGCCCGGCGATGCGAAGCGAATCAAGAAGATGCTGCCGGGAGGCTGAGGAACCGCCATGGCAAGGGCAACCGGTGCTGTACCACGGCATCAGAAGAAGAAGAAGTACTTCCGCGCGGCGCGTGGGTATTGGGGCGGGCGCTCGAAGTTGTGGCGGATCGCGAAGAATGCGGTCGAACGCGGTTGGGTCTATTCGTACCGGGACCGCAAACAGCGGAAGCGCGAGTTCCGTCGCCTGTGGATCGTGCGCATCAATGCAGCGGTCCGCGAGCAGGACTCCGAGCTGAGCTACTCGCGCTTCATGAATGGCCTCAAGCGATCCGGCATCGAAGTGAATCGCAAGGTTCTCGCGGATCTGGCAGTTCATGACAGTGCGGCGTTCGGCGAACTCGTCCGTCAGGCGAAGGCGAGTCTGAGCTGACGCGACAGAGGCGGGCGGCGCGACAGCGTGCGCGCCCGCCGCCGCTCGAATCCACACATGACTGAAACGGCGGAGCTGGTCGGTCGCATCGCGGGTCTCGAAGCGGAAGCCCGGAAAGCGCTCGAAGACGTGCGTTCGACCGAGGACCTGGAAGGAGTGCGCATCCAGTTCCTCGGTCGCAAGGAAGGCCGGCTGAGCGCGATCATGCGCGGCCTCGGTCAGCTGCCGGTCGAAGAGCGTCCGGCCGTCGGCGAAGCGGCCAACCGCGCGAAACAGGCGTTGACCGAACTGCTCGATGCCGCCAATGCGCAGTTGTCGGCCGTTCGGACCGCCGCGGCCACGCTGGATCTCACCCTGCCGGGCCGGCGCCAGTGGATCGGCGCCCGCCACCCGGTGACCCTCGTCATTGACGACATCTGCCGCGTCCTTGCCCGCCTCGGCTTCACCCGTGCCCGCGGCCCCGAGGCGGAGACCGACTGGTACAATTTTCTGGCGCTCAACACACCGCTCGACCATCCCGCAGCGGACATGCACGACACGTTCTACCTCGCGCCCGGCATCCTGCTGCGCAGTCACACGTCTCCGGTGCAGATCCGGACCATGCAGCGGTACCGGCCCCCGATTCGGATCCTTGCGCCCGGCATGTCGTACCGGCGCGATCCGTTCGATGCGTCACACGCGCCGGCGTTCGAACAGCTCGAGGGCCTCGCCGTCGATGAAGGAATCTCGTTCGTCGACCTGAAAGCGACGCTCGCCGAGTTCGCGCGTGGTTTGTTCGGGCCAGACGCGAACGTGCGATTCCGCCCATCGTTCTTTCCGTTCACGGAACCCAGCGCCGAGGTCGACGTGAGCTGCATGCTCTGTCACGGAACGGGTTGCAGCGCGTGCAAGGGAACCGGCTGGATCGAGGTCATGGGCTCCGGCATGGTCGATCCCGCCGTGTTCGAACATGTCGGCATCGATCCTGAGCGGTACACCGGTTTCGCCTTCGGCATGGGTCCTGCCCGTATTGCAATGCTGCGTTACCGCATACCGGACATCCGGCTGTTCTACGAAGCCGATGTTCGCTTTCTCGAACAGTTCGGCTCGCCGTGAACGCGAGCCTGACCTGGCTGCGTGCCATCGCGCCCGGGATCGAGCCTGATGCGACCGCGATCGCGCATCGCCTCGCCATGTACGGAGCGACGGTCGATGAGATCGTCGACATGGGCAGTGAGCTGCGCGACGTCCGCATCGCGCGCGTGGTCGATGCAGCACGCCACCCGAACGCGGATCGCCTTTCGTTGTGTCGCGTGGACGCTGGCACGGGTGAACTGCTCGATGTCGTTTGTGGCGCACCCAATGTACGCGCCGGCGCCTTCTATCCGTTCGCGCCAGTCGGTGCGTCGCTTCCCGGCGGTGTCACCATTCGGCGCGCGAAGATCCGCGGCGAGACGAGCAACGGTATGCTGTGCAGTGCGCGCGAACTCGGGCTGGGTCGCGATCACGAGGGCATCCTCGAGCTGAACGGCACATTCGTGCCGGGCACTTCGTTCATCGAGGCCGTCGGCCTGGACGATGTCCGCCTCGTCATCGACGTTACCCCCAATCGCCCGGACCTGCTGAGCCACTGGGGCATCGCGCGGGAACTCGCTCCGGGCGGCGAAGCCTCGCTCGTGCTGCCGCCAGTGCCCGGCTCGAACGGACGTACGCCAACGCTCTCGTTCGCGACCGGCTCACCGGTCGCCGAGGCCGGCGGCATTCGCATTGCCTGCGACGACACTGTCGCCTGCCCGCGCTATTATGGAGTTATCGTGCGCGGCGTGCAGGTCGGGCCGTCTCCCGAGTGGCTGGCTGCTCGCTTGCGCACCATCGGCGCCCGCCCGATCAACAACATCGTCGATGCCACGAACTGGGTGCTTCACGAGCTGGGGCAGCCGCAGCACGCATTCGATCTGGATGCGCTGGGACCGCGCGTTACGGTCCGTGCGGCGCGCGCAGGCGAGACACTCGTCACACTGGACGGTGTGACGCGCAAAGTCACACCCGATGTCCTCGTCATTACGGACGGCACGAAGCCTGTCGCGCTGGCCGGCATCATGGGTGGTGAGGCATCCGAAGTGCGCGAATCGACGCGCAATCTTCTGCTCGAATGTGCCTTGTTCGATCCGAAGGCGATCCGGCGCGGCCGCCGGCAGCTCGATCTGTCCACCGATGCGAGTTACCGCTTCGAGCGGGGCGTGGATCCGGACGGGATGGAACGCGCGGTGCGTCGCTGTATCGAACTGATTCTGGCCACTGCGGGAGGCGAGGTTGCGCCAAGCGCCGCGTTCGTTGACGCCGGTGTCGCGGCGGTTCCGCCGGTGCGTGTCCGGCCGGAGCGCGTGGAACGCGTCCTCGGCCTGGGTGTGAGCGCGGATCGAATCGCCGGCCTGCTCGAGCCAATCGGATTCACTCGGGATGATGCAGCCGGTGCGTTTCGCGTGCCGGGGCATCGCCGCTATGACGTCTCACGAGAAGTCGATCTCATCGAGGAAATCGCACGGCGAGTGGGTTACGAGAACGTACCGGATGAGATCCGGCCGTTCCGGCCGAGCGCAGTCCCCGATGATGGGATGGCCGTGCTCGAGGATCGGCTGCGCACACAATTCGTCGCGCACGGGTTTCTCGAGGCGCGTTCGTACCCGTTCGTTCGGGATGCGGATGGCGATGTCGCGCTGCTGTTGCCGCTCTCGGCCGCGGAAGGCCGGCTCCGCCGTTCTCTTCTGGCCGGACTGCTGCGACGACTCGAGGGCAACTATAATCGCGGTGCACGGGACGTTCGCCTGTTCGAGATCGGGACGGTGTTCGCGCCGGGGTCCGAGGCGCTGCCGCGCGAGGAAACGCGGGTCGCCGTGCTCATGACCGGGGCTCGGCGTCCTGCCCATTGGAGCGGACCTTCGTCCACGTTCGACCTCTGGGATCTGCGCGGGCTCGTAGAGACCGTCGGGGTGGTGGTCGGCGCGCATGTTGGGGTGGGTACCACCGGCGCGCCCTTCGTAGAAGGTGACTCGTTCCTCCTGACCGGGAACGGTTCGTCTGCGCCCATCGGTGCGGGCGGGCGGGTCCGCGCGGATGCGCTCGATGCACCGGCATGGGCCGAGCCCGTGTTCGCGTTCGAGTTCACGATCGATGCGGCAATGGCTGCGCCCGTTCCGTCCGGGTTCAGAGAGCTGCCCGCGCAACCACCCGTAGACAGGGATCTCGCACTGCTCGCGCGAAACGACGTGAGCGCGGGTGTGCTGGAGGACGGGATCCGGGCGGCGGCAGGCGCCCTGCTCGAATCCGTGCTGCCGTTCGATGTATACACGGGTGAAGGTGTCCCGCCTGGTTCTCGCAGCATCGCGTTCCGGTTGCGGTTCCGGGGTCAGGATCGCACCCTGACCGATGCAGAAGTCGATGATGCAGTCGCGCGCATTCTCGGTCGACTCCGGGAGGAGCACGATGTCGAACGACGGTGACCGGTCAAACCCGACCTCGCTTCCGGACTGGGATCGCATCGAGTGGGCGGTTCGCCGCGCATTCGATGATCGCGATGTCTGGTACCGTCGCGCTCAACTGGCGGAAACGCGCGTGCGTGAACTCGAGGCCGCGTTGCGCGACGTTTCGAGCGGGACGCTCGACCCCATGCAGCTGTCCGAACACGCGCGCGATCTCGAGCGCGAGAACCGCATGCTCATCGATCGGCTCGGCAAGGCGAGAGAAGCCGTCGACCGGATCATGACGCGACTCAACTTCGCGGAGGAGGAGCGGTGAGCGAGGCGCGCCGCAACATCGTTACGGTCCGCATCGCCGGTGAGGAGTACAGCATCCGGACCGAGGCGACCGACGAGTACACGAAGGAGTGTGCAGCCTACGTCGATCGCATGGTCGGTGAGATCCGGGCCGGCGGGACTCTGCTCCCACCGCACAAGGCGGCGATCCTGGCCGCACTCGCCATCACGGACCAGTTCTTCCAGGCGCAGCGCGATGGAGACGGCGTGCGCGAGGATCTGGCCCGGCGGGCAGCCCGTCTGATGATCGACATCGAGAGCCGGCTGGACCCGGCCAACCTTGCGGCAGGTTCTTGACGCTCCCTAGCTTGCGCGCCGAAGTGGTGCGTTCAGAGCCTGGACGCAGGGAGACTCGTCAATACGACGAAAATCATGACACGTCGCATTCCTGAGGCGCCCATGGCGCCTTTCTGGAGACAGCATGGACTACCCGGTGCTGATCGGCGCAGTGGCCATCGGCTCGGTCGTCCTTGGCGCGATCTTGGGTCGAGTGCTGGAGCACTTACGCCTCAAGCGCCGCCAGGCCGATGCGGAGTCCGTTGCGCTGCGGATCCGACAGAACGCGGAATCGGACGCCGAGCGCGCCCGGGTCACCGCGGAACTCGCAGGTAAGGAAGAGGCGCTTCGCGCGCGGGAAGAATGGGAGCGCGAAGAAACGCGGCGAAGAGAAGAGATCGACCGGGCTGAGGGCCGGCTCGACGAGCGCCGCAGTTCGCTCGACCGCAAGTTCGACGTTCTCGCCGAAAAGGAACGCTCGCTCGAAACACGTGAGTCGGGTCTCAACGGTCGCACCCGCGAGTTGGATGGGCGGCGAGCGGAAGTCGAGCGCCAGCAGCTCGAAGCGCACGCAAAGCTCGAAGCCCTCGCCGGAATGACCGCCGATGATGCGCGGCGCAAGCTGATGCAGGAGATGGAAGAGGCCGCGCGCGCATCGGCCGCCAATCTGGTACGCGAGATCAAGGAAAACGCGCGTCGTGGCGCCGAGCGTGAGGCCAAGAACATCCTCGGGCTCGCCATCCAGCGAATTGCCGCCGATCACACGGCGGAGAGTACGGTGTCCGTGGTGAGCCTCCCGTCCGATGAGATGAAAGGCCGGATCATCGGCCGCGAGGGGCGGAACATCCGTGCCTTCGAACAGGCCACCGGTATTGACGTGATCATCGATGACACGCCGGAGGCCGTGATTCTGTCAGGCTTCGATCCGATTCGTCGCGAGGTGGCCCGCCTCTCGCTCGAGAAACTGGTGGCGGACGGCCGCATTCACCCGGGCCGCATCGAGGAAGTCGTCGACAAGAGTCGCAAGGAAGTCGACGAAGGCATGCTCCAGGCGGCCGAAGAGGTCTGTTACGAACTCGGTGTACATGGGATCCACCCGGAAATCCTGAAGACGCTCGGCCGGCTCCGCTTCCGCACGTCCTATGGACAGAACCAGTTGCTGCACGCCAAGGAGGTTGCGCTGCTCGCCGGCAACATGGCCGCCGAGATGGGGCTGGATGCGACGATGGCCCGGCGAATGGGTATTCTCCATGACGTGGGCAAGGGCCTGACGCACGAGCACGAGGGCACGCACGTCGAGCTGGGCTGGAACCTGTGCCGCAAGTACAATGAGCCGGATCCCGTGCTGAACGCGATCAAGGCGCACCACGACGAGGAGCCGCATCGCTATGCGGAGACATTCCTCGTCACGGCGGCCGATGCGGTCAGTGGCGCACGGCCAGGTGCCCGGCGTGAGATGTTCGAGACGTATGTGAAGCGACTCGAGAAGCTCGAGGCGATCGCGAACCGGTTCGATGGTGTGGAACGATGCTTCGCGATTCAGGCCGGCCGCGAGATCCGCGTCATGGTGAATCCGGAGAACGTGACGGACGAGCGCATGTCACAGATGAGCGAGGAGATCGCACGCCGTCTCGAGGAGGAATTGCAATACCCGGGTCAGATCAAGGTCGTGCTGATCCGCGAGACGCGCGCCGTCGATTTCGCGCGCTGACGAGGCCCGTTCCGAAGAGCAATGGCGAGAATCATCAACGGTCAGGAACTGAGTGAGACGATGCGAACGGAGATAGCGGCAGAGGCCGCGTCCTTCCGTGCCGAGTCGGGCTGGACCCCGTGTCTTGCCGTCGTCCTCGTGGGCGAAGATCCGGCGAGCCAGGTGTACGTTCGCATGAAGGGGAAGGCGGCGAAGAAGACAGGGTTCCTCTCGCGTCAGATCACAAAACCCGCCTCGCTTCGACAGGACGAACTCTTCGCTATTGTCGATGCGCTGAACGACGATCCGGGCGTCCACGGCATCCTCGTGCAACTGCCGCTCCCGAAGCACATCGACAAGAACGCGGTCCTGTTGCGCATCGATCCCGCAAAGGACGTCGATGGCTTTCATCCGGTCAATGCCGGCAAGCTTGCGATTGGAGATCCGAACGTGCTGGCTCCGTGCACGCCGGCCGGTGTCATCGAGATGCTCGTGCGGTCGGGCTACGATCCGAAGGGCAAACACGTCGTGGTGGTCGGCCGGTCCACGATCGTCGGACGGCCCGTCGCGCTTCTGCTCCTGCGCGATGCGCCCGGTGGTAACGCGACCGTGACTGTGGCACACAGCCGGACGCGGGATCTGGCCGCGATCACGCGAACCGCGGACATCCTCATCGCGGCCGTCGGCAAACCGGAAATCATCCGTAAGGAGATGGTGAAGCCGGGCGTGGTCGTGATCGATGTGGGAGTGAATCGCGTTGATGATGAGAGATCGCCAAAAGGATACCGGCTGGTCGGGGATGTCGATTTCGCAGGTGTATCCGAAGTCGCCGAAGCCATCTCGCCCGTGCCGGGTGGTGTAGGCCCGATGACGATCACGATGCTGCTCGCCAACACACTCGAGGCCGCTCGCCGGCAGTACGCGGCCACAACGGAACAACCCGCGCACGCCGTCACATGAGCAACGGCGATCTGTTCGGGCCGGGTTCGGCGAAGCGGCCAGAGCGGCGTTCTCTCGTGAGGGGCCCGAGCGGTTGGGCCCTCGAAGCCGCGACCGCCGGCTCCATTCCCGTCTCCGCCGTGAATGCGCTTGCGCGCGAAGCGCTCGAAAACGGCTTGCCGCCGCTCTGGGTGCATGGCGAGATCGCTGGCTGGAAGCGCTATCCGAGCGGACACTGCTACTTCACGCTTCGCGACAAACGATCGCAGGTTCGCGCCGTCATGTTCCGCCTCGAGGCGCAACGCCTTCCTGCCGATCCGAAGCAAGGCATGGAAGTGCGCGCCCTCGGCACGGTCACGCTCTACGAGCAGAAGGGCGACTTCCAGTTCGTCGTCCGCGAACTCGAAGCAACCCAGGCCGGCGGTCTGTGGAAGCTGGCATTCGAGCGCTTGCGCGCCAAACTCGAAGCCGAGGGCCTGCTTCGGCCCGAACGCAAGCGGCCTCTGCCGCGACACCCTTCCGTCATTGGCGTCGTCACGTCGCCCGTCGGTGCCGCGCTTCATGATGTGTTGCGCGTCGTCAAACTGCGCGCGCCATGGACGCGCGTTCTGGTCGCGCCTGCCCGCGTCCAGGGCGAAGGTGCGGCACTGGACATCGCACGTGCGATTCATCGCCTTGCGAAGCACGGTCACGCACAGGTCGTCATCGTGGGACGTGGCGGCGGCGCAGCGGAGGATCTCTGGGCATTCAACGAGGAAGTCGTCGCGCGCGCGATCGCGGCGTGTCCTGTTCCCGTCATCAGTGCTGTCGGGCATGAAGTCGATGTGACGATCGCGGATCTGGTCGCGGATCTTCGAGCGGCAACACCATCGGCCGCAGCCGAACGCGCCGTTCCTGATGGCGCAGCGGTCCAGCGCGAACTGCGCGCACTGATTGGACGGGCCGGCGCGGCCGTCCGTCGCTCGGCCGTCGTGCGGGCGGATCGGCATGGGCGTGCGAGAGCGGCTCTCAGCGTGGGGATGGCGAACCTGATTGCCCGGCGCCGCGATCGTCTGGCCCGCGCCGGACACCGGCTGGCTGCGCTTTCACCGCTCAGCGCGCTCGGTCGCGGCTTCGCTGTCCCGCTCGATGCGGCCGGTCACGTGTTGCGCTCGACTTCGGATTTTGCGCCGGGCGAGTCCTTCCATCTGCGCGTCGTGGACGGCTCCGTCGATTGCGTCGTTTCTCGTGACAAGGGCGGCGACTCGTGACGCATACCGAGCCGGAAGGGCTGGAAGCGAAAATCGCTCGCATCGAGACCATTGTTGCGCGTCTCGAGGGTGACCGGCTCGAACTCGACGATGCTCTCGCCCTGTTCGAAGAAGGTGTGCGTCACGCGCGCGACGCGGAGAGAGTGTTGCGCGAAACAGAGCTGCGCATCGACCGTCTGGTCGGTGAAGCCGACGGATCTGTGACCGTCGAACCCATACCGGAGCCACCCGAGTGATGGGTCGATCGCAGGATGCCGTCTTGGCCCTTCTGCGCGATGAGAAGGCCTCGGTCGAGGCCGCGATTGCACGCATTCTCGACGAGCGCGTCGAGCCGCTCGATCCCCGCCTCGGCGAACCGATCCGCTACGCACTCGAGGGCGGTGGCAAGAGGCTGCGCCCGATCCTGTGCGTGACCGCGTATCGTGCGCTGCGCAAGGCGCCCGTTCCAGCGCCGGTGTACGAAGCGGCGTGCGCGATCGAGATCATCCATACGTACTCGCTCATGCACGACGATCTGCCGTGCATGGATGACGATGATCTGCGGCGCGGCCGCGCGACCGTGCACCGCACGTACGGCGAGCGGACGGCCGCGCTGGCCGGTGCGGCGCTGATCCCGCTGGCGACTGCGGTGCTGACGGACGCGGGCGAGCGCCTCGGCTTCAGTCCCGCAGACCGCAAAGCTCTCGTCAGTGAGCTGACCGCTGCCGCTGGTGCTGCGGGAATGGTGGGCGGCCAGATTCTCGACCTCGAGGCCGAGGGCCGGACCATCGAAGCCGAAGGGCTCGAGGAAATTCACCGCCGGAAGACGGGTGCTCTCTTCGCTGCCGCGCTACGGCTGGGTGGCCGGCTGGCGGTCGTCGGAGCCGGCGTCATTGCTGCGCTCGGTGAGGCCGGGACGGCGCTCGGCCTGGCATTCCAGATTACGGACGATGTCCTCGATGTGACCAGCGATGCTGCCGTTCTCGGCAAGGCTGCCGGACGCGATCGCGAACGCGGCAAGGCGACCTTCGCCAGCACGCTCGGCGTCGAGCACGCGCGCTGGCGTGCGGAAGAGGCAGTCGCAACCGCGATCGCCGCATTGCGCGAAGCGGGTATTACCGATGCCGCGCTCGAGGCCCTGATCCGGCTTGCCGCCGATCGGGAGCACTGAGCCGGCAATTCGAAGGAGGCAACGTGCCCGTGCTCGAAAACATCCGCAGTCCAGAAGACATCCGCCGCCTCGACGAGCATGACCTGCCCGTCCTCGCACAGGAAGTCCGCGATCGCATCATCGATGTCATCAGCCGGGTCGGTGGCCATTTCGCGCCCGGTCTCGGCGTAGTCGAGTTGACCGTAGCACTCCATTACGTCTACAACACGCCGCGCGATCGCGTCATCTGGGATGTCGGGCATCAGGGCTACCCTCACAAGGTGCTGACCGGCCGGAACGACGATTTCGAGCGGATCCGCCAGCGCGGCGGACCGTCCGGGTTCCTGAGTCGCAAGGAGTCGGAGTACGATGTGTTCGGGGCAGGGCATGCCGCGACATCGATCTCCGCCGCACTCGGCATCGCCACCGCGCGCGATCTGCACAACGAGGACTTCAAGGTCGTTGCTGTAATCGGTGACGGTGCCCTGACCAGCGGCATCGCCTACGAAGCTCTGAACAATGCCGGCCATACCGACCGCGCCATGACGGTTATCCTGAACGACAACGAGATGTCGATCTCGAAGAACGTCGGCGCAATGAGCAAGTACCTCACGGCCGTCGTCACCAATCCGTGGTATAACCGCCTTCGCAGCGAGATCAAGAATCTGATCCATCGCACTCCCGGCGCGATCGGCGATCGCGTCGAAGCGATGCTGATGCGCATGGAAGATAGCGCCAAGGGATTCCTCACGCCGGGCGCGCTCTTCGAAGAACTCGGGTTTCGCTATGTCGGCCCGATCGACGGCCACGATCTCGATGTGCTCGTCGATACACTGAAGCAGGTACGCACGTGGAAGACACCCACACTGGTCCACGTCCTCACCACGAAAGGGAAGGGCTACCCTCTCGCCGAACAGAATCCCGTCGTGTGGCACGGCGCAACGCCATTCGACAAGATCAGCGGTGAAATGGCCAAGAAGAAGGGCGGGCCACCCGCGTGGACGTCCGTCTTCGGCAAAGCCGTCCTGGAACTCGGCGCGCTGCACCCCGACCTTGCCGTGATCACCGCCGCAATGCCCAGCGGGACCGGGACCATCGCGTTCAGCGAAGCGTTTCCGGATCGTTACTTCGACGTCGGCATTGCGGAAGGACACGGCGTCACCTTTGCCGCAGGGCTCGCGACGGAAGGCGTGATCCCGATCTGTGCGATCTACTCGACGTTCCTCCAGCGCGCCTATGACTCGATCGTGCACGATGTCGCGGTGCAGAACCTGCCCGTCATCTTCGCGATGGACCGCGCCGGTCTCGTCGGCAACGACGGGCCCACGCACATGGGACTCTATGACATCCCCTACCTGCTCGCGGTCCCGAACGTGACGGTCACGGCACCGAAGGATGGAGCGGAGCTGGGCGCCCTGCTGCGGCTCGCCGTCGAGGACCGGCGAGGTCCCTTCTCCGTGCGTTATCCGCGTGATAACGCGCCGGCCGCCGTGCCACCGCTCGATGAGATTCCGCGCATCGAGTACGGAACGTGGGAAATCGTGCGCCGTGGCCGCGGCCTCGCCATTCTCGCGGTCGGAACCATGGTCGACCCTGCACTCGAAGCGGCTCGTGAACTCGAGGCAGGCGGCATCGATGCGACGGTCGTCAACTGCCGGTTCCTGAAGCCGATCGATGCGAAGACGTTCGATTGGATCCTCGACCGGCATGCCGCGGTCCTGACCGTTGAAGAAGGCACGATCGTGAATGGCTTCGGGGCCATGGTGGCGCGACTTGCCGCCGATGACCGCCGCCGGCATCCGCCCGTCCTCGATACAATGGGCGTGCCGGACGAGATCGTCGATCATGCATCTCGCGCCGAACAGCTCGAGCAGTCGGGTCTTACGCCCAAGGGAATCGTCGCGCGTGCGCGTGCGCTGGCCGAGCGCGGCCGCATCCCGGCGGCGCGCGAGACCGCATGAATCCGCGACCCTCGACCGGTTCCGCAACCGAAGAGCGCACGACGTTTCGACGCATCGGCATTGTCGGCCAGACCGAGCACGAGCGATTCCTTCCCGTGCTCGGTACCATTCGCAGGATTGCAACGGACAGCGGAGCGGAACTCCTGGCAGAGGACATCCTCACCGAACACGTGCGCGATGCGGAGCCGCTCGACCCCGGCGACATCGACCTGCTCATCACGCTGGGCGGCGATGGTACACTGCTGCGCGGGGCGCGCATGGTGGCGACGCACGGGACGCCCGTCCTCGGCGTGAATCTCGGCCATCTCGGATTCCTGACATCGATCGGGCCGCAGGAAGTCGAGGAATACCTGCCTCGCGTCTTTGCTGGCGACTTCTGGCTCGATGATCGCATCACGCTCGATGCCTGCGTCATTCACGAGGACGGGACCCAGGGCGTGCATCACGTCGCTCTCAATGATGCCGTGCTGCACAAGGGCGGTCTTGCGCGCGTCGTCCGCATCGCGCTCCGCGTTGATCCGGAAGGCACCGAAATCGCCACGTACAGCGCGGACGGCATCATCTTCGCCACGCCGACAGGCTCGACGGCGTATTCACTGTCCGCCAACGGACCCGTCGTCGTGCCCAGTGTCGAGTGCATCCTGGCCACACCGATCTGCCCGCATACGCTGGGCATCCGGCCGCTGCTCCTCGCACCGACTGCTGTGCTGACGGTCGAGCCGCTCGCTCCAATGACCGAGCTGATCCTCACGCTGGATGGGCAGGATGGAGAGCGGTTGCGGCCCGGCGACCGCCTGGTCGTGCGGCGAGGCGAGGCGCGTGTTCGACTGGTACGGTTCGCGGACCAGAACTTCTTCAGCACGCTGCGGCGCAAACTGCACTGGAGCGTCGAGCCGCCGGAACGCACGCGCTGGTCCTGATCGTCCTGCCACTCACCGCCATGGCGCCGTCCCCTGCGCCGGTGGATAAATTGGACCCATGCTGGTCGAACTTCGCGTCGAGAACTTCGCCGTCATCGAATCGCTGACGCTTCGCCCCGAGCCCGGGCTGAATGCGCTGACGGGCGAGACCGGAGCAGGGAAGTCGATCCTCGTGGGTGCGCTCGCGCTGCTCCTCGGCGAACGTGCATCGGCAGAGGCCGTTCGTGCAGGCAAGGCGCGTGCGGTCGTTGAAGGCGTGTTCCTCATCGCCGGCCAACCGGACGTCGTTGCCATGCTCGAGGATCGCGGCATCGGCATCGAAGACGATCTCGTCGTCCTCCGCCGTGAGATCGCCGCCGAGGGCCGAAGCCGTGCGTGGATCAATGGCGCCGCTTCGACCGCAACGCTGATCGGCGACATCGGCCGCCGGCTCGTCGACCTGCACGGCCAGCACGAGCACCAGACGCTCCTTCATGCGGAACCCCAACGACAGATTCTCGACGCATTCGCAGCAGCAGGCGAGGTGGCGGATCGGACCGCCGACCGATGGCGCGACGTGGGCCGCTTGCAGAACGACCTCGACACGCTCGATGCGAGACGGCGCGAAACCGCTCAGCGCGCCGACTTCCTGCGGTTCCAGGCCGAGGAGATCGAACGCGCGGCGATCAATGCCGGTGAGGACATTGCGCTCGAACAGGAGGCGAGCCGTCTCGAACACGCGGAAGAACTCGCCCGTCTGAGCCAGCGCCTGCACCAGTCACTCTACGCCGCGGACGATTCGATCCCGGCGCAGCTGGCCATGCTGCGCAAGACGCTCGCGAACCTGATCCGGCTCGATGCGTCACGCTCGCTCGATGAGACCGTGCTGGAAGAAGCCTATCACGCCTTGCAGGAGCTGGGCCGTCAACTGGGCGAATACTCGAGCGCGATCGAGCACAACCCCGCTCGTCTCGAGGAGCTGCGCCGCCGCCAGGACCTGCTGTTCCGGCTTCAGGCCAAGTACGGGCCGTCGCTCGCTGACGTGATCGCCGCAGGGCACACTGCACGCCAGGAACTGATTGCGTTGGATGGAATCGGGTTCGAACGAAAGGCCATCGAGGAAGCTCTGACGCACGCCCGCGCCGAACATCTCGCGGCTGTAGAATCACTCAGCACTGCGCGCCAGAAGGCGGCGGCCCGGCTCGACAAACGCGTGAACGAGGTGCTCGGCCGGCTCGGCATGCCCGGCGGCCATTTCGTCACGGACCTCGTGCCTCTCTCATCGCCGGGCGCCACGGGCGCGGAGTCTGTCGAGTTCCGTGTCACCGTGAATGCCGGCTTCGAACCGGGCCCGCTCGCACGCATTGCGTCAGGAGGCGAACTCTCGCGCATCATGCTCGCGCTCAAGTCGATCCTCGCCCGGGAGGACCGCATCCCGTCACTCGTCTTCGACGAAATCGATGCCGGGATCGGCGGCCGCGTCGCGATTCAGGTGGCTGACCGGCTGCGTGACGTCGCTCGCGATCACCAGGTCTTCGTCGTCACGCACCTGCCGCAGATCGCTTCCCGCGCCGACCACCACCTCGTCGTGGAGAAGGCCGTGCGCGCCGGCCGCGCCAGCACGGCCGTTCGCGCCGTGTCCGGCGAAGCGCGCATCAGGGAGCTGGCCCGCATGCTGAGTGGCGATCCGGACAGCCACGCCAGCCTCGAACACGCACGCGACTTGCTCGAAGCGCGCTGACCAGCCCTGCGTCGCGAATCAGAACTCGTAGCGCAAACGCAGCATCGCGAAGCGACCGATATCCGGCACGCCCGGGAAACTCCGATAATCCGTGTCGAACAGGTTCTGCACGCTCAGATCGAGAGAAGCACCGGGTGCGAACGGCAGGCGGTAGTTCGCCACGACATCGACGAGCGTGTAGCTCTCCACGCACGGTTCAATCGTGAGGGCTGGCGCGCTGCCTTCGATGCACGCGGTTCCCTGGTATACTCCGGAATTCGCCGGAAACCCATCCGTGTAGCGCAGGCGTAGCTCGCCACCGAACGGGCGTGCCGGATCACGGTAGGCGACCGATCCCGCCATCTTGAACTTCGGCGCATTCAATGGGACACTCGTCGTATCACTGCCCACGACGTACTCGAACAGGTCATCGTTCACCAGCGATGTCGATGCGTTGAGTGCGACCCGGTCGCTGAGCAGGATCGTGGCCGTGATGTCCGCACCCCACAGGTCGATATCGGCGTTGACGTTCGTGTACGAGGCCAGCAGTTGCGCGCCATTCGCATTCACGTCAGCCGATGAAATGACACCCAGCGGGATCATCGCGAGACCGGGCGCGAGCTGGCCCGCGATTGCCGCCGCCTGCTGCGGCGACATGCCGAGATCCGTCACCAGCCGCGTGACGAGGAACTGGCCCGTCGCAGGACCGTTGAGCAGCAGCAGCGGAGTCTGCGTCGTGAGTGGCGTGATCAGGTCCTTGCGCTTCGAGAACCAGACGTCTGCGGCCAGCACGAAGCGATCGCCCAGCTGACCCTGATAGCCGACTTCGAACGTCGAGCTGGTCTCTTCCTTGATCGGATCGATGTCGGGAAGCACCAGTGCCGCCAGCTCGCCCGTCTGCCCGTTGGTCGGGTTCAGGTAGTTCGTGCCGATCTGTGCAGCCGTCGGCGTCAGACTCAACAGATACTGGAGCAGCTGCGGATCGATCGGCGAACCGGCCTGCGCCGCCTGTGCTGCTGCCACCTGCACGGCCCCCCTCCAGAATGGGGTCACGTCCGCCGGCAGCAACTGCGCAGGTCCGCCGAGGCCGCCGGGCGTGAAGGGGGAGCGCATCAGATAGCTTCCGTTCGATTGGGCAAAACGAAAGCCCGTGTCACCCGTACCCTGCACGCGGACGCTGAAGCCAAGGCGCGCGAGGCTCGGGACCGGCGCCGCGGTTGGCAGATCGAGAAACTGGTTCAGCGAACTGGGTGTCGAGAACGCGCGATTGTAGGTGACCCGGAACGACTGGTTGTCCGCCGGCTTGAACACCAGACCGGCACGCGGCGAGAAGACCGGGTCCGGCAGCGCGGTGTGATCGTCCATCCGGCCGGCGAGCACGAGATCGAACTTCGGAGAAAGTGCCGTCTCGGACTGAAGATAGACGCCGATCTCCGTCGTCTTGTCATCGTCCTCGTACTTGCCGTTGATCGTGCCTTCCGTTTCCGGGTTCGTGTACAGGATGTCGGTGCCGTAGGTGAACGTCTGCCGCTGTCCAAGATCGAAGCCGTGCTGCACCTGGCCGACCCACAGCTTCGAACGGTCCACGATCGGCGTGCCGTTCCGGAGCAGATACGTATCGCCCGCATCGCTCGCATTCAGGTATCCCTGCACAAACAGTCGTCGATAGTTCGCGCGCGCCTGGTAGAACGTGTAGGTCCAGTCCTGTGCCTGCGCGGCGCCCAGGCCCGTCGCCTCGATCTGCGATGCGTTGCTGCGGCCGATGCTGAACACGGTGCGCAGGTCCGGCGAAGCTCGCCAGTCCATGCGCGCCTCGCCGCTCCACCGCTCCAGATCGAAATCGCGGTTTCCGATGCGGGCTATGCGACGGTCCGCCTGTTCCGAACTGATGCCTGTCGCCAGCATCAGGTCCTGCTTCCAGAACGGGTCTGACGCGAACTTCGTCTTCTCCGCCGCTTCCACTGGATCCGTGTACTCCCACTCGTTACCGCCAAAGTACTGCCCGGAAACCTTGAAACCGAGATTCTCCGAGAAGTGCTGGCTCGTGCGGAACGAGCCGAGAACCACCGAACGCTCTCCGCCTGCGAGCGAGATCGATGTGTACGGTTCGTCCAGCGGCGACTTCGTGATCATGTGCAGCACGCCGTTTGCCGTGTTCGGACCGTACAGCGCCGAGCCGGGGCCGAGCACGATCTCGATCCGTTCCAGATCCTCGTTTGTCGAAGGGATGAAGTTGAGCACGTTCACGCGTAGCGAAGGAACGCCCGCAATGCGGTTGTCGGTCAAGGTGTGCAGTGCGCCGGAAAAGATGTTGTTGAAGCCGCGTACCACCACGTTCGTCGACTGAAGTCCTTGTGAGATCACATCGACCGCTGCAATGTCGCGCATGTGGTCGACCACGGTCGGCGTGGGCCGGTTCTCCAACTCGGTCGCTCCGATGACCTCCGTTCTCGCCGGTGCTTCGAGCGCCTTCTCGACTCGTTTCGACACCGTCGCAACGACTTCGCTCAACTGGAAAACCGCGGTTTCCAGCGACAGGTTCGCGTTCGCCGTCTGGCCCGTCTGTACCGTGACGGCTGGCGTCGTGCCCGCCGTGTAGCCCGCAGCCGACGCAGTCACCGTGTAGGTTCCCGGCGCGATATTCTGGATCCGGTAGGCACCGTCCTGGTTCGTCAAGCCGGTTGCCACTCGCCGCCCGGTTTCATCGTCGACCTGAACGTACGCACTCACGACCGGCCGGCCGTTATCGACCGACGTGACCCGGCCGGCGATCGCACCCTGCGCGGTTACGTCTGTCGTGACCCCGAACAATCCCACCACCGCGCATGCCACGAGCGAACACCCACGCAAGAATTCACGCATCTGTGTCTTCCTCGTCATGAGGGTCGTTGCCGGCAATTGGGATCGGAGATTGCCTCTGGATGGTGGTCGGCGCCAGCCCTCGTTCTGCAATCAGGCTGTACCCACCTAAGCGTGACGGGCCGAGGACGAAACCTCTTTCGAGGCTCCTGTCACCGACCCGCCCTGCCTCCGGACGATCCGCGCGCCTGCGGTTCGAAACAGACTGGAAGTAACTGCGGCTGCGACCCGTTTCACGACTTTTGGGAGAGGTCCGAAATGAGCGCGCCTCCCGCAGCCCCTCCAATGCTTCGGCCCTTGACGACGGACGCCGGAGAGTGTTTCCAGACCCAACATACCCGCCCCGCCGGGCCCGAGTCAAGCATGCCATTCGGGCCCGCCGCCCGGGTTTGACGGACGCGCTCCCGCCACCCATGTTTGGCGGCCAGCGGACTTCCATCCGCATGGCTCAAATTCAGTAATGTCAACTAGTTAACCAGAATCTGCCAACCTGGCGGAAGCCCTCGGCGCGGGACCTCAACGGTCACCCCCGCCGCCTCTCGCCGGCTGGCCTCGACAGGGAGTCCAGGACGCATGGCCGGGGCGTGGGAGGTGACCGGAAATCACTACGTCGCGATGCCGTACATCGCATTGCGGGACGGCTCGATCCACGAGTTGAACGTCGTTCATCGCGGATGGAACGGACTCGTGTCATGGGCGGCAGAACGCATCCCGGACCAGGATGGCGATGCGTTGCTGCGCGTGCGTTTCCTGGTCGATGGCGAAGTGTGCGAGGCGGGCGGGTTGAAGTGGGAGCGGCTGGATCGGTGGCTGCCGCGCTACCGGGCGAGGATCGGGGCACTGGGAGTCACGTGTACGCTCACGGCGCCGGGTGGATTCGAGCCGATCGTGCGGGGTGCTCTGATTCATGTTGAAGTCGAGAACATGGCGGGCTCGAGTGTCGATCTGAGCGTCATCTTCGACGGGTGCTGGCGCTGGTCAATGGCCACATTGGCCACGGCACGGCCGCTGCCGGACATGAATCGCATCGTGCGGGGTGCGAGGGGCCATGGCGTGGCGCTCGAACTGGGCGAAGGTCCGCGTGGCGCGGCGCTCGCGCTGTACGCCGGCGAGGCTGCGACGTACAGAGCGGATACGGGGGATGCCGGCTGGTCACCTCTCGAGCCGTTCGAAGAACGTGCGGTCGCAAACGGCACGGCGCTGCGTTTTCGCATCGATCGGACCATGAAGCTGAAAGCGGGCCGCCGCGCCTCCGTCCCGCTGTACATCGGGGCGGGGCCGGAACGGGACGGCGCACTCGCGACCTCCACGTGGTTGGAGGGCATGGGCGCTGCGGAACTGATCCGGCTGAGCCGGCTCGAACTCGCGCGCATCGGGCGCGCTGCGGACGGTGCGGCGCGCGACCTCGTCGGGCGTAACGTCGTATTCCATTATTATACGGCCGTGGCGCGCGCCATCGATGATGATCGCGCGTATCCCATGCGGTCACGTTCTCGCGAGCACGGTGCATGTGCGGTCTACTTCGAGCGGGCGGCGCTGGCGTGGAGCCTGCCCGCGCTGGCGCTGACCGATGCATGGCTTGCCCGCGACCTGCTGATGCGCCTGCTCGAACAGTACTCGGACCGGCCCGGGCATCCGCAACGCTACCTGAATGGTTCGGTGCTTGCCCCCGGCTTCGCGCTCGGCCAACTCTGCGATTATATCCTTGCGATCGAGCGCTACGTCGACATAACGAAGGATGACGAGTTCCTCGACGAAGTGATCGTGCAGCAGGTCCTGCGTGAGCTGGACGAAGCGATCTACAGCCGGCTTCACCCCGACATCTACCTCGGTTCTTCCGATCGCTATCCATCCGGCGATCGCGGCGACTACCCGTACCTTTCCTTCGACAATGTGCTGGTCTGGCGCGTGTGCCGGGCGTTGCCCCGCCTCTTGCGATCGCGCGAAGGGAACTCACGACTTCGTCTCGATGGCGGCGACGAGGAAGTCGCTGCCGCGTTCTGGCAGCGCTGCACCGTGAACTGGGATGGCGTTCGCGTGATCGGCGGTGCCTCGGACCTGAAAGGGAATGTCGCCATCTACGATGATCCGCTCGGCAGCCTCCGTCTTCTGCCATGGCTCGGGTTCTGTGATGAGGACGACCCGATCTGGAGCGATACCATGGACATGTTGCACTCGAAGCGTTATCCGCTCTGGCACGGTGCCTCGCCGTACCCGGGCCTCTCGGCCCGAAGTCAGCCGGCGGAAGCCAGTTTCGTGGCACTCTGCGCCGCCCTCCTCGGCCCTCGCCGCAATGCCGCCATCGACACGCTCATGAAGCTGGACCTGCCCGGCGGCATCGCAGGCCAGACCTTCGATCCGGAGACCGGCCAGATTGTCCGCGGCCCGTGGGCGGCCGCCGAAGCTGGATTCCTCGTCTGGACGCTGCTCCAGCAACGCGCCACGCCCGGCCCGAAAACCAAGCGATGAAGATTCTGTTCGCGACCTCGGAAGCCGTGCCGTACTTCAAGTCCGGCGGCCTCGCCGACGTTTCGCGCACCCTGCCCGACGCGCTCGCCGCGGCCGGCCACGACATCCGCATCATCCTGCCGTTCTACTCAGCGATTACGATCCATGCGGCCGGGATCGAAACCGAGACCACGCAGGTCCCATGGCTGGCCGGTACCGTACCAACGCGTTACGTCACGCATACGGAGGGTGGTCCCGCGCCTGCGGTGCTGGTTGACCAGCCCGGGTTTTTCCATGGCGGCTCGCCCTACAGCACACCGGCCGGCGATCCCCTCGAGCTGGGCCGACGTTTCGCTTTCTTCTGCCGTGCGATCGTGCATTACGCTCGCCACTGGAAACCGGACGTCATCCACCTGAACGACTGGACCACCGGCCTGGTCCCGGTGTGGGGCGTGACGGACGATCTCGATGCGGCGACGGTCTTCGCCATCCACAATCTCGCGTACCAGGGCAACTTCCCGCCCGCACTGGTTGCGCAGACCGGCATTCCGCCGGTGTTCTACCGCGCCGAGAACGGGATCGAGTTCCACGGCGTTGTTTCGTTCCTGAAAGCCGGGCTCGCGCTGTCGGACCGCCTCGTGACCGTATCGCCCACGTACGCGCGCGAGATCCAGACGCCCGCCTACGGCGCCGGCCTGGAGGGATTGCTGCATTTCCGCCGCCGCGTGCTGCACGGCATCCTGAACGGCATCGATACCGGCGTGTGGAATCCAGCCCGCGACCCGAACCTGGCCGCGACGTACAACGCGAAGACGCTTGGTCGAAAGATGCTCGATCGCGATGCACTCATCGCCGAGAGCGGCCTCGACGGCGGCGGCCCGATCGTCGCCATGGTCACACGCCTCGCCGTGCAGAAGGGCATCGATCTCGTGCTGCGCGCACTGCCGCACCTGCTCGAGATCGGCGCTCGGTTGGTCGTGCTCGGCGATGGCGATGCCGCGTACGAACGCGAACTCGCAGCCGCCGCACGCGCCGCCCCGTCCCGCATCGCGACCGTCCTTCGCTTCGATGATGCACTCGCGCACCGCATCTACGCCGGCGCCGACTTCTTCCTCATGCCGTCCCGCTACGAACCGTGCGGCCTCGGCCAGATGATCGCGCAACGGTACGGGACCCCGCCCATCGCCAGGCATACGGGCGGCCTCGTCGACACGGTCACGCACGAGAAGACTGGCTTCCTCTTCGATGATGCTTCGCCGGCCGCCGTGGTCGGTGCCTGCCGTCACGCCTTCGATTCGTGGCGCGCCCGCGGCTGGAACGCGCTTCAGCGCCGCTGCATGGCAACCGACTGGTCGTGGGCCCGCTCAGCAGCCCTCTACGCCGAACTCTACCGCCTCGCCACAGGCCGTCTGAGCCGTTGACGATGCACCGGGCATGTGACTACGTTTGGCGGGCGTTTCAGAGACGGTCGTGCGGGCATAGCTCAGTTGGTAGAGCGTCTGCTTGCCATGCAGAAGGTCGCCGGTTCGAGTCCGGTTGCCCGCTTCCTCCAGTTCCCGGCATTCGCGCCACCCGTGCCGGTGTTCGGCCCCGTAGCCAAGTGGTAAGGCAGAGGTCTGCAAAACCTCCACTCGGCGGTTCGAATCCGCCCGGGGCCTCTTGCACCTCGTGCAATCGCGTCACCATATCCGCAGCGCGTCAGGCGGGATTCGCGCCAAGATGCGTGCGCAACTCCCACAGCTCGGGGAAGAACTTGCGCGCGAGCGTCGCGCGGAGGTAGGAGACGCCATCGCTGCCGCCCGTGCCCGGCTTCGACCCGATCATCCGCTCGACCATGGCGATGTGTCGCAGCCGCCAGAGATAGAACATCTCATCGAACTCGATGAGCGCTTCCGCGAGCAGGTAGAGGTCGTAGTGGGAGGACGGATCATGATAGATCCGGAGTAACGCGCGCGTGCGTCGCTCGTGCAGATTCCGTTCAAAATCGGTTGTGGCGTGTGCGGATGCAGGTTCGCTGCGACCCGGTGCTGGCGACGGTCGGTCGGATTCTGCGCCGACGTCGAAGCCGCGGCGCGCAAGCATCGCATGAAAACGCTCGCCCAACGTGGAACCTTCGAGACGCGCCTCGAGGGCGGCACGCTCGGCGCTGCCTTCCGCGTAGTTCTCCAGCTGGCGAGGATTCTTCAGGCCGCACACGAACTCGAGTTCGCGGAACTGGACGGACTGGAATCCGCTCGCCGGCATGAGGTGATCCCGGAACGTGAGGAAATCGTTCGGCGTCATCGTCTCGAGCACGTTGACCTGTTCGACGAGAACGCGCTGAATCTCGATGCAGCGGCGGATCAGGCGGTGCGCGGCAAGGACGTCGTCGTCATCGAGACGGGCAATGACTGCGTCGACCTCATGAAGAAGTTGCCGGAACCACAGCTCGTGGATCTGGTGAATGATGATGAACAGCAGCTCGTCGTGTTGCGGCGGATCGGCGAGCGTCTTCTGCAATTGAAGCAGCTCGGGAACCTTGAGATACGATCCGTAGCTCAGACGAGGCTCCGCCTGCTCACCCGTCAATCCGAAGGCCATGCGTTCCTGTCCGTTCTCCGGGACGTATCAGAAGGATATGGCAATGCCGGCGGTCCGGCCCACCACGGCGGGTTGCACGAGAATCGAGCCGCGCTCGGCCGAGCCTCGCCTTACCACCCAGCGACCGATGGCCGTCGCGATCACTGCACTGGTCACGACATCGGAAAGATGATGCGCGTCGTGGTAGATGCGGCTCGCCGCCACGAGCCCGGCCCCCGTGTATGCAGCGGCGTCCACCCACGACGCATCATAGTGCTGCGCGATGACTGTCGCGACCACGAACGCCTGCGCGGTGTGCCCCGATGGAAACGAGTGCCGGCCCTTGAACGGGTGGAACGCGTGCGTGCCTTCATCGTGCCACGGGCGACTGCGTCCAGACGCTGCCTGGAACGCGGGCACGACGAACGCAGAGGTGAGCACACTCGCGGCGAGCGCGTCGATCGCCACCGCCCGCGCTCGTGCATCGTTCAGAACGAGACCGCCCCCGAGGAACAGGCCCACGACCGCTGCGCTGCCGATCCGGCCGTACGGCTTTGCTTCTCGCGCAACGTCGTCCGCCAGAGCGCCACGATTGCGACGAGCGAAATCGCGGACCTCGCCGTCCGCGAGTGACAGCACGCCGAGCGCGGCGGCGCCGCCACCCACGCGCAACCAGTCATGCGCTGACCAGTCGAGCGGTGCCACCAGACCCGCGCCGACGGTTCGGCCGATGAACGTCGTCTCCTGCCAGATCGATCCTGTCCGCTCCGTCACCTGCGCGGCCGTGCTGCCCGCACCGGCCAGAAGAAGCGATGAACACAGAGCAACGGGAAAGCTTCGCATACTCGCCATTGTCGGCACGCCGGCCGCCGCACGCAAGACACCGGCGCACCACGAAGCATTGCCGCAAACGACGCCATTTGCCCTGCACCCGTTCCGTCACGTACTGTTCTGTGCCCACGACGCCGGGCGAGCAGGATCGTCCGTTGCGCACAACCGATGAGATCGTGCTCGATATCCCTGCTCCATCCTGGTTGCTCCTGTTCTGGTGCGGGCTCGCTGCGGCACTCGCCAGTGAATTCGTCGCCGCCGCCCTGCGCCCGCCCAGACTCGGCCGCCGCCGCGGCGAAACCAACTCACCCAGACTTCAGACCGGCCCGCGCGAGAATACCTTCATCGCCTTGCTTCTCGCAGCATTGCTATTCACGCCCGTCTACGGCCTCATCTTCGAGGTCGCTCATCGCGCCGACGCCCCCTTCGGGGCCATCCTCGGCGCCGCTCACGGACTCGTCGCCGGCGCTTTCGCTCTCCTCAGCGCCGCCCATCGCGCCGACGATGTCGCCGCTACCCCCATCCGCGCCCTCGCATGGTTCCGAATCCGCAGACTCATCAGTCACACCACATTCGGCGCCGTACTCGGTTTTCTTTACGCCGTCCCCGGTTTCCAGTCGTGACCAGACCCGCTCGCCTCGCCGCCATCCGCCAGATCGTTCAGTCCCATCGCGTCACCAACCAGGAACAGCTGCGCGAACTCCTCGCCCGCCGCGGCTTCGACGTCGCCCAGGCCACACTCTCCCGCGACATCCGCGAACTCCGCATCATCAAGATTCCCGACGCCGACGGCGGCCACCACTACACGCCGCCTCCCGAGACCTGGGACAGCACTCCTCCCCTACAGCGTCTCCTGCCAACCCTCTTCGTTGCCGCGGAAGGCACCCGTAACCTCCTCATCCTCAAAACCCTCGCCGGCGGCGCTCAGGCCGTCGCCGAAGCACTCGATTGGGAGGAATGGCCCGAAGTCCTCGGCTGCCTCGCCGGCGACGACACCATCCTCCTCGTCCTCCGCCGCGACGACCAGCTCCCAACCGTCCAGCGCCGACTCGAAGCGATCGCCGGCACCATCGAATAATCCACCGCCCCGATCCCGCCCCCAAATCGCATGAAAACCGTCCCTCGTACCTTCGCTCTCATCGTTGTGCACCCTGCCTTCTCGCCCCACCCGGCCCTTGCGTCCTCGCCGTCGTTGTGCATAATATTTCGTCTATGATGAATAAAATCAGCGCCGCCGTCCTCGGCGGGTCCGGTTATACGGGACAGGAACTGCTGCGACTGATCGATCGGCACCCGCGCATCGTGACGATGTACGCGACGTCCGAGTCGGAAGCGGGGGAGCGGGTGCCAGGTTCGTCGTTGCGGTATGTGAAGGCGGCGGATGTTCCGGTTGGGGAAGTGGATATTGTGTTCACGTGTCTGCCGCATGGCGAATCGGGCAGGTACGCGATCGGTGCGCATGAAGCCGGTGTGAAGGTGGTGGACCTGTCGGCTGATCTGCGGGGAGGCGAGGCTGGGGCAGAGTACGGGGTGCCGGAGTTGTGGCGGGAATGCATTCGAGGCAAGTCGCTGGTCGCGAATCCGGGGTGTTACCCGACGGGGATCCTGGTTGGACTGGCGCCGCTGCTGCGAGCCGGGCTCGTGGAGGAAGGGAAGCCGGTGGTGATCGATGCGGCGTCGGGCGTGACGGGCGCGGGACGGACGGCGACGCGGGAGCTCCTGTTCGGCGAAGTTGCGGATGACTATCGGGCGTACGCGGTGGGCAACGCGCACCGGCACGTTCGGGAGATCGGGGCGGGGCTGGCGCGTATCACGGGCAGCGCATCGCCGCAGTTCGTATTCACGCCGCATCTGCTGCCGGTACGTCGCGGGATTCTGGAGACGATGTACGTGCCGTTGACGGCAGGCGCGACGGTCGCAGCGGCGGTGGAAGCGACGCGCGCGATGTACGAGGCCGAACCGTTCGTGGAGGTGACGGGCGAGACAATGCCGTCGCTGCGGTCCGTGGTGGACACGAATCGGCTTGCGATCGGGCATGCGCCGGTGAGCGGGCTGAAGGATCCCCTGCTGCTGTGTGTGGTCGCGCTGGACAATCTGCTGAAGGGAGCGGCGGGACAGGCGGTCCAGAACGCGAACCTGATGTTCGGCTTCGACGAGGCGGAAGGTATCGAGGCATGATGTCGCGTGTGGTGAAGATTGGCGGTTCGACGCTCGCGGACGATGCGTGGCTGATCCGGGCGGGGCTTGCGCATGGCGGCGCGATGGGTAGCGTGGGCGAGGTCGAGTCGGTGCGGGTGGAGCTGCTCGAGACGGGGGTACTTCAGTGTCAGTCCTGACGATGGCCGAGTCGAAGTCGAGCGCGGCGCACGAGACCGGTGCGCTGCTGCCGATCTACAAGCGATACTCGCCGGTGTTCGTGGGTGGGCGCGGTTGCCGGCTGATTGCCGAGGATGGCCGCGAGTACCTTGATCTGGGCGCCGGCATTGCCGTGAACGCGCTCGGTTACGGTGATCCCGCCATTGCAGCGGCTGTTCACGGTGCGATCGATACGGGTCTGATTCACACGTCGAATCTGTGTCGCACGATGCCGGGCGAGCGGTTGGCCGATGCGCTGGTCGCGAACTCGTTTGCGGACCGTGTGTTCTTCTGCAATTCGGGCGCGGAAGCGAACGAAGCAGCGCTCAAGTTTGCGCGCCGGTGGGCGCGCGCAGAGGGAGGCGAAGCGAAGCACGAGTTCGTCGCCTTAACGGGCTCGTTTCACGGGCGGCTGTTCGGCAGCGTGGCCCTCACGGATCGGCCTGCATACCGGTCACCGTTCACGCCTGTGATGCCGGGTGCACACATTGTTACGCACGACATCGATGCGATTGCGGCCATAGTCGATGCAGGACGGACGGCGGCGTTGATCGTCGAGCCGGTCCAGGGCGAAGGTGGTGTGGTCCCGCTGCCGGCGACATTCCTTGCGGAGGTGCGCGCGCTCACCGCGGAGCGCAACGTGTTGTTGATCTTCGACGAGGTGCAATGCGGCCTGGGCCGGACGGGCCATCTCTTCGCCTACGAGGCAGCCGGTGTCGAGCCGGATCTTCTGACGTTGGCGAAACCGCTGGCCGGCGGTTTGCCGATGGGTGCGGCGCTGTTGACGGAGCATGTCGCGCAGGCGATCCAGCCGGGCGATCATGCGACGACATTCGGCGGCGGTCCGTTGGTCGCGAGCGTCGCGCTTGTAGTCCTCACACGCGTTGCGGATCCGGCGCTGCTTGCGAACGTGCGCGCACGCGGTGACCAGATTCGCAGGACCGTGACCGGCTGGGCTCTGGATATCGTAAACGCCGTGCGCGGCACGGGCCTCATGTGGGGCATCGAACTGCACGAGCCGGCCGGGCCGCGGGTCGCGCGTGCACTTGACGCAGGCGTCCTCGTCCTGACGGCGGGCGAAAAGGTGATCCGGCTGCTGCCACCGCTGGTGATCGGGGCGGATGACCTTGCCGAAGGGCTGGACGTCCTGAGGGAGAGTTTGCAGTGAAGGTAATGAAGGCGTGAGCCACACACCCGGCGAGCACCGGCTGTGGGGCGGCCGGACGAGCGCCGGCCCCGCGCCCTCTCTCGAAGATCTCAACCGCAGCCTGCCCGTTGACCGGCGGCTCTGGCGCGAGGACATCGAGGGCAGCCGCGCGTGGGTTCAGGCGCTGGCACGCATCGAGATCCTCACTTCCGGCGAAGCGAACACCCTCGATCGCGGCCTCCTCGCAGTTCATGCCCGTCTGGACGAGGCCTTCCCGGATCATGCGCCCGACGAAGACATCCACACGCTGATCGAGCGGATGCTGTACGAAGAGATCGGCGGCCTCGCGGGCAAGCTGCACACCGGCCGCTCGCGTAACGATCAGGTCGGCACGGATGCCCGGTTGTGGGCCATGCGAGCGGTCGCTCAACTCGACCAGCACGTGCGCGGACTCCAGCACGCATTGCTCGAGCAGGCCGTCGCGACGGTTGACGTTCTGATGCCCTCGTACACGCATCTACGGCGAGCCCAGCCCGTGCGCGCCGCACACTGGCTGCTGTCACATTTCTGGGCGCTCGATCGCGATCGCAAACGTCTCGATCACGCGCTCGACCGCGTGAGCGTCCTGCCGTTGGGTTCCGGTGCGATCGCGGGTTCCGGCTTTCCCGTCGATCGCATGCTGCTCAAGCAATTGCTCGCCTTCCGCGCCATCACCGAGAACTCGCTCGATGCCGTGGGTGACCGCGACTGGCTCTGTGAGCTGCTGTTCGTGAGCGCGATGGTCGGAACGCACCTCTCGCGGCTGGCGGAAGACCTCATCGTTTTCTCGACGGACGAATTCGGTCTCATCGTTCTCCCGGACGCGTACACGACGGGGTCGAGTCTCATGCCGCAGAAGCGGAACCCGGACGGACTCGAGCTGGCGAGGGGCATGGCCGCGAGGCTGATCGGCAACGTCACGGCCGCACTCGCCATGGTCAAGTCCGTACCATCGGGTTATAACAAGGACTTTCAGGAGGACAAGCGCCTGCTGTTCGATTCGTTCGACGCACTCGTCCTGCTGTTGCCGGCGACCCGGGAAACCGTGGCTGCGCTCCAGTTCCGCGCGGATCGAATGGGTTCAGCCGCCGAGGATGAGGCACTCCTCGCCACGGACCTCGCCGACGAACTCGTGCGCCGGGGCGTGCCCTTCCGGGAAGCGCACGGGGCGGTTGGCAAGCTGTTGCGCGCTGCTGACGCGGCGGGCGTGCCAGTCGTGAAACTGCCCGATTCGGCCTGGGCTGCCGCCCATGCCGCCTTCCTCGACGGTGGTCGGCCAATGCCATCGGCACATGCCTCGGCCGAAGCGCGATCCGTCGAGGGCGGGACTGCTCGTTCATCCGTTCTGGTCCAGATCGAGAAGGCGCGCGTGTCGCTCTCCTGAGGGCCCCGTCTTTTGCACGTCTCCACGGCCAACTGTAGATTTGAAGCCCTGTTCCGGCCTGACAGCGCATTGAGGGAGGCGACCATGGATGCGAATGCAATCGCGACTGACCGGATCGAGGACGTGCTGCGGAAGTTCCCGGCTTGATCGAAAAACAGAAACGAAAGGCCGCGGAACGGGCGGTCGAGTTCGTCGAGTCTGGAATGCGCATCGGACTCGGAACGGGCTCGACCGCTCGCCACGTCGTGGACGTGATGGCGGAAAAGCTCGCCGCAGGAACGCTGAAAGAGGTTGTCGGCGTGCCGACATCGCGTGCGACTGAAGCGTACGCACGCGAGTCCGGTATCCCGCTGGGCGCACTCGAGGATGTGCGCACGCTTCATCTGACCATCGACGGCGCCGACGAGATCGGACCCGGCCTCGACCTGATCAAAGGGCATGGCGGCGCGCTGCTGTGGGAGAAACTGGTCGCGTGCGCGTCCGCCCGCCTCGTGATTGTCGCGGACGCGAGCAAGCTCGTCGAACGGTTGGGCGTGAAGATGGCGTTGCCCGTGGAGGTCGCACCCTTCGGCTGGACCACGCACCTCGATTTCCTGCGCGAGGCGGGCGCACGGCCCGAGCTGCGACTTGCCGGCGGCAGACCGGTCGTTACCGATGGCGGCAACTACCTCATCGACTGCTGGTTCGAGGGCGGCATCCCCGATCCTGTCGGCATCGCGACCACGTTCAAGTCGCGAGTCGGAATCATCGAGACCGGCCTCTTCATCGGGATGGCGGATGACGCCGTCATCGCCGACGAAAAGGGCGTGCGTGTCCGCACTCGCAAGGAGGGGCTGTGAGCGTGAAGCTCGCGCCGTCGATCCTGTCCGCAGACTTCGCACGCCTCGGCGCCGAAGTCGCCGAAGCGGAAGCCGCCGGTGCGGACTGGATTCACGTCGACGTGATGGATGGCCATTTCGTGCCCAACATCACGATCGGTCCGCCTGTGGTTGCCGCGCTTCGCCGCGTCACCGCTCTGCCGCTCGACGTCCATCTCATGATTGAAGCGCCTGACCTGTTCCTCGAAGCGTTTGCCGATGCCGGTGCATCCGTGATTACCGTGCATCAGGAGGCCTGCATCCATCTGCACCGCACCGTCGATCGCATCCGTCAGCTCGGCGCCAGACCGGGCGTCGCCATCAATCCGGCCACGCCGGTCCCGCTTCTCGACGAGATCCTGCCTTTTGTCGATCTCGTCCTCGTGATGAGCGTGAATCCCGGCTTCGGCGGCCAATCCTTCATCCGCACGAGTGCCGCGAAGATCGCGGCCGTACGTGATCGTCTGACGATGCAAGGTCTCGAAGCCGAAATCGAAGTCGACGGCGGCATTGCACCCGACACGGCGCGCCACGTCGTGAAGGCGGGAGCCACCGTGCTCGTGGCCGGCGCTGCCGTGTTCGGGAAGGCGGGCAGCGTCGCAGCGAACCTCGAAGCTATGCGCAGTGCATCCGGCGGCTGAGCCCGATCCTCGTGATGATTGCCCGTTCGTTGCAGCCTGCCCGTTCCACATTGCGAACCTCTCACCTACATTGGACGCTCGGCCGGGGTGGCGGAACGGCAGACGTAGCGGACTTAAAATCTGCGGCCCGAGAGGGCGTGAGGGTTCGAGTCCCTCCCTCGGCATGGACAGATGAAGAGCTGAGCCGACGTTCACCGCATTGATCTGTGCTCGGTACAACCTGCTTCGGTCACACGCTGCCTACCTCCAGGCTGACGGCATTCCACGCCAGGCCGCCGCTGATCCCCGGCCATTGAGCCGGGCCATGCCTGCTGCTACTCTTTCTCGCCAGCAAGCCTCTGGAGAGCGGATACACGTGAACATCGTCGTCATCATTCTGGGCATCTTTGGCTTTCTCGCTGTAGCGCGGCGCGTGCTCGTCGCGCTGTTGCTGGCGATCGGCACGGGAGTCGAGAACTTCCTTGCGAAAGAGGCGACGGAGGTCAGCGCGCGGCGAGGTGACATCACTGCGATGCAGGAATCGGAATCGCGCCGCCGTACCGCGCGCCGATCGCGGACGAATGCGATCGCCCGTCTCGCCGGCTGGAGCGCGCTTCTGATCGCACCAGCGCTCACACCGTGGACCGCCCTCCTGTACGCGACGTATTCTCCTCTGTGGCTGTTGTCCGGCGCGCGGCGCGCGTGAGGCGCTGATGCTGCGTGTGACGTTCCTCGGCACGGCGGCGAGCCGGCCGACCGTCGGTCGCAATGTGAGCGGCCTTGCGGTGCATCGAGAGGGTGATCTGCTGCTCTTCGATTGCGGCGAGGGCACGCAGCGGCAGATGATGCGGTTCGGGACAGGGTTTGCCGTGACCGACATCTTCTTCACGCACGATCACGCGGACCATTTCCTTGGCGTGACCGGTCTGCTGCGCACATTGGGTCTACAGGACTGGACCGAGCCGGTTCGCCTGTGGGCGCCCAAGGGGTGTGGTACGACGTTGCACGATGCGGTCCGGCTGGGCAACGAACGCGTGCCATTCGACGTCGCCATCATCGAGATGGAAGCGGGTGAACGCGTCCCACGCGATGGCTACGACATCGAAGCGTATCGCACGCGACACGGTTCCCGTTCGCTGGGGTTCGCGCTCATCGAGCACGAACGGCTTGGCCGCTTCCATCCGGACACGGCGCGAGCGCTGGGTGTGCCGGAGGGTCCGTTGTTCGGGCGCTTGCACCGCGGCGAGAGCGTGGAGGTCGATGGCCGGACCATCACGGCCGCCGAGGTCGTGGGTCCGGCACGGCCGGGGCGGCGGCTCGTGTACACCGGCGATACGCGCCCATGCCGGGCTACGATCGAGATCGCGCGCAATGCCGATCTCCTGATTCACGATGCGACATTCGGCCAGGACGAGATCGAGCGCGCGCGTGCCACGGACCACGCGACGGCGAGGGAAGCCGCGGAAGTCGCGCGCAAAGCGAACGTCGAGCACCTCGTTCTCACGCACATTTCCGCGCGTTACGCCGATGACCCTCGTCTTCTCGAACGGGAGGCGCGACACGTCTTCACAAACGTCACCGTCGCGCACGACGGTCTCGAGATCGAGGTTCCGTTTCGCGACGCCCACGAGGACTCGATTTGACAGAGCGTACTCTGAACGTTCCCGGCGACAAGTCGATCACACACCGCGCGCTGCTCCTTGCCTCGCTCGCTGATGGGAGGAGTCGCATCCGGCACGCACTCGATGCCGGCGATACGCGTACCACGGCCGACATGCTTCGCGCGCTGGGTGCTCGAGTGCCGCCGCTCGGACAGGACCTCGCCATCAACGGCTGCGGACTGCACGGACTGGTTGGACCGAAGTGCACGCTCGACTGCGCGAACAGCGGAACCACGGCGCGGCTGCTGCTCGGCCTGCTTGCCGGAACACCGCTCTGGGCTGTGCTCACCGGAGATGATTCACTGCGAGCCCGGCCCATGCGCCGCGTGACCGCACCCCTGGTCTCCGCCGGCGCGCACTTCGCCGAGCTGGGCGCGCCTGACCGGCTGCCGATTGCGGTCGATGGCGGCGCGCTCGATGCCATTGATTACGCCAGCCCTCACGCCAGTGCACAGATCAAGAGCGCGCTCCTCCTGGCAGGCCTGACTGGCGGCGTCGATGTGCGCGTGATCGAGCCGCGACGCTCTCGCGACCACAGCGAACGAATGCTGGCGGCAATGGGCGCTGACATCCGATCCCGGCCGGGCGCCGATGGCACGAACGAGATCACATTCCGTTCGCCCGCCCGGCTCGATCCACTCGACCTCGTCGTACCCGGTGATTTCTCGTCGGCCGCTTTTCTCCTCGCCGCTTCCATTCTTTCGCGCGATACTGGCGCCCGCGTTGTGGGCGTCGGCGTCAATCCGACACGCACCGGTCTGCTGGCTGTCCTCGAGAGGATGGGCGCCCGCATCGTTGCCGAAAATCATCGCGACGCGGCCGGCGAACCGGTCGCGGATCTTCTCGCGCAGCCGAGCGGACTCCACGGCACCGATGTCGGCGCCGCGGAGATCCCCGGCATGATCGACGAGGTTCCTGTCCTCGCGATTCTCGCCGCGCGCGCCAGCGGCGAAACCCGCATCACCGGTGCTGCCGAACTTCGCGTCAAGGAGTCGGATCGGCTCGCCAGTCTCGCACACAACCTGTGCGCGGTCGGCGTCGATGCCGTGGACCTCGCCGACGGCCTCCACATCACAGGCTCCGACGCACCGCTCAGCGGCCGCGTGCGAACCCATGGCGATCATCGTATTGCAATGGCATTCGGTGTCCTCGGTGCACTGCCCGGCAATCGCATCGACGTCGATGACCCCGCCGCCGCATCGGTCAGCTTCCCGTCCTTCTGGTCGCAACTCCTCGATTTCGAGAACGGCCGGTGATCGTCGCCATCGACGGACCCGCAGGTTCAGGAAAGAGTTCGACGGCCCGCGCCGTCGCCGAGCACCTCGGATTCCGCCACCTCGAATCCGGTGCCCTCTATCGCGGACTCACCTTCGCTGCGCTACGGGCTGGCATCCCCACCGAACATTGGGATGCCCTCTCCCATGACCAGCTCGTGAAACTCGCCGTCCGCGCTGAACCCGACGGCCGTGGCTTCCGGATTCTCGTTGGTGATCAGGAAGTCTCGAATGAACTTCGCTCCTCGGACGTCAACCGCCACGTCTCACACATGTCGCGCATTCCCGCGGTCCGGGCATGGCTCCTCGATGGGCTGCGCGCCGCCGCGTCCGGCGCCGACCTCGTGGCCGACGGCCGCGACATGGGTACCGTTGTCTTCCCCGATGCCGACGTGAAGGTCTTTCTCACCGCCGATATCGAGACGCGCGCGCGCCGCCGTCTTCGCGAAGACGCGCGCAGTGACGACCCCGACTCCCTGCTCCATGAAACCGCTCGCCTCGCCGCACGGGATCGCTCCGATTCCGAACGCCCAGTGGCTCCGCTTCGAATCGCTCCCGATGCCACCCGCATCGACACGACCAACCTCGATTTCGACGCCCAGGTCGAACGGATCGTCGGCCTCGTCCTCGCCCGTCGCGAACGGCCACCCGCCTGACCGCGGAAATCTCACTGTCGCGTCCGTCCATGTTGTGGTCCGGTCGGCAGCACCGGTGGCACTGACCGATTGACTCGAGCCCGTGCAGCAGGTAGCTTTCTTGGCTGCCTTTCCAGCCCACGGCAGAACAATCAACCTCAACCCGCTCGGGGGAACCCACCGGCACCCGGGGCGGAACGGAGTCCGACATGATGGAGCCCCAGCAGGACGAGCAGGTTTCAGGGCCAACCTCACCTGACAGCCCCTCCACGATGACAGCGACGGAAACACCACCGAGCCGGGCCAGGAGCCGGGCGCCGGAAGCGCCGCCGTCGAAGTTCCTCGATGAAGACGAGTACTCGATGGAGGAGTACGAGTCGATGCTCGAGCTGTACGAGCAGACGATGAGCAACATCGAGGAAGGCGAGATCGTCAAGGCCAGAGTGCTGCGCGTCACGGAGAACACAGTCATTCTCGATGTCGGGTTCAAGAGCGAAGGCGCGGTATCGAAGGACGAGTTCAAGAATGCGGCCGAGATCAAGCCGGGTGATGAAGTCGAAGTTTTCCTCGAGAATCTGGAGGATGCGGAAGGCGTCGTCGTCCTGTCGAAGAAGAAGGCGGACTTCCTGCGGGTGTGGGAGAAGATCAAGCGCGCCTACGAAGACAACGAGCAGGTACCGGGCATGCTGGTGCGCAAGATCAAGGGCGGCGTGACGGTTGACCTGATGGGTGTGGACGCGTTCCTGCCGGGATCGCAGATCGCATTGCGGCGGGTTCCGAACATAGAAGACCTGATCGGTCAGACGTTCGAGTTCAAGATCATCAAGTTGAACAAGCGGCGCCGGAACATCGTGGTGAGCCGGCGAGTGATTCTCGAGGAGGAGCGGGAGACGAAGCGGGAGCAGCTGGTGAAGGAGCTGCTGGTCGGTCAGGTCCGCAAGGGCGTGGTGAAGAACGTGACGGATTTCGGCGCGTTCATCGACCTGGGTGGTCTGGACGGTCTGTTGCACATCACGGACATGAGCTGGGGCCGCGTGGGCCATCCCTCGGAGATCGTGGCGATTGGCGACGACATGGACGTGAAGGTGCTCGACATCGACTGGAATCGCGAACGCATCTCGCTCGGGTTGAAGCAGCTGCTGCCGTATCCGTGGAAGGACATCGAGCGGAAGTACCCGGTGGGCGCACGCGTGCGCGGCAAGGTCGTTTCGATCACGAACTATGGCGCGTTCGTGGAACTGGAGAAGGGCGTGGAAGGTCTGGTTCACATCAGTGAGATGTCGTGGACCCGGAACGTGAAGCATCCATCGAAGCTGGTGTCGATCGGTGACGAGATCGAGGCAGTCGTTCTGAAAGTTGACCGGGACGACGAGAAGATCTCATTGGGGATGAAGCAGATCGAAGAGGATCCGTGGCTGGCGTTGCCGGAGAAATATCCCATTGGTACGCAGGTGGAGGGCAAGGTTCGGAACCTGACGTCGTTCGGTGCGTTTGTCGAGATCGAACCGGGCATTGACGGGCTGATCCACATCAGCGACATGAGCTGGACGAAGCGAGTGCAGCACCCGTCGGAAATCGTGCACAAGAGCGAGGACGTGCACGTGGTTGTGCTCGGCGTCGATCCGGAGAACAAGCGGATCTCGCTGGGTCTGAAGCAGATGCAGGAGGACCCGTGGCCGGAGATCACGGCCCGGTACGGCGCCGGTGTCGAGAGCGACGGCACCGTGGTGCGGATCCTCGAGGATGGCGTGGTTGTGGACCTCGGCGATGAGATAGAAGGGTTCGTGCCGCGCTCGCAGGTCCCGGTCGCGGCGAACCGGGAGTTGACGACGGTTCTGGGCGAGGGCTCGAAGATGGGGCTGCGCGTGATCGAGTGTGATGCCACGAACCACCGCATCGTCCTGGCGGTGACGGAGATGCCGGAGCCGCCGGTCCGGCCTGCGGAACCAGCAGGCGAAGAAGCGGCTGGTGGTGAGCCGGAGGCGGTGGCCGGCGCGCCGGCCGAATCGGACGACGACTCCATGCCGGGTGCAGTCACGGCAGGTGAATCGGGTGGGTCGGCGCCTTCGGCGGCTGTGCCGGATGCGGGCGAATCGGGACCACCCGAGGCAGAAGAAGCCCCGAGCGCTGCTGGCGAGGCGGGCGAGAGTGTCGAGGAAGGGAACGAAGTCTCGAAGGCGTGAAACGTCCCCGTCTGGCGCGCGCGTTGCAGTTGGGGCTTCCGAGCATCGGAAGCCCCAACCATTTTCGGGGTACTTGGACACTGTCCCCAGATCGAACGGACGCGGTCGTGACGAGAATCAGAGCGGCAGCACACGCAGGCCTCTGCCGGTTGGCGATGGCCGGATTGGTGGGTGTGGCGGCGGCATCGTGCCGGCCCGGTGAGCCACCGACGACACGTCCTGCGCCGCCACCGAGGCGCGATACAGCGGCCGCGCCAGTCGAGCCGGCGGCTCGTTCGCTCCAACTCGGTGTGGTCCTTCCGCGGTCCGGTTCACCGGACCTCGTGCAGTACAGCACGCTGATTCAGGAAGGCATCGAGCTGGCCATGGCGGAATATTCGCGCAGGGGCGGTCAGGCGGTCGAACTCGTGGTGCTCGATGACCGGGGTGATGCACGCATTGCCTCGCAGAAGGTGGCGCAACTGGATTCGGCGGGCGCCGTCGCCGTGCTCGGGCCGTTGCTGAGTCCTTCGATGGAAGCCGCTGCCATGAATCGGGCTGACCGGGACCTGCTCATACTGAGTCCGACCGCTTCGGAAACACCGCCGGGTGCTCGGCACGCCTACTCGCTGAATGCGGATGACAGCCGCGGCGCTGCGGTCCTCGCGCGGTACGCATTGGGCCGCGGCTTTCGCAGGCTGGCCGTCCTGTATCCCGAAAGGGAAGAGTCCGCGACGCAGGCCCGTGCGTTCACGGCGGAAGCGCAGAAGACGGACGGCGCGACCGTGCTGCAAATCTCGTTCGATCCGGCTACGACGACGTTCTCGACGGCGATCGAGCAGCTTCGGACCGCGCGGATCGAAGCGGTGTTCGTCCCGGCGACCGAGCGTGAGATCCGGCAGTTGGCGCCGCAGTTCGTGTATTTTGGTCTCCGCGATGTGCAGATCCTTGGCAACGATGCGTGGACCAGCGAGGAGGTCCTGCGCAACGTCGAGTCGAATCTTCTCGAAGGCGTCGTGGCAGCAACGCCGTTGCTTCCGGAAGACCCGAAAACGGCGTGGGCCGAGTTCGTGCAACTCTACGAGCAGACGCACCGCCGGACGCTGGACAGTCCGTATCCGGCGCTCGGCTACGACGCAGCGCGCATCGTGCTCGATGCGATTGCCAGCGGCCATACGCGTCGTACGGATCTCGCGGATGCGGTCGGTGATGTGGATTCGTTCCGGGGAGCGACCGGCATTTTGAGCTTTCAGGATGGACAGGTGACGCGGCAGCCGTTCCTCGTACGCATCGAGAGGGGCCGGCTGGCCCCGGTCGCCGACGTCAGCGGCGCATGAGTGCATCGGACAAGCTGAGACAACTCGATACACTCGCCGGCGAGGCCGAACTCGGTGGAGGCGAGGAGCGCCTGCGCGGACAGCATGCGCGCGGCAAACTCTCCGCACGGGAGCGGCTCGACCTGCTCCTCGACGAGTCCAGCTTCGTCGAACTCGATCGCTTCGTAACCAACCGCAACGCCGAGCTCGACGGCAAGGACCGCATCTTCGGCGACGGAGTCGTCACCGGCTACGGTACGGTGCACGGCCGTCTCGTCTACGTGTTCAGTCAGGATTTCACGGTGTTCGGTGGTTCGCTTTCGGAAGCACATGCCGCCAAGATCGTGAAGATCATGGACCTCGCGCTCCGCAACGGTGCGCCGGTCATCGGGCTGAATGATTCGGGCGGCGCACGCATCCAGGAAGGCGTGGTCAGCCTGGGCGGCTACGCCGACATCTTCCTGCGCAACACGATGGCATCGGGCGTCATCCCTCAGATCAGCGTGATTCTGGGTCCGTGTGCGGGCGGTGCGGTGTACTCGCCGGCCATCACGGACTTCGTCTACATGGTCCGGGGCACGAGCTACATGTTCGTGACCGGGCCGAGCGTGGTGAAGACGGTGACGCACGAGACCGTCGACATGGAAGGTCTGGGTGGAGCTGACGTTCACGCGACGACGTCCGGCGTCGCGCACTTTGCGTGCGATACCGAGCCGGAATGCCTGGCCGAGGTCCGCCGTCTCCTGTCGTTCCTTCCCCAGAACAATCGGGAGGATCCACCCCGGTGCGAGACCGAAGACGCGCACGACCGCACCGATGAGGATCTCCTCACCACCATTCCCGATGACCCTGCGAAGCCGTACGACATGCATGATGTCATTCGGCGCGTGATCGATGATGGTGAGTTCTGCGAGGTTCACGCAGGCTTCGCGCAGAACATCGTGACCGGGCTGGCCCACATGGGCGGCCGCACGGTAGGCATCGTCGCCAACCAGCCGGCCATCCTCGCCGGCGTGCTCGATATCAACAGCGCGGTCAAGGGAGCGCGCTTCGTGCGCTTCTGTGATGCATTCAATATCCCACTACTCGTGTTCGAGGATGTTCCAGGCTTTCTGCCGGGTGTTGCACAGGAGCACGGCGGCATTATCCGGCACGGTGCCAAGCTGCTTTACGCCTTCTGCGAGGCGACGGTGCCGCGGGTTACGATCATCACGCGCAAGGCCTACGGCGGCGCGTATGACGTCATGAATTCGAAGCACATCCGCGGCGATGTGAATCTCGCGTGGCCTACGGCCGAGATCGCGGTGATGGGACCGAAGGGCGCGGTCGAGATTCTGTTCCGCAAGGAGATTGCGGACGCAGCGGACGCGGAGGAGACGGTGCGTCGCCTCGAGCGCGAATACCGCGAACGTTTCGCACACCCCTACATTGCGGCAGCACGCGGCTACATCGATGATGTCATCGACCCGCGTGAGACTCGCCCGCGCGTCATTTCCGCGTTCGACATGCTCCAGAACAAGCGGGACTCGAACCCGCCGAGGAAACACGGGAACCTCCCGCTGTGAGCCACGGGACGGCCGCTTGCTGAGTAAGGTCCTGATCGCCAATCGCGGCGAGATCGCCGTGCGCGTCATTCGCGCGTGCCGCGAGCTGGGTGTGCGTTCCGTCGCCGTCTACTCGGACGCCGACCGTCTGGCTCCGCACGTGCTGCTTGCCGATGAGGCCTACCGCATTGGCGAATCACCGTCGGCTGCGAGCTACCTGCGGGCCGATGCCCTGATCGAGACGGCCCTCCGTTGTGGTTGCGATGCGATTCATCCGGGTTACGGCTTTCTCTCGGAGCGCGCCTTCTTTGCGGCAGCCGTCGAACGTGCCGGCCTGGTGTTCATCGGACCGGCGGCCTCCGCGATCGCGGCCATGGGTGACAAGACCGAAGCGCGCCGGCGCATGACGGCGGCCGGCGTGCCCGTCGTCCCCGGCCTCAGCGAACCGCTCGCGGATGTGCCAGCCGCGAGGGATGCGGCCAACGGCATTGGCTATCCGGTGCTGCTCAAGGCGGCCGCAGGTGGCGGAGGCAAGGGCATGCGCGTCGTGCAGACGGATGGCGAAATGAAGCGCGCGTTCGAGGCCGCATCGCACGAAGCAAAGTCGTCCTTCGGCGATGCAAGCGTCTATCTCGAGAAGTACCTCGAACGGCCACGTCACATCGAGGTACAGATTCTGGCGGACGCACATGGCGCGATCGTGCACCTTGGCGAACGAGAATGCTCGATCCAGCGTCGCCACCAGAAGCTGGTCGAGGAAGCCCCGTCATCCATTCTCACGCCGGAGCAACGCGACGCGATGGGCCGGGCCGCCGTGGCCGCCGCCGCTGCGGTCGGCTATCGCAACGCCGGCACGATCGAGTTCCTCTGGCAGGACGGTTCATTCCACTTTCTCGAGATGAACACTCGAATTCAGGTCGAGCATCCGGTCACGGAACTGGTGACCGGGCATGATCTCGTGCAATGGCAGATCCGCATTGCATCGAATGAACCGCTCGACTTCGACCAGTCGGCCGTGCGGCTGACCGGCCACGCCATCGAATGCCGGATTACGAGCGAGGATGCGTTCGCCGGATTTCTGCCGTCCACGGGCCGCATCGAAAGACTCGACGTTCCCTCCGGCCCGGGCGTCCGCTGGGACGGCGGCGTCGCGGAGGGCTCTGACATATCGCTCTTTTACGACCCGCTCCTCGCGAAGCTCATCGTGCACGCGCCCCATCGGACCGCTGCAATCGATCGGATGCATGGCGCGCTTCGCGAACTCCGTTTGATCGGCGTCGAGACCAGTGCCGAGCTCCTCCAGCGCGTGATGCAGGAACCCGATTTCCGCGACGGCCGCATCGATATCCGCTATCTTGAACAGCACGCGAACCTGCTCGTACGCGGGGGCGATGAAGAAACGATGCGCGTCGCCGCGATCGCGGCCGCAATGCTTGAACGGGAGACGCGCAAGCGCAGGGCGGCCCGGCGCATCGATGCTTCGCCATCACAGGATCGTGGCTGGCGTGGCCGGGGCTGGAGCGACCGAACCTCACGCGACCGCGGCTGGCGTCCGTGACTGCTCGGACCCGTCGAAGGCGAGCCTCGCGGCAAGGGCCGGCGCGTGACGTGCAGGGCTGGGAACGCGTTTGCATCTCCGGGATCGCTGCGGGCGGCGCCGGTGTCGCCCGCCTGGCCGACGGGCGTGCTGTTTTCGTGCACCGCACGGTCCCCGGTGACGCCGCACAGGTCACTGTCGTGGATCAACGCTCCCGCTGGGCGCGCGCCCGGCTGCTCCGGGTGCTCGACGCGGGACCGGACCGGCGCGAGGCGCCGTGCCCGCTTTATCCTCGCTGCGGTGGTTGCACGTTGCAACACATCGAACCGCATGCACAGCGGCGGGTGAAGGCGCAGCTCGTCGCCGACGCCTTCGCCCGGATCGGTCACATGCCGCTGGCCGCGCCCCCGGTCGAGGCAACTGAACACGAGTTTCACTATCGCAATCGGCTGTCCTTCACGTTGCTGCGACTGCACGGCCGCGTCGTTGCCGGCTTCCACGAGATCGACCGGCCGGATCGCGTCCTCGATGTGGATGCGCGCTGTCTTCTGCCCGAGCCGTCGCTCCTGACAGCGTGGGCGCAGCTCCGCGCGTGCTGGGGACCGATGGCGAATCGACTGCCTGACGGGGGCCGGCTGCGTCTCACGGTACGTGCCGTCGCAAGTGGTGAGGTCAGCCTGACGATCGAGGGCGGCGAGGGTGGCGGCGATGCAGCGGCACTGCTCGACGAAGCGCCAGCGATCGTGTCGGTCTGGCATCAGTCCGCAGGTACAGCAGCCGGATCGTCGCGGCCCCGAACGTCCGGGGCGGCACAGCCGTCGCCGGTCCTGCTCGCGGGGAAGAACGCGCTGGCCGAGACGTGGCTCGGCGAAACGCTGAACCTGTCGGGGGCGACTTTCCTTCAGGTCAACCGCGAGGCTGCACGGCTCCTCGAGCGGCACGTTCTCGACCGCGCAGGCGATGTGTCGAACATGAGGATCGTCGATGCGTACTGCGGTGTTGGCACACGATCGCGCCTGCTCGTGCAGCGCGGCGCGCGCGTGACAGGAATCGAGCTGGATGCGCTCGCCGTTTCGCAGGCCCGCTCACTGGGCGGCGGTGCACAGTACACCGAGGGACGCGTCGAGGACACACTGGCCGGCGTGTTACCGGCCGATCTGGTTCTGCTGAACCCGCCGCGGACGGGTGTGGACGAGGCCGTGTGTGCCGCCCTGCTGGCCTCGCCGCCGGATCGGATCCTCTACATCAGTTGTGATCCAGCCACGCTCGCGCGTGACGTCGCCCGTCTGGCGGAACGCTTCGCGTTGCGCGACGTTCGCTGCTTTGATCTCTTCCCGCAGACAGCTCACATCGAGACCGTGGCGGAACTGGCGTGCGTTACTTCGTGACGATCGACGAGCGGACTCTCGAGATCGGGTTCGAGAGCGACACCGTCATCATCGATGGCAAACGATGCACCGTCGAGTTGCACAACGTGCCTGGCAGTGCCGTGCGCCATCTGCTCATCGATGGGGCATCGCATACGCTGGTCGCGCACCAGGCACAGCGTGGTATGTGGGAGATCCGCATCCACGGGCAACGGCACGAGGCAGAAGTCCTCGACGCGAGGACGCGCGCGATTCGTGAGATGACAGGCAAGGGAAAGGCCGCGCGCGGGCCGCGGCCGGTCCGTGCGCCGATGCCCGGCATGGTCATGCGTGTCGAAGTCGAACCCGGGCAGAGCGTGGCGCCGGGGCAGGGCCTCGTCATCGTCGAAGCCATGAAAATGGAGAATGAGTTGAAGGCCGATGGCGGCGGCGTCGTGAGCCGTATCCACGTTGCGCCCGGCCAACCGGTCGAGAAGGGCGCCATCCTCATCGAATTCGAGGGCGCGGATGCATGACGACGCGCAGCGCAGCGGGACGCCGGTGATGAGCGAGAAGGATCGCTGGCAGCGCGAGACGCTGGCCCCGGCGCTGGACCGGAACTCTGCGCGGAGCGAACGAGTCGAGACATCGAGCGGGCTCGAGATCGATCGCGTTTACACCGAAGCCGACCACCCGCGACACGATGCGGAGGGCTTACCGGGCGAGTACCCGTTCACGCGCGGGATCCATCCCACGATGTATCGTGGCCGGTTGTGGACGATGCGACAGTACGCCGGCTTCGGCACGGCAAGCGAGACGAATCAGCGTTACCGCTACCTTCTCGAGCACGGTCAGACCGGCCTGAGCGTAGCGTTCGATCTGCCGACGCAGATGGGTTACGACTCGGACCACCATATGGCAGAAGGCGAAGTCGGAAGGGTCGGCGTGGCCATCGACTCGATCGACGACATGGCCGCGCTGTTCGACCGGATTCCACTCGAGGAGGTGTCTGTCTCGATGACGATCAACGCGACCGCCGCCATTCTGCTGGCGCTGTACGTCGCGATCGCGGACGAGCGTGGCATTCCACGAGACCGCCTGGCCGGCACCGTTCAGAACGACATTCTGAAAGAGTACATCGCGCGCGGGACATACATCTATCCGGTCGAGCCGAGCCTGCGCCTTGTCACGGACATCTTTTCGTTTTGCGCTCGCGAAGTACCGCGCTGGAACACGATCTCGATCAGCGGCTACCACATCCGTGAAGCGGGTGCAACGGCGGCACAGGAGATCGCGTTCACGTTCGCGAACGCGATCGAGTATATCGATCGGGCGCTGGCCAGCGGTCTGGACCTAGAGGCGTTCGCGCCCAGACTGTCCTTCTTCTTCGCTGCGCATAACAACCTGTTCGAAGAAGCCGCGAAGTTCCGGGCCGCACGCCGGCTCTGGGCGAGACTCGTGCGCGAACGGTGGAATGGTTCCGATGATGTGTGCCGGCTGCGCTTCCACACACAGACTGGCGGCGTGACACTGACAGCGCAACAGCCATTGAACAACATCGTGCGCGTCACGATTCAAGCGCTTGCTGCGATTCTCGGCGGGACGCAATCTCTGCACACGAACGCGTACGACGAAGCGCTGGCACTGCCGGCCGAGGATTCGGTTCGCATCGCGCTTCGCACCCAGCAGGTGCTGGCAAGCGAATCGGGTGTAGCCGACACGGCCGACCCGCTCGGTGGCAGCCATTTCGTCGAGACCTTGACGGACGCGCTCGAAACCAGCGCGCGAGGCTACCTCGGACAGGTGGAAGAACTGGGCGGCGCTTCGCGCGCCATTGCCTTCTTTCAGGATGAGATCCAGAAGTCGGCATGGACCCACCAGCAGGCGATCGAGAGCGGCGACCGGATCGTGGTTGGCGTCAACGCGTATCAGACCGATGAGCCGCCGCCGCGCATCGAGATACCGGAGTACGGCACACTCGAGGCAGCGCAGAAGCTGCGACTTGCCGCGCTGCGCAGCAGTCGCAATGCCTCTGCTGTCGAAACTGCATTGGAGGCCGTTGCAACGGCGGCAGCGGGCAAGGACAACCTTCTGCCGTTGCTGATTGCCGCGGTCCGCGCCCGGGCCACGCTCGGCGAAATCAGTGACACGCTTCGTACTGCGTGGGGCACATACCGTGGAGTGGCGACCGGCCGTACCGGCGCCTAGATTATCACGAACCGTTCACGACTGCGATCCTGACATGCCGACGTACGAATATCGCTGTACCGATGGTCACAGGTTCGAGCGTTTCCAGAGGATGAGTGAGCCGCCTCTGGAGGTCTGCCCGGAATGCGGCGCAGCCGCCGAGCGGCTGCTTTCTTCAGGCGCAGGTCTGCTCTTCAAGGGTTCCGGCTTCTACATCACGGATTACCGGAGCGACTCGTACAAGAAGTCGGCTGCTGCGGAGTCGGGCTCGCCGGGCGAGGCGGGGCCGGACGCCAGGAAGGACGGCGCGAAGGAGAGCCAGAAGAAAGCGGACGCCGGTTCGAGTGAAACGGGCACGAAAGGATCGGGTCCCGCATCATCATCACCGGGCAAAGGATCCAGCGACTGAATGTCTGATCCACTCGTTCAGCAACTCGAGGCGATCGCGCTCCGCCTCGGGGCCGCCACTCCGCCGTCCGTGCAGCTGGACCGGCCACGAAATCCCGAACACGGCGATCTCTCCACCAATCTTGCCATGACCCTGGCCCGGCCGCTCGGCCGCCCGCCACGCGTCCTTGCCGAGGCCATCATCGCGGAACTCGACCTCGATGCCGCCGGCCTTGCCAGCGCCGAGATTGCAGGTCCGGGTTTCATCAACTTCCGTCTCGCCACCGATCGCGTGCGTGACGCGCTCGTCACACTGCTGTCAGCAGACGAACGCTATGGCCGGCACGAGACGGGCGCCGGCAGATCCGTGCAGGTCGAGTTCGTGTCGGCCAACCCGACGGGTCCGCTGCACGTCGCGCACGGGCGGGGCGCCGCGCTCGGCGATGCCATTGCATCGCTCCTCGAATGGACAGGGCACCGCGTACAGCGCGAATTCTATGTGAACGATGCAGGTGTGCAGATCGATCGCCTCGCAGAATCGATCGATGCGCGCTGGCGTGAGCTGCGCGGCGAGACAGCGACGATTCCCGAGGGCGGCTACCACGGTGACTACGTCCGGGCCCTGGCTGTCCGTGCCGCCCACGCGCATCCCGGCATTGCCGACCTCGCGGCTGGCGACCGGGTCCGTTTCCTGCGCCAGTGGGCAATCACCGAGCTGCGCGACGAGCAGGATCGCGATCTGCGCGATTTCGGCGTCCACTTCGACGAGTACTATTCCGAGACGTCGCTCTACGCGGAGGACAAGCTCGATGACACATTGGCCGAACTGAAGCACCACGGTCTGACGTACGAGCACGATGGCGCCGTCTGGTTGCGCACGTCCGCGTACGGCGATGACAAGGACCGCGTGCTCGTCAAGAGCGATGGTTCGTTCACCTACTTCCTGCCGGACATCGCGTATCACCGCGATAAGGTCGAACGCGGGTTCAAGCACGTCGTCAACGTGTGGGGCGCCGACCATCACGGGTATGCGCCGCGCATGAAGGCAGCGCTCGAAGCCCTCGGCCACCACGCCTTTCTCGATGTCGAGATCGTGCAGATGGTCCGCCTCATGCGCGCCGGTCAGGAAGCCAAGCTGAGCAAGCGGGCCGGCCAGATCGTGACGTTGCGTGAGCTGATCGACGTGGTCGGCGCCGACGTGGCACGCTACTTCTTCCTCATGCGGCGGGGCGATGCCCAGATGCTGTTCGACCTCGACCTCGCGCTCGACCATTCCGAGAAGAATCCGATCTTCAAGGTACAGTACGCGCATGCCCGCATGATGAGCATCTTCCGCAAGGCGGACATCGCGCCGAACGCCATCGACGCCGGTGCAGCGTCTCTTGAACGCCTGACGCAGGAGTCGGAGCGCGACCTGATCAAACAGCTGACGCAGTTCCCGGGGATCATCGAGCGTGCGGCCGGCGCGCGCGCGCCGCACGTCGTCTGCGATTATCTGGAAGCAACGGCTGGCCAGGTCAATTCGTGGTACCACGCGGGCAACCCGAGCAGGAATCCGGAACTTGCCGTCCTTGTCGCTGATCCGGAACTGCGCAAGGCGAGGCTCGTACTTGCACGCGCAGTGCACATCGTCCTGCGCAACGGCCTGCGCGTGCTCGGGTTGACGGCACCGGACCGGATGGACCGGGGAGTCTCGGAATGAACATGCTCGTCGTAGGCAGCGTGGCTCTGGACACGATCGAGACGCCGTTCGGCAAGGCGACCGACGCTCTGGGCGGATCGGCTACGTTCTTCAGCGCCGCCGCATCGTTCTTTGCTCCGCTCGGACTGGTCGGTGTCGTAGGCGATGATTTCCCCCGCGCCGGCCTCGATTTCCTGGAGGAGCGCGGTGTCGACCTGGCGGGTCTCGAGACCGAGACCGGCGAGAGTTTCCGCTGGTCCGGTGTCTACGACTTCGATCTGAACAGCCGCGAAACACTGGAAACGCGGCTTGGCGTCTTCGCCGAGTTCCGGCCCCGAATCCCGGAAGCATTTCGCGACGCGGAATGGATCTTCCTCGGCAACATCGATCCCGTGCTCCAGCTCGATGTCCTCGATCAGGTTCGCTCACCGAAACTCGTCGCGTGCGATACCATGAACTACTGGATTGCGGGGCGCCGTGACGATCTGCTGCGGCTGCTTGCTCGCGTGAACGTACTGATGGTGAACGATAGCGAAGTCCGCGAGCTGTCCGGCGAGTACAACCTGCTCAGGGCCGCGCGCTGGATCCAGCAGCACGGACCCTCGATGGTCGTTGTCAAGAAGGGCGAACACGGCGCCATCCTGTTCACTCCCGATGTCATTTTTTTCGCGCCCGGTTTTCCGCTCGAGATCGTGTTCGACCCGACCGGTGCAGGCGATGCGTTTGCAGGTGGCTTCATCGGCCATCTCGCGCGCGCAGGCACGATCTCGCCCGATGAATTGCGGCGTGCCATGATCTATGGCTCGACGATGGGTTCGTTCGCGGTGGAACGCATGGGGGTCGAACGGCTCGTCGATCTGTCGATGGACGAGATCGACGAGCGCGTCATCCGGTTCCGCGAGCTGACCGCCTTCGAACAGCCTGTCCCGGTCAACCCCAACGGCCGATGAAATCGCCAACCGAATTGAGTTATCGCGCTGCGGGCGTCGATCGCGATGCCGCCGCCGGCGCAAAACGGCGCATCCTGGATCTCGTCGCCAGCACGGCTGTCCCGGGCGTAGTCGCGAACCCGGGTGGCTTCGGCGGTCTGTTTCGCGCCCCTTCAGGCATGCGCGAACCGCTGCTCGTCGCGAGCGCGGACAGCGTCGGCACCAAGGTCAAGGTCGCGGTTCGTGCCCGCCGCCACGTTGGGGTCGGGCAGGACATCGTCAACCATTGCGTGAATGACATTCTTGTCGAGGGCGCGCGGCCACTGTTCTTCCTCGATTACATCGGCATGGGCCGGCTCGAGGCCGGCGTCGTCGAGCAGATCGTGGACGGCGCCGCTCGAGCCTGTCGCGAGAACGGCTGCGCGCTTCTGGGTGGCGAAACGGCCGAACTGCCCGATGTCTACGGTCCCGGCGAATACGATCTCGCTGGCTTCGTCGTCGGCGTTGTCGAGAGCGATGCCCGGCCTGCCGCAACGCGAGTCCGCTCGGGCGATGCGCTCATTGCCATTGCGTCCGACGGCTTTCACACCAACGGCTACGCACTGTTGCGGCGTCTTCTCTTCGATCAGCTCGGGCTCGATGTCGAGGATCGCTTTCCCGGCACGGACCGGACCGTGGCGGACGTGTTGCTTCGACCACACCGCAGCTATCTCGGGCCGGTAGCGCCGCTCATCGAGGCGGGCCATGTGCACGCGATCTCTCACATTACGGGCGGCGGCATCCCGGGAAACCTCGAGCGCGTCATCCCGGCGGATCTTTGCGCGATCGTGGAACTCGCGACGTGGAGCCCACCCGAGGAGTTCCGTTCTGTACAGGCGGAAGGACGCATTGCCGGCGAAGAAATGTTTCGCACCTTCAACATGGGTGCAGGCATGATCCTCGTCGTCGCGCCGGAATCGGCCGGAGCCGTTGCAGGGTTGCTGGAGAGTGCAGGTGAGCGCGCGTGGCACATCGGCCAGGTCGGCGCGGGCGATCATGGAGTCCGGCTTGTTTGACGTGCACGTCATTCGATCTGCGCGCGGTTTCGTGATCACTGTCACGGCGATGCATGCACTGATACCGCGTTCAGCAGCGGCCCAGCGGGCGGACCTCGAAAGCCGCTGTGTGGCCAACGCGGGTGGCGCAGCCGCAGAAGCGTGTGCGGATCTGACCGACATCCTGGACATTGTAGCCGCACGTACAACCCTTGCGGCAGCGGGTGGCAACCCTGTCCTCGGAACGGCGAGCACGATCGGGCATCGCATTCCCGGACAACCTCGTCTCGCGCTGTCGACTCGATTCGCGCTGGTCCCGATCGAGATTCCTGCGCCGGATGATCCGGGCGGTACCCGCACGTCGAGTTTCACGGCAACGGCATGGGGCGTGGATGCCGTGGTCGGCCTGTTCAGCGGATTTTCTCCGGCACCGACGGTCGGCGGGATGGGTTCGATCGATCTGTTCATCGGCGGAGGCGCGGTGCAACTCGCGTCGAGTGAGGGTTTCCGCTCACACGCGCCGGGCACATGGGCGGTGGGCGCGCGCCTGGGAGTGTTGCGCGAGTCGTTCACGATGCCGGGCGTTTCTCTCTCGGTACAGTTCAGGCACATGGAGAACTGGAATGCCGGTGATGTGCGGCTCGCGGAGAGCGAGGCGTTCGTTCGCGCGGATGATGCCGTGATCTGGAGCCTGCGCGGCACAGTCGGCAAACGGCTCGGCCCGTTCGGGTTCACGGCGGGGGCCGGGTTCGATCGTACGAAAACCGACGCCATTCTGCGCCTGCCTGCCGGCGTGCAGCCCGTCGAGACACGCTTCGATTCCTGGCACAGCGATCGAACCAACGTGTTCGCCAATGCGGCGTGGACACGGGTGATCGTCACGTTCACCGCGGAAGCGGGCTGGCAGAGCGGTGCGTCGGATCGCAGCGAAGGTCGCCCCGGCGGTGGCGGCCTCTGGGGCAGTGCCGGTGCACGCGTCACGTTCTGACGGTTGAATCATGGAGGATGCCACGTACCTGGAACAGGCGATCCGGCTGGCGGAGCGTGGCTGGGGGCGTGTGCATCCGAATCCTCTGGTCGGCGCCGTGATCGTGAGAGACGGCGAAGTCGTCGGCGAGGGCTGGCACCGCGTGTGGGGCGGCCCGCACGCGGAAGTCGAGGCCATCCGCGAGGCCGGGTACCGATCGGCGGACGCAACCCTTTACGTCAGCCTCGAACCGTGTGCGCACCGGGGCAAGACGCCGCCGTGTACCGACGCGATCGCTGCTGCCGGAATCCGTCGCGTCGTGTTTGGCGCCGTCGACACGACAGATCGCGCAGGAGGCGGCGCGGAATTGCTGCGGCAACGCGGTATTATTGTCGAAGGACCGCTCGCCGCCGAGGCCGTGCGCCGGCAGAACCGGCCGTTCTTTCACGTGCAGGAGACGCACTCGACATACGTGGCGCTCAAACTCGCGATGTCACTCGATAGCCGGATCAGCCGCACGGCCACTGCGCCCACGCAGCTCACAGGACCGGAGGCAATGGCCGAAGTGCACCGGTTGCGTGCTGGCCACGATGCGATCCTGGTCGGCCGCGGCACGGGAGCGGCGGACGATCCAAGGCTGACCGTGCGCGGCGCGGTCGAACCGCGCGTTACACCAGCCCGCATTCTGCTCGATACCGATGCCAACCTCGGTCCGGCGCTGCGCATGCTCACGGGCGATGCAGCCCGTGTGTTCGTGATCGTCTCGGCATCGGCGCCAGCCGAACGGGTGCGCGCGCTCGAGAGCGCCGGTGCGCACGTCCTCCACGTTCCACCGGCCGCCGCGGGTGTCGATCTGCGCATCGCATTCCAGAAGCTCCGTGAGCACGGCATCGACACCGTCTTCTGCGAAGGCGGTGGACGTGTCGCGGCGTCGCTCCTCGAGGCCGATCTCGTGCAGCGGCTGTATCTGTTCATTGCACCCACGTTCCTCGGTCCTGATGCCGTGCCCGCGTTTGCCGCCGGTGCAGTCGACGCGAGACGCCTGCACGTCGTCGAAACGCGCACGCTGGGCCGCGATGCGCTGCTGGTGCTCGACCGGGATCGAGGCTGATCGTGTTCACCGGCATCGTCGAGGAAACCGGCACCATCGCATCGGCCGAGCGCACCAGCGATGCGATGCGTATGCGCATCGAATGCGCCACGGTGCTCGATGGGCTTCGCGCCGGCGCATCCATTGCTGTCGATGGTGTGTGCCAGACCGTCGTCTCGTTGGACCCACACGGCTTCGCCGTGAATACCATCGCGACCACGCTCGAGCGGACGACCCTCGGACACCTCAGGACCGGCGATGCCGTCAACCTGGAACGCGCTCTCGCTCTCGGAGACCGACTCGGTGGCCACCTCGTCCAGGGTCACGTCGATGGCGTCGGCCGCGTACGCGCCATTGAACGGAAAGGCGAGCACGTGCTCCTCGACGTCGAATTGCCACAGGTCGTCGCCGATGTCACCGTGCTCCATGGCTCGATTGCAGTTCAGGGCGTGAGCCTTACCGTGAACGCACTGCCTGCGCCTGACGTCGCGCAGGTCGCACTGATCCCCTTCACATGGGATCACACCACCCTGCGATCGCTCGAGCCGGGCAGCCCGGTCAATCTCGAGGGTGACCTGCTGGGAAGATTCGTGGTGCATTGGTTGATGCGGCGCAGTGCGGGTGGGGTAGTACCCCCGGCATGACGTTTCTGGGGCTGGTTTCTGGGGGAACGGATAACGGAACGGACAACGGCAACGGACAACGGAACGGGAACGGGAGTCGGCATGGCGTTCGATCGAGTTGAAGACGCGATTGAAGACATTCGGCAGGGGCGGCTCGTCATCGTAGCGGACGATGAGGATCGCGAGAATGAAGGCGACCTGGTGGGCGCGGCAGCGAAGGTCACGCCGGCGATGATCAACACCATGATCCGGTACGGTCGCGGCCTGATCTGCGTCCCGCTCACGACGGAGCGGACGGAAGTGCTGGGGCTGGGGCCGATGACGGAGCAGAACCAGGACTACATGGGCACGGCGTTCATGGTGTCTGTGGACGCACATCCGCGCTTCGGCGTGACGACGGGCATCAGTGCACACGACCGCTCGAAGACGGTCGAGGTGCTCGTCGATACGGCGACGCGGCCCATGGATCTGCGCCGGCCCGGTCACATCTTTCCGCTGCGAGCGGTGCCGGGCGGAGTGCTGCGGCGCGTCGGTCAGACCGAAGCGAGTGTCGACCTTGCACGACTCGCGGGGCTGCCAGCGGCTGGCGTCATCTGCGAGATCCTGAACGAGGACGGGAGCATGGCGAGGCGACCCGAACTCGAGGAGTTCGCGCGAACCCACAGCCTCCGTTTCATCACCGTCGCGCAGATCGTCGCGTACCGGTTGAAGCACGAACGGCTGGTGAAGCGAATCGCGGAAGCGACGTTGCCAACGCAGTACGGTGAGTTCCGGCTGATCGCGTTCGAGAACCAGGTTGACCATCGCGAGCATGTGGCACTGGTCAAGGGTGACATCGCTGGACGGAAGAACGTGCTGGTGCGCATGCACTCGGAGTGTCTGACCGGCGACATCTTCCATTCGCTGCGCTGCGACTGCGGCGAACAGCTGCACGCGTCGATGCGGCGCATCGATCAGGCCGGTGCAGGCGCAGTGGTTTATCTGCGGCAGGAAGGCAGGGGCATCGGACTGGGCAACAAGATTCGTGCGTACGCTCTCCAGGATGAGGGCCAGGACACGGTGCAGGCGAACGAGACGCTCGGATTCAAGCCGGACCTGCGCGATTACGGTATTGGCGCGCAGATCCTACTCGACCTCGGCCTGAGTTCGATCCGGCTTCTGACCAACAACCCGCGCAAGATCGTCGGGCTGGAAGGCTACGGCCTGAAGATCACGGGCAGGGAACCCATTCAGGTGGCAGCGGGCGACCACAATCGGACGTACCTCGAGACCAAACGCGACAAGCTGGGTCATCTGCTGATCGAACCGCCGGGCGGGACGGGGCGGGCCGAACCGACGGGCGCACCGCCGGCCGACCCACGGGATGCGGGACGGCGCGCCGATACACCCGAGGTCTCGAGCTGAGGCGACGTGATTGAGTACCGCGGGGAACCACGGGCGGCCGGTCGTCGCTTTGCCATCATCGTGAGCCGGTTCAACGATGGTGTGACGAGCCGGCTCGTCGCCGGGGCGAGGGCCTGTCTGGAAGAACATGGTGTCCCTGAGTCGGCGATCGATGTCCTCTCGGTGCCCGGCGCATGGGAACTGCCGATTGCCGCTGGTATGCTGGCAAGGCGTCGGCGGCACGCCGCGATCATCGCGCTCGGCTGCGTCATCCGCGGCGAGACTCCGCACTTCGACTATGTGGCGGGTCCGGCCGCCGAGGGTCTCGCGCGAGTCGGCCTCGAGACCGGCATTCCGGTCACGTTCGGCGTTCTGACGACGGAGGACAGTGCACAGGCGATGGCACGCGCGGGTGGCCGGCATGGCAACAAGGGTTGGGATGCGGCGCTGGCAGCGCTTGAACTCGCCGATCTTGGTGCCCGTCTGGACGCCGATGCGTGAGCGCAGCCGTGCGCGTGCATGGGCGTTGCAGGTGCTTTATGCGTGGGAAACGCGGGGCGGTCCCGTGGCCGCGCGTGATGTCCTTGCCGAGTTTCTGAGCGACCGCCACATCGCGCCCGCCAGCCGGGATTACCTGATCCGTCTCGTTCAAGCCATCGATAAGCACCGTGAGGAAATCGACCGAGCGGTGGCCGATGCGCTGACGAACTGGCGGCCCGAACGGCTCTCCGTGATCGACCGCAACATCCTGCGGCTTGGTGCGGCGGAACTCATTTTCATCGAAGACGTTCCACCCAAGGTCAGCTTGCAGGAGGCAATCCGGTTGGCGGAGAAGTACGGGACCGCCGACAGTCCACGCTTCGTGAATGGCGTCCTGGATGCGCTGATGCGGAGAGCCGGCGCGGCCACGGGAGAGTCACGCTGAAGCTGCTCGTCCTCAACTGGCAGGATCGCGCGAATCCGCAGGCGGGCGGGGCGGAGATCCATCTGCACGAGGTGTTTCGCCGGCTTGCGGCCCGGGGTCATGAGGTCACCCTGCTCGTCTCGGGATTCGACGGAGCGCCGGCCCGGGAAAACGTCGAAGGCATGACCGTACACCGGACGGGCGGCCGCTATACCTTCTCCCTCGCGGCGCCGGGGTACTACCGGAAGCACTTGCGGGGCACCAATTTCGATCTCGTGATCGAGGATCTGAACAAGGTCCCGCTGTACACCCCACTCTGGACGTCGGCTCCGTTGGTGCTTCTGGTCCATCACCTGTTCGGCGCGACGGCCTTCCGCGAGGCAGGTGTTCCCGTTGCGGCTGCGACATGGCTGCTCGAGAAGCCGCTGTCCTGGTTCTATGCCGGGGTACCGGTCGAGGCCGTGTCGAAAAGCACGGCGGAGGATCTGGTGCGGCGGGGCTTCGATGGGCGTCGCATCACGGTCATCGAGAACGGCATCGACCTGGCCTTTTACCGTCCCGATCCCACCGTCCTCCGGTTCGCAGAGCCGACAGTGCTCTACCTCGGTCGTCTCAAGCGCTACAAGCGGGTCGACCTGATCGTACGGGCGTTCGCTCGTCTGGCCGAGCAGGGTGTCGCCGGCCGACTTATCATCGCAGGGAAGGGATCGGACTCTCCTGCGATTGCCCGGCTCGTCGAGGAACTCGGGCTGGGCGGGCGGGTCCGAATGACGGGGTTCGTGGACGAGGTTGAGAAGCTGCGATTGCTTCGTACCGCCTGGGTCCACGTGCTGACATCGCCCAAGGAAGGGTGGGGCATCAGCAACATGGAGGCTGCCGCGTGCGGCACGCCGACCATCGCGAGCGATGCGCCGGGTCTTCGCGACTCGGTGGTGGACGGCGAGACCGGCCTGCTCGTGCCGCACGGCGATGTGCAAGCGCTCGCGGCGGCGATACGAAGACTCCTCGAGGATCACGAGCTTGGCAACAACCTTTCGGCGGGTGCGCTGCGATTTGCGCAGGCGTTTGATTGGGAGCGTACCGCGCAACGAACGGAGGCCCATTTGCAAGCCATCGCCGCATCGTCATGACGGCGAGCGGCGCGGACCGAAACGGGGAGATACGGTTGGACCCCCGGGTCGCGCCCGTGAGGAAACCCTGAATGGAGCACAGAATGGTCGTCACGATCTCAGCCCGGCACACCACCGTACCGACTACGCTGCACGACCACGCAGAACGGCTCGCGAAGCGACTGGATCGCCTCGATCCACGCGCCGCGACCATGGCCGTGAGCTTCGAGACGAGAAACGGAATCCGCGGCGCGGAAGCGAGATTGACCGCGGCCGGTGGCCCACCCATGATCGCACACGGCACAGGTCCGACGTACAGGAACGCGCTCAATCAGGCCGTCGCGCGAATCGAGCGACAACTCAAGCGTCGCCGCCAGCGTCGCCGCCAGAACCGGCGCGCGGCCGCAGAGTCCTGAGCAGAGGGCAGGGAACGAACGATTGTGAAGCCATTCACGGTAGCGGAGCTGCTGGAGATCAAGCGCGAGAGCCTGTGTCTCGAGCTTCTGAATGAGCACGCCGACCTGACGCTCTCGATCGAGTCACCGACGATCTCGAATCCCGGGCTCGTTCTGGCGGGATTCCATGAACGGTTCCCCGGCGGTCGCGTACAGGTGCTGGGCGAAACCGAGGTCTTCTACCTGCGGTCGCTCGATGAGCGAACACTCGCCGATTCGCTCCGCTCGTTCTTTTCGCTCACCCTGCCTGCCGTCGTTGTCACGAAGGGCCTCGATGTACCGCCGGCCGTGATCGACATCGCCGATGAACAGCGCGTTCCGCTGCTGCGTTCGTTGCTCAAGACGGGCGATTTCTACCGGCGGCTACAGCCGTTCCTCGAGGAGAGGTTCGCGCCCAGTACTACGATTCACGCCTCGCTCGCGGATGTGTACGGCGTGGGTCTTCTCTTCGTGGGCCGAAGCGGCATCGGCAAGAGCGAATGTGTGCTCGACCTGGTCGAACGCGGGCACCGCCTCGTCGCAGACGATGTCGTGATTGCGACGCGTCGCGGCAACGGCGTCCTGATCGGCCGGGGCCACGAGTTGCAGCGCCACCACATGGAAATCCGCGGCATTGGCATCATCGATGTGCGCGCGCTGTTCGGCATCCGCGCGATCCGGCTTCAGAAGCGGATCGAGGTCGTCGTGCAGCTCGTGGACTGGGATGATTCTGCGGCCTACGACCGAACCGGCCTGGAAACGGAGGCGACGGACATCCTCGGTGTGCCGGTGCCGAAAGTCGTCGTTCCGCTCAATGCCGGAAAGAACATCACCGTCGTCTCGGAAGTCGTGGCCATGAATCACCTTCTGAAATACTCGGGCGTTCACTCGGCTCACCTGTTCAACGAGAACCTTCAGAAAGCGATGCGGCCCGTCCGCGCCTATCTCGAGGAAGATTATGAGTGATGCCGTTCCAGTGCGCGGCATTCTCGTCGCACACGGCAGTATGGCGACGGGTCTGGCGGATGCCGCTCAACGTATCACGGGCATCGGCGAGGAAGCGCTCGTTCCGGTCAGCAACACGGGGATTGGGCCGGACGTGCTGGCCGCGCGCGTCCGGGCGGCCAGAGGGCCGGGTCCGACCATCATCTTCACGGATATGCCCAGTGGGAGCTGCGGCTTTGCGGCGCGACTTCTGGCGCGCGATGACGCAGACCTCGCCGTCGTCTGCGGCGTGAATCTGCCCATGCTCCTCGATTTCCTGACGCATCGTGAGTTGCGCCTCGCGGAACTCGTCCCACGACTGGTTTCGCGCGGCCGCGCCGCGATCATGAGCGCCCCGGCCGGCTTCGAGGGTCATGCCGATCCAGCTGCTTCGCGTGGATGAACGCCTCATCCACGGGCAGGTTGTCGTGGGTTGGGGAACCGTGCTGCACCCGGATCAGATCGTTGTCGTCGACGATGATCTCGCGGCCTCCGAATGGGAGCAGGAGCTTTACACGCTGGGCCTGCCACCGGACATTACCGCAGCGTTCGTAACGGTCAGTGACGCGCGGGAGCGCTTCCGCGTATGGGACAACGGCGCGCCCCGCGTCATCGTGCTGACACGCGACATCGTGACCATGGCCAGATTCGCGGCCGGGGGTACGCTGGCGGGACGCGATGTGAATCTCGGTGGGATCCACTATGCGCCCGGGCGGATGGAGTTGCTGCCGTACCTTTTTCTGAATGACGCCGAGCGCGATGCGCTCGAGCACCTGGTTGTCGAGGGTGCGCGGCCGAGCGCTCAGGATATGCCCGGCAGCCGGCGCATTTCCGCCGAGCGGCTTCTCGCGGACGAAGAGCTGGCGCCGTGAGCTGGATCGGCCTGGGCCTCGTGGGCGGGGTTGTCGCGCTCGACGCGACATCCTGCGCTCAGACGATGCTTTCGCGCCCGATCGTGGCGGCTCCGATGATGGGCCTCGTGCTCGGGGATCCGGCAGCGGGTGCGGTGATCGGTGCGGTGCTCGAGGTCTTCCACCTCGGCATTCTGCCGATCGGTGCAGCGCGCTATCCGGAAGCGGGGACAGCGGCTGTTGCAGGGACCTGGGCGTTCGTCGCCGCGGATCCCGGACAGGGAAGCGCGTTGCTGCTGGCCGTCGCGTTCGCGCTGCTCTGGGAACAACTGACCGGCGCTTCCGTCGTCAAGCTGCGTGAGTGGAACGATCGCGTTCTGCACGCGGGCGCGCCGCCACCGACGGTCCGTTCGGTTCAGAGCCGCCACCTGCTTGCGATGCTCATCGATTTCCTGCGCGGCGCGGTCCTGTGTCTGGCAGGCGGCGCGATCGGTGCCGCGCTCGTGCGAAGCGGGGTCGCGGCCTGGCCGGTCAATGACGGCACCGCACGCGGATTGTTGATCGTCGCAGCAGTGATCGTTGGCGCCGGCTCATTCACGATCTTCGGCGGCTGGAAGGAACGCTGGCGTCTGTTCGTGGCTGGTCTCGGCGGTGGACTTCTGCTTCTGGCGCTGTCATGAACGTCGGTTCGCGAATCAAGATCTCGATGTACCTTCGATCGCTCGCCATTCAGGGTTCGTGGAACTACCGGACTCTGATTGGGGGCGGGTTCGCATTCGCGCTGTTGCCAGTCCTGCGCGCAATCTACGCGGGTCGGCCCGACGGTCTTGCCGCCGCGATCGAACGCCACCGCCAGTTGTTCAACAGTCACCCATACCTCGTCGGCGTTGCGCTCGGCGCCGTCACCCGCCTCGAAGCAGAAGGCGTTGAGCCGGCCACCATCGAACGGTTCAAGTCTGCTGTGCGTGGTTCGCTCGGTGGTCTCGGCGATGGCCTGATCTGGGTGGGCTGGCGTCCGCTCTGGGCGATGATCGCGCTACTGCTTCTGAGCCTCGGTGCCGAGTGGTGGCTGGCCACACTCGTCTTCCTCGGCGGATACAACCTTGGCGCTCTCACTCTGCGCGGCTGGTCCTTTCACGTCGGCTATTACAACGGCCGCGAAGTGGCTCGCCAGTTGCGCCGCGCTCACGTCGCCAACATTCAGGAGCGATTGGCGGACGCCGGTGCCATCGCACTCGGCATGCTGCTGCCGATCCTTGCGGTTGCGTCGATGGCCGGTCCACTGCCCGGCCTGCCCTGGCTGGTTGTGGTCGTGATCGGTGCGCTGCTCGGCGTCCGCTTCGGAAACACTGTCCGCACGCCGGTCATCGCTGTTCTCATCGCAGCCATGCTCCTCACCCTTGCCGTCGCGCTCGTCCCATGAGCACGCCAGTCCTCGAATCGAGCCGGACAGTCCGCATCTCGAACAAGTTCGGGATGCACGCGAGGCCGGCGGCAGAGTTCGTGAAAGCTGCGCATACGTACCGGTGTGATGTATTCGTGCTCAGGGAGGATCTCGAGGTCAATGGCAAGAGCATCATGGGCATGATGATGCTGGCCGCGGAGTACGGCAGCGAGATCACGATCCGGGCGACGGGCGAGGATGCGGGCCCTGCGGTGGACGCGTTGGTCGCGCTGGTCAAGCGCGGCTTCGGAGAGGTGTAAGTGATGGGGCTCGTCCGCGATGGCACACCGGCCTCTCCGGGTATCGTCGTCGGCCCCGCGTACGTGCTGCGCTGGGAGCTGCCGCGACCGCCTTCCATGAACATTGGCGAATCCGCGATCGAGGCCGAGATCGAACGCTTCGATGAAGCCCGCGCGTGGGCAAAGAAGCGGATCACCGATGTGCAGAAGGGGACCGCGAAACAGCTCGGTTCCATCGAAGCTCGCATCTTCGAGCCCCAGATCCTCATGCTGGATGATGTCGAGGTCGTGGATCGGACGATTCGCTACATCCGCGAGAACCACTTCTCCGCTGCGCGTGCGTTCGAACTGTGCATGCTCGAAATCGAAGCGGAATGGACGCGCAGCGGACATCCCATGATCATGGATCGCCTGAACGATCTCGTGGATGTCGAAACGCGGGTGATGCGCCGATTGCTCGGACTCGAGGATCCCGACTTCGGTCTCGAGGATGCGCCGCACGGGGTGGTTCTCGTTGCGCGCGATCTGACGCCTTCCCTCACCGTTCAGCTCGACCGCGAGAAGGTGATCGGCATTGCGACGGACGCCGGCACGCGAACCTCGCATTCCGCGATCCTTGCGCGTTCGCTCAACCTGCCGGCCGTCGTGGGTCTGGGCGACTTCTCGACAGAAGTCCAGTCCGGCCAGGAGATCGCGCTCGATGGCCGGTCCGGCCGCGTCGTCGTGAACCCGAGCACCATCGAGAAGCAGCTCTACCGCGAGCGAGACACCCGTGTGCGCGAGTGGGAACTCGAACTCGAAGGAGTCGATCGTCATCCTTCGGTCACGCCCGATCACCAGCCGATCGTCCTGCGCGCGAACATCGACCTGCCCGCCGAGGCCGAATTCGCTCGCACTCACGGCGCGGAAGGCGTTGGCCTGTTCCGCACCGAGTTTCTGATCGTTGGCCGCACCCACCCGCCGGACGAGGAAGAACAGTACGAATCGTTCCGCCACGTTGCGGAGCGATTCCCCCGCCATGCCGTGTTCATCCGTACGTTCGATCTTGGCGGCGACAAGTTCCCGCAGTTCATGCGAATGCAGCCCGAGGAGAATCCGTTTCTCGGTTGGCGTGCGATTCGCGTCTGCCTCGACATGCCCGACATGTTTCGCACGCATCTCCGCGCGGCGCTCCGCGCGACCGTGCACGGCGATGTGCGCATCATGCTTCCATTGATCAACGACATTTCGGAGATACAGCAGGCGCGCGCGCTGCTCAATGAGGAAGAACAGCGGCTGCGCGCGGAAGGCATTCCGTTCAACCCGGGCTACAAGCTCGGTGCGATGATCGAGACGCCCGCCGCCGCGTTGACGGCGCCGGAACTCGCCCGTCATGCCGATTTCTTCTCGATCGGTACCAACGACCTGATTCAGTACACATTGGCTGTGGATCGAGGCAATGCCCGGCTCGCACCTCGCTTCACGCCCTTCCACCCGTCCGTCATTCGGTTGCTCGACATGACGGCTGCCGCCGGGCGGGGCGGAGGCATCGAGGTGAGCGTATGCGGCGAGATGGCAGGGAATCCGCTCGCGATCTATCTCTTTCTGGGCCTCGGCATCACGGCGCTCAGCGTTGGCCCATCGTCCCTGTCCGAGACAAAGAAGGTCATCCGCTCGGTCCCGATGGCAGCGGCCAGGGCGTCCGTTCACGACGTGCTCGCCGCCGGCACAGCAGAGGACGCGGTCCGCATCCTGCGCCACGGACTCCTCGAGTGGCTCGACCTCAGCATGTTCTCGGACCGCTGGAACCTGTCGCCGACCGGACCTTCCCGCTGACCGCCGTGGCGCTGAACCACGCAATGTCTTTGGAGTACCGTAAGACCACTGGTCCACGCGCTCGATCGCAGGGCAGGGGGTCGCATGGTTGAAGTCAAGGTTCAGAGTCTCGGGCTCGATCGCACCTCGAACACGCCGGTCGTCATCCTCCAGGAGACCGACGGGTCGCGCGTCCTGCCCATCTGGATCGGGCCCGGCGAAGCGAGCGCAATCGCCATGGAACTGGCCGGCATGAAGTTCTCCCGCCCTCTGACGCACGACCTCTTCGCTTCCGTGATCATGGGCCTCGGCGGCAAACTTCAGCGCGTCATGATCACGAAGGTCGTCGAAAACACGTACTTCGCGGAACTCGTCATTCAGCGCGGATCGGAAATGGTCAGCGTCGATGCGCGGCCGTCCGATTCCATTGCGATCGCGCTCCGCATGGCGGCCACGATCTACACGACCGATGATCTGCTCGAACACACGTCGATCGAGATGTCCGAGGGCGGTGAAGAGGGGCCTGACCTCGGCACGGTCCCCGACGAAGAAGAGAATCCCGCGCAGGGCCTCAGCCCCGAACAGCTGCGCGAGTACCTGCGTCGCATGAACCCCGAGGATTTCGGTCGCTTCAATCCATGAAATTCGCCGCGTGTCTGTTCGCCGTTGCGATCGCGACGTCGCCGGCCACGCTGTCCGCGCAGACCGTCATGTCAGGTCGCCTCGTGGATACCGCGGGCGTCGCTGTGCCAGACCTCGACGTCGTTTTGCATCGCGTGGACGAGGCGGGTGGCGCGCGTGTCGCCGAAGGTCGCGCCGATGCGCGAGGCGAGTTCACCCTCCGGTCTGGCGAAGATGCCATCGCAGGTGCTGTCTACTTCGTTGCGGCAAGACTGGGTGCGAACCTCTACATCGGACCATTCGTGCGCTCACCTTTCCCCACGGGCGATTACATGGTCGTGGTCGGCGGCAAACCCGCGAACGTCGGTGCGGCAACGCCACCGAGCATGGCCAGCCCGCAGGTCCGGTCGCCGGCAAGTCCGCGCCGATGGTGGCTGGCGATCCTGCCCGCCATCGGTCTTGTCGCGGTCGCCGGATTCGCCGCCGTGCGCGCACGCGGTCCCTCGAGCCAACGACGCCTGCTCATCCGCATCGCAGAACTCGATCTCGCGATCGAGGGCGGTCAGCTCGATGCGCCCGGCGAACGCCAGCGGCTTGTCGATCGGCTCCTTACCGGCGAAGACTGACGCCATGGCCCTCGTCTCGGCGGACGCGATCATCCTCCAGGCGTTCGCCTACGGCGAAACCAGTCGCATCCTGCGTCTGCTGACCTCGACTCACGGTGTACAATCCGTGATCGCCAAGGGAGCACGCGGCCCGCGCGGTCGTTTCGGCGGCGTGCTCGAACCGTTCACCGAAGGCATCGCGACGTACTACGCGAAAGAGTCCCGCGAGCTGCACACGCTCTCCGCATTCGACCTGACGCAGAGCGGCCAGCGCCTCGGCACGCACCTGCTTCGATTCGGTGGCGCGTCCCTGCTCGCCGAGATCGTCATCTGCTCGACGCGTGAGAGTTCGCACCCCGGCCTCTATCACGTCGTGCTCGAGGCATTGCACCGCCTGGCTGCCGTGGTGCCCGACGCCATCGAGGCCGCTGTCCTTGGCGAGACATGGCTCCTCATCGCACACCTCGGCTTCGCTCCCGAGCTGGATGATTGTATCGACTGTGCCCGGGATATCGCCGCGGACGAAACCGCATCCTTCGACTATGCGGCCGGCGGGCTGCGCTGCTCGCAATGTGCCCCGCGCGCGCCCGGACGGAATCTGCCGCCTCATGCGCGGGCAGCCCTGCGGGCGTTCGTGCAGGGGGAACCGTGCACGCTGCCCCGAACAGAAGGCCACTGGTGGTTGCTTTCGCGTTATCTCGATCACCACGTGCTCGAAGGCACCCGGCTTCGCTCGCTCGATTTCATCGCCACCGCGATCGGCGATCCGTCGTGCCGGCCCTGATCCTCGGCACTGCCGGCCACATCGATCACGGCAAGACCGCTCTTGTTCGCGCCCTCACCGGCATCGACACCGATCGTTTGCCCGAGGAAAAACAGCGCGGCATCACCATCGACATCGGATTCGCCAACCTCACGCTCGACGACGGCACCGAGATCGGCATCGTCGACGTGCCCGGCCATGAGGCCTTCGTCCGCAACATGCTCGCGGGCGCGACAGGAATCGACCTCGCGCTACTCATCGTGGCCGCTGATGAAGGCGTCATGCCGCAGACTCGCGAACACCTCGCCATCCTCGAACTCCTCGGTGTACGCGCACTGCTCGTCGTACTGACCAAATGCGATCTCGTCACCGACGATTGGCTCGAACTCGTGCGCGAAGACGTCACGTCTCTGCTCGAACCAACGACGTTCCATGATTCCCCGACCCTCACCACTTCCGTGATGACCGGCCAGGGTCTCGATCCGCTCGTCGCCAGCATTGCGCAAGCCGCGCGCGCGCTGCCATCACGCGACGAAAACGATGCCTTCCGCCTGCCCATCGATCGCATCTTCACCGTCAGGGGCACAGGTACCGTCGTCACCGGCACCGTCTGGTCCGGTCTGGTCCGGACCGACGCAACACTCCGGCTTCTGCCGGCCGGCGAACGCGTACGTGTGCGCGGGATCCAGACACACGGCAGGGACAAAGACCGTGCACGTGCAGGCGAACGCGCTGCACTCGCCCTCGCCGGTACGGCCCGAACCGACGTCCGTCGCGGCGACTGCCTCGTCGAAGGCGATGCCTGGGATGCGGCTCGCATCGTGACCGTGCGCCTGCGCGCGCTCGCGACGGCCTCGCCCATGCGAACCCGACAGCGTGTGCGTTTCCATCTCGGTACGACCGAGATTCTCGGCCGCGTCGCCCTGCTCCAGACCGGGCCGCTTGCCCCTCGCCACGAGGGCTGGGCCCAGATCCGACTCGAGAGTCCGATCGTCGCCCGCGCCGGTGACCGATTCGTACTCCGTTCGTTCTCCCCGGTCACGACCATTGCCGGCGGGCGAGTCGTCGAACCGCAGGCACCGAAGCGGAAACGAATCTCTGATTCCGTGCTTGCCTGCTTCCGCTCCTTGCTCGACGACGAACCACCGCTCGCGCTCGACGCCGCCGCACGCCTCGCAGCCTTCTCCGGCCTGCCGATCGACCGCATTCCCATCCTCATCCCACTGCTCCCCGGAACCGACTACTCGAGTGCCGCATTTCTTCACGCCGCCGGCCGCCTCTTTCACGCGGATGTCTCATCCCTCGCACGCGCGTCTTTCCTCGCGGCGATCACATCGTTCCACGAGAACAAGCCGCTTGCTGCGGGAATTCCCCGCGAAACGTTGCGCCAGACACTCCCGCCTCACGCGCCGCCTGCACTCGCCGATGCCATGATCGACGAACTCATCAGGGCCGGCCTCGTCGTCGCCGAAGCCCACACCATTCGCCTTGCTTCCTTTCGGGCAACACTCCAGCCCGGCGAGCAGGCGGCGGCGGACGCCCTCGAACGCCTGTTCCTCGAGGCCGGCCTTGCCGCACCCGGCCGCGACGAGATTCCCCCGCCGTACTCCTCCCGCACCGACCTCGACGACCTGCTTCACTTCCTTCTCCGCGCTGGCCGCCTCGTCCCGATTGCGGACGGCCGATTCCTCCACCCCCTCGCACTCGCCTCCGCGATCGCTCTCGCCCGAAAGAACCTTGCCGGCCGCGATGATCTCAGCCCGGCCGACTTTCGGGACCTCTTCGGAATTTCCCGTAAGTACCTGATTCCATTGCTCGAACACCTTGACCGGGCTGGCGTCACCCGCCGCAGCGGCGAGCGCCGGCGCGTGGAACCTTCAGTCCCAGGCTCACATACAGCCACCTAGCCGCAGGTCCGGCAAGGTCTTGACCGGCTTGGCATCAAGGTTTATCCTTCCTCTTACCGGAGGGGTATCGGGCATCCTTGGTCCTCGAAATCAACGGAGGGATATCGCAAACACTGCTACAGCACAGCAGTCTGTGCGGAGGTGACGATGAGGCGCTTACTTGGCGTCGGTGTCGTCCTCCTGCTCGGTTTCGGAGTGTTCGCTAAGCCAACGACGGCGCAGTCGAGCAGCCCGACCCGAGATCGTGGTTTTCAATTGCAGCAGAACTTCCCGAATCCGTTCAACCCGGAAACGACGATCCCATTTGATCTGTTTCCGGCGATGTTCGAAAGCGGGAGGCCGGTCGTCGTGACGATCCGGATTTTCAATGTGCTGCATCAGCGTGTCGCAGTACCGACGGCGCTGAATCACCCGGCGGGGAACGGGACCGCAGTCGAGAGTCTGGAGTACACGACGCCTGGAACCCATTTGGCCTACTGGGATGGCCTCGACAGGGATGGCAGGGAAGTAGCGTCGGGGTTGTACTATGTTCTCCTGGAGGTCAACGGAAGGCGAGCCACGCCAATCAAGATCACCGTGGCAAAGTAAGCCACCCGAACGGCCGCCGGGCCCGCGAAGGAAAGCGGGCCCGGCGCTTTTTGGTACTCAGGTCGACTTGTTCTCGATGAGGGCAACGAATTCGTCGGGGGTCTGCACGGCGTGGAGATCCTTCGCGATATCAGGGACCTTGGCGAACTGGGCGAGTTTGCCCAGAACGGGAAGATACTGGTTGCTGACTTCGAGAGGCGGCGCGACGATGAGAAAGAAGTTGTAGACGGGCTGGTTGTCGATGGCATTGAAGTCTACGCCGCTGGCCTTTCGTCCGTAGGCGACGCGCAGGTGGTTGACGACGAGCGAGCGGCAGTGCGGAATCGCGATGCCGCGGCCGATACCGGTTGACCCGAGGTTTTCGCGGCGTTTGAGCATCTTGAAGAGGATGCCCTCGCTCTTCTCATCGAGTTTGAGCAGTGCGATCAATTCCTTGAGGATGTCGTCCTTGGACCCGCCCTTCAGGTCGAGCTGGACGGCTTCGCGATCGAAGAATTCACGCAGACGCATGGGTGTCCTCCGCTGAAACACGGCGCCCGCACAAGGGTGCGGGCGGCGGCAACATACGAGGGGGCGTCCGGGCGTGTCAAAGGGTTACCGTTTCGATTGATGCGGTAGTGCGGCGGAGGTTATGTTCGAGGCCATGTTCGAGCAATTGATGATACGCCTGAGGGATGGCTCGGTTGTGCTGTACCTGGCGCCGCAGGCGGGAGTGAGCGAGTCGCCGTTCCGGCGGCTGTGCCGGCGTTTTGGCGCAGACGTCGTGGTGAGCGAGTTCGTGAGCGCGGAGGGAATTCGACGGGGCAGCGCGAAGACATGGGAGTACCTTCGCTTCGATGCGGCGGAGCGACCGATCGGCGTCCAGATTTTTGGATCGGAGCCTGCCGCCATGGCGGAGGCGGCAGCGCTGGTCGAAGACGTGTACGGGCCGGATTTCCTCGACATCAATTTCGGCTGCCCGGTCAAGAAGGTCGTGAAGCGGAACGGCGGCTCCGGCTGTCTCCGCGATCTGCATCTGGTTGAGGGAATCATCCGATCCGTTACGCGGGCCATCTCGATTCCGACGACCGTGAAAATCCGGAGCGGATGGAGTGATGAGCATCGCAACCCGGTCGAGATTGGACTGCGCTGCCAGGACGCAGGAGCGCGGGTTCTGACTCTTCACGCGCGCAGCCGAACGCAGATGTATTCCGGTCATGCGAAGTGGGACGAGATTGCGGCAGTGGTCGATGCGCTTGACATCCCGGTGATCGGCAACGGCGATGTGTTCTCGGGCGAAGACGCGCGGCGGATGCGCGAGCATACGCGCTGCGCCGGGATCATGATCGCGAGAGGATCGCACGGCGCGCCGTGGATCTTTGCTCAGGCGAAGGCTGCGTTGCGCGGGCAGCCGGTCCCGCCCGCACCGCCTGTTGCGGAGCGATTCTCGATCGTGCTCGAGCACGCACGCAATGCGATCGAGTTCGAGGCGGATGAACAGCGCGCGATGATCGACTTCCGGAAACACCTCGGCTGGTATACGAAGGGTCTGCCCGATGGCAAGGTGTTGCGCGAGTCGCTCTTTCAGGTAAAGCGGCTGGCGGAGGTCGAGCGCATGCTGGCTTCCTACGCCTGCCCGGTCATGGTGGCGGCTTGACGAGCGATCGTATTCTCGAGTTACTCGGCCGCGTTGCGGCGGGCGAGTCCTCGCCGGCGGAAGCACTGGACCGGCTCTCGTGGCTGCCGGTCGAGGATGTGAGCGGCGACAATGGCATTTTTGCGCGGCTCGACCATCATCGCTCCTTGCGCGTCGGGCATCCGGAGGTCGTGTACTGTCCGGGCAAGACCGTCGAGCAGCTTCTTTCGATCTGTGCGCGCTTCGCGGATCGTGGTGCAGGCTTCCTCGCTACGCGCGCGGACACGGAAGCATTCGCGGCGTTGAAGACGGCCTTTCCGGAGGCTGCGTTCAACGAGATCGGTCGCATCGTCCATCTGAGCGGAAACGACTCCGGTGTCGATCACACGCGCGGCACGATCGTGATTGCGACCGGGGGCACGGCCGACTTGCCGGTCGCCGAGGAAGCAGCCGTTACCGCTCGGGCGCTGGGCAACCCGGTCGAGAAGTTGTTCGATGTGGGTGTTGCCGGCTTGCACCGTCTGCTTCAGAACTCGGACACACTCCAGCGCGCCGCTGTGATCATCGCCGTTGCAGGCATGGAGGGGGCTCTGCCGTCCGTGATCGGTGGACTCGTCGCGGCGCCTGTGATTGCCGTGCCGACCAGCAGCGGTTACGGCGCATCCTTCGGCGGGCTGGCCGCCCTTCTCGCGATGCTGAATTCGTGCGCGGCCGGTCTGGTGGTAGTGAACATCGACAACGGCTTCGGTGCGGCGTGCGCGGCGAATCGCATCAACCAGGTGCGGACTCGGGCGCCATGAAACCTGTTCGCGAGCGGTGGAGCGCTCTCGCCCTTGCCGGCGCGGGCTTCTCTGCGATCCTGCTCGCGAGCGGCGGTCCGACCTCTCCAGTTCTGCCGCTGCTGCCGCTCGGCATCGTTCTGGCCAGTCTGTGGACCGACCTTCGTTCGGCTATGGCTGCCGGCGCGGCCTGCGCCGGGATCGTCCTGCTCGCGTCCATGCGTCTCGACGACGTGTCGTTCGCGGACGTGCTTCTCGTTACCACGGCATTCACGTCCGGTGCGATTCCGGCAGCCTTCCTCGTCGGAGCGGAACGACGCGCGGTCGAAGGAACCGGCCGGCTCGATCGCATCCTTCAGGAAGCGAAGCGGCGTGCGCCGGTCGAGGAGGCTGACGCTGTCCTTCGCCTCGATGACCTGGATCTCGCACTGGCGCGATGCTCTGACCGCCTCGGTGCCCTGCGTGCCGTTCTCTGGAACGTTCACGACGATGCAAGCCTTGCAGTCGCACGCGCAGTCTCCGATGCCGGGCCCGGCCCGCCCCACGTTCCACTTGCCGGCCACGCGTTCGGCTGGGTCTGGAACGAAGGCACGCCGGTGCGCTTCGAACAGCCCGAATGGACCGAGCCGGACCGCGTCGTCTACGCGGCAAGGGTCGGAAACGTGACCGCCGCTGCTTTGCTCACACTCGAGTTCAGCGCCGGTATTCGCCTCGAACCCGCACTCATCGAGGATGCCGCCGCAGAGGTCAACCGGGTGCGTGCTCTGCATGATGCAAACCTCTCTGCCATCGAGGAACGGCGGCGGGCTCGGTTGCTCGTGGAAACGCTGCACGGCTTACCGGCGAAGATCGAGCCCGAGGCGTTCGCCCGGGAACTGATCGCTGTCGCGGTCGAGATCGCCGCCGGCACCGGCGGCGCGGTCGCGACGTGGAGCGGTGATGAAGGTACGATCCTGGGTGTCGGCGGCGAGGATGGCGGGCCGGCGAACGGCACACGCTTCGATCCCGTCGAATCGGAGTTCGCGCTGGCTGCCCGCGGCCGCGCGACGATCGTTCGTTCCCAACTCGATGTGCGCGCCGGACTCCCGATCGTCTCGCGCGGCGAAGCGTGGGTGCGCCGCCCGCGCAGTGTCGCGGTCCTCCCGCTCAGAACAACGGATGGCGTCATCGGCTTGCTCGGTGTATGGCGAAGCAGCAAAGGCACGATCGACGTCAGCGCGATTGCATTGCTCGAGACCATCGCCGCCTACGCCGCGCTTCACCTCGAACATGCTCTCGAACTCGGTCGCGCTCGTCAGAGTGCTGAAACCGATCCGCTCACAGCGCTGCCTAACCGGCGTGCCTTCGAGCGCGCCTGGCGAGCCGAGATCGCGCGCCACGAGCGCTACCTCCAACCCCTGGCCATGATCCTGCTCGACATCGACCACTTCAAGCAGATCAATGATCGCTGGGGGCACGACGCGGGCGACGAAGTGCTCCGCTCGGTTGCGGGCGCACTGCGTCGCGCCGTGCGCGATGTCGATCTCCCGGCTCGTCACGGCGGCGAGGAGTTCGTCGTTCTACTTCCACAAACTACCTTCGCCGCAGCGAGCGATGCCGCGGAGCGACTCCGGTCCGCCATCGAGGAGCTTCACGTGCGCTGGACCGGAGACACCATTCCCGTGCGCGTTTCCCTCGGTGTATCCGGCTGTCCCGCCTCTGTCGCTTCGCCCGATGACCTGCTGCGCAGCGCTGACGCCGCGCTTTACGAGGCCAAACGCGCCGGTCGCAACCGCGTCGTAGCCGCGCCCAGCCCCATCGCTTGACCGATCGGCCCGATTCCGTTACCCTGCAACATGTTGGGGCCGATACGGTTTCGACGTGTCTGGTGCAGCCGGAGCAGCGTGCCGAGGTCCCGTTACCTCGATAAACTTGCGGGAAACTCTCAAGTGCCAACACTCAACTGGCGCTGGCTGCGTAACTAAACCTTACGCACCCGTCTCCTGATCCTGCCGGGCCCGAGGCCGGCTGGAGACGTCGACAAATCGGGCTGGTTTGCGGATTCGGCTCCGTGATTCGCGAACGAGATCTCAGGGGGGCTGGTCCGTGAGAGGCGGTTCGCTCGCCGACTGATCGGATGAGAAAACAGAACAGCGAACTACGCACGTAGACGCACCGGGGAATCCATTCGCGGACGCGGGTTCGACTCCCGCCGGCTCCACTTCCACACCGGACACCACGTCCGAGACGCAGCGGGGACACCGATGTTCGTCCTTGCTGCGTTTTCCTTCAGGACGACGGACAGATCGCAGACGATGCTTGACGACATCCGGTTCGGCTGGCGAAAGCTCGGTCCCGCTTTCGCAGGTTACGGTGGACGGGGTGGCACCCTGTCGAAGTTCGGTCTTCAACTGGTTTACGCGTGCCTGCTGTTCGGCTTCATCTCGACTCCGTCACGTGCGCAGAAGGTAACCCGCATCATCGATGGCGATACGTTCGAGCTGTCGGATGGGCGGACGGTTCGACTCGTCGGCATCGACTCGCCCGAACTTCACGTGACGCAGAAGCTCAGGAATGACGCCCGGCGAACCGGCCGCGATGCGCGCACGATTCAAGAGCTGGGCAAACGGTCGGCCGCTCACGCACGAACACTTGTCCTCGGCCGCGAGGTCGAACTCGAATTCGACCCGGCGAACGCCGCCATCAATCACCGCGACCGGTACGGCCGCACGCTCGCCTACATCTGGGTCCTCGATCACGGCCGGCGCTCCTTCATGATCAACCGCCGGCTCGTCGCTGACGGCTACGCAAGCGCCTACACGAGCTATCCGTTCCGGTACATGGACGAGTTTCGCCAGCTCGAGCGCGACGCTCGCGGCAAGGGCCGTGGCCTCTGGGGTAGCGATCCGTTCGATCGGCATGCCATGACTACTGGAGCACACTCGAACGAGGGATGATGCCATGAACGCCTATCTCATGGCAGCGCGGATATTGGAACACAATGGCACCGAACCCTTTGCCGCGGCTCCGTGAGTTGTGTCTTTCCCTGCCGGAGGCACACGAGGTCGAGGCGTGGGGTGAGCCGACGTTCCGCGTAAGGAAGAAGATGTTCGCGATGTATGCGTCGGCGAGCAACCACCACGGTGGAGGGCGTCCGGCGGTGTGGTGCAAGGCAGGGCCCGGTGACCAGGCCGAATGCATCAGGCTTGCTCCGGAGCGTTTTTTCGTTCCACCGTACGTCGGGCCGAGTGGCTGGGTCGGTGTGTGGCTGGACGGGAAGGTCGACTGGCGGGAGCTGAACGAGATGGTTCGCGATGCGTATTCGCTTGTTGCCCCCAAGCGACTGCGCGAGCAGCTTCGAAGCTGACGGGCCAGGCCTGCGCGTCGTCCTGATTGTCAAGTCATCGTCCCGGTCGGACAGACATCGTTCCAGTTGGTCCGCTTTACACCGTTGGATGCTGCGGATAGCTTGGCGCGGTGGTTGTCACGATTCTCGATCGGGAAGGAATGGATCGTCTCACACCAGCTCGACTCGATGCGATACTGGACGCTGCGCGCACGAAACGCGTGCTCGTGGTGGGCGATGCGATGCTGGACGTGTATCTGCGCGGAGTCGCGTCGCGGATCTCGCCGGAGGCGCCTGTACCGGTCGTGCGCGTAACGGATGAAAGGTGGGCTCTCGGTGGTGCAGCGAACGTGGCGGCGAACGTGGTGGCACTGGGGGCGCTGTGCGCTCTCGTGGGTGTGACCGGACAGGATGAAGCGGGCGCGCGGTTGCGCGAGGCGGTTGTGGCGGCAGGCATCGCAGCGGACGGCCTGCTCGAGTCAGGGTTGCGGCAAACGACGGTGAAGACGCGCATCGTCACGAAGCACCACCAGATCGCGCGTTTCGACCGTGAGATGGACGAGGATCTGGATGAGCGGGACGCCCGATCGCTCGCCGAGCGCATCGGTGCGCTGGCGTCGGAAGCGGACGCGATCGTGCTCGAGGATTACAACAAGGGTGTGTTGACGAAAGCAGTCATTGAAGCCGCGCTCGCGGCTGGCAGGCGCGCCGCGATTCCCGTGGTCGTCGACCCCAAGGCGCGCTTCTTCTTCGACTACGTCGGCGCGACCGTGTTCAAGCCCAATCAGGCCGAACTCGAGGCCGCGTTGCGTGAACCCGTGGCTGCAAACGATGCCGGATGGCTCGAGCGTACGCGCGAGCGGCTCGGCTCGGACCACCTCCTCGTGACACTGGGCGACGAGGGTATGGCGCTCATGACGAGCGAGGGCGAATACGTCCGTGTGCCCAGCGCGGCGCGTGCGGTGTTCGACGTCTCGGGTGCCGGTGACACGGTGACGGCAGCTGTCGTCGTTGCTCTGGCCGCTGGCGCGACGCCGGCCGAAGCCGCCATCCTCGCCAATCACGCGGCCGGCATCGAGGTCGGCAAGCTGGGTGTCGCGACGGTCTCGCCCGCAGAATTGCGCGAGGTTGTGCAGGCCAACGCAAAGCGCAGCTCACTGCAATCCTGAAACGAACCGCAACGGAGACGTGCGAATGGCGGAACTGCGTCGAATCCACACCGATCGCGCTCCAGCGGCTATCGGGCCGTACAGTCAGGCAATCGTCGTCAATGGAATGCTGTATTCCGCGGGCCAGATCCCGCTGGATCCGGCGAGCATGACCATCGTCGATGGCGGGATTGCCGAGCAGACGGAACGCGTGATGCAGAATATTACGGCGATACTGCAAGCCGCCGACGCAACGCTGGCAGCCGTCGTGAAGACGACTGTGTTTCTTGCCGACATGAACGAGTTCGGTGCGATGAACGAGGTGTATGGCCGGTGGTTCGGCGATCACAAGCCAGCGCGTTCGACGGTCGAGGTCTCGCGCCTTCCGAAGGACGTGAAGGTCGAGATCGAAGTGGTGGCCAGTCTCGGGTGAGTCTCAGGCGCCGGGTCCGAGGTGCGTGGCGAGGACGTGAGCAGCCTGCGCACCGATCCGGCGTACCGGCCGGTATGAAAGAGAGCCATGAACGGACCGCAGTACATCTACGTGATGAAAGGGCTGGGCAGGGTCGTGCCACCCAGCCGGCAGATCCTGAAGGACATCTGGCTGTCATTCTTTCCGGGCGCGAAGATCGGCGTCGTCGGCGCGAACGGGGCAGGCAAGAGCTCGCTGCTGCGCATCATGGCGGGCATCGACCCGAACTTCGTGGG
>JBOHRL010000036.1:0-8453 GCA_050732695.1 Longimicrobiales bacterium | reverse complement strand
GATCTCGAGGCCGGCGATACCGGCCTGGCTCGACGTGCCGCCGCCGTCGATCACGGCCACGGGCAACCCCACCTCGATGTGCGTTCGAGGGAACAGGCCGTAGGCGAGCTCCGGCTCGAAACCCCATCTGTAAACGCCGCCGCGTGTTCGCTCGAGTCGCACGGGCGCGAGCTTCAGCTCGAATGCGTAGCGCTCCGTGGCATACGCATCTTCGATGCGTACGGGCCGGCCGGCATCCGTGTTGTAGTAGTCCGTCTGGGCCAGCGCAGGGTGTGGAAGTGCGGCGAGCAGGAGCAGGATGCGTACCGTTCGACCTTGGCGGCGCTCAGGCGCGTGACGCAGAACGAATCGACTCGTGATCATGCCAGCCGCCGCAGGAAGTGCCACGGCATCAGCCGGGATCTCGTAATCCGGACCATCCAGTCTCAGGCGTCGTTCCAGCACGGCCCTGACCGGTTCCTTTTCGATTCGTCCATCGGCGGTACACTCCGTTCGGCCTCCGCCGCAAGATAAACCGATGGAACGGGCCGATCATGAAGCAGGCGTGAAATGACCATGAAGATTTCTTCAGGATCCGCGCGGCCGTCGTGATCCTGTATCCTGCTTGACGGATTGGCGCGGAACCACCACTCGTTCACACCGTCATGACCGTCACACAGGAGGGGCCATGCTCACGTTGATGCGGCGCCATCGCCGAAATCGATGCCGGCTCGACGCGGAACCACTCGTCGGCGAGACCGTCCGGCGCGTTCAGATCATCGGATGCAGTGTCGCCGGAGCGGTGTTCCTTATCGCGAGCTGTGTTGCCGGGCACGATGTGATCCTCCGGGATCGCGTGCGCGACATCAGCCTCGCCGGTCCCGTTCCCGAGCCCGCGCTGGACTACGAGTCGAAGCGGGCCACGCTGACATTCGACGTGGCTGCGGCAAACCGTGGCGCCGGCCCGGTGCAGGATTCGGCAACGGTCGCGTCGGTCATCGACCGTTTTCATCGTGCGCTCGCAACCGGTGACACGGCCGTGGTCGAAACACTGCTCGTCGAGGACGCCGTGATCCTCGAGAGCGGCGGCGTCGAGTCTCGCGAGGAATACTTCGCGGGCCACCTCCCCGCAGACATCGCATTCGCCCGGGCGGTGCCGCGCGAACGGGGGCCGATCCGGGTCGCGGTTCACGGCGACGTGGCCTGGGCGACTTCGACGAGCACCTCACGCGGCGAATATCGCGGGCGTACGATCAACTCTGCGGGATCCGAACTCGTCGTTCTGCGCCGAACGAATGGAGGTTGGAGGATTGCCGCGATCCACTGGTCGTCCCGCCAGGTGAGGTCGTAGCAGACAACGACGCGACCCCATCAGTCAGGTCGAACGGGGGATGCACGTCGAGCGCGTGATGGATCTCCGGTGGCCGGAACCGCGGAGTGCTCGAACCTCGGGAAGCCGAAACGGCCCCGTCCTTGCGGGCCGCGCGTCGAGGCTGGCGCGAACGGCGAGCGCATCGCATATGTTTGCTCACGGACGCCGCCCTCGCCCTCCGGCCCATACCGACCGGGCCGCCGGAAGAAGCCGGCGCCGCTACCCGACGACGAGTCCTCCGCGCGAGGACTGATGGCCGTTGCTGGCGGATGAGCCGGCCCGTAGCCGGTCCATCCGAATCCGCATGTAACGCGGAGGCGAGCACCATGCCCATCGAAGACGTGCATTTCAATTCTGGACAGGCGCCCTGTGGCCAGTTGGTGGAGGGCGAACGTCATCTGGACCGGGACTCGGAGTGCCTGCTCACGGATGACTACGTGTACGCGTGCGGCTGCCGGCGCACGCGGCACGAGTACCACGATGGCAGCGTGAGCAGGGTTGTCCGTCACCACGACGGGCGGGTGCTCGTGGATGAGCTGCTGGCGGCCGAGTAGTCGTGACTCCTGACCATGACGTCGTGCTGGTGGGTGGAGGTGGAGCGGGGCTCAGGGCGGCCATTGCGATCGCGGAAACGAATCCGGCCCTGGGTGTCGCGGTCATCTCGAAAGTCTATCCGATGCGCAGTCACACCGTTTCCGCCGAAGGCGGTGCGGCCGGTGTGATCGCGGCGGACGACAGCCTGGACGAGCACGCCTACGACACCGTCTCGGGTGGCGACTGGCTGTGCGATCAGGATGCGGTCGAAGCATTCGTGGAGGAAGCCCCCCGCGAGTTGCTGCGCCTCGAGCACTGGGGCTGCCCGTGGAGCCGTGAATCGGATGGCCGCATCGCGGTGAGGCCGTTCGGCGGCATGAAGAAGAAGCGCACGTGGTTCGCCGCCGACAAGACGGGCTTCCACATGCTACACACGCTCTTCCAGACATCGCTCAAGTACAGCGAAATCGTTCGTTACGACGAAAGCTTCGTGACGCGGCTGCTCGTCGATGATGGCCGCGTGCAGGGTGTTGTTGCCATCGATCTCATGTCTGGCCGGGTGCAGACGATCACGGCGCGCGCGGTCATTCTGTGCACGGGCGGCTGCGGCCGTGTGTTTCCGTTCACGACGAACGCGAGCATCAAGAACGGCGATGGGATGGCGCTCGCGTGGCGCGCCGGTGCGCCGCTCAAGGACATGGAGTTTGTGCAGTACCACCCGACGGGCCTGCCGTTCACCGGCATCCTGATCACGGAGGCGGCGCGCGCCGAAGGCGGCTGGCTGCTGAACCGTGATGGGTATCGCTACTTGCAGGACTACGACCTTGGCACACCCGAGCCGAAGCCGGTGCTGCGCAGCATGGAACTGGGACCGCGCGATCGGTTGTCGCAGGCGTTCATCAAGGAGTACGAGAAGGGCCGCACAATCGAGACGGCGTACGGCGCGATGGTGCATCTCGATCTTCGCCATCTCGGCGAGAAGCTGATCGACACAAGACTTCCGTTCGTGCGCGAGCTGTGCATTCGCTACCAGAACATCGATCCGGTGCGCGAGCTGATCCCCGTCCGTCCCGTGGTCCATTACATGATGGGCGGCGTGGACACGGACATCGATGGTGCGACGAAGGTCGAGGGACTCTACGCGGCGGGCGAGGTTGCGTGCGTGAGCATCAATGGGGCGAACCGGCTGGGCTCGAACTCGCTGCCCGAGCTTCTCGTGTTCGGCGCACGTGCCGGCCGGGCCGCAGCCGAGTACGCGTCCGCACAGAAGGCGCCGAGTCCGGTGGTGCTGGCGCAGGCGAAAGACGAGCGGGTCCGCCTCGAGAACGATTTCCTTCATGTCAACGGCGGTCGCGAACGGATTGCCATACTGCGCGAGGACATGCAGAAGACGATGGAATCGAGCGCCGGCATCTATCGGAACGGTTCATCGCTCGAACAGGCAAAGGAGCATCTGCGCGAGCTACAGGATCGATCATGCCACATCGCGATCGAGGACCACAGCCGGACGTTCAACACGGAGCGCATCGCGGCCCTCGAGCTGTCGTTCATGCTCGACGTCGCCGAGGCGATGGTGAACGCGGCGCTCCGCCGCGAGGAATCCCGCGGCGCGCATCAGCGCACGGACTTCCCGGACCGCGACGATGGCCGCTTCCTCGCACACTCGCTTGTGCATCGCAATGCTGATGGCACGTGCCGCGTCGACTACGCCCCGGTGACGATCACACGCTGGGCGCCGGGCGAGCGCGTCTACGGGAGGTGAACGGATGGCCGATACGATCGTCATGCGGGTCGCTCGGTACCGGCCGGAGACATCGGCCGAGCCGGGCTTCGACGAGTTCGAGGTTCCGTGCCCGCGCGACTGGGTGGTCCTCGATGGCCTGAACCACATCAAGGACCATCTCGACGGAACGCTCTCCTACCGCTGGTCGTGCCGGATGGGCATATGCGGCAGCTGCGGCATGACCGTGAACGGCGAGCCGAAACTCACGTGCGCCACGTTCCTCGCCGATTACGGACCCGGACCCGTTCGCGTCGAACCGCTGCGGAACTTCCCCGTGGTTCGCGATCTCATCATCGAGATGAGCGATTTCATGCGGAAATTGAGCGCGATCCGACCGTGGATCATTCGCGAGGAAGAAAAGCCGTTGTCTGAAGGCGAGTACCGCCAGACGCCCGAAGAGCTGGCCGAGTACAAGCAATACAGCATGTGCATCAACTGCATGCTGTGTTACGCAGCGTGTCCCATCTACGGCCTCGAGCCCGAGTTCATCGGACCGGCCGCCATTGCACTCGCCCAACGATACAACCTGGACAGTCGCGATGAGGGCGCCGAACTGCGCAACGAGATCCTGTCCGGGCACGACGGGTTATGGGGTTGCACGTTCGTCGGCGAATGCACGAAGGTCTGTCCCAAGAACGTCGACCCGGCTGGCGCCATCCAGCGTTACAAACTGACCACCGCTGTCGATACGCTGAAATCCTGGCTGCTGCCCTGGGCCGCTCGCGAATGATCGACGGCACCGGCTACACCGGCTACCATCCACGCTGGCTCCGTACGCGCGTGTCCACATACTGGTGGCTCCAGCGGCGATCCTATTTCCTCTTCATCCTGCGCGAGCTGAGCAGCGTCTTCGTTGCATGGTTCGTGCTCTACTTCCTGCTGCTCGTTCGCGCCATTGCTCGGGGCGATGCGACGTACCAGCAATTCCTCGAATGGTCCGCTCACCCGCTCCTGATCGTGCTGAACGCCGTGAGCCTCGTGTTCATCGTCTTTCATGCCATCACCTGGTTCAACCTGACGCCGGCTGCCATGGCCGTGCGTGTGCGCGGCGAACGTGTCCCACCTTTCTGGATCGCCGCGCCCAACTACGTTGTGTGGGTGATCGTCTCGGCAGTCCTCGTCTGGCTCCTCACAGGGGATCGATGAGGAAGCGCTCGCTCGAGCCCCTGCTGTGGCTCGCGTTCAGCGCTGGCGGCGTGCTGTCCGCGTTCCTGATGCCGGGTCTCGTATTCCTGTTCGGATTGGCGTTCCCCCTCGGTTGGCTGCCCGCGCCAGAGCATACCCAAGCGCTGGCCGTGTTCGGACATCCTCTTGCGCGCGTGACCATTGTCGCTCTCTGCACGCTCTCGCTCTTCCACTGGGCGCACCGGTTTCGCTACACCCTCTACGATGGACTTCAGATCAAGCACCTGAACGAGCTGGTCAACCTGATCTGCTACGGCGCCGCGATTCTCGGCTCGATTCTCTCGCTTTATCTCGTTTTCCGCTTCCCGTGATTGTCACACGCCGCGTGCGCGGTGCCGATGTCCGGGATCGGCGTGGCAACGACGTCCACATCACAACAGCTCTTCCGGCGGCCCGCTCATCACCTGGCGGACCAGGATCGGCATGTTCATCGGTTGCCCGCCCGGGCCGGGAGCCGCTGACGCGGCCGCGGCGATCTGGTACGCCCGTTCCGGCGTATCGACTTCGACAATCCAATAGCCGGCGAGGAACTCCTTCGACTCCGGGAAGACATCCGTCGTCACGGGTGCGCCGTTCTTTCCGGCCCTCACCACCTTCGCCTCGCCGGGCATGTCGAGACCTTCCGCGGCCACCAGCTCTTTGGCGTCGCTGAGTTCCTTTGTGAAACTCTCCATGAAGGCCATGTGCGCCTGGAGATCCGTCTTCGGCCAGCGCAGGAACGTGTCCCAGTTCGACTTCGTGGCCTCCATGATCAGCATGTACTTCATGGCTTCGCTCCTGTCAGATGCTCGCCGGATCGGATGAACTCTTCGAGGACGTCGAAGTGGACCGCAAATTCTCGACATCCGCCGGTCAATTGGCGTCGTGCAGGGTGCGGGCCAGCGCGCTGGATTCGACGACGTGCGCGGGGATCGGACCCGGGGCGCGAGCTGTCGCCCCGCATCCGTGCACGGGTCCGGCTCGAGCTGCATCGCCGATGTCCATTGCAGACCGGTCCTGCCTGAAGCGCATGTGGTTGTAGTGAGGACCGCCCAGGCTTACTTTCCGCGATCGCGGGACGTAGCGCAGCCCGGTAGCGCACCTGAATGGGGTTCAGGGGGTCGCGGGTTCAAATCCCGCCGTCCCGACTTACGGAAGTTCGTGCGGTACAAACGGATAGGCTCATTCACCAGCCCCTCGCCGTCACCCCGACGGGAGGGGCTGGGGTATGTAGTGGGGTATGAGGAGGCCGATTTCCGAGCGTCTTCCTGCTCTTCAGGACGCGTTTCCGTGCTGTCAGGGCCGCCCGTCGGGCCGGGCTTTGGCCGGAACGCAGCAGCTCGCACGCGCCTCCGTGTTCGGGCAGATTTGGCCCGGACCTCCTCGCGCTCCTTTTCCTGGTAGACCGAACGTCGGGTGTCCGAGCTCTGATGCCCGGTCTGGTCGTTGAGCACGCGCTCGTCTGTCTCGTAATCTTCGTACACGTCCGTTGCCTTACGGCGGATACCGTACCAGCCTCGGCCGTGAACGGGAGTGACCTCCGCGATCCTCTCGAGTTGATGGAATTGGTCGAGCAGACCGCGCTTGCCGACGGGCTTGTTCGAGACGGAAGGCTTCGCCCGACGAACCGGGTCGGGAAGGTTGAGGTAGCATACGCCGGCCCAGCGCGATCCGTCGACGTGAATGTCGCACGAGCCCTGGTCCCGCCCGCGCGTCAGCCGGAAGAACGTGATGTCCCGGCTGCGCGCATTCACCACGATCGACGCTCCGAGGATTTGGCTCACCCTTCGCATCTCCTCCTCGACATTGTCATTCGGAGAGTTGCTCCCCGGGAAACGCCCGGTAATCGGGTATTCCAGGGACAGCGCGTAATTCCGGACCGCGTCGGGATCGGGATAGAAACCGTCGACGACTAGCAGTGTGCGGATTGGCATGGAACGCTTGGTGAAGTGAAAGTGATAACTCAACCCGAATCCTGCACGGTGATGTAATGAATGGCATTTCGGCCTCATAGTGGGCTCGCGAACGCACGGAATCGCTCATAGCCGTTATCCATGCCATTCGGGCACCGAAGTTCTGCGATTCGAAATGGGCCGTTCGTTGCGGTTGAAGACACGTCTCTTGGGGTTGCGCAGCAGTGTCGCGGTTATTCCGCCGAGTCGCCGGCGCGCTACGCCGCGCGCGGCAGCGGTGGAACGGCCAGCCTCGCAAGGTGGCTCAGCGCGGAGCGCAGAGTGTGCCGCTGCGGCTCGTCGGACGCGATGCGAAGGGAGTGCTTGCGGGAATGGGTCGTCAGCTTCGCAGGCATGCGAAGGAGCGCAGCGCGCAGGCGTTCGGGTTGAGCGCGCTGCCAATCGCCCGGCAGCGCGGTGGTGCGCGTGTAGTGGAGGAGCTGGTAGGCCAGAGCGCCGATTTGCCAGAGCAAGGCATTGCCTTCGAGATGATCGATCGCCGTGTCGCCCACCGCCAGTTGTCCGAGCTCCGCGATGCGCTGTTCGACCACGGCTCCCTGGTTGTACAAGCGCCAGGCGGTGAGTGCGTGAATGCCTTCGAGATTGGTGAGCACGTGCGCTCGTTGCGTGACCTCGTACGTGTCGAGACGGAGTGTGCCCTGCTCCGTGAGCAACGCTTTGCGCCATTCGCACGACAGCAAGCGCACGCCGTACAGCGTGCCGCTGGCCGTCCAGATCGCCGGGTCCTTCTCCGACTGACGCCGCGCACCCAGCTGCCGGCGCAGCCACGGATAGTCGGGAACCTTGAGCAGGAAGGACACGCCCAGCTCCTGCAGCGCGTTCACCATGGCACGCGAGAAGAATCCCTTGTCCAGACGAACCGTGATCTCGCTCACGCCCGCGGCGCGCAGCCGAACCACCAACAGCTCCAGCCATTCGATGGCACCGTCCGCGGTATGCGCATTGCCCGGCCGCCAGCGCTCGCCCGCACAATCGCCCGTCTCCTGCAGAAACGCCACCATCGGGTGATGACTCGGACGTCCGTGTTTCTTGGGGTTGTACCCGACTTCCGCTCCGGCCTGTTTCTGCCCGTAGCGCACCGACACGGTCGAGTCGAGCAGCAACGTGACTCGCTCGGGCACGCCGACCACCCGCCAACGCAGCACGACGATATGCCAGAGCAACTGATCGAGCAGCGGCACCAGCGCTTCCCCCGCACGCCGCAGCCAACGCCCAAACGTGGTCGGATCCGGGACGCTCACCCAGCCGAAGATGCGACGTATATTGCGCGGCCCCAGCCAGCTCACGTGATCCAGCGCGCCACCGCCGTACCAGAGCAACGCCACCAGGATCTCCAGCATCAGGCTGGGTCGGAACACGCCCGCAATGCCACGCGTGCGGCTGTCCAGCCATGCACCGACATCGAGCCGATCCCACAAGTGGCGCAGCAGCACCAGACCCGCGCCATCCGTGATACCACCTGCGCGCCCGCAAAGACGCAGCGGCGCGCAGGACCCTTGAATATGCGGTCGAGAACCTATACGATGAGTGCGCACCGTCTGGGTGCCTCCGGTTGCAAGGGTACTTCCTGCGAAGAAGTCCTAGCAATCTACGGCTCCAGACGGTGTTTCGCATCTACAATTCCATCGATCTATGTGCAGGATTCGGG
>JBOHRL010000035.1:0-114191 GCA_050732695.1 Longimicrobiales bacterium | reverse complement strand
TGATCAGCCCGATCGCGATGGAGAAGGAACTGAGGTTTGCGATCCGCGAGGGCGGCCGCACGGTGGGGGCCGGCGTGGTGACGGAAATCGTACAATAAACGGAACGTTTCTGGGGCTGGTTTCCCGGCTGGTATGCGGAACGGATGGACCCCCGCACCGCCACCCCCGCCACCGAACCAGAAACCAGAAACCAGAAACCAGCCCCAGAAACGCTTTCTGTTCAGGTGAAAATGTCCGGCAAGATCCGAATTCGTCTCAAGGCATTCGATCACGCGGTGATCGATCAGACGGCCTCCGACATCGTGCGGACCGCAGAGAAGTCTGGTGCGCGCGTGAGCGGGCCGATTCCGCTGCCAACGCGGACGCAACGGTGGACGGTACTGCGCTCCCCGCACATCGACAAGAAGAGTCGCGAGCAGTTCGAGTTGAAGACGCACAAGCGTGTGATCGACATCATCGATTCGCGGCCACAGACGATCGACGCGCTGACGAAGCTGGATCTGCCGGCGGGCGTCGATGTCGAGATCAAGGTCGACTGACGGCCAGCGGACCGAAGCGGGAGAGCGAACCATGGCGGGACTGATCGGGCGGAAGCTGGGCATGACGCAGATCTTCAGTGACAACGGCGCCGTACCGGTCACCGTGATCGAAGCGGCGCCGTGTCCGGTGACGCAGGTGAAGAGGGCCGAGTCGGATGGGTACGTCGCAGTTCAACTCGCGTTCGGAACGCGCAAGGCAGCGTTGGCGACGCGCGCAGAGCGCGGTCATGCAGCGAAGGCGGGCCTCGACTACACGCCCCGCCTGCTGCGCGAGTGCCGGCTCGCGGAAACGGGCAGTTACGAGGTCGGCCAGAAGATGACGGTCGAGCTGTTTGCGGAGGGTGATCTCGTCAAGGTCATCGGCACGTCGAAAGGGCGAGGCTTCCAGGGCGCGGTCAAGCGACACGGCTTTCGCGGTCGGCCCGGGTCGCATGGGCACCCCAAGAAGCGCAACGTCGGCTCAATCGGCCCCGGCACGAATCCGTCGCGCGTCATCAAGGGCAAGAAGATGCCGGGTCAGATGGGCGACAAGAAGAAGACGGTTCGCAACCTGCGTGTCGAACGCATCGACGTCGAACGCAACCTGATCTTCCTGCGCGGCGCCGTGCCCGGCGCGCGCAACAGCATCGTCATGATCCGCAAGATGACCGGCTGAAGCGGAGCGGAAGAGGAACGATGTTCAAGGCACCGGTATTCACGGCAGACGGCGCGAAGACGGGCGAACGGGAACTTCCTGAAGCGCTCTTCGACGGCGTCGTCCACGAGCCGTCGATGTGGCTGGCCGTGAAGGCCGCGCTCTCGAACCGCCGCCAGGCGAATGCATCGACCAAGACGCGCGCGGAAGTTTCGGGCGGCAATCGCAAGCCGTGGCGGCAGAAGGGCACTGGTCGGGCTCGTCAGGGCTCGATCCGCGCGGCGCAATGGCGTGGCGGGGGTCGCGTGTTCGGTCCGCGGCCGGGCCGCAACTACAAGCAGGATGTACCGCGCCAGGTGCGCCGCCTTGCTCGACGCTCGGCGTTCAACGCGCGTGCACAGGATGCCGGCATCTTTCTGATCGAGCCATTGACGCTCGGTGCACCGAAGACGAAGCACATCGCGACGATGATCGCTGCGACCGGCGCGGCCGGCAACATCCTGCTGCTGACGGATGGCACGAAACCGATCGTGCACACGTCCGCGCGCAACATTCCGCACGTGCTGGTACGTCCGTTCGGCGAAGAGTCTGCATACGACGTGCTCTGGTCCGATGCCGTGATCATCGAAGCGCCTGCGCTCGAGCGCGCCGCGGAGGTCGCCCATGCGTAGTCTGCACGATGTCGTGATCGCACCGGTCGTGACCGAGGAGTCTGCACTGCTCCAGGACGAAGCACGCACGTACACGTTCATTGTGGCCCGGGACGCGAACAAGCTACAGATCCGGCAGGCGGTCCAGACATTGTTCGGTGTGAAGGTCGAAGCGGTACGCACCGCAAACTACCAGGGCAAATGGCGCCGCGTCGGCCGCAGCACCGGCCGCCGCGCCGCATACAAGAAGGCGATGGTCCGCCTCGCCGAAGGCGATTCGATCGATGTGTACGAGGGGCTACAGTAAGAAAGCGTTACTGGGGCTGGGTTCTGGTTTCTGGTTTCTGGTTCTGGCAAGACGGAAACGGGTGAACCTGAAGAACCAGAAACAAGCCCCAGAAACGAGAAACCAGAAACCAGAAACCAGAATCGATTTCGGTTGCCATGCCAACAAAGAAATTCAAGCCAGTGACGCCGGGAAGCCGGTTCCGCCTGGTCTCGAAGCACGAGGAGATCACGCGCAGCGAGCCGGAGCGGTCACTGCTCGAGCCGATGCACAAGTCGGGCGGGCGCAATCACCACGGGCGGATCACGTCCCGGCGGCGAGGTGGTGGTGCACGTCGCGCATACCGGCGCATCGATTTCAAGCGCGACAAGTTCGGCATTCCGGGCCGGGTCGCGGAGATCGAGTACGATCCGAATCGCTCGGCGTACATCGCACTGATCCACTACGCGGATGGAGAGAAGCGCTACATGCTGCACGCGCGTGGCCTCAAGCAGGGTGACACGGTCGTCAGCGGGCCGGGCTCTGACATTCGCGTGGGTAACGCAGTTCCGCTCGCCGAGGTCCCGCTGGGCACGGTCGTGCACAACCTCGAACTCAGGCCGGGCGCGGGCGGCAGGATTGTGCGCTCGGCAGGCAACGCAGCCCAGGTCATGGCAAAGGAAGGCGGTTTTGTGACGCTGCGGCTGCCGTCGACGGAAGTGCGCATGGTGCGCGGCGAGTGTCTGGCGACGATCGGTGAAGTCGGCAACACCGATCATGAGCAACAGGTCATTGGCAAGGCCGGTGCAAACCGGTGGCGCGGCAAGCGGCCGAAAGTGCGGGGCGTGGCCATGAACCCGATCGACCATCCGCTGGGTGGTGGCGAAGGCAAGACATCGGGCGGCCGGCCAGCCTGTTCGCCATGGGGCAAGCCCGAAGGGGTGAAGACACGCAAGCACAAGAAGGAAACGAACAAGTACATCGTGCGCGGCAGGAAGCGCGGCAAGTCGACGGGCGGCGGATGATGGCAGGAGCACGGACGATTGAGAACGGACGTTTCGGGTTTCCTGTTTCTGGGGCTCGTTCCGGGTTGGCACCGCTCGACCGGTTTCCGTTCCCCCCAGAAGCCAGCCCCAGAAACCAGCCCCGGAAACGGGGTTCAAACAACCAGAAACGTGGTTCCGAGACATGAGCCGATCGAAGAAGAAGGGCCCGTACATCCAGGAGAGACTTCTGACTCGGGTGCGGATCATGAACAGCCGCAACGAGAAGAAAGTCATCAAGACCTGGTCGCGCGCGTCCACGATCTCGCCGGATTTCGTGGGCCACACGCTGGCCGTGCACAACGGCAACAAGTTCATCCCGGTCTACATCTCGGAGAACATGGTCGGCCACAAGCTGGGCGAGTTTGCGCCGACGCGCCTGTTCCGCGGGCATGGCGGCAAGCTCTCGTCGGACAAGAAGGCCAGGGTTGCCGGCCCGGGTGCGAGGTAGAGTGGAAGCGCGAGCGATTTCCCGGTACAACCGGCAGAGTGCGCGCAAGATGCGTCTTGTTGTGGACCTGATCCGCGGCCGTTCGGTGAACGATGCGTACGCGATCCTTCAGTTCTCGACGAAGAAGGCGGCCGGGACGATTGCGAAGACGCTGCGTTCGGCGGTCGCGAATGCGCGGGCCAGATCAGAAGAGTCGGGCGAGCCGGTCGACGTCGATGACCTGTTCGTGCGCGAAGCATACGTCAACGAAGGACCGCGGTTGAAGCGCTGGCGCGCCGCGGCGATGGGGCGGGCTGCACCGATCACGCACCCGACCAGCCACGTCACCGTCGTCGTGGACCGGAAGGAGTAGTCATGGGACAGAAGACGCACCCGCGCGGGTTCCGGCTGGGCATTGTCAAGCCGTGGAAGTCGCGGTGGTACGCCGACCGCACGTTCGCCGAGTTGCTGCGCGAAGATGAGACGATCCGGAAGTACCTGCACCAGCGTCTCGCGCACGCAGCGGTTGCGGAAGTCGAGATCGAGCGCAAGCCGCAGAAAATTGTCGTGACCGTGCACACGGCGCGGCCGGGCGTGGTGATCGGCAAGCAGGGTGCGGAGGTGGACAAGCTGCGCGATGAACTCGGGCATCTCACGAAGAGCGAAGTCGCGATCAACGTCGAGGAGATCAAGCGACCGGAGGTCGAAGCGCAGCTCGTGGCGGACAACGTCGCGCACCAGCTTCAGCAGCGTGTCTCCTTCCGCCGTGCCATGAAGCGGGCGGTGCAGGGCGCGATGCGCTCGGGAGCAGAAGGGATCCGGATCAAGGTGGCTGGCCGGTTGGGCGGTGCCGAGATCGCCCGTACCGAAGGCTATCACGAGGGTCGCGTGCCGCTGCACACGCTGCGCGCGGATATCGATTATGCGCAGTCAACAGCCAAGACAACGTACGGCACGATCGGCATCAAAGTCTGGATCTTCAACGGAGAGATTGTCGAGGATCGCCGCGGTCGTACGTACTCGACCGGGGTCTGACGAGGACGGGAAGCCATGCTAGCGCCGAAGCGAGTCAAGTACCGGAAACAGCAGAAGGGTCGCATGCGCGGCCGCGCCATTCGCGGCAGTACGGTCGCGTTCGGCGACTTCGGATTGCAGGCCCTCGAGCCGGGCTGGATCACGAACCGCCAGATCGAGGCGGCCCGTGTCGCGCTTACACGTCACATCAAGCGTGGTGGCAAGGTCTGGATCCGCATCTTCCCGGATAAGCCGGTGACGAAGAAGCCGGCCGAAACGCGAATGGGCAAGGGCAAGGGTAACCCTGAGTTATGGGTGGCCGTGGTCAAGCCGGGCCGCGTGATGTTCGAGGTCGAGGGGATCCCGGCCGATCTCGCGAAGAAGGCGTTCGCCCTTGCGGCGGCCAAACTGCCGGTCAAGAGTCGGATCGTCTCGAACGAGCGGACGATGGAGGGAGGCCAGTCGTGACGGCGGCGGACATTCGGGACATGACGGATGTCGAGGTGCGCGAGCAGATCGCACAGTCGCAGGAAGAACTCTTCCGCCTGCGCTTTCGAAGTGCCACGCAGCAGCTCGAGAATCCGTCGCTCATCGGGAAACTGCGCAGAGACATTGCGCGCATGAAAACGATCCTGCGCGAACGGGAGTTGAAGAATGGCTGAGACAGAGAGTTCGCGCAGCGCGCGCAAGACACGAGTCGGCGTAGTCGTGAGCGACAAGCCGCAGAAGACGGCGATCGTCGCGGTCGAACGCCGGGTCACGCACCCGCTGTACGGGAAACAGGTCGTACGCACCAGGAAGTACTATGCGCACGACGAAGAGAACCAGGCGAAGCAAGGCGACGTCGTGCGCATCGTCGAGACGCGCCCGTTGTCGAAGCTGAAGCGCTGGCGGATCGTCGAAATCGTCGAGCAGGCGAGGTGAGGCTTCGATGATCCAGCAAGAAACGCGGTTGAAGATCGCCGACAACTCGGGCGCGAAGGAAGCGCTCTGCATTCGCGTGCTGGGCGGCTCCGGCCGCCGCTACGCGTCGGTCGGCGACATCATTGTGGTTGCGATCAAGGACGCATTGCCGAACAGTGGCGTGAAGAAGGGTGAAGTCGCAAAGGCCGTCGTGGTTCGGACTGCCAAGGAACTGCGCCGTCGTGACGGTTCGTACATCCGCTTCGATGACAACGCGGCAGTGCTGATCAACGATGCGGGCGAACCGAAGGCCACGCGTATCTTCGGCCCCGTTGGCCGCGAGCTGCGCGAGAAGCGATTCATGAAGATCGTGTCGCTCGCGCCGGAGGTGATCTGATGCCTCGCCGGTCCATTGGCCAGGGCGGACACAGCAAGCGGCAGCCCGGCCTGCGCAGGCTGCACGTGCGCAAGGGTGACAAGGTGCGGGTGATTCGCGGTGAGCACGCCGGCCTCGAGGGCACGATCCTGCGCACGATACCGAAGGAGAACCGGGTCGTCATCGAAGGCCTGAACATGAAGAAGCGGCACATGCGGCCGTCGCAGCAGAACCCGGAAGGCGGGATCATCAGCTTCGAGGCGCCGATCCACGCATCGAACGTGATGCTGCTCGATCCGTCCGGCGAGCCGACCCGCGTGCGCCGCCAGATCCACAAGGACGGCCGCAAGGAGCGGATCTCGGTTCGCTCCGGCAAGGCCATCCTGTAGTGCACCGAGAGAGACGGAAATGAAGCCGAGACTACAGATCCACTACGATGAGCGGGTGCGCGCGAAGCTGAAAGAGGAGTTCGGCTTCGACAACGCGCTTGAAGTGCCGCGTGTCGAGAAGGTTGTTGTGAACGTGGGCCTGGGCGAGGCGCCGCGCAACGCGAAACTGCTGGACGCCGTCGTCGAAGAACTGATGACGATCACGGGCCAGAAGCCGGTCGTGACGAAGGCGAGAAAGTCGATCTCGAATTTCTCGTTGCGCGAAGGCATGGCCATCGGCGCGAAAGTCACGCTTCGTGGCGCGCGCATGTACGAGTTCCTGGACCGCCTGATCAATGTTACGATCCCGCGTATCCGCGACTTCCGCGGCGTCCCATCGCGCAGCTTCGATGGGCGGGGCAATTACACGCTGGGCGTGAAGGAACAGATGATTTTTCCGGAGATAGATTACGACAAGGTCCAGCAGATCCATGGCATGGACATCGTCATGGTGACGACGACAGAGAAGGACAGCGAGGCGCTCGCGCTGTTGCGCGAACTGGGCATGCCGTTCCGCGGCGTGAGCCCGGTCCTCGTCCCGGGCACGGACCTGCCCGGACCGTCGAACTAGCACGGCGCGGAGAATCGCATGGCAAAGAAGGCACTGGTCGAGAAGGCGCGAGCCAAGCCCAAGTTTGGCGTGCGCAAGGTGCGTCGCTGCAACCGCTGCGGCCGGCCACGCGCGTTTCTGCGCAAGTTCGGGATGTGCCGGATCTGCTTCCGCGAGCTGGCACTCCGGGGCGAGATCCCGGGCGTCAGGAAAGCCAGCTGGTAGAGAACGGATGTTTTCAGGAATCGAGTCTCTTCAGGAATCGACGTTTCTGGTTTCTGGTGCTCGGGCTGGTTTCTGGGAACGGAAACCGGTCGCAGTGCGAGAACGAGAAACCAGTCGCAAGAAAACAAACCAGACAGCGTCGGCCGCCGATTTCGCCGACGATCCTGTAAGTCCGGCCGAGCCGGATACTGTAGGAGGCACGAACCGTGTTGACTGATCCGATCGCGGATATGCTCACGCGCATCCGGAACGCCGCTGGCGCCCGGCACAAGCGTGTGGACCTTCCCGTCTCGACGCTCAAGACCGAGATCGCCCGGATCCTGAAGGAAAACCACTTCATCCAGGATTACAAGGTCCTCGATGACGGGCGGTTCGGCGTATTGCGCGTATACCTGCGTTATTACGAAGGTCGGCCGGTGATCCGGTCGCTCCAGCGTGTGTCGCGGCCCGGGCGCCGGGTGTATCGCGGCTCGCGCGACCTGCCTCGAGTCCGAGGCGGGATGGGCATTGCGATCGTCTCGACGCCGCGTGGCATGATGTCGGACCGGCAGGCGAGGGCGGAGAACGTGGGCGGTGAAGTCATGGCGCTGGTCTGGTAGGGGCAGAATGTCACGCATTGGCAAGATGCCGGTCGCCATCCCGAAGGGAGTCACGGTTTCGGTCGAGGGCGGTACGGTCAAGGTAAAGGGTCCGAAAGGCGAACTCGAGCATCGCTTCCGGCCGGAGATCGGCGTGTCGGTCGAAGACGGCCGAGTCCTGGTCGCGCGAGGGTCGGACGCAAAACGCGAGCGGGCCTTCCACGGGCTGACGCGTGCCCTCATCGCCAACATGGTGACGGGCGTATCGAAGGGTTACAATCGCGCGCTCGAGATCGTCGGCGTCGGCTACAAGGCGGAAAAGCGCGGCAAGAAGCTCGTCCTGACCGTGGGCTACTCGCATGCGGTCGAGTACGCCGAACCGGCAGGCATCACGATCACGGCGCCTACGCCGACGAGCATCGCGATCGAGGGTGCAGACAAACAGAAGGTCGGCCAGGTCGCGGCGGAGCTGCGCGCGGTCCGGCCACCTGAGCCGTACAAGGGCAAGGGCATCCGGTACCAGGGCGAGCAGGTTCGTCGCAAGGCCGGCAAGACGGGCGCGAAGTAGCGCAGGAGACCGGGACAATGGGTTCGAACTCGAAAACGAAGGTCCGGGAATCACAGCGAGTGCGACGGCACGGTCGAGTGCGTCGCAAAGTGGTCGGCTCGTCCGAACGGCCGCGCCTCGTCATTCACCGGTCCATCAAGAACATCCAGGGTCATCTCGCGGACGATGACGCGGGCCGCATCCTGCTGGGCGTTTCGACGCTTGCGCCCGAGCTGCGGACCTCGCCGGAAGGCGAAGGCGGATCGAAGACGAAACGGAGCCGCGCCGCGGGCAAGCTCCTGGCCGAACGGGCGAAGGCGGCCGGCATCACGCGGGTCGTGTTCGATCGCGGCGGTTACCGCTATCACGGCCGGGTCGCCGCGTTCGCCGAAGGCGCACGCGAGGGCGGGCTCGAATTCTAGATAGAGCGAGCAATGAACAACCAGCGCAGCAGTGGTGGTAGAGATGGTCGCGGCGGACGCCGTCCGCGCGCCGAGTCCGAGATGGCCGAGAACGTCATTGCGGTGAATCGCGTCGCCAAGGTCGTCAAGGGCGGGCGCCGGTTCTCGTTCACCGCCCTCGTCGCGGTGGGTGACCGGTCCGGTCACGTGGGCATAGCAATCGGCAAGGCGAACGAGGTCTCCGAAGCGATCCGCAAGGCGGTCGAGCGGGCACGCAGCGGCATGGTCGAGGTCCCGGTCAGGAACGGAACGCTGCCGCATGAGGTGCTGGGCCGCCACGGTGCTGCGCGCGTCATGATCAAGCCTGCGGGCGCGGGCACCGGCGTGATTGCAGGCGGGCCCGTGCGCGCCGTGCTCGAGGCCGCCGGTGTCACCGACGTCCTGACCAAGAATCTCGGCTCTGCCAATCCGATCAATGTCGCGCGCGCAACGCTCGATGGTCTGACGCAGATGGTCACACCGGAGCGCATCGCCGCCGAACGGGGTATCAGCGTCGACCAGTTGGGGGTGCGTCGTGCCTAGGAAGAAGACGGCGGAGGCAAAGGTCCGCATCACGCAGGTCCGCAGCGGCGCTGGCCGGCCCGCGCTCCATCGCGCCACGCTTCGCGCACTCGGTCTGCGCCACCACCAGCACTCGGTGATTCAGAGGGACTCGCCGGCGATTCGCGGCATGCTGGTCCAGGTGCGGCACCTCGTGCGCGTCGATGCCGTGGCAGAAGGAGAGGAGTCATGACGGACCTGAGCAATCTGCGCCGGCCGGACGGCGCGCACCGTACGCGCAAGCGACTCGGGCGAGGACCCGGCTCCGGCTTCGGCAAGACGAGCGGCAAGGGCCACAAGGGCCACAAGGCGAGGACCGGCGGTTCGACGCATCTGTGGTTCGAGGGCGGCCAGATGCCGCTCCAGCGGCGCGTCCCCAAGCGCGGCTTCAAGAATCCGTTCCGCCGCACCTTCCAGATCGTCAACATCGGCGTCCTCGCGGGACTCGACGAACACGACATTACGCCGGACGTCCTCGCCGCTTACGGTCTCGTCGACGCGGGCAGCGGCAGGCCGGTCAAGATCCTCGGTGACGGCGAGATCGGTCGCAAAGTGGTCGTGCACGCGCACGCTTTCAGTGCGAGCGCCCGCTCGAAGATCGAGAAGGCGGGCGGGACTGCCGAACTCATCGAGGATGGTGCAGGCGAAGCCGCTGCTCGCGACGGATCGGCCGAATCGCCGGAGGAGTGAACGCATGGCGAACCCGATTCCGAATCTCTTCCGCGTCCCGGAACTCAAGCAGAAGATCCTCTTCACACTCCTCGTTCTGATCATTTACCGGACGGGCGCGCACATCACTACGCCTGGTGTTGACTACAACGCGTTGCAGGCCGCGTTCGCCCAGCTACAGGGCACACTTTTCGGCGTCTACGACATGTTCGTGGGCGGCGCGCTGTCGCGCGCGACCATCTTCGCACTCGGCATCATGCCCTATATTTCCGCGAGCATCATGTTCCAGTTGCTCGCAGCCGTCTTCCCGACCGTCGAAAAGATGCAGAAGGAAGGCGAGGAGGGGCGCAAGAAACTCACGCAGTGGACACGCTACGCGACCGTCGGTCTCGCCTTGCTTCAGGGCTACGGCTACGCCGTGTTCATGCAGACGCTGAACGATGGCGCCGCCATTTCGAACCCCGGCTTCGTCTTCATCTTTACAACGACGCTGATCCTCACGTTCGGCGCCATTTTCGTGATGTGGCTGGGCGAGCAGATCACGGAGCGCGGCATCGGCAACGGCATGTCGCTGCTGATCTTCTTCTCCATCATCGAGGGTCTGCCGGCCGCTCTCGGCCGGACCTGGGAGTCCTTTCGCACGGAAGTCATCGGCGCCGCCGCCCTGGTTGCCCTCGCCGTCGTCATTGTCGGCGTGATCGCAGGCGTCGTTGCCATGACCATGGCATCGCGAAAGATCCCCGTACAGATCCCGCGCAAGGTGATGGGCCGCGGGCGCGTCCGCGAAGGCCAGAAGAGCTTCATTCCGCTGCGCATCAACTCGGCGGGTGTGATGCCGATCATTTTCGCCCAATCCATCATCATCGTACCCGGCACGCTCGCCGCATTTGCGACCTCGGTGCCGTTTCTACAGAGCGTGCAGCAGGCTCTGACGCCGGGGACGTGGCTGTACAACCTGCTCTACGCGGTCCTGATCGTATTCTTCACGTACTTCTACACGGCGATCATCTTCAACCCCGTCGACCTCGCCGAGAACCTGAAGAAGCAGGGCGCGTTCATCCCGGGTGTCAAGCCAGGTGCAAAGACAGCCGAGTACATTGACTACGTTCTGTCACGCATCACCGTGGCCGGTTCGATCTACCTCGCACTCATTGCACTGCTGCCGTTCTGGATCTTCGACTGGTTCAATATCCAGACCTTCTTCTTCGGCGGCACCTCGCTGCTCATTGTCGTCGGCGTCGGCCTCGACACCGTGCAGCAGATGCAGCAGCACCTGTTGCTGCGCCATTACGAGGGCTTCATGAAGAAGGGGCGCGTGCGCTTCCGCGGCCGCCAGCGCTACATGTAACGCAAGTTTCTGGGGCTGGTTTCCGGGGCTGGTTTCTGGAGGGGGAACTGTCCGATCCTCAATCAGAAACGAGCCCGGACACAAGAAACCAGAAACGTTCAATCCAATGAACATCATCCTCTTCGGGGCGCCGGGGGCGGGCAAAGGCACACAGGGCGAACTGCTCGCAAAGCGGTTCGACCTCGTCCGCCTGTCGACCGGCGATCTGCTGCGGGATGCGGTGCGCCGGTCGACGCAGCTCGGCCTCGAGGCAAAGACGTTCATGGATGCCGGCGAACTCGTTCCCGATTCGGTGATCCTCGGCATGGTTCGCGAGGTCATGAGCGCTGAGGCGGGCCGCGGCGGCTTCATCTTCGACGGGTTCCCGCGCACCCGAGCGCAGGCGGAAAGCCTCGATGGCATGCTCGCCGACCTGGGCACACCACTCGACATGGTCATCGTGCTCGATGTGGACGATGACGTGATCGTTCGGCGCCTCAGCAGCCGGCGAGCCTGCTCGAAGTGCGGTACCGTGTACAACCTCGATTCGGATCCGCCCCGCAAGCCCGGCATCTGCGACGTGTGCGGCGGCAAACTCGTGCAGCGCTCCGACGACGAGGAATCGACCGTGCGCACACGGCTCGAGGTCTTTCGCGCCCAGACAGCGCCACTGGTCGCCTATTATGAGGCGGAAGGCACGCCCCTTTACACCGTCAATGGCGATCGGCCGGTCGAGCAATTGCACGAGAACATCGCCAGCCGTATTCGCCCATGATCCCGCTCCGAACCGCCGCCGAGATCGACGCGATCGCGGCCGCCGGCCACGTGCTCGGCAAGCTCTTCAAAGCGATCGTGCCCGAGGTTCAACCCGGGACCAGCACGGCCAGTCTCGACGAGTTCGGTGAGGCCTTCATCCGGTCACACCCGGGCGCCGTCCCTTCCTTCAAAGGGCTGTACGGCTTCCCCGCCAGCCTGTGCACATCCATCAACGAAGAGATCGTCCACGGCATCCCGTCCCCGAAACGAGTCCTGCGCGAAGGCGACATCGTCAGCATCGATGCAGGCGTCCGGCTCGATGGCTGGTGTGCCGACTGCGCCATCACCCTCCCCGTGGGCGATCCCGACGACGAGGTCAGCTCGCTCCTCGACGTGACTCAGCGCGCCCTCGAGGCCGGGATCCGCAACGCCATTCCCGGCAAGCGGATTGGCGACATCGGCGCCGCCGTCCAGGGCGTCGCTGAAACGGCCGGGTTCAGCGTCGTCCGCGAACTCGTCGGCCACGGCGTCGGCCGCGACCCCCACGAGAAGCCACAGGTCCCGAACTTCGGACGCCACGGCTCCGGGATTCGCCTCATGCCCGGCCTCGTCCTCGCCATCGAACCCATGGTCAACCGCGGCGCGCCCGGCATCCGGACCCTCGGCGACCGCTGGACCGTCGTTACCGCCGATGGCCAGTGCAGCGCCCACTTCGAGCACACCATCGCCGTGACGGAGCAAGGCCCACGGATCCTTACACAAGGTTGACAGAGAACGGCGGGTGTGGGTGTGGGCGCGGGTGATCCAGGGTGAGGTTGGGGAAACCGCGGGTGAGAAACGGGTGGGGACGGCGGCCACGCCGCCGCCACGCTGCCGGGGCGGGTGGGGACGGCCGCCACGCTGTCGAGCGGGTGGGGTTCACCTTGCCCGTTCAGCCGCCGTTGCTGTAAAGGATCAACGCGGCCGGTAAAGGGTTGATGAAGCTGACCTTGCCAGATATATTGAAAAGCTTATCAGCAAACCAAGGGTCGTGCCATGAAGGTTCGCAGCAGTGTGAAGCCGATGTGTGAGCATTGCAGGGTGATCCGACGCAAGGGTGTGGTCCGGATCATCTGCCGAAAGAATCCGCGCCACAAGCAGCGGCAGGGATAACCGCATGGCACGAATCGCAGGCGTGGACCTGCCACGCATGAAGCGGATCGAGGTCGCGCTCACGTACATCTTCGGGATCGGCGGTTCGACGGCGGGTCGCATCCTGCGCCAGACCGGCGTCGATCCGGATCGCCGCGTGCACGATCTCTCCGACGACGAAGTGAACCGGTTGCGGCGCGTCATCGAGAACCAGCACAAGGTCGAAGGCGCCCTGCGCACGGAAGTCTCGATGAACATCAAGCGGCTGATGGACATCGGCTGCTACCGCGGCCTGCGGCACCGCAAGGGTTTGCCCGTGCGCGGGCAGCGGACGCACACGAACGCGCGGACGCACAAGGGCAAGCGCGTCGCCATCGCAGGCAAGAAGAAGGCTCCCAAGAAATAGTCGAGGCCGATTCGCCCGCGCGCACGATCGGAGGGTCGTGCGCTGTACACGGGCGAGCGCAACCGGCATTCGGCACACCGGCACGAAGGCGAGATGGCAAATCCGAAGAAAAGCGCGCGCCCGAAGCGGTCCAAGCGCAACGTCGAATCCGAAGGCATCGCGCATATCAAGGCGACGTTCAATAACACGTTGGTCACAATCACGGACCTGGCGGGTAACGTCGTGGTATGGGGCAGCGCCGGGAAGGCGGGGTTCAAGGGATCGAAGAAGTCGACGCCCTTCGCGGCGACGGTGGCGGCCGAGCAGTGTGGCCGGGAGGCGATGAATCTCGGGGTCCGCCGCGTGCACGTCCGGTTGCAGGGTCCGGGCAGCGGCCGGGAATCGGCGATTCAGGCACTCGCCGCGGCCGGTCTCCAGATCCGGTCGATCCGCGATGTGACGCCGATCCCGCACAACGGGTGCCGGCCGCCCAAGAAGCGACGCGTGTAAGCGGGGCGAAACCGCGTTTCCGGGGCTGGTTTCTGGACTGAAGCGCTGCAAGAGTCGAGGGTGTAAACCGCCAGGCCGTCCGGGCGGGAGGAAGCCCGAAGCAGTCACCCATCGAGGAGAGAGACGGAATCGTAATGGCTCGTCATACTGGTCCAGTCTGTAAGCTCTGCCGGCGCGAGGGACAGAAGCTGTTCCTGAAGGGCACGAAGTGCTACACGGAGAAGTGCCCGATCGAGCGCCGCAACTATGCACCGGGACAGCACGGCCCGGCGGGAGCACGGCGCCGCAAGCAGTCCGAGTATGCGGTGCAGCTTCGTGAGAAGCAGAAGGTGAAGCGCATCTACGGCGTATCGGAGCGATACTTCAAGACAATGTTCGAGCGGGCGGCGACGCAGCAGGGCGTGACGGGCGAGAATCTGCTGATCGGTCTCGAGTCGCGACTGGACAACGTCGTGTATCGGCTGGGATTCGGCAACAGCCGCAACCAGACACGCCAGCTGGTCCGCCACCGTCACGTCCAGGTGAACGGGCGGACTGTCGACGTGCCGAGTTACCAGGTTCGGCCGGGCGATGAAGTGCGCATGAGTCCCACTGGCAAGGATCTCCTGCCGGTGCAGGTGTCACTCGAATCCAAGACCCGGCCGACGACGGTGCGTTGGCTGGCCGTGGATGATCCGACCCGAGTCGGTCGAATGCTGGAGCGGCCGACGCGCGCGGACATCCCGCTGGCCGTGCAGGAGCAGCTGATTGTCGAGTTGTATTCGAAGTAGAGTTGCTGGGGCTGGTTTCTGGGGCTGGTTTCTGGGTGGGGCGACGGGAACGGAATGGAAGAACGGCCGGGTAGCGGCCGCGGTCATCGGGCGAGATACAGGAAATGGGGCGAACGCCGGTGGGGCGAGGGTCCCGACGCGAAGCACCGGGAGGTAAACAGTGGAGCTGGACCTGACCGGGTTGGTACTTCCGCAGCGCGTGGAGGTTGTGCAGCGCTCGGATGATGGGCGGATCGCTCAGTTCGTTGTCGCGCCATTGGAGCGCGGCTTCGGTCAGACGCTGGGCAATTCGATTCGGCGCATCCTGCTGAGTTCGTTGCGGGGCTCGGCGGTATGGGCGTTTCGAATGGAGGGTGTGGTCCACGAGCATCAGACGGTGCAGGGCGTTGTCGAGGACGTACACCAGATCATTCAGAATCTGAAGACGCTGGTGATTGCACTGGATGACGAGAAGGAAGATGCGACGCTGGAGTTGCGGGTCACGAAAGCGGGCCCGGTTGGGGCGAACGCGATCGGGAAGTCGACGGGCGTCCGGATCCTGAACCCGGACCATCATCTGTTCACGTTGCAGGATGATCGGGAGATCAACCTGATTCTGTACGTGAACAAGGGTCGGGGGTTCGTGCCGGCAGAGCAGCACTCGCTGCCGAAGGGCAGCGCCGTGGACATGGTGCGAGTGGACTCGATCTACAATCCGGTGCTGCGCGCGAACTTCACGGTGGACGAGACGCGCGTCGGGCAGCGGACGGACTTCGACCGGCTGACGCTGTTGATCGAGACGAACGGCGCGATTGGGCCGGAGCCGGCGGTTGCCGCGGCAGCGGAGCTGGCCCGGAAGCATCTTGCGTATCTGTTGCGATTCGTCGAGCCAACGGAGAAGGAGCCGCCGGTGCCGGGTGCAGTGCGGGTACCGGCGCAGATGAAGGAGCTGTTCCGCCGGCCGATCGATGAGCTGGCGGAGCTGTCCGTCCGCTCGGTGAATTCGCTGAAGAAGGAAAGCATCATCACGCTTGGTGATCTGGTTCAGCGGACGGAGGACCAGATGCTGAACATCGAGAACTTCGGGATCAAGTCGCTGGAGGAGATCCGCCAGTTCCTGCACGAGCACGAATTGCATTTCGGCATGAAGCTGGAAGAGGGGGAAGGCGGCGAGATGTTCCTGGTGGAGAGTGAGGATCGGCCGGGTCAGGCCGAGGCGACGAACGGAGCGAGGGAGGAGTAGCAGCGGATGCGGCATCGCAAGAAAGGGCGCAGATTCTCGCGGACGGCAGAACATCGGAGCGCAATGCTCCGGAATCTGGCGGCATCGCTGTTCCTGCACGGCCGTGTCGAGACGACGACGGCGAAGGCAAAGGAACTGCGGCGCTACGCTGAACCGCTGATCACGAAGGCGAAGCGCGGCGATCTGCACGCACGCCGCCTTGTCGCTCGCAAGATTCCGGATGATGCGGTACTCGCGAAACTGTTCGGTGAGATCGGTCCGCGCATGAGTGAGCGGCCTGGCGGCTACACGCGAGTCCTGCACGTCGGGCATCGCCCCGGCGACGCCGCGGAGATGTCCATTATCGAACTCGTCGAGTAGACGGCCGGACGGAGACGAAACCGATGGCACGGGTTTGCTGGGTCTGCAACAAGGGTACGACATTCGGCAACAACGTCAGTCACGCGAACAACCGCACGAAGCGCACGTGGCGGCCGAATCTGCGGCGCGTTCGGGTTGCATTGCCGGACGGGCAGGCTCGGCACGTGCGCGTGTGCACGAGGTGCCTCTCCGCAGGGAAGATCCGCAAGGCGAGCTGAAGCGCTGGCCGCCGGTGCCGATACCGAATGAAGCCCGGCCCGTGTGGCGGGCTTCGTTTCGTTTCAAGCTGAGAAGAAAGGGATCATGACGCTCGATTCACTGCTCGCCCGCATCGAGTCTGGTGAAGCGGTGTGCGGCGTCGTCGGTCTCGGTTATGTAGGACTTCCGCTCGCTGTCGAGATGGCGGGGCAGGGGTTCCGTGTGTTGGGCTTCGATGTGTCACAGGGTGTCGTCGATGCGGTGAACGCCGGTCGCTCGCACATCGGGGATGTGCCGTCACCACTGCTTGCCTCACACGTCGAGGCGCGCCGGATCGAGGCGACCACGGACATGTCGAGATTGGCACAGTGTGACGCGATCTCGATCTGTGTCCCGACGCCGCTGTCCAAGACACGCGATCCGGACGTCAGCTACGTGGTCGCGGCAGCCAGTGCGGTTGCCGCAGCATTGCGCCCGGGCCAGCTCATCATCCTCGAATCGACGACCTACCCCGGAACGACGCGCGAGGTGATGCTGCCCGCACTCGAGGGCCGTGGGCTTCGCGCGGGCGAGCATTTTTTCCTGTGCTTCAGCCCGGAGCGGGTCGATCCGGGCAATCCGACGTGGGGCGTTCGCAATACGCCCAAGGTGATTGGCGGCATCACGGCCGCGTGCGTACGTGCGGGCGAATCCCTGTACCGGCGTGTCATGGAGCACGTCGTATCCGTGTCCTCGACGGAAGCCGCAGAGTTGACGAAACTGCTCGAGAACACGTTCCGTGCCGTGAACATCGCGCTGGTGAACGAGATGGCGCAGGTGTCCGACCGGCTCGATGTCGATGTGTTCGAAGTCATTGAAGCGGCGGCCACAAAGCCATTCGGGTTCATGCGCTTCAACCCGGGCCCCGGCATCGGCGGCCACTGCATCCCGCTCGATCCGCATTATCTCGCCTGGAAGATGCGCACACTGAATTACAGGACGCGGCTCATCGACCTGGCCAGTGAAGTCAACAGTGAAATGCCGCACTTCGTCGTAAACAAGGTGCAGGACGCGTTGAACGGCGAGCGCCGCTCCTTGAACGGCAGCCGCATCCTGATCATCGGCATGGCGTATAAGCGTGATGTCGATGATGTCCGTGAAAGCCCTGCGCTCGACATCCTGCGGCTGCTCGAAGCGAAGGGCGCACTGGTCTGTTACCACGATCCATACGTGGCCGAGGTGCGTGAGGATGGAGCGGTTTGGAGCAGTGTGCCGCTCGCGGCGGAGACGGTCGCCAATGTCGATGCAGTCGTTGTGGTCACGGATCACAGCAACGTGGATTACAGTGTACTCGAGAAGCTGAACATCCCGATCATCGACACACGCAATGCACTGCGGGGGCTGGCGGCTGTGAAGCTGGTCGGGCTGAGCGGGTCGCCGGCTGGCCGCAGGGCCGGAGGCGCCCACTGAGTGGACCGGACCGGCCGGGGTCGGACCGGGCGAATGCGCCGAACGGCATCATCGACTTCCATAATCACGTCATGCCGGGCGTTGATGACGGTGCGGAATCCGAGACACAGACACGGGATGCTCTCGATGCGATGCGCGAGAATGGCGTGACCACGATCATTGCCACGCCGCACGTGGAGGTGTCTTTCATGGCCGGCGGCGCGGTCGAGGCGGATCGGTTGGAGGAGCTGGATCGCGGCTGGTCCGGCCTCGAGGCCGTCGCTGCGGACATGCCCGGCATCGATGTCCGTCGCGGTGCGGAGGTACGTCTGAGCACGGCGAATCCGGTCGTCGATGATCCGCGGGTCCGCCTGGATGGCGGTCCGTTCGTTCTCGTCGAGTTCGCGTACTTCACGATCCCGCCGCGGTCCGCCCGTGTACTCGCCGGGTTGCGGGAGCAGGGCTGGTTTCCGATTCTCGCTCACCCGGAACGATACTCGGGGTATGATGCCGATCTTTCGATTGTGAACGAGTGGCGTGAAGCCGGTGCGTTCCTCCAGCTCAGTGGGCCCTCGTTGCTCGGACGTTACGGGAGCGAAGTCCGGAGCACGGCCGTCGCGCTGCTGGCGCATGGCGTGATCGATTACATGTCGAGCGATTTCCACGCGCGCGGCAATCCGCGCATCGCGGAGTCACACGCGTTCCTGGCCGCCCGAGGCGGACTCGCACAGGCGAACCGCCTGATGCGTGAGAACCCGAGCCGGCTGCTGCGCGGCGAGGAGCCGCTGGCCGTGGACAGGATCGATGGCCGGCTTCTCGAATAGACGATGCTCATGGTGCGCGCGGGAACGCCGCGCATTCCGGCGGTGCCGGAGGCGATCCTGCACGTGAACTCGTTGGAGCGCGCTGACGGGTCAGCTGCCGAGCGGCCGCGACGAGAGACCACGCTCGACCAGCGAGTGGAAGTACGGAATCGTGTGAGTCAGTCCTTCACGCAGACTGACGACCGGCTCCCAGCCGAGGACACGCCGGGCCAGTGTGATGTCTGGCTTGCGCACCTTCGGATCGTCTTCCGGCAACGGCCGCGATTCGATGGTCGACCTGCTGTCCGTGAGTGCGATGATCATCCCGGCCGCTTCACGGACCGTCATTTCGTTGGGGTTGCCGATATTGACGGGCCCGACATGATCGGACATGAACAGGCGGTAGATGCCGTCGACTTCATCGCTGACGTAACAGAACGAACGCGTCTGCGAACCATCGCCGTAAACGGTCAGGGGCTCGTCTCGCAGCGCCTGCATCACAAAATTGGAGATGACGCGGCCATCGTTCGCACGCATGCGCGTTCCGTACGTATTGAAGATGCGTACCATGCGGACATCGAGCCCGTGGAACCGGTGGTAGGCCATCGTCATGGCTTCGGCGAATCGCTTGGCCTCATCGTAGACGCCGCGCGGACCGACCGGATTCACGTGCCCCCAGTAGGTTTCCGATTGAGGATGGACCTGTGGATCGCCGTAGACTTCGGATGTCGAAGCAATCAGGAAGCGGGCGCGTTTGGCTTTCGCGAGGCCCAGCGTCTTGTGCGTGCCGAGACTGCCGACTTTCAGCGTCTGGATGGGCAGTTCGAGATAGTCGACAGGACTGGCCGGACTCGCAAAATGGAGAACCCCATCAAGCGGGCCGTCGACGTAGATGAAGTTCGTGACATCGTGCACGACGAAGCGAAAACCGGCACGTCCCATGAGGTGGGCAATATTGTCAGGCGAACCGGTGATGAAGTTGTCCATGCCGATGACTTCATGGCCTTCGCCAAGGAAGCGGTCGCAGAGGTGAGAGCCGAGAAAGCCTGCCGCACCCGTGATCAGGATTCGCATGGCCGGGAAGAGTAGGGGCGATGCGTTGAGCGCACAAGTCGGCCCTGTGCGCTCGGGGCCGCGTGTAAGAGGCGATGGCCGTCGATACGAAACGGGCGAACGAGAGGGCGTGCAATGCGCGTAGCGGTGATCGGGACCGGATACGTCGGACTGGTCGTCGGGGCCGGGTTGGCGGATTCTGGCAATGATGTGATCTGCGCCGATATCGATGAAGCGAAGATCGCACGACTGAAGGCAGGCGAGATCCCGATCTACGAGCCGGGTCTCGAGCCACTGGTCGCACGCAACCTCGAGGACGGCCGTTTATCGTTCTCGACCGATGTCGCAGGCGCAGTGCGTGCATCGGAAGTCATCTTCATCGCCGTCGGGACCCCGCCCGGCGAAGACGGCTCGGCCGATCTACAGCACGTGCTCGCCGTGGCCACGACGATCGGGCGCAATGCAAATGGCGAGAAAGTCGTCATCACGAAGAGCACGGTGCCGGTCGGCACGGCAGAGAAGGTGAGAGGCGAGATTGCCAGACACACGGACCAGCTCATTCACATCTGCTCGAATCCCGAGTTCCTCAAGGAAGGCGCCGCCGTCGCTGACTTCATGAAGCCGGACCGCGTCGTCGTCGGCATCGATTCCGAGCGTGCCCGCGCCGTGCTCGAGCAGTTGTACGGCCCGTTCGTGCGCACCGGGAATCCGATCATCTTCATGGATATCGCATCGGCGGAAATCACGAAGTATGCAGCCAATGCGATGCTGGCCACACGCATCTCCTTCATGAACGTGGTCGCTGCGCTGTGTGACCGCGTTGGCGCGGACGTGGCACTCGTGCGCAAGGGCATCGGAACCGATGAACGCATCGGCACCAGTTTCCTGTTTGCCGGATGCGGCTATGGCGGAAGCTGTTTCCCGAAGGACGTCAAAGCCCTGATCCGCACGTTGAACGAATCCGCCGTGGATGCAGGGATCCTCGAAGCCGTCGAGCGCGTGAACGACGAACAGAAGGCGCTTCTGCTCCGTTACGTTGTCGAGCGCTTTGGCGATGACCTGACAGGCCTGACTTTCGGTTTGTGGGGCCTCAGCTTCAAACCGGAAACCGACGACATGCGCGAGGCACCCTCGATCGTCATCGTCAACGGTCTGCTCGAGCGAGGCGCTTCGGTCCGCGTTCACGATCCCGAAGCGCTCGACCTCGCCAGGAATGTATTCGCCGACCGCGTCACATACTGCACAACGAATTATGACGCGGTCGAAGGCGCTGATGCGCTCCTCATTGTGACCGAGTGGAAGCAGTACCGTACGCCGGACTTCGACCGCATCCGCTCGCACCTGCGCCATCCGGTGATCTTCGATGGCCGGAACCTGTTCGATCCCGCCATGATGTCGCAGCTCGGCTTCGACTATCGGGGCATTGGCCGGGCCGGCTCGCATGGAGGCCGCTCTGCTGGCCGCCTTGGCGAGGTCGCCCGAGGGGCGTAAACTACGGTCGCGTATGGAGCAACGGCATCGAGACCTGATCGAACGGGCGCGCCGGTCCTTCGACCGGCGGGACTACCCGGCGGCGCTCGCGGATTTCCGCAGCGTCCTCGAGGAGCACCCCAAATACGCCGATCTGCGCCACCTGTGCGGCGTGTGCCTGAGCTTCCTTGGTCAGCCAGAGGCGGCCATCGAGGAGTTCGACCGGGCGCTTGCCGTCAACGACCAGTACGTCGAGGCGCACCTCAATCGCGCGCTGACCCTGAATGAGTTGGGCCGCTTCGAGGAAGCGGCCAGCGCCTTCGAGCGGGCCGGCTACTACGAGTACGCCGTGGCGGGCCGCTTCCCGGCCGCAATCATGGCGAGGCTCGCGCAGGCCCATGCATCCGTCGGCGACCTGTACCGGGAGGCCGGCGCTCCCCTCGAGGCCGCAGCCCAGTATCGGCGCGCTCTCGAGTTGCGCCCCCGTTTCCATGACATCCGGAACAAGCTCGCCCAGTCCTTGTTACATGTTGGCGATACGACGGGCGCGGCCGAGCAGTTGCGCACAGCGCTGTCGGGCAACCCCCGCTATATCCCGGCACGTCTCAACCTCGGCCTTGCACTGCATCGCCTGGGTGACCGGGCCGGGGCTCGTCGTGAGTGGGAAGAATGCAGGACACAGGAACCGGACAATCCGCAGGTTTCCGCATACCTCGCACTGCTCGATCAGGGCGAGGCGTGAGCGCACGTTCGTTCTTCGCTCAGCGCCGGGCGCCCACATCGCACATCGCGTGGCTGCTGGCCCTCGTGGTTGCGTGCGGCGATGCCGAAACGGCGATCGCGCGCGGCGACCAGTACTGGGCCGATGCCGATTATGTGAATGCGCTCGCGGAGTACCGGCTTGCGCTGCGCAACGATCGGAGTGAGGCCACGCTGTCGCGAGTGGCACACGCCTATGCCGAAACGGGCCAGTACGAGCGAGCGAAGGAGATGTACGACGAGCTGATCGAACAGTCACCCGAGTACGCCGACCAGGCCGTGTTCGACTACGTCAGTCTTGCGGGCAACGCGCTCGAACGCGCCGACCGCTACGGCATGGCGAGCGCCGTTGAAGCCGCGCAGGAACTCCGGCCCGGTCTGCATTTCGATGAGTTTGCGATTCCGCTGGCCCGCTATTACGCGTCGACGAACGATCCAGTGCGTGCTCTCGACTTCTACGAACGAGCGCTCACGACGGCTCCGGGCGACACTGTGCCGGCGTTGCTCTTCGAGATAGCGGAAATGCACGAATCGCAGGGCAACTGCAATGAGGCCATCGGTTTCTTCCGCGCGTTCCGGGCGCGTGAACGCAGGGGTGACCGCGCGGTCGAGGCGAACTGGCACATCGGCAACTGCTCGTTCAACCTCGCCCGCCGTGCGCGCCAGATCGGTGACATCGACCGCGCGCTCGACTACATCGACACCGTACTGGATCTGCGGGTCCCGCAGAATCTCGTCGATGAGGCGTGGTTCGAACGCGGCGAGCTGTACCTCGAGATCGGCCGCCGCGATGAAGCGCTGTTCGCGTACAACATGGTTCTCGAGCTGAGCAGCACGGGAAGTGGACAGCTGGTCGATCGGGCGCGTCGCCGGATCGACGAGCTTCGCTTCGGTCGATCCGTCTCGTGAAGCCATAGCCCTGCGCCAGATTCCGTTCCATCATAGCGGGCGTCGCCCGAAACCACCGAACCAATGACCGGGTACTCAGCCGGATGAATATGCGCCGGAAGCTTCACCGATCCGCGGCCGGATGGCGATCACTGCCAATGGCCATTCTCCTGCTCGCGGGTTGCGCATCGAGCGGGCCGAACCTTTCGACCATGGATGCCGATACGCTTCTCGATCGCGGCCTCGAACGGATCGCGGAAGAGGAATGGGATGAGGCGATTCGGGCCCTCGAACAGTTCATCTTTCAGTATCCGACGCACGATCGCTATCAGGAGGCCCGGTTCCGGCTGGGCGATGCTTACGCCGGCAAGGACGATCGCCTGATTGCCGCGTCCGAATACGGTCGTCTCGCGGACGATTTCCCGAACGGACAATGGGCGGATGATGCCCGCTTCCGCGTCTGCCAGATGTACTACGAGCTGTCGCCGATTCCGCCGCGCGATCAGGAATACACCATGACGGCAATCGATCACTGTAGTTCGCTGATGGCGTTCTATCCCGACAGCGAATTCGCGCCGCGTGCCGCCGAGATCATCACGCAACTTCAGAACAAGCTTGCCGAGAAGGAACTCCAGCACGGCGACTTCTACTTCAAGGCCGGGGCATACGATTCGGCGATCATCGTCTATCAGCATCTGCTCGAGAACTATCCGACTTCGGCTGCCGCTGCAATGACACTGTTGCGATTGTACCAGTCATATACGGAGATCGGATACGAAGACGAAGCCACACAGGCCCGCGAACGGCTGCTGAAGGAGTTTCCCGACAGCGAAGCCGCACGACAACTGCGGGGAAGCCAGCTCGCTGCGTGGCTGTGAGGCTCGGCCTCTTCGGCGGAACCTTCGATCCGCCTCACCTCGGCCATCTGATCGCGGCGCAGGATGCGCTCATGGCGCTCGATCTCGATCGGATTCATTTCATTCCGGCCGCTCAGCCGCCGCACAAGCCGATGCCGGACGTGAGTGCTCCAGCCGTGCGCACCGCCATGCTGTCAGCCGCGATCGGCGAGGACACGCGCTTCGTGCTGGACGACGTCGAACTGAAACGGACCGGTCCGTCGTACACCGTCGATACGCTTCGTGAGTACCGGACGCGCGAGCCGGGCGCGCAGCTCTTCCTTCTGATGGGCGCTGACCAGTGGGCCGAGTTCGAGACGTGGCGCGAGACGGACACGATTCGCCTGCTCGCCACGGTCGTCGTAATGACGCGAGAGGGCGAGGGCGCGGCCGACGGCAATATCACAAGGATTCCCGTGACCCGTATGGACGTGTCATCCACCGAAGTCCGCAGTCGAGTCGCTCACGGCCGGCCCATCCGGTACCTCGTGCCAGACGCCGTCGCTGAACTCATCTACGCCCGTGGCTTGTACCGGGTTGGAGGGGACCGGCACGCGCCGGACGGGGTAGGATCCGCGTCCGACAGTTCCTCGAGGATGGACGAATCCAGTACATGATAAAGTCACTGCTCAGCCGGATCATCGGCGACCGCCATGCGCGGGAAGCCAAACGTCTGGATCCGCTCGTCCGGCAGATCAACGAGATCGCGGACGAGCTGCGGTCTCTGTCCGAGTCCGCGTTGCAGGGTCAGACGGCAAAGCTGCGCTCGATCGTCGCAGACGCGATTCGAGAAACCGAGTCCCGTCTGAACCAGCTTCGCGATGAGAAGCGGCACACCGAGGACTCGGCCGAGCGCGAGCACCTGACCGTCGAGATCCGCGACACGGAAGACCGCCTCAAGCGGCAGATCCAGCAGGCGCTCGATGAAGTCTTGCCGGAGGCGTACGCGACCGTGAAGGAGGCGTGCCGCCGGCTGATGGGCCGCGAAATCGTGGTCACCGCCCAGACCATGACGTGGGATATGGTGCCGTACGATGTCCAACTCGTCGGCGCGATCTCATTGCACCGCGGCAAGGTCGCGGAAATGGCGACCGGTGAGGGCAAGACTCTCGTTGCGACCATGCCTCTCTACCTGAACGCATTGGCGGGTCGGGGTTCGCACCTCGTCACCGTGAACAACTATCTGGCACAGCGCGACAGCGAGTGGATGGGCACCATCTACAAGTACCTCGGCCTGACGGTCGGCTGTATCGACCTGCACGAGCCAGGCTCACCGAACCGGCGCGAGGCATATCAGGCCGACATCACGTATGGGACCAACAACGAGTTCGGCTTCGATTACCTGCGTGATAACATGGTCCACAAACTGGACCAGCGCGTGCAGCGGCCTCACTACTATGCAATTATCGACGAAGTCGACTCGATTCTGATCGATGAAGCGAGGACGCCGCTCATCATCAGCGGTCCGGTTGGCAAGGAGCAATCGGACGAGTATCGCCAATACAATCCGATGGTCGGTCAGCTGTTCCGCAAACAGACCCATGTCGTCAATGAACTCATCGCCGGAGCGGAAAAGCAGCTGGAAACGGGCGATGAGGAGCAGGAATACGATGCCGGTGTGAAGTTGCTGGCATCGAAGCGTGGGGCGCCGAAGAACAGGCGGTTGCTCAAGATGTTCGCGGACGAGCCGCGGCTCCAGAAGCTGGTGCAGAAGATCGAAGCCGATTACATGCGGGAGAAGCGGCTGCACGACGTGGATGAGCTGCTCTTCTTCGCCATGGACGAGAAGGGCCATAGCATCCATCTGTCGGACAAGGGCTACGATGAGTTGTCGCCGTCGGATCCGGACGCGTTCGTGGTGCCGGACCTGTCCGAGGCGATTGGCCAGGTCGAACGAGACACAGCGCTTTCCGTGGACGAACGCCGCGCCGCGATCGCAAAGATGGAGGCCGAGTACGCTTCAAAGAGCCAGAAGATGCACGCCGTGCACCAGCTGCTCAAGGCGTATACGCTGTACAACAAGGACGAGCAGTACATCGTCGAAGATGGTCAGGTCATCATTGTCGACGAGTTTACCGGCCGGAAGATGGCAGGCCGGCGCTGGTCGGACGGCTTGCACCAGGCCGTGGAAGCGAAGGAAGCCGTAAGCGTTCGCGGCGAAACGCAGACGTGGGCGACGATCACGATCCAGAACTACTTCAGAATGTACGACAAGCTCGCCGGCATGACCGGTACGGCCGAGACGGAGGAATCCGAGTTCCACCAGATCTACGGTCTCGACGTGATGGTCATTCCGACGAACAGGCCGATCATCCGCGATGACCGGCACGACCTCGTCTACCGCACGAAGCGCGAGAAATACAATGCGATCATGGACGAGATCGAGCGGCTCCACCTGATGCAGCTGCCGGTGCTCGTGGGAACCGTCTCCGTGGACGTGTCGGAGACGCTCTCACGCATGCTCAAGCGGCGAGGCATTCGGCACAGCGTCCTGAACGCGAAGTATCACCAATCCGAAGCCGAGATCGTGGCCCAGGCCGGTCTGCCCGGTTCGGTCACGATTGCGACGAACATGGCCGGCCGCGGCACGGACATCAAGCTCGGGAAAGGCGTCACGGACACGCGCTCGGGCGACTGGTTGCATGCGAACCAGGTCGACATGGAGAAGGCGACGGCCTCGCCAGATCCCGCGCTCGCGCTGGACGCGTCGAAGGTCGAAGACGACACGGTCGTCGAGGATGGCGGCCTGCACATCATCGGATCGGAGCGGCACGAATCGCGGCGCATCGACCGGCAGTTGCGTGGCCGCGCGGGGCGTCAGGGCGATCCCGGTGCAACGCAGTTCTTTCTGTCGCTCGAAGACGACCTGATGCGCCTGTTCAACACGGAGCGCGTCTCCGGCATCATGGAGCGGCTGGGTGTGCAGGAAGGCGAAGTCATCACGCACCCGCTGGTCACTCGATCGATTGGCAGTGCACAGAAGCGCGTCGAAGGGCAGAACTTCGAAGCCCGCAAGCGACTGCTCGAGTACGACGACGTGATGAATCAACAGCGCGAGGTCATCTACGACCGTCGACTGTTCGCGCTCGAAGGCGGTGAAGACCTGAAGGGCGAAGTCTGGGAGATGATTGACCACGGCGTGCGTGCCACGATCGACGGCTACATGCCAGCGGAAGTGCGCGCCGAAGACTGGGATCTGGCCGGTCTGCGAAATCGCCTGATGCTCGATTATTTCGTTGCTGTCGATGAGCTGCCGAAGGAGAACACACCGGAACCGGACATCGACGATCGCGACGAACTGATCGAACTCGTCACGGCGAAGGTTCACGACGGATTCCGGCGCAAGCTGACGACGTGGGCGGACCATCAGGAAGGCATCCTGTCGTTCATTCTCCTGAGCGTCATCGACCAGAAATGGCGAGACCATCTCTACGATCTCGATCATCTGAAAGCCTCGATCGGGTTCCGTAGCTGGGGCCAGAAGGACCCGCTCATCGAGTACAAGCAGGAGGCGTACTCGATGTTCGTCGAACTGATGGGCGATCTGCGGAAGACCGTCGCGTCGATGACGTTCCGGACACAGCTTGCGCCGCCCCAGCCGCAGATGCCGTCGAGCCGGCGGCTGGTGCTTTCCGGGCCGGGCGAACCCGGTGCAGCGCAGGCAGCGGGCCCGGCACTCCGGCCACGACAGGAACCACCGGAGAAGGCAGATGCGCTTGCGGCGGCGTTCGCGGGCAGCCGTCGAGTCGAACGGGCCGCCGCGGTTGGCGCAGGAGGCGCGTCACCAGCGCTGCGCGGCATGGCCACGAATCGTGGCGAGGACGAGCAGGTCGCGCGCGAACCGATTCGAGCGGATCTCAAGGTCGGACGCAACGACCCGTGTCCGTGCGGGTCGGGCAGGAAATACAAGAAATGTCACGGGGCGGCGACAGCGTAGCGGCGATCGCCGGGTCGGCCCCGGCCTCGCCGTCTCGACGATGGAGTCAGACTCGCGAAACCATCAAGGACTGGCCAGCGCCCGAGCGGCCGCGCGAGCGGCTCCGGGCGCTCGGCGCCTCGGCCTTGTCCGCGCGCGAGTTGCTTGCGATCCTGATCGGCAGTGGGTCGAGCGGCAGCTCGGCAGTCGAAGTCGCGGGCGAGGTGCTGAAAGGCGCCGGCGGCTCGCTGCGCAGGCTGGCCACGGCTTCACCGGCTGAACTCGCACGGACGGCCGGTGTCGGACCGGCCGTTGCGGCTCGGCTCAGTGCCGCGCTCGAGCTGGGCCGGCGCATGGCCCGGGAATCGGCGCTCGAACGCGAACGGATCACCGGCCCGAATGACGTCTATGCGCGGTGCGCTCCTTCCATGCGTGATCTCGTCCAGGAGGAATTCCGCATCCTGATGCTCGATACCCGGCATGCCGTGACCGCCGAGCTTCCCATCACGCGGGGAACGCTGGACGCATCGCTCGTCCACGCGCGGGAAGTGTTCCGCCCGGCGATCCTCGAGTCGGCTGCGGCGCTCATCCTGGTGCACAACCACCCGTCGGGTGACCCGACACCTTCCCGTCTCGATATCGAGGTCACAAACCATCTGGCAGGTGCCGGCGACCTGCTCGGCATCCCCATCCTCGATCATATCGTGATCGGCCACGCCGGCTACATCTCGTTTGTCGACGCCGGCCTGCTGCGCGTGCGCTGATGGCGACGACACAGACGCGGCTGCAAGCCAGCCCGGACCTGAATGCGCTGCCGCCCGAGCTTCGGGCGTCGATCGAGCCGCACGCGGATCGCCTCGATGTCGCGATGATCACACGGGCATATCTGTTCAGCTCACATGCGCATGCCGGCCAGCGGCGGGCATCGGGCGAGGCCTACACGGCGCACCTCGTCGAGGTCGCCCGCATCCTTGCGGATCTTCACCTCGACAGCGTTTCGATTGCGGCAGCCCTGATTCACGACGTCGTCGAGGACACGCAGGTCACGCTCGACAACGTTGAAGCCGAGTTCGGGCCCGAAGTCGCTCGCATCGTCGATGGCGTCACGAAGATCGGCAAGGTGCAGTTCCAGTCGACGACCGAGCAACAGGTCGAGAACTATCGCAAACTGCTGCTGTCGATGGCACAGGATGCACGAGTCATCGTCATCAAGCTGGCCGACCGGCTGCACAACATGCGTACGCTGGATCCGCTCCGACCGGACAAGCGGCGCAGGATCGCACTCGAGACGAAGGAGATCTACGCTCCGCTCGCGCACCGACTGGGCATGGCCCAGATCCGTTGGGAACTCGAGGACCTCGCCTTCAAGCACCTCGAGCCGGAGCAGTACAAGTCGCTCGCGACCAAGATTGCGAACAAGCGCGCCCAGCGCGAAACCCAGATCGAGGCACTGCGCGCACCACTCGAAGACGAGCTGCGCAGAGCCGGCGTGCCGTGCGAGGTGTACGGCAGGCCCAAGCACCTGTGGTCCATCAATCGCAAGATCGAGAAGCGCGGCAAGCCATACGAGGAGATCTATGATCTGATGGCGATTCGGGTCGTGACGGACACCGTGGCGAACTGCTACCATGCGCTCGGCGTGATCCACAACAAGTGGACGCCATTGCAGGAGCGCTTCCACGACTACATCGCCACGCCCAAGTCGAACATGTACAGGTCACTGCACACGACGATCTTCGGACCGGGCGGGCGCCTCTACGAGATTCAGATCCGTACCCACGAGATGCACCGCACGGCAGAGTACGGGATTGCCGCGCACTGGCGCTACAAGGGTGGTGAACGCAAGGATGCGGACGAGGTCGACGAGCGCCTGTCATGGTTCCGCCAGGTGCTCGAATGGCAGCAGGACACGCGCGAACCCGAAGAGTTCATGGAGTTCCTGCGCATCGACCTGTTCCAGGACGAGATCTTCGTCTTTACACCGCGCGGCGATGTCAAGCAGTTACCCAGGGGCGCGACACCGATCGACTTCGCCTTTGCCGTGCACACGGAGGTCGGGTACCACTGCGCGGGCGCGAAGATCAACGGTCGCATCTCGCCGCTTTCGCGCGAGCTGAAGAACGGCGACACGGTCGAAGTCAGCACCGACCAGCGCCAGAAGCCATCACGCGACTGGCTGGCGTTCGTCAAGACGGCACGCGCGCGCCAGAAGATCCGGCAGTACATCAAACAGGAAGAGTCATCGGCATCCGCCGCGCTTGGCAAGGAGCTGTTCGAACGCGAACTGCGCAAAGCGAGGAAGACGGCACCGAACGCCGCCACACTCCAGACCGCCGCCGAGCAGCTGGGCTACTCGAACTTCGAACAGGTGCACGCCGCGCTCGGCCGCGGCGACATCGGCCCCAACGCCATTCTGAACGAACTGTTCCCTGGAGAGGAGATCGAGCCGGTCAAACCGCCGACGGCCTTCGAGCGCTTCGTCAATCGCGTGCGCGGGACCGCCAAGGGCGTGCGCATCCAGGGAATGGACAACATGATGGTCCGTTATTCCCAGTGCTGCCAGCCGGTTCCGGGCGACGACGTCATCGGCTACATCACGCGCGGACGTGGCATCAGCATCCATCGCTCCGACTGCCCCAACGTCCTCAACCTCTCGACCCACCCCGAACGTCGCGTCGAGATCGATTGGGCTGCCGAAGAGAACGAGCGATTCCTCGTCAGGCTCGTTGTTGAAGGCAACGACCGGCGCGGCCTCCTCTCCGACGTCGCATCCGCCATCTCAGGCACGGGGACCAACATTCAGGCCGCGGAGATGCACGCTGTCGAGGGCGGCATGAACGGTTCCTTCGTCGTCGAGGTCCAGGACCTCGCCCACCTCAAGAAGGTCATCAAATCGATCCGGCGCGTGAACGGCGTTCTTTCCGTCGAGCGGCACGAATACGTGCCCGAGAAGGAAGTCGAAGAAGTCGAAGAGGCGTGACGGAACCGACGAGTGACGTGAACTGCGTGAAGCTGGGTTGCTCGACCGTGTTGCGCGCGCCGGCCGAACGATGCCGCGACTTCGCGTTTTCGGGTCACAGGCTTGCATGATTGCCGCGGAGCCGTTCATGACGGTTCGGCGTTATTGCCGCCGGAACGGCCGTAGTACCTGATTACCGAACGGGTCCGCCGGCGCTCCCGGTTCGTGACGCCGGCCCACCGAGCTGATCTCCTCGGGCCGCCCTTTCTCCTCCTCCTCGTCTGGCGGCGCCGCCGTTCGCGTCGGGTCTGGTGAGGCAAGCTCGCCACACCGCCTTCGATCCCCGCGCCGCGTCCGGTGTATCAGCCCGCCTCATGGCCACCTACGATCTCGAGCTGCCATTCGATCTTGCTGGCGATCAGCCGCAGGCCATCGCCGAACTGACGGAAGGTCTGAAACGAGGCGACACGTTCCAGACGCTGCTGGGCGTGACCGGCTCGGGCAAGACGGTCACGATGGCCAGCGTCATCGCGAATTTCGGCAAACCGGCCCTCGTCATGAGCCACAACAAGACGCTGGCCGCCCAGCTCTACGGCGAACTGAAGCAGTTCCTGCCGCACAACGCGGTCGAGTACTTCATCTCGTACTACGACTACTATCAGCCGGAGGCGTACGTCCCCTCGACGGACACGTACATCGAGAAGGACGCCTCGATCAACGAGGACATCGAACGGCTGCGGCTGCGTGCGACGTCGTCGCTGATGGAACGCGAAGACGTCGTGATCGTCGCCTCCGTCTCCTGCATTTACGGTCTGGGCGATCCGCGCGAGTATCGCGAACTCATGCTCATGCTCACCGTGGGCGAGCAGATGGCGAGGCGCGATGTGCTCCAGGCGCTGGTCCGCATCCAGTACGGGCGCAATGACATCGAATTCCAGCGTGGTACGTTCCGTGTGCGTGGCGATACGGTCGAGGTGTTCCCGGCGTACGAAGAGCAGGGCATCCGGATCGAGCTGTTCGGCGATGAGATCGAGCGCATCTCGCGATTCGATCCGCTGACCGGTGACACGATCCGGCGGCTGGAACGTACGGCAATCTACCCGGCCACGCACTTTGTTACGCAACGGAGCACGGTCGAGCGGGCGGTCGTGCGCATCCGCGAGGAACTCGACGAGCGGCTCCTCGAGCTGCGCGGCGCGAACCGGCTGCTCGAAGCGCAACGGCTCGAGCAACGGACGAATTTCGACATCGAGATGCTGCTCGAGATCGGCACCTGTCCGGGTGTCGAGAACTACTCGCGGCACTTGACTGGCCGCGCGGAGGGCGAGCGGCCCGCGTGTCTATTCGATTATTTCCCCGAAGACTTCCTCATCATTGTCGATGAATCGCACGCATCGGTCCCGCAGATCCGCGGCATGTACAACGGCGACCGGGCACGCAAGACGACCCTCGTCGAGCACGGGTTCCGCTTGCCCAGTGCACTCGACAACCGGCCGCTCCGCTTCGAGGAGTGGGAACTCCTCGTGCCGCGCGCGATCTTCGTATCGGCGACACCGGGGAATTACGAGCTGGCAAAGGCGGGCGGTGTCGTCGTCGAACAGCTGATCCGGCCCACCGGCCTCGTGGATCCAGCCGTCGAGATCCGGCCGGTGCGCGGTCAGATCGACGACCTGATCGCCGAAATCCGCGAACGCGAGGCTCGCAGGGAACGCACGCTCGTCACGACGCTCACCAAGCGGATGGCCGAGGACCTGACCGACTACCTCCAGCAGATCGGCATCCGCGTTCGCTACATGCACTCCGACATCGGCGCGATCGAGCGAATGGAAATCCTGCGCGAGCTGCGGCTCGGTCGCTTCGATGTTCTCGTCGGTATCAACCTGCTACGTGAAGGCCTCGACTTGCCGGAAGTCAGCCTGGTCGCGATCCTCGACGCGGACAAGGAGGGTTTCCTGCGCGATGAGCGGTCGCTCATCCAGACGATCGGGCGTGCGGCGCGCAACGTCAACGGCAAGGCCATCCTGTATGCGGATCGCATCACCGGCTCGATGGAGCGCTGTCTCGACGAAACGACGCGTAGGCGCGATACGCAGCTCGCCTTCAACCGCGAACATGGTATTACGCCGCAGACCATCGTCAAGAGTGTCGAAGAGCTGATGCTGTCCACGCGCGTGGCCGATGCGCGGGCGGAACGCAGGCCGATGAAGGTTGCTGAAGCACAGGCGAAGTATGCGGACGAAGTCAACCTCGAAGAATGGGCGAAGATCCTCGAGCAGCAGATGAAGGAAGCCTCGGCCATGCTCGATTTCGAGCGGGCCGCGGTCCTGCGTGATGAGCTGCTCGAGGTCAAGGCGAGGCTCGGCTCAACGCAGCCGTCACCCTCATGAGCATCGGTCGATTCCTGGCCGATGAAGGCGCGCTCGAGTCATGGGGCCGCCGCATCGGTCGCGAGGCCGGCCGTCCCCTTGTCCTCGCGCTGTCGGGCGAACTCGGCGCCGGCAAGTCCGTACTCGCTCGGTCCATCGCGCGCGGCGCGGGCGTGACGAGCGCGATGCCATCGCCTACGTTCAATCTGCTCTATCGCTACTCGACCGGATCGGGCGACGTGGTGCACATCGATCTTTATCGCCTGAGTCAGCCGGAGGATGTCTGGGAACTCGGCTGGCGCGAACTCGGTCTTCCCGGCGAGATCGTCGTGATCGAATGGCCGGAACGCGCGGCCAGTCTGCTGCCTGCGCCACGCTGGCAGATCGAACTCGTTGCGCCCTCGCCCGGGTCACCGGTCCGCCACGTTCACGCATCGCGCGTCGGACCGGCGCCGCCCTTGCCGCCACCGCCGTCGCCCTGATCCTGTCATGCGTGCCTCCTCGAAGGCTGGACGATCCCGTCGATCGACGGACACCACCGCGTTGACCGCGGCGCAGGACAGCCACGCCGGGCGGCCGCTTCTTGCGCTCGACACGGCGACGCCGCTCGGCACGGTGGCGATTGGCCGCGCGACGAACGTGCTGGCCGAAGTGACGATCGGCGTGGAGGCGAGGCACGCCGAATCGCTGCTTCCGGCCATCGATTTCGCCCTGCGCCATGCCGGCCTCGAGCGGAGTGATCTGGGCGGCGTCATTGTCGGAGGCGGCCCCGGCTCATTCACGGGAGTCCGGATTGCGGGCGCGACGGCCAAGGCTCTCGTGTCTGCGCTGGCCCTCCCGATGTATGCCTGGTCGAGTCTGATGATGCTCGCAGCCGGCACAGGCGAAAGTGGTCCGGTGTGTGCACTCTTCGATGCGCGGCGAGGTGAGGTGTATGCCGCGTGCTATCAATTCGCACTGGGCGAGGACGGCCAGGTTCACATCAGGACACTGTTCGAGCCCGCCGGCCTGCACGTGGATAGGGTGATCGAGACGCTGCGCCAGTTCGATCCGCTGTACGTCGGCGAAGGCGCGTTGTTGCATGGCCATCGGATCGACGCCGCCGGCGGCCGTTTGGGGCACGCTCACCTCGCCGTGCCGCGGGCGTCGGCGCTCCTGTGGTTATTCGATTCCGGCGAAACCCATGGCCGCGTCGCGGACCCGGCTCGCTGGACGCCCGAGTATCTGCGGTCGCCGGGAGTTCGGTTCCCGGGTGACGCGCACCAGCCGCTGCTCGAGACCGGAAACCAACAGTTCCTTCGAACAGAGCCGGAGGCGCCCGGCGAGCCGGCAGCGCAGCGGTGATCTGATGGCCAGCGTGTCCGCGAACCTTGTGACACTCCGCACGATGGTGACGGCGGATGTCGATGCGGTCGTGGCGATCGAAAACAGCTCGTACTCGATGCCATGGGGCGAGAGCACGTTCCGCGCACTGCTCAAGCGCGGCGATGCGGACCTGATCGTCGCCGAGATGGGTCCGACGGTGACCGGCTATGCCGTGTGGTGGCACACGCTGGATCAGGGCGAACTGGGCAACGTCGCCGTGGACGAAGCATTCCGGCGGCGGGGCGTGGCGAGCCAGCTCGTCGCGGAGTCGGTCAGGCGGGCGGCGGCCCGGCACGTCCGGGAGATGTTCCTCGAGGTGCGCCAGAGCAACCATGGCGCGCGTGATCTTTATGCACGTCTGGGGTTCCTGCCCGTTGGCGTCCGGCGCGGCTATTACATCCGGCCAGTCGAGGATGCGATCGTGATGCGGCTCGCGATTCCGCGAGCTTCGTGATCCTTTCGGGACTGCTCCCGCCCGGCGCAGGTGCCGATACTGGAATGGACGCGCTCGGTATCCGACGGTCGGACAACGGCGTAACGGTCTTTCCTGTCCGCACTTACATCGCAGGCACGAGAGGTCGTCCGGGGTTGCTCGCATGAGTTGCGACCTCAACCGTGTCCATTTGATTGGCCGCGCGGGCAATGCGCCCGACGTCGGTGCGACCGCGTCCGGTGCACGCGTCGCGACCTTCCGGCTGGCCACGGACCGGCCCGTCCGGCGGGGCGACGAGCAGAAGACGGACTGGCACACGGTCGTGGCGTGGGATCGCCTGGCGACCGTTGTCGAACGAGGGGTCCGGCGGGGCGAGCTGGTTTACGTCGAAGGCCGGATCGAAACGCGGGAAACGTCTGGCCGCAAGGGACGGCGGGTCGTGACGGAGATCGTAGCCGAGGCGGTGATGCCGCTCGGCGGCCGGGCCGAGGTGTGGAGCCCGGCAGAGCCGGATCGCCCTGCGTCCGGGAGACCGGGCGTGGACGCGGATGAGGATCTACCCTTTTGACGGAGCGGTTCGTCCCTTGAACGGTCGAAACAGAAATCCGACCCGCACGCTGTTCTCCCTGGTCATTCTGATCGGCGCAGCGCTGCCGGCGAGCGCGCAGGAACCCGCCACGCAGTCACGCGAGCACCTCGTGCGCGCTGGTGACACACTCTGGGATCTTGCGAACTTCTACTTCACGAACCCCTTCCTGTGGCCCACGATCTTCGAGGCCAACCGTGACGTCGTCGAAGATCCGCACTGGATCTATCCGGGCGAGCGGTTGATGATCCCGGGGGTGGAGGGCGGATTGCCAGTGGCGGTGCAACCCGACACGGTCGCGGAAGGCGTGTTCGAAGCGACGGGGCAGACCGCTCAGGGCCGCACGCGCTTCTATACGCCGCCCGCCGCGGCGAACGAGGAACGCGCGTTCGCACTCGTCAGCAGGAGCGAACCTCTTTACGCGGTGTCGCCCGGCGAGTATAACTCGGCCGCCTGGCTCGCCGATTCGGCGACGTCCAGCATCCGTGGCCGCCTCATCGGCATGGCCGATCCGGTGACACACGGTGACAAATTTCCGCCCGTGCTGCACCCGTACGACCGGGTGCTGGTCGGTGCAATGCGAGGCGATGCGGCCACCGCCGGTGATTCGATGCTGGTCGTGCGCTTTGATCCGCCCGTTGGACTGCTGGGCAACATCGTAGTCCCGGTGGCTCTGGTGGCGGTCGATTCCGTGGGCGAGTCGGTCATGGAGGCGAGAGTCGTTCGGCAGTACGGCCCGGCGAAAGTCGGGGACTATCTGATTCCGTACGAGGCGCCGGTCGGTCTCATGCGGAGACAACCATCGGTCGCCGCGAGCGGGCCGGAAGGACTGCTCGTCGCATTTCTCGATGGCGAACCTCTCTTCGGCACGTACGACAACGGATTCGTCGATCTGGGTCGCGAAGACGGACTGATGGTCGGCGACGAGTTGATTGCGTTCGTGCCGGCCAGGCCGAATGAGCGTGAGAACGCCGAACTGCCGCCCGAAGTGGTCGCGACGCTACGCGTCGTCAAGGTGCGCGAGAACAGCGCCACGGTCCGCGTCGCCGGTGCGTCGAGCACGGCCCTGACCGATGGCCTGATCGTCCGCGTCGTACGAAAGATGCAATGAGCCCGCGGGGGCCCGACGCCCCGCCGGACCTCATGGTAACGTACGGGCACCGGATGGTGCCCGTACGTGCGTCCGGACCTCGAACAGGATGATTGAGGCAAATCGAATGAAGGTTCTGGTGACGGGTGGGGCAGGCTTCATCGGCAGTCACGTGGCCGCGGCGTACGTCGCGCGCGGCGACCGCGTCTGGATCCTCGACAACCTCTCGTCCGGCCGTCTGGCCAACGTCCCCGCCGGCGCCGAGTTCCACAAGATGGATCTCCGTGACCCGGCACTGCCATCACTGTTTGAACGGGCCGGCGGCTTCGACATCGTGAACCACCACGCAGCACAGATCGATGTTCGCACATCGGTCCACGATCCACGCGCCGATGCAGCCATCAACATCGACGGCTTCCTCAACCTCGTGGAAGCGGCGAGGCGGCACAGAACCCGGCGTCTTGTGTACGTCTCGTCCGGCGGTGTCGTGTATGGTGAACCCGAACGGCGGCCGACACCGGAAGGGGCAGCGAAGCGGCCGCTCTCACCCTACGGCGTGTCGAAACTCGCCGGAGAACATTATCTGCACTACTATCTGCACGTGCACGGCCTCGAGTACGTCGCGTTGCGCTACAGCAATGTGTACGGTCCGCGCCAGGATCCGCACGGAGAGGCCGGCGTCGTCGCCATCTTTTCACGACGCATTCTCGAGGGGGAGCCGCTCACCGTGTTCGGGGATGGCGAGCAGACGCGTGATTACGTGTACGTCGAGGATGTGGCGCGCGCCAACCTTCAGCTTGGCGAGGCAGACCTGCCGCCGGCCGACGGCCTGGACGCGCGCGCATTCAACGTAGGGACTGCCACGGAAACGAGTGTGAATCAGCTTGCAGCCGAGCTGCACGCCCTGTCCGGTCGGGATACGGGGATTCGCATGGCGGGCGCACGTGCGGGCGAATTGCGGCACTCGTGTCTCGACATCGCGCATGCCCGCGATTCTGGCTGGGCGCCGGCGACGACGCTGGGTGAAGGATTGGCGCGTACGTTTCAATTCATTGCGGACGAGGAGGAGAAGACCGCGTGATCCTGATGTTGCAGGGCGGCGTATCGCGCTCGTTCGGGCTGATCCTCGGCGGATCGTTCGAGACCAAGATCGTGCTTGGGGTGCTGGGCCTGTTCTCGCTCGCCTCGTGGGTGATCATCCTGTGGAAGGCGAGGCAGCTGCGCCGCCTGCGCCGGGAGGGCGAACGCTTCGTCGAAGCGATCGGCCGAACGACCCGCCTCCAGGATGCGTATCGTGCGAGCATGAAACTGCCCGACACGCCATACACACGGATGTTCCGCCAGGGCACGAACTTCTTCAGCGAACTGCGGCCCGGCGCTCTGCGCGAAAACGCTCCCGATTCCGCCGGCCTCAGCGAGGGCCAGCTCAATGCGCTGTGGCTGATTCTCGAGAAAGTCCAGGCCGAAGAACGCGACGGGCTGTCGAGCGGCATGGTCTGGCTCGCCATCATTGGCGTTACGGCCCCGCTGCTCGGGCTCCTCGGGACCGTGATCGGTGTAATGAGGGCGTTCCTCGACATCCAGTTGACCGGTTCGGCGGGAATCACGGCCGTTGCACCGGGGATTGCCGAGGCCTTGATCACCACGGCGTTGGGGCTCGTGGCGGCGATTCCAGCCGCGATCGCCTACAACTACTATGCGACCCGGCTCGATCGATTCAGCGGCGAACTGGAAGGGTTCGCCAGCGAATTCATCGGCACGCTGGCGCGTGAAGGACGACTCTGATGCTCCATTATGGCCGGCACCGGCGCGGTTTGCCCGTGAATGCGGAGATCAACATGACGAACCTGATCGATGTCGCGTTCGTCCTGCTGATCATCTTCATGATCACGGCTCCGATCCTTCAGGGTGGCATCGAGCTGCAACTGCCGGAAGCGGCAGCAACGCCTCTGGACGCATCGGACGCGCTGGTCGTGAGCGTGGCACGCGACGGTGAAATCTACGTGGGCAAGACGAAGGTCGAGTCGCTCGAAGAGTTCGAGCAGATCGTGCCCACTCTCCTCGGCGATGATACGAAGCGGGCGGTTTCCGTGAAGGGTGACCGCGGCGTCGAGTACGGTCGCGTGATGCAGGTATTCGGTGTCTTCATGAAACTCGACATCACGAACGTCAGTCTCGCCGTCGATCCGCCTCCACGGGAACGCTGATCGGAGGAGCACGCCATGGGCAACGGCCACGCAGGTAGCTTTGGCCGACCCGCAATGAGCGGGCTGGTCCTCGGCAGCGGCATCGGCCTTCGCCAGCCGCGTCCGGATCGGCGCGCATATATCACGTCCGTGGTCTTCCACGCCGTCATCGGGCTCGGCCTCGTGGTATGGGGGTTCCTTGCCGGCCGTGATGCCGTTCGGTTCGAGACCTACCGCGTTCGGCTGTACAGTCCGCCGGCACAGGTCGAAGGGCCGCCAGAGCCGCGGGCCGAAATCGCACAGACCATCGTGTCCGCGCCAACGCCCGAACCAACGGTGACCACAACGCCGCAGCGCGTCGAGCGAGTCGAACGCGCGCAGGTTACGCCCACGGAGACAAAGCCGGTCGAGCACAAACCGGAACCGGTCGCTGGCGCCAACGCACAGGCCGATTCGCCCGGCGGCGACAACATCGATGTCGACATCGATGGCGCCGAGTTCCCCTTCCCGACATACCTTCAGAACATCATCACCCAGATCAATCGTTTCTTCCGCTGGTCGGGCACGGGGAACCCCGAGAACGTGATCGCGTTCTACATCAATCGCGATGGTTCGGTCGGCGGTTTGCAGGTCGTCGATCGGTCAGCCGACTACACGTTCGACATCCAGACCATTGAGGCCGTGGAACTCGCGGGCCGGCGCGGCATGTTCGGTCCGTTGCCCGATGGCTGGGTCCAGGACCGGCTGTGGATCCGGTTCCGGTTCCTGCCGCCCGGACGCTGAACCTCGAGAACGAGAGTGAAAAGAGACATGCGGTGGAGTCGACTTCTCAGCGGCGCGGTGCCCATGGCCGCCGCTCCGGCACCTTGCGCCGCCGTCGCGCGACGTTTCGCCGCGATCGTGGCCTGTTTCGCCGCCGTCGCGGTACTCTTCGCCGCAGTCCCGGTTTCGGCGCAACAGCAGGACCTGCCGCCGGGCGTGATGCTCGAAACGCGCTACTCGAAGGCCGGCCGGCAGACACTCGCGGTCCGACCGTTCGAAGCGCTCGGCGCACCCTCGAGTGCGACCGCCGATATCGCCGGCATCGTGCGCAATGACCTCACGCTCTCCGACCGCTTCCAGATGACGGTCGTGCCACAACAACTCGCAACCGGCGACATCGATTACACGCAGTGGAACGGTCTCAACATCGTCTGGCTCGTCGCCGGCAGTGTGACTCCTTCGGCGTCCGGTTTCCACGTCTCCGTCTCGCTCCATGATGTCGTGTACGCCAATGTGCGGCAGACACAGACGTTTTCGCTGCCGGACACATCGCACAGCGACTTCCGCATGGCGGTCCACACGCTGTCGGACCAGATCGTCCGCTGGATCTCCAACCAGCCGGGCATGGCGGCAACACGCGTGACGTTCGTTCGCCAGAACACGGGTGGGACGTACGATCTCATGGTGGTCGATTCCGATGGCGAGAACCTGCGCCGCATCTCGGGATCCGCTTCGCTCGTCTATTCCCCGGCGTGGTCTCCCGATGGTACCCGCATCGCATACACGGTGCACCTCGAGGAAGGCGGCTGGCGTCTGATCGAGCGCGACATGGCGACGGGCGCGACCCGGACCCTGCGCAACGCGACCGGCGAGGAACAGATCCTCACACCGTGTTACATCCCGAACACGGAGAACATCGCGTATGCGTCGTGGGCCGGCTCGACGATGCAGGTATTCGCGTTCGATGGCTCGCAGGCGAGAGCACTGACCGAGGGACGGGCGGAGAACCTTTCGCCGAGCTTCTCGAGGGATGGCCAGCGCTTCGCATTCCATTCCTCGCGCACCGGGCGCCAGCACATCTACGCCGCACGTGCGGACGGCCGCAACGCGGTCGCCGTGACGCCCTTCGGCGAGAGCGTTGAATACTATTCGCCGGACTGGCAGCCAACGGGCACTCGCCTGGTGTTTCACGGTGCCTCGCGCGGCACATTCCAGATCATGATGGCGGATGCGGCGAGGCCGGGCGGACAGATCCAGCAACTGACATCACGGGGCCGGAACGAGGATCCGAGTTGGGCCGCCGATGGCCGACACATCGTCTACACGAGCCAGCCAACCCTGTCCGCCGGCACAGCGAGTCTGTATGTTATCGATACTGTGACCGGTGAGATCCGGCTCCTCGTGAGTGGCGGCGCTGGCGCGAAGCTCCGGCTTGCGGCCTGGTCGCCTTCGCTGGCAGGCACGGTGAACACGGTACAGACACACGATTGACAACGGGAACTCCAATCATCAAGCAAGGAGAACGCGATGATGCTGCGGCGGGCGATGATTCTCATCACCGCGGGCCTGGTATTCACGGCGTGCTCGAGCAGGCAGGAGCCGGAGCAGCCGGCCCCGGAACAGCCGCCGGCCCCGGTCCAGGCGAGGCCGACCGTCAACCAGGACTCGATCGATGCGGCCAGGCGCGCGGCAGAAGAAGCGGCGAGGCGAGAAGAAGCCGCTCGTGAGGCGCGCTCCACGCTCGAAGAGATGATCTTCTTCGACTACGACGATTCGAGCATTCGGAGCGATCAGCAGGAAGTCCTGAATCGCAAGGTCGCGATCCTGCGAGCCAATCCGGCGGTGACGCTGCGCGTCACGGGTCACGCCGACGAGCGTGGCTCGCTCGAGTACAACCTCGCCCTCGGCCGGGCCCGAGCCAGTTCCGTGCGGGACTACATAGCGGGATTCGGGCTTCAGGCCACGCGTTTCACGATCGACTCGATGGGTGAAGACCGGCCGCTCGATGCCGGTCATACCGAGTCGGCCTGGTCGCAGAACCGGCGCGCCGAGTTCGTCATCACGGCAGGTGGCGACAATCTGACGCGTCCAACCGGCGACTGGTGATGCGCGGGGCGGAGTCGTCGCCCCGGCCGGCGATGCGGGCCGCGCGAATCCTGGCTTTCGGACTCGGCGCGGCCGTCGCGCTTTCCGGCTGCGCGACAAAGGGTGACATGAGGCGGGTCCGCGTGGAAATGGTCGCGCTGCAAACGCATCAGGATTCGCTATTCCGCGAGATGCAGCGACAGAACCGCATGCTGCTCGATACGATCAAGGCCGGGTACAGCGCGCAGCTCGACGCCCAGGGCCAGACCAGCCATCGATTCCAGGAACTCGAGCAGCAGCTTGGCCGCACAGAAGCGATCGTCAACCAGCTGCACGGCCTGATTGCTCAACTGAGCGATCGTCTCGACCAGCAGTCGCTGCAACAGGCGCCGTCCGGTGGCGTATCCTCCGGCAGCCGTGTCGGGACCGAGGTCGAGGGCATGTACGAACTCGGCCTGACCAAGCTCGCCGAGGGCGCCTTCACGACAGCGCGCATCACGTTCGAGGCCATCATCAATCAGTACCCGCAGGACCCGCGCGCACCCGACGCCCAGTTCCAGATCGGCGAGACGTACGCCAAGGAAGGCAATGCCGCCCAGGCCATCGAGGAGTTGCGCAAGGTCGAATCGAACTGGCCGAACTCGCCGCGCGCCCCTGCTGCTCTCTATCGGGCCGGGTTCCTCGCGGAGGAAGGTCAGGACGTCGATCTCGCGAGAGAACTCTACGAGCTGATTCGCCGCCGATATCCCGGCAGCGACGAGTTCCGGCTGGCGGAAGAGCGGTTGCGACAGATCGGGCGCTGAATGCGGTGCCCGTTCTGTAGCGGGATGGACAATCGCGTCGTCGATTCACGAGTCAGCCGGGAAGGCCGGGCCGTGCGTCGCCGGCGCGAATGTCTTTCCTGCCAGCGTCGATTCACGACATACGAGTATGTCGAGGAACGGCCGCTCGTCGTCGTCAAGCGCGACGGCGCAACCGAGCGTTACGATCGCGCCAAACTCTTCCAGTCCATTGCACGGGCGTGTGCCAAGCGGCTCATCTCGACGGCCGAAATCGATGCGATGGTCGAAGCCGTCGATGACGCCCTCGCGCGCCGAAATGACGATGAGGTCGACAGCCACATGATCGGCGAGCTGGTCATGGACCAGCTCAAGACGCGCGACCATGTGGCCTACGTCCGCTACGCCTCCGTATACCGGAACTTTCAGGATCTGGAGGAGTTTTACGACGAACTCCGTGATCTGTCCGCCCGGCGCGCCCGGGCGGCCCAGAGAGAAGGCCAGGAAGAACTGCCGCTGTTCGACTCGCCATGAAGTTCAGACGGTCACGCAACTCGGAGATGCCGTTCCTCGACCACCTCGAGGAACTTCGCTGGCGCATCCTCTGGAGCCTGCTGGCCCTCATCGTTGCGACCGCGCTGTCCATGGTGGTCGTCATGAACTTCGACGTGGTTGGCCTGCTCAAGCGGCCCATCGATCCGTACGTCGTGGCCGAGGACGGCAAGCTCGTTTATCTCGGGCCGACCGACCCGATCTTCATCATCATCAAGATCGCCCTCTCGATGGGCTTCGTTCTGGCCTCGCCCATCGTCTTCTACCACACATGGGCGTTCCTCTCACCCGCACTGCTGCCGCGCGAGCGGAAGGCCATCGTACCAGCCCTTTATCTGGGGCTGATCCTCTTCGCAGCCGGCGTGCTGCTTGCCTACTTCGTCGCGCTTCCGTTCACGCTGCGGTTCACGATGAGCCTGCTGAGCGAGAGCCTCGCGCCGCAGATCACGGCCGGTCTCTACTTCGGCTTCGTGATCAGGCTGCTGCTCGGTTTCGGCGTCCTCTTCGAGATGCCCGTTGTCGTACTGATCCTCTCGTCTATCGGTCTCATCACGTCGCAGTTCCTCAAGTCCAAACGGCGCTACGCCATTGCAGGCATGGCCGTTCTGTCCGCGCTCATCACGCCCGGTGACGCGATCACGGCAACGCTCGTCCTGATGGGCCCGCTCATTCTGCTCTACGAGCTGAGCATTGGCCTCGCGAAACTGGTCGAGCGTGGGCGGGAGCGGGCGGCCGAAGCCGAGGTTGAGGCCGTGCCGGGGGCGACTTGACGTGTGAACGGCCCGGTCGGGGCCTGTTTCGTGGGGCCGGCCCCCGCGGGACGGCTGCATTCGTGCCCGGGCCGGCCGCAACAGGGCGGCTCGTAGCAACGCTGGCCATCGCCCTCTCGTTGATGGCGGTGCCGGGACGGCCGCTCGCGGCGCAGCGAACCGGCGCTCAGCAGGACACGACACCAAAGACGCGGACGCAGCTCATCCAGGAGCGCTTGCGTCGCGTTTCTCCGCTCCTCCGCGACAGCCTGATCGCCGATTCGATCGCGGCGCTGCGCAGGGATTCACTCGGCGCAGATACACTCGGTGTCGATTCAACCAGCGTCGATTCGCTGGGCGTCGATACGGCCGGTGCGCTCGATTCGCTCGTGAGAACGAGACCTCCCGAAAGCGTCAGCGGCGTGACCCGCGACTCGGTCATGGAGGCGCTGCTCCGGCTGGCCGGGTACGTGCCCACCGAGTACAAGGCGAACTCGGCGCGCTTCGAGGCCGACAGCGGCCGCCTGCTGCTGCACAAACAGGCGGAGGTCGTGCGCGAGGGGCAGCGGCTGGTGGCAGACACGTCCATCGTCTTCTCGCAGGAGACGAACATCGCGTGCGCCTACGGCCGGCCCACGCTGTCCGGCCAGGAAATGAGCGCTCCGCTCACGGCCGACTCCCTCTGCTACAACACGGACACCCAGATCGGCGTCGCCCGCGGCGCAACGACCGAGATCAGCGAGGGCGCGAACTGGATCGTGCACAGTCGCGAAGTCTTCACCCGCGGCGACACCGCCTACACGCACGATGGCATCTTCACAGACTGCAACCTCGAAATCCCGCATTACCACTTCGCTGCCGGTGAGATCAAGGTCGTGCGCGGCGATCTGCTGGTTGCACGCGATGTCACCTTCAACTTCCAGGACGTACCCGTCTTCTGGCTGCCGTTCTTCGCGCAGAGCATGAAAAGCGGCAGGCGGAGCGGACTGCTGATGCCGGGATTCACCATCAACGACATCTTCCGCAATCGTTCCGAATACCAGCGCGGTATCGAGAACGTCGGGTTCTTCTGGGCGATCAGCGACTACTTCGGGTTCGAAACGGCGCTGGACTGGCGGAGCAACGACTACACGGCGATCGCTGGCTCGCTGGACTTCCGCTTCCTGCGCCAGTTCCTCCAGGGCAGCGTCACGTACCGCAACTTCTGGAAGGCGGAGGGTGGGCGCGATTTCACTGTGGCAGGGCGAGGCGACTGGCAGCCGGATGAACGTACGCGCGTGGGCGCTGACATCAGTTACGCGACTTCGACGCGATTCGTGCGCGAGCGGTCGCTCGATCCGCGCGAGCTGAATCGGTCGATCCGCTCGAGCGCCGGCTTCACGCGCCGGTTCGGATTCGGATCGCTCCAGTTCAACGCGCAACGGGAACAGTACCTGAGCGACAACACCGTGAGCATGGTGTTGCCGAGCCTCGGCCTGAACCTGACCTCGGTCACGCTGTTCGAGGCTGCGCCCGGCGAGGAGAACTTCTACAGCAATGCGATATGGACGGGCAGCGCGAATGCTCGTCGGTCTACGCGCAGCATCGACAATGCGACTGGCGGTCTGACGGCGCGCGGCCGGGACGAGGTGACGGGTTCTGTCACGAGCAGCTTCACGCTGGGCCGGCTCTCCTTGTCACAGGACTTCTCATATGCCGACGTTACGGACCTCGCGCGCGATTTCGCGCCTGACTCGTTGCGAGACTTGCCTCGCCGGCAGGAGAAGCGGATGACGTGGGGCACGGGCATCAACTTCCAGCAGCCCCTGATCGGGTCGACCACCTTCACGCCCGGCCTGCGCCTGCGCGGCGAGATCCTCCAGGGCGATACGACCGGCGGGGCCAGTGTCGCGGCCCCGACGCGTCTGGACTTCAACGCCGCGCTGCGCTCCGATCTCTACGCGTTTCTGCCGGGGATCGGGCCGGTCGAGCGGATGCGGCACAAGATCTCGCCGTCCTTCAATTACACGTATTCACCCGCGCCGACCATCACGGACCGTCAACGCCAGTTCTTTGCGATTGGCGAGATCCGCGAGCGGAACCAGTTATCGATCGGGATCTCGCAGACGTTCGAGGCAAAGATGCGGCAGGACTCGACCGACGAGCCGACGGGTCTCGGTCCGCCGCAGGACAGCCTTGCCGCGGACACGACAGGGCGGATCGGTTCGTCCGGTCTGCGGCGCCGCGAAACCGTCCAGCCGCTCCGCCTGCTCTCGATCAACACGGATGCCGTCGTCTACGATTTCGTTCGCGCAAAGGAGGACGGCGAAGGCGTCCAGACGATGGAGATCAGCAACAACATCCAGTCGGATCTTTTCCGCGGCCTCCAGTTCAGCTTCACGCACGACCTGTTCCGCGAGATTGCCGCGGATTCGGCTGCGGGCATTCCGAAGGGCCGCGAGTTCAAGCCGCACCTGTCGCGCGTGAGCGCATCGTTCTCCGTGGGTGCCGACTCGTGGCTGGCGCGGGTTCTGGGCCTCGGTCGTTCGCCGGAGGAGCAGCAGGAAGCGGATTCCGTCCTGCGCAGGGCCGCGGCGGACAGCGCGGCTCTGGCCGATTCGCTCGGCCTCGGCGACTTCGTGCAGCCGGATGCCGACTTCGGCGTCGTCGGCCGCGGGAACGAGCGGCAGGCGCCACCCCGCCAGCCCGCAGGCACATGGAACGCGACGTTCAGCTACTCGATGTTCCGGCCTCGCCCCATCGAAGGGCCCAACGCGTTCTCGCCGCTCGAGAACCAGATGCTCACCGCCAACTTCTCCTTCCAGCCCACACTCAACTGGGCCGTGCAGTGGAGCACCGGCTACAACTTCACACAGAGCGAATTCACCGACCATATCCTCACGTTGACCCGGCAGCTCCACGACTGGGACGCGAACTTCGATTTCGTCAAGACACAGACCGGCAATTTCAGCTTCCAGTTCCGCGTCCACCTGCGCGCGAATCCGGACATCAAACTCGATTACGAACAGCGCGATCTCGCGCCTCGCACGGGCCCCGGCACCGTTCGCTGACCGTTGCCGCACACCGGTCGCACGCACCACATTCCTCACATGACAGATCGACTCGAAATCGACGGGCGGTCACTCACGCTCGAGGACGTCGAGCGGGTCGCTGCCGCGAACGCGACAGACAGCCGCGCCGGCGCTCCCCTCACCCACGTCGCCATCTCGCGCGACGCGAAGCAGCGGATGGCAGCTTCGCGCAGGGTCGTTGATGACGCGATTGCACAGGGCCGCGTCGTCTACGGGATCACGACAGGTTTCGGGGCACTCGCCGACGTCGTGATCCCACCGGACCGTGTGCGCGAGCTTCAGATCAACCTGTTGCGCAGTCATGCGGCCGGCGTCGGACCGCCGCTCGGCACGGCCGACGTGCGCGCCATCACGCTGTTACGGGCGAACGTTCTCGCGGCGGGCTGTTCCGGTGTGCGGCCAGTCGTGGCCGACCGCCTCATCGATCTGCTGAACAACGACGTCATCGCCGTCATCCCGGCGCGCGGCAGTGTGGGTGCATCGGGTGATCTCGCGCCACTCGCACACCTCGGCCTGGTCCTCGTCGGCGAGGGAGAGGCATGCCATGGCGGAGAACGGATGCCGGGCGGGGAAGCGCTGCACCGCGCGGGACTCGATGCGCTGACCCTCGAAGCGAAGGAAGGCATCGCCCTCATCAACGGGACGCAGGTCCATACCGGCATCGGCACGCTCGCGCTTCTCGCGGCAGAACGGGCTCTCGACACGGCGGAAGTCGCCGGTGCGATGAGCCTCGAAGCGTTGCGCGGCACGCCTGAGGCTTTCGATGAGGCGATCCAGCGCGTGCGACCGCAGCCGGGCCAGGTCACGTCCGCTCGTCTGCTGCGCGCTCTCCTCGAAGGTTCGGAGATTCGCGAATCACACCGCTATGGCGATCCCCGCGTCCAGGACGCCTACTCGATCCGCTGCATGCCGCAGGTCCACGGTGCCGCTCGCCAGGGCCTCGCCTACGTGCGCGCCGTGCTCGAGACGGAGGTGAACAGCGTCACGGATAACCCGCTGATATTTCCCGAGGACGGCCGCATCCTGTCGGGCGGCAACTTTCACGGGCAACCGGTGGCCCAGGCGCTGGACCTTGCCGCCATCGTGTGTGCGGACGTTGCGTCGATCAGCGAGCGACGCATCGCGCGGCTGGTCGATCCGGCACTTTCAGGACTACCCGCGTTCCTGACCGAAGACCCGGGCGTCAATTCGGGGTTGATGATGGCGCAGATCGTGGCAGCCGCCCTCGTCGCCGACATCCGGCTGCGCGCGATTCCCGCGAGCGTGGACAACATACCAACGGATGCGAACCGTGAGGATCACGTGTCGATGGGCGTGGGCGCCGCGCTCAAGCTGCGTGAAGCGGTGGAACTCCTCGAGACGGTACTCGCCCTCGAGTTGATCACGGCGGCTCAGGGTCTCGAGTTCCTGAAGCCGCTCACGCCGGGCGCAGGCGTTGCGCTGGCGTTTGGCCGCGTGCGCGAGCGGGTTGCGCGATGGGGACGCGACCGCGAACTGGGGCCGGACATCCGCGCGGTAGAAATGCTCGTGCGGGCTGGCACGTTCGCCGAGATCTGCCGCGCCAGCGCGGACGCCGCGGAATGAGCCTCACGCTGTTCGAGAACGTCTCCCAGATCGTCACCTGCGAGAGCACGGATGAGGCCAGTGTTCTCGACAACGCCGCGCTCGCGGTCGAGGACGGGGTCATCGCCGGAATCGGTCCCGCCGCGGAGCTTGGCGGACGTTTTGCAACGGGCGAGCGCGTCGATTGCAAGGGCGGCGTGCTCACGCCCGGGTTTGTCGATTCGCACACGCACGCGTTGTTTGGCCGTTACCGTGCCGGCGAGTACGCGCTGCGCAGCAGCGGCGTGCCGTACATGGAGATTGCACGGCGGGGCGGTGGCATCAACGCGTCGGTGCGCGATGTCCGGGAGAAGTCGCGAGAAGAGCTGGAATCGCTGACTCGCCCCCGGCTCCGCTCGATGATCGCACTCGGCACGACGACCGCGGAGATCAAGAGTGGCTACGGCCTCGAGACGGAAGCGGAGATCCGGATGCTCGAGGCGATCGGGACGCTCGCGGCCGAGGGACCGCTCGAGATCGAGGCGACGTTCCTCGGCGCCCACGAGTTCCCACCGGAGTACCGTGACCGCCGCGATGCGTACGTCGAGCTGCTCATCGACGAGATGATCCCGGCTGTCGCGGCACGCGGTCTCGCCCGCTTCTGCGACGTGTTCATGGAGCCGGGCGTGTTCGACCGGGAGCAGAGCCGGAGCATTCTCGAGGCGGGTCTCGCGCACGGGCTGATGCCGCGACTTCACGCGGATGAACTGGAAGGCTCGGGCGCCGCCGAACTCGCTGTGGAACTTGGTGCTGCCTCGGCCGATCATCTCGGTGCCGTGAGTGAGGAGGGCATCGCGGCGCTGGCAACGTCGGATACCGTTGCAACGCTACTGCCGGCCACGCTGTTCTTTCTTGGCCGGACGCGGTTCGCACCGGCGAGGCGGCTGCTGGACGCAGGCGCCACGGTGGCGTTGGCGAGCGACTTCAACCCCGGATCCGCACCATCGCCCAGCATGCCGCTCGTGCTGACCATGGCGTGCTCGCAGATGGGCATGTCTCCGCTCGAGGCAATCCATGCGGCAACCGCCGGTGGCGCGCGCGCACTCCGCCTCGCCGACGGCCGCGGCACGCTCCGCACCGGAGCGCCGGCCGATATCGTCCTCTGGAGCGTGAGCGAGTGCGCCGAGATCCCCTATCATTTCGGTGCACCGCGCATCGAGAACGTCTGGAAACGCGGCACGGCCGTGCTCTGAAGCCTCGCCCATCCACGGCCCACTGTGAACAGGTCGCAGGCATGAGCGCTCGTATCCTCGAAGTCGTGCCGAACTTCAGCGAGGGCCGTGACGTCACGGTCATCCACGCCATCGTCCACGCCATGCGCGAAGCCGGCGCAACGATTCTCGACTGGTCAGCCGACTCCGATCACCACCGCTCCGTCATCACGGCGATCGGTCCGCCTGACGTCGTCGAGAATGCGGCGGTCGCGGCAGCGGCGGTCGCCCGCGACCGGATCGACCTCCGTAATCACCGAGGCCTGCACCCGCGGGTCGGTGCCATGGACGTGCTGCCGTTCGTCCCGCTGCACGGGCTGACGATGGCGGATGCCGTCCGAACGGCCCGCCAGGCGGGCGCCCGGATCGCCCGCGAGGCTGGCATCCCGGTCTTCTACTACGCTTCGGCGTCGGACCCGGGCGGGCGGACCCTCTCGGAGCTCAGGCGGGGCGGATTCGAGGCCCGGTCCGCCGGTTGGGAGGGTACCGGCCGGCCCGACGAAATGCCGCCCGGATGGCCCCATCGGGGGGCCCATCCCACAGCCGGCGTCGTGTGCGCGGGCGCCCGCACCCTGCTCCTGGCCTGGAACCTCTACGTTCGCGGCCTCTCGCTGCCGACCCTCAAAGGGATCGCGGCGGCATTGCGCGAAACCGGGGGTGGCTTCAGCGGCCTGCGCGCCATGGCCTTCGAGCTGACCGGTCGCAACGAAATGCAGATCTCGATGAACCTCGAGAACGTCGAGGAATCAGAACCGATGAACGTGGTCCGGCGAATCGAACACGATGTTACCATCGCTGGCGGCGAAGTCATACGCACCGAAATCATCGGCATGGTTCCCGACCGCCTGTTAATGGACGCAGCCACGGACCGGCTGCACATGGATGCGAGTGCCAGCGAACGGCTGCTTTCACGCAGTCTCGCCACGTACCTCGCCCAATGACGGCCGGATGGTGACAGGGCGATGAAGGGATCAGCCAAACTCAAGGATCATGCACGCGGCCACGAACAGCGCGAAGAGTGGGAAGCCGCCATCGACATCTATCTGCGCGTCCTGAAGGATTCGGACGACCGCGATGTCGCGGACCTGCCGCTCTACAATCGTGTTGGTGACCTCTATCTCCGGCTCGGCCGCTCCGACGATGCCGTTCGCTACTACGAGCAGGCCGCTGCGCAGTACGCGGAAGCCGAGTTGTACAACAACGCGATCGCGCTGTGCAACAAGGCACTGCGGTACGCACCGTCACGGCTCGACCTGCTGCGCAGGCTCGGTGTCTACTCTGCGTCGCAGGGGTTCCTGACCGACGCGCGGCACTGGTTCCTCGAGTTCGCCGAACGAGCTTTTCGCAAAGGCGAGATGGACGCCGCGTTCGGTTCGCTCGAAGAGTTCGCGCGCATCTCCGAAGAAGCCGAGATCCGCGAGCTGCTCGCACGCAAACTGCAAGCGCACGGGCGCCAGGACGATGCAGTCAAGGAGTTCCGCCGTGCGTACAGGATGCGAGTGCGCGCGAGCGAACTGGACGCCGCCGAAGCGCTGCGCCAGGAAGTGCTCGAGCTGCTCCCGGATCTCGACCTCGGCGCGACAGCGGAATCGGCGGCCGATGACGGCGAGGATTCCGATGGTGAGAGCGCCGGTTTCGGACTGCCGACTCTGGGCGATACCGACGAGGACGGCGTTCCCACTGCACGCGGGCTTCCAGGCCTCGAACCGACGCACCGGTCTGGCGCCGCGAGGGGGGCATCCGAGCGGCCAGGCCGCCTCGAGGGCTTCGAGCAGACCAGCCTCACCGACTCCGCGGCGGCTGCCGCGGCTGACCCGACGAACCGTGCGGGCGATGCGGAACCCGTTCGCGCGAGGAAGGCCGCCGATGCGTCACCCGTCGCGGATGGCGTTGCTCCCGCGCACGAGGAACGGGCAGATCAGGAGGAGTCGGACCTGGCGGCCACATCGCCGCGGTTGCCAGCCATGGACGGTACCGGCCCGGAACCGGCGGACACGGAAGAATCGCCGGATGACTGGGCCACGCGTTCCGCGACCGGGGCGCCGGATGACTGGGCAGGGCAAGCGGCGGTCGGTTCCGAAGAATGGGCGGCGCACGCGGGTCCTTCCTCGGAGGAGTGGTCGACGCCGGCCTCCAAGGATTGGTCGACTTCCGCACCAGCCGATGTGAATCACGTCGGGACGGCGCCGGCGAACGGGGCCGCTTCGGAAAGCTGGGTCGACCTGTCGGACCTCCTGGGTGTGAACGAACCCCACAGGGAGGAGACACGCTTCTTCGTCGAAGAGACGGATCCCACCGGCGATGAGGACCGCGACTTCGCGGATCTGCTGGCCCAATTCAAACAGAAACTGTCCGAGCACATCGCACACGATGACATTGGCAGTCACTACGATCTCGGGCTCGCGTTCAAGGAGATGGGGCTGCTCGATGAAGCAGTGAACCAGTTCCAGACCGCGCTTCGCGCGGGCTCGACCGATCGGCTCAAGATCTACGAAGAACTCGGTCACTGCTTCCTGATGAAGCAGCAGTACAAGATCGCAGTCAAGGTACTTTCGCGTGCGTTGCAGTTCGATCATGGCGATGAGATCGAACTCATCGGCGTGTACTACCTGCTGGGTCGCTCGTACGAAGAGATGCACCAGAGCGGTGAAGCGATGGATGCGTACGAGCGCGTGGTCGGCCTCGACATCGCCTTCAAGGACGTGGCAGAGCGAATGGCCCGGCTTTGACACCGTGCGGGCCCCCCGGTAGCTTCCGGGCTCAAGGGGTTCCGCGACAACGGATGGGCCGATGCTGGGCACGAAAACGCCGAAACTCTCGCAGATCCAGCGGCCCGTCCGGGACCTTCTGGATGGTGTCGTGCATGAGTTGCGGCGGATCGTGATGACGGATTTCGCCGCAATCGAGGAGGTCAGCAATCACCTGCTCTGGTCGCGCGGAAAACTGTTCCGGCCGACTCTGCTCCTGCTCGCAAACCGGCTGGGCGATCGTCCGCACCCTCGCGTCGTCACGCTCGCTGCGATTGTCGAACTCGTTCACCTGGCTACGCTCGTCCACGACGATGCCGTCGACCATTCCGTCCTGCGTCGGGGCATGCCCACCGTCAACGCGCTCTGGAATCACCAGACCGCGGTGATCGTCGGCGACTACCTGTACAGTCGGTCGGTTACGGAACTCGCAACCTTCGGCAGTACTGACCTGATCGAAGTCCTCGGCGGCGCAGCCAATGAGATGAGCATTGGCGAATTGCGGCAGCTCGTTTCGCACGATGCGCTTGGTTTTACGGAGCAGGACTACGACCTTCTCATCGCGAGCAAGACGGCCAGCCTGATGGCGGCAGCCTGCGAGATGGGCTGCGCCGTGGGCCAGCCAGAGTTGCGCGAGCCGCTCAGGCGCTACGGTCACGCACTTGGCATGGCGTTCCAGATTGCCGATGACCTGATCGATTACACGGAGGCCGAGGCCGTCAGCGGCAAGCCCGGTGGCCAGGACCTGCGCGAACACAAGGTCACGCTCCCGCTGATCCACTCGCTTCAGGTCATGTCCGAAGCGGGCAGGCGCGAGGTCGGGAACTTCTTCGCCGAGCCGGTCCCGACCGATGACGGCATCGCCCGCGTCATTGAACTGGTCGTCGAGAACCGGGGGCTCGAGTACGCACGCCAGCGTGCTGCCCGTTTCGGCGAGCAGGCCGCCGAGGCCCTCGCCGACCTGCCCCCCGGTGAGACTGCCGACGGCCTGGTCGACGCGATTCACTACGTGATCGAGCGGCGGCGCTGACGCGCCTCTGCTCAGGGAACCCCCGGAAACGCGAAAGGTACGATGGTCAATGGGCGGCGCGGCACTGTGCCGCGTATGTTCTGGGCCCTCGTCGTCGGGCTCTTTCTCGGCGCGCTGTTCACGAAACTGGCAGTCCTCTTCCTGCCCGACAGCGCCCCGCGGGACTTCCTGACAACGGCGGTTTCAGCATCCCTCGGCCCGCTCAGCGTCGACCTGCTCGCGATCGCGATCGTGATCGGGCCGCTGACGGTGAACCTGAATGCGCTCAGTCTCGTCGGCATCCTGCTCGTCGGGCTGGTCATGCGCTCCTGGTTCTAGCCGGAAAGAGAGAGATAAGCCATGCCGTTCAATCTTGGTCCAACCGAGATGATCTTCGTTCTGGTCGTCCTGCTCCTCATCTTCGGCGCCAAACGGCTGCCCGAGTTGGGAAGCGGCCTCGGCAAGGGCATCCGCGAGTTCCGTCGCTCGATGAAGGACATCACCTCCGATATCGAGCGATCGGACGAGCCCGAACGCATCCATTCGCCGGCTCCCCGCGCCAGCGTGCCGCCGACACCCGAACGCAAACCCGCCGACGAGAAGACGCAAGCAACCGGTTGATCCTGCCGTAGTCCCAGCGCGACGGATTGTCGAAGGAATGCCCGGCCAATGACCAACATTGGCCGGGCATTTTCTGCGGGGAATACCCGAGTCTAGTTGCCGACCGCGAGCGTGTCCGCGGCTTGCTCGAGGGCCTTGCGGTTGTCCGCGACGTCGGCAGTCGCCCGGATCGCAGAGGTGAACAGTGCCCACCGCTGCTCCCCGATCGCCTGTGTGACGCGCTGGCGTTGTTCTGCCTTCTGGGCTTCCCATGCGGCCCGGTCCGCGTCCTCTCGCGAAACGACGCGCAGGATGTAGAGCGTATTCTCGGATTCGACGACACCGCTGGTCTGGCCGGGTCGCAACCCGAACGCTGTGCCGATCGCAGCGTTCATCCGGCCCAGCCCGGGAACGAAGTCCGAACGCGTGAACGGCCCGGCTTCCTCGACTTCGAGATTGTAGGCTGTGGCGACCGCTTCCATGGATTCGCCGGCCCGGATGCGATCGACGGCCTGCCGGGCTGTCTCGCGAACCTGGTCGATCTTCTTCCCGGCCACGAGGGCGGCCCGGATCGTCGCGGTCGCCTCTTCCAGCGTGAGAGGCCGCTCCTCGTCGCGGGTGATGAGTTCGAATGCGTAGTAGACCGAAGGCGTCTCGAAGAGCTGACTGACCTCGCCGATCTCGGCATCATCGAACGCCCAGACGGCACCGTCCTCGGCAAGGCCAATGTCGGACACGAACGACAGGCCCGGCACGAGCTCCGCATCCCCGACCTCGAGTCCGACCTGCCGGGCAGCCTCCTCGAGACGCAGCGTTTCCGTCAGTGCATCCAGCGAGTCGGCCAGATCGAGGAGACGATCCTGGCGTCCGATCGACAGCCCGATCGGCACGAGGACATGCCGGACCGTCGCTGAATCGCCGCCTCGACTCTCGGTCCGGATCAGGTGGTAGCCGAACTGTGTGAGCACCGGCTCACCCAGGACACCGACCCGCTGTGAGAACGCGGCCTGGTCGAACGCGGGCGCCGTCTGGCCCCGTGTGATCTCGATTCGGCCTCCCTCCGCGGCAGACAGGCTGTCCGCCGATTCGCGCGTCGCGACTTCGGCGAAATCGGCACCGCCCGCAATCTCCGCGCGCAGTCCGCGAATGCGCTCGAGCGCAGCCGCGGTGTCCGCCGCGTTCGGCGTGCGATCGATCGCAACGTATTTCACACTCGCTCGCGCCGGCCGCAGGAATCCTTCCCGGTGCTCCCGGTAATACGCGGCGATTTCTGCATCACTCACGGTGATCGACGCGTCGGCGACCCGCGACGCAGGTTCGAACATCAGATAACGCACGGTGACCGCATCCCGCGTGTCACGCCACATGCGCCACAACTCATCATCGGTCACATAGGAACCGGCGGTCGTCTGAAAAAACAGCTTGCTGCGCGGAATCGCATCGCGATAGTATGCTTCGAGCTGAAGCAACAGGGTCGGGTCCACGGCGGGCGAACTCAGATATGCGTGGTACTTGTTCAGATCGAACTGCCCGTCCGTCAGGAACAACGGGCTCGTCTGCATCTCCGGCGGCGGCTCGAAACGCGCCGCCTGACGAATCTCCTCGTCCGTGACGACAATGCCTCGTCGCTCCAACTCCTGCCAGATCAGGTGCTGCATGACGACCTGCTCGAATGCCGCATCCTCGATCTGCTTGTTCATGGCTGTCCCGATGGGACCGTTCACGAACTGCTGTTGCTGATCGTACAGGTTGCGGTAGACCGCATTGTATTCGTTGTACGTGATCGCATCGCCGTTGACGCGGCCGATCTCGCCGCCGGCGAACTGGGCACTGCTCTGGCCCGTCAGGTCCATGCCCCATTCGAAAACCATCAGCGCAACGAACGCGACCGCAGTGGCCAGCATGATCCACTTCGTATTCGCCCGCATTGTCTGCATGACCATGGCGATCGTTCCTCCTGTGGGTCCCGAGAAAAGCGTTAAAAGCTAATCGCCGTTCGGCTTCCTTTCAACGGGACCGGCGTTTATCTCGTCTGACGATGGGCCTGCCCGCGTTGACACGCGGAAATGGCGGCGGCTAACTTGACCGCGCTCGCCCACGAATTCATTGAGCGTGTTGCGTATGTTTGCGCACGCGGGTCAGCGACCGAAGGCGGCCTGGTGGTCGCCTCTCCGGCCCCAACCTCGTGGAGTCTGATTCATCATGGAAACCAACCGGGACGAGATCGCGAAACTCGAAGCGCTCTACGCGGCCAACCCGGAAGGACGCGTGTTCACCCATCTCGCCGAGGCCTACCGCAAGGGCGGCCTCCTCGACCGTGCCCGCGAGATCCTCGACTCCGGCCTGGCCCGGCATACGGACTACCCGAGCGCTCACGTCGTTCTGGGTCGTGTCCTGCTCGATGCCGGTGATGAGGCCGGTGCCGCCAGCGCGTTCCGCCGGGTTCTGGAACTGGACCGTCACAATCTCATCGCGCTGCGGGCGCTGGCCGAACTCGCGACCGAGGCCGACCGCCCGGCTGAAGCCCTCCACTATTACCGGGAGCTGGCCGCCCTGGATCCGGGCAACGATGAGATCGGCCAACTGATCCGCGACCTGAGTGCGAACGCGGAGCGGGAGGGCGATGCACCGGTCGGAGAGGCCTGGTCGGCCGGCGCTGCCGGTGCCGAAGTGGATGGTGTCGAAGTCGATGAACCGCCGGAACCGGGGGATTACGAGGACGTGAGTTACGGCCTGACCGGCGGCCAACCGACGGATCGTGAATTGCCGGCCGGGGATTGGGTTCCCCAGGACCGCTGGGATCGGTTCGCCGAACCCGCGATCACCGAAGCGGACTGGGACCGCGAACCCGCCGGCGAGCCAGCCAGCGACGAATCCGCCGGCGAACAAGCCAGCGACGAATTCGCCGGCGAACAAGCCAGCCACGAATCCGCCGGCGACGAGGAGATTGCGCAGCCGGAACTCGTCGATATCACCGACGAGGAGCCGTCGCCCATCGAAATCCACGTGACTTCGGTCGAGGCCGTACTGATCGCGGCCGACGACGCAGCCGACCTCGCGGTGGAGCCTGCGACAGAGCCGCTCGACCGGGAATCGGAAACGGCCGATGATGCTCGGGAACCGCTCGACGTCGCCTCGGAACTCGCCGGAGATACGCAGGAATCGCTTGACCTCGCAGCTGAGCGGCCGGACGAGATGGTGACCGAGACCATGGCCGAGGTCTATGCGGCACAGGGTCTGACGGAACGGGCCGTGGAGGTGTATCGGCAGCTGCTCCGGCTGCGGCCCCATGACGATCGGATCGCGGCAAGGTTGGTCGAGCTGGAGGAAATCCTGGTTATGCCCGCTGGCGAAGCCGAGGCACCGGCCGGGGAGGAGCGGGAGGCGTGGCTCCAGAAGGTCGAATCCGCGTGGACGGGGGGTGACGGCGCGGTCGATGCAGGCGATGATACTCTGTACGCCTGGCCGCAGTCGCGCCAGGAAGAAGAAGGGCCCGATGTCCGTCGGGCGGGCGACTATTTCCGGGCGCTGCTGGCGTGGCGGCCCGCCGGGGCACCGCCGGTCGAACCGGATCGCGTTGACACCGGGGCCGGCAGTTTCGGGTTCCAGGCGGAGCCGGCGCCGGAGGCCGTCACGGACGAGCTGCTCCTCGTAGACGAGATCGAACCACCCCATCCGGCCGTGGGCTCCGGATCGGCCGCGGGCTCGGTCGAGGCCGCCTTCGATGAGTGGTTCGGTCCGGACCCTGTCGCTGCGGCGGAGCCGCCGCTGGCCATGCCTCGACCGGCTGCTCCGCTGGCTGACCAGGTCGAGGGCACGGAGTCTGAAGAGGATCTCGAGATGTTCCGGACCTGGCTACAGAGCCTCAAGAAGTGAGGATCGCGATCGTCCACGGTCCGAACCTGGACCTGCTGGGGCACCGCGAGCCAGAGATGTACGGCCGCACGACGCTGGCGGAGCTGAATGAAGGTCTTCGCGCCCTCGCGACCGGGCTGGGTGCGGAGATCGAATCGTTTCAGTCCAACAGCGAAGGTGCTCTGATCGACTTCATCCACACCGCCGCGGGGCGAGTCGCCGGGTTCGTGGTGAACGCGGGCGGGTACACACACACGAGCGTTGCTCTGCTGGATGCGCTGTTGGGAGTCGACCGGCCATATGTTGAAGTGCATCTCTCGAACCTTGCGGCGAGGGAACCGTATCGACATCGGTCGTTGCTGGCGCCGCGGGCGCGAGGGATCGTGATGGGGTTCGGGACGGAGAGCTACTCACTGGCGGTGCGGGGCCTTGTCGAGAGCCTGCGCCGGGCCGGCGAAAACCGGTCGGGCGCCGGAGAGCCGACTCGCCGCGCACCCTGAAGGAGCAGACGATGCCGGGATCCCGCAAGAAGAATGCGGCCCAGGAAGATGTGAAGCAGAGTGGGTCCGATGCCAATGCGCGCGCGAACGGGGCAGGACCGGCCGCGGCAAAGTGGCATGGCATCGATGTCGATCTGGTACGAAGTCTGATTGCCGCAGTGGACGACAGCGGGATCGACAGCCTCGAGATCAGTCGCGCCGGGATGCGCATTCGCATTTCGAAGACGGCTCTTGCCTTCGCGATGGCGCCTGCTGCTGCGCCAGCCGCAGCCGAGCCGGCACGTGCGCCCTCGCCGCCGTCGGCCTCGCCAGCCGCAGACGTCGAGGTCAGACCGGCGGCAGACCTCTACGAGGTGAAATCGCCGATGGTTGGCACGTTCTACCGCGCCCCCGCACCGGAGGCGCCCGCCTATATAGAAGTAGGTAGCACGGTCACGGCCGGGCAGACGCTGTGCATCCTCGAGGCGATGAAGCTGATGAACGAACTGGAATCGGATGTCGATGGGGTTGTCCGCGAGATCCTCGTCGACAATGCCGACCCGGTCGAGTACGGGCAGATCCTGTTTCGCGTCGAGAAGACGGGCTCGGGCGCATGAGCCGAACCAGCGCCCGAGACCGCCTCGCTGCAATTCCTGTCTGCCGCGTGCTCTGATCCGCCGGCATGTTCCGCAAAGTCCTGATCGCCAATCGCGGCGAGATCGCGCTGCGCGTGATCCGTGCGTGCCGGGAGATGGGCATTCGCACCGTCGCCGTGTACAGTGAAGCGGACCGCGAATCCCTGCATGTCCGATTCGCCGATGAGGAAGTCTGCATCGGTCCGCCTGCCGCGCGCGACAGTTACCTCAACATCCCGCGCATCATCGCGGCTGCCGAGGTGACCGGCGCCGAGGCCATCCATCCCGGGTACGGCTTCCTCGCCGAGAATGCTGAGTTCGCCGAGATCTGCGAACGATCCGACATCGTTTTCATCGGGCCGACCGCGGACCAGATCCGCATGATGGGCGACAAGGCCGTTGCCCGCCGCACCATGGCCGACGTCGGCGTGCCCACGGTTCCCGGCAGCGAAGGCGCCGTGCAGGATGCCGAGCAGTCGATCGAAGTCGCGCGCGGGATCGGATTCCCCGTCATCATCAAGGCCGCTGCGGGCGGCGGTGGCAAGGGCATGCGCGTTGCCAGCGACGTGGATTCCTTCGCCGCGCAGCTCCAGGTCGCACAGAACGAAGCGCGAGCCGCGTTCGGTGACGCCTCCGTCTACCTCGAGCGGTATCTCGAGCGGCCTCGCCATATCGAGATCCAGGTGATGGGTGACCGCCACGGCCGCGTCGCCCATCTCGGCGAACGCGAGTGCTCGATCCAGCGCCGTCATCAGAAACTGATCGAGGAGGCGCCATCGGTCGCATTGTCCGCGGCCACGCGCGACGCCATGGGCAAGGCCGCCCTGCGCGGCGCGTGTGCGATCCACTACCAGTCCGCCGGTACCATCGAGTTCCTTTACGACCAGCATGGACAGTTCTACTTCATGGAGATGAACACGCGCATCCAGGTCGAGCACCCCGTGACCGAAGTCGTGACTTCCGTGGACCTGGTGAAGGAGCAGATCCGCGTCGCGGCGGGTGAGCCGCTCAGCCTGCCACCGGAAGGCGTCGTCCTGCGCGGTCATGCCATCGAATGCCGCATCAATGCGGAAGATCCGGCGCGCAATTTCACGCCCAGCCCGGGCACGATCTCGATCTTCCATCCGCCGGGCGGACCGGGTGTGCGCGTGGACACGCATGCGTATGCCGGCTACGTCGTGCCGCCGCATTACGATTCGCTGATCGGCAAGTTGATCACCTTCGGTGAGACGCGGCTCGAGGCGATTGCGCGCATGCGACTCGCCCTCGAATCCTTCATTATCGAAGGAATCCACACGACGATCCCGTTTCTTATCGAGCTGATGAGCGATCCGCAGTTCGTCGCAGGCGACATCGATACCCGGTTCGTCGAGCGCTGGATGGCGGCGAGGGGCAGGCCGGCGTGAGACTGGACACGTATTTCACGCCGAAGGAACCGACGCCGGGAGACCTTGTCGGGAGGACCGTGGTCGTCATCGATGTGCTGCGCGCGACGACGACGATGCTCCAGGCGATGGTTAACGGTGCGCGCGAGATCCTGCCGGTCGCATCCGTCGAAGAGGCGGTCCGTCGCAAGGACGGACTCGGCCGGCGAGATGATCTGCTGCTGTGCGGGGAACGCGCCTCGAGTCCGATTCCCGGGTTCGACCTCGGCAATTCGCCGCTCGAGTTCACTTCCGAGCGCGTGCGCGGCCGCACCCTGGTCATGACGACGACGAACGGGACGCCGGCGCTGCTTGCGGCATCCGCCGGTTCAACCTGCTACGTCGCGTGCCTGCGCAACGCTGCGGCCGCCGCGGCGGCGGTTGCGAAGATCGGCGCGGATGCCGTACTGCTGTGTGCCGGCCGCCACGGCCGGTTCGCGATCGAGGATGCCGCGTGCGCTGGATTGCTCGCACGGAGAATCGGCAAAGCGGCAGACGACGTACGGATGAACGATGGCTCGCGGGCGGCCATGCTGGTGGCACAGCGGTGGGGCAATTCACTCGACCGGCTACTGAAGCGAACCGCGGCGGGCCGGCAACTGGCGCGCGTCGGTTACGCCGAGGACATTGGCTTCTGTGCGCAGACGGACGCGCACGAGAACCTGCCGCGCTACCATGAACGCCGTGTGACTTTCTAGAGACGTCGATGCTCTCGCAGAAGAAGCGCAGACAACTTCTCGGCCTCGGGCTGCTCGCGCTCGCATTGTTCGTCGCGTTGAGCCTCGTCCCGGTGACTCGCCTTGCACCGGACGCGTTTCCCGACGGCAACATCATGGGCGTCCTCGGCACGGCCGTGCGTGAGAAAGGGCTGGCCGCTCTGGGTGCCGGGTTCTTCCTCGTCCCGCTGCTCCTCTGCATGGCGGGCGCCGCGAGCTTCGCGTGGATCGGGGCGACGACGGCCGTTCGTTGGGGCGCTCTCGGCACCGGCTTGCTGGTTCTGCTGCCGGCCTTCGCCGCGCTCTTCGCGGCAGGTGGCGATGCTACGGCGTTCACGCCACTCCTCCCGCCGGTCGCAAAAGGCTGGATCGGCAACAGTCTCGCGCTCCTGCTGGTTTCGACCATCGGCAAGTTCGGCGCATTGCTGGCTCTGCTCGTTCTGTTCATCGCACTGTGCATTGCGACCATTGGTTGGAACCCTGCCGGCAGTGCTGCGCGTGGTAGCCAACAGCTCATCTCACGATTGCGCCGGCCGGGCCCGGCTGCGCCGGTCGAATCGGTATCACCGGAGTACGCGACCGACGACGCACGCATGCCGGTGGAACCGGCCGCGATCGCTCCGGAACAGAGCAACGGCTTGGGTCTGCTTTCGCGGCGCAAGTCGAAGCCGAAACGGGCCGCCGTGGAACCGGCCGATCCGTTCGCGATGCCGCGTGCCAACGTCACGGACCTGCCGCCGCTCCCGCTTCTGAACGAGCAACCGGTGCGCGACGCGGCCGTGGCGGAAGGCGAGTTCGAGCGGTTGGGCGATGTGCTGATCCGGACGCTGCGTACGTTCAAGGTCGAGGGCCGGGTCGTCGGCCGGACGACCGGTCCGGTCGTGACGCAGTTCGAGGTCGAGCCGGCACCCGGCGTGAAGGTGAATCGCATTGCGTCCCTTGATGCGGACCTCGCGCTTGCCCTGCGTGCGCCCAGCATCCGCATTGTCGCGCCCATCCCGGGCAAGGGCGCGGTGGGCGTCGAAGTCCCGAATCCGGAACCCGAAGTCGTCTATCTCCGTCACGTCCTCGAGTCGGCGGCCTTTCAGCGGGCGCGCGGCGATCTGCCGCTCGCGCTCGGCAAGGATCTCACGGGCAAATCGTACATCGCAGATCTCGTCAGGATGCCGCACCTGCTGATTGCAGGCGCGACCGGTTCCGGTAAATCCGTGTGCATCAACGTCCTCATCACGAGTCTGGTATACCGGCACACACCGGAGACGCTGCGCCTGTTGCTCATCGATCCGAAAATGGTGGAACTGTCGATGTATGCGGATCTGCCGCACCTGCGCCACCCGGTGGTTCGCGATCCGCACGATGCCGCGCGGGTTCTCAAGTGGGCCGTCATCGAGATGGAGCGCCGCTACGAACTGCTGTCGGCGAACAACGCGCGATCCATCACGGAATTCAACAGGCGGCTCGCAGACGGGAACTCGCTGCGCCGTGCATATCCGAAAGGTCCGGAAAACGAGCCCGCAAGCTGGCACTACGAAGAAGATTCACTGCCGTACATCGTTGTCGTGGTCGATGAGCTGGCGGACCTCATGATGACCGTGCAGGCAGAAGTCGAGCGGCCGCTCGCACAGCTCGCGCAGAAGGCACGCGCCATCGGCATCCACCTCATTGTTGCCACGCAACGGCCGAGCGTGAACGTGATCACGGGCCTGATCAAGGCAAATTTCCCCTGCCGCATCGCGTTCCGTGTGGCCAGCAAAGTCGACTCGCGCACGATCCTCGATCAGAACGGCGCCGATGCACTTCTCGGCAACGGCGATCTCCTGTTCCTCCCGCCAGGCTCGTCCGATCCGGTGCGCATGCAGGGCGCGTTCATATCGACGGAGGAAACCGAGCGCCTCATGGAGTGGTACCGCGCGGCCGGCGCCGAACGCCCGATGTCCGAGGAGGACATCATCGAGTACGTCCGCTCCCACGAGCACGACGCCGAACAGGAAGAGTTCGATCTGCCGGACGAGCGCGATGCGCTGTTCCGGCAGGCCGCCGAAATCTGCATTCAACACCAGCAGGGCTCGACCTCGCTGCTGCAACGCCGGTTGCGCATCGGCTACGGACGTGCCGCTCGCATTATCGACCAGCTGCACACGGCCGGTATTCTCGGTCCGCCCGATGGGTCCAAGCCGCGCGAAGTCCTCGTCGGTCTGGAATCGCTCGACCACGTACTCGGCGAGGACTGATTGCACGCGCCCGGTCCATGCGTGCCGCGCCGCCGCATGACATTGTCGGCTGCGCGGCCATGAGGAACGGCCGCCCGCTCCGGCGGGTATGTGCGGCGATCATGAAAGCGAATTCGATCTTCCGTCGCGTCACGCGCGCCGCGCACTTCGCAGCACTCGCTGGTGCTGTCTGTTTCGCGTGTGTCGCCGAGTCGGCGCACAATGAAGCGGACACCGATTCGCCTGCCGCCAACGAAACGACCGCGTCAGGCTCGAGGGATTCCGCGGGCGGAGCGACAATCCCGGATTCCAGCCGTCGCGGCGCGGCCGGTGATCGTGTTCCTGGGCGCGGGATTGCCGGTGCAGACTCGGGCGCAGCCGCAGGTCGCGGAACGACTGGCACAGACGCGGGCGCTGCGGGCCGCGCGACAACGGGCGGCGGAGCGAATACCGCCCGACCCGAAGCAGGCACTGCGCAGGACGCGGTCGCCATTCTGCGTCGTGCCTCCGATGCGTACGAGCGCGTGCGCTCGATGAAGGCCAGCTTCGCCATGACCGTCGAGAATCCGCTGCTCCGCAACACAACGAACAGCCGTGGCACACTGTACCAGCGCAGTCCCGATCGCATCAAGCTCGAGTTCTCTGACCCCGCTGGCGATGTCATTGTCGGTGATGGAACGTACTTCTGGATCTATTACCCGAGTGCGGATCCGAATCAGGTCATTCGCACGACAGCTGCACAGGCCGGTGCCACGGGGAGCGTCGATCTGCGCGCGCAGTTCGTCGGCGATCCGGTCGAACGCTTCGATTTCACGCTGCATGGGACCGAGGCGGTGGACGGTCGCCCGGCGAGTGTTCTGACGCTCGTGCCCAGACAGGACATGGGCTACCAGCAGCTCAAGGTCTGGATCGATGCGCAGGACAGTCATGCCCGCAAGTTCGAGATCGTTGAACACAGCGGCCTCGTGCGCCGGGTCCATCTGACCGACCTCGAGATGAATCCGGCCCTCGCCGATTCCGTGTTCCGATTCACGCCACCGCCGGGCGCACGGATCATCGAACGGTGAGACCGCGACCGTGAGCGTCTCCCGCCGCGTCGGTCTGCCCGTCCTGCCCCATGCCGTGCTGTCTGCGCCCGACCCCGGATCGGGTGCGATCTCCCTTTCCGCCACGGACGGTCCACGCATCGCCGTCGTCACACTCGGCTGCGACAAGAACACCGTCGACACCGAACGCATCCTCGCCCGACTCGCCGGTCACGGCGCTCGCCTTGCACGCGATGCGAACGACGCCGAAGTCGTTCTCATCAACACGTGTGGCTTCATCGATGCGGCAAGAGAAGAATCCGTCGATACGATCCTCGACGCCGTCCGCCTCAAAGGCGAGGGTAAGCTGCGTGCCGTTGTCGCGATGGGCTGCCTGGTGCAGCGTTACCGCGACGAGCTGGTGAAGGAGATCCCGGAAGTCGATCTCTTCCTCGGCCTCACCGAGATCGAGCGGCTCGTGCCCGAGCTGCGCGCACGCGGCCTCATCGACGATGTTCCCGCCAACATGGCCCGCCCGCTGCGGCTGCTGTCGACAAGCACGCGTCACACATCCTACTTGAAAGTCAGCGAAGGCTGTGACCACGGCTGCGCGTTCTGTGCAATTCCGCTCATGCGCGGGAAGCATCGTTCCACTCCGATCGACGTCCTCATTCAGGAAGCCCGTGAACTCGCAACGGCCGGTGTCGTCGAACTCAACCTCGTGAGTCAGGACACGACATGGTACGGCCGCGATATGGTCCGTGGCGAGGATCCGTTTCCAGCCGAGTACTTCATCGGCCGCCCGTTTACGGCCATGGCTGGCGCGGCGACGGCACCGTCCCGGTGGCAGCCACGGCCGAGCGTCCGGCGGCCACATACGCCCGGGACGGCGAGGCCGTCGCCGGACTCGGCCATGGCGGATGCGTGGCAGCATGGCACGCTCCAGGCTCGCGGGCGAAGCGGCGCTCGACACGGGTTGCTGCCCGACCTGCTACAGACTCTGCTCGATGAGACAGATGTACCGTGGTTCCGTCTGTTCTACATGTATCCTTCGGGCATTGGCCGGGACCTTGTCGACCTGATGGCCGCGCAGCCACGCATTGTGCCTTACCTCGACATGCCGATTCAGCATGGCGCCGATACGGTGCTCGCGCGCATGCGCCGGCCCGAGCGGCAAGCGACCATTCGTGAACGCGTGCGCTGGCTGCGCAGCAGCATCCCGGACGTCGCGCTGCGCACCACCGTCATCGTCGGGTTCCCGGGTGAGACCGATGCCGAGTTCGAGGCGATGCTCGACCTTCTCGAGGAGATCCGCTTTGATCAGCTCGGCGCGTTCCCGTACTCGGTCGAGGAGAACACACCGGCCGCGACCTTTGCAGACCACGTCGATACCAGCGTGATACGCGAACGTCTGGAACGGCTGGTCGATGTGCAGCGCACGATTTCACTCGAACGGAACGAAGCCCGCATCGGCCGCGTCGAAACCGTCCTGATCGATCGGCTCGAAGGGCGGGACATGGACGATCCGGACGCACCGCATGACGTGCGCGGCGCCGTCGGCCGCACCGCCCGCCAGGCCCTCGAAGTCGATGGCGTCGTGCATATCGCTGACGCACACGGCGCGAGAGCAGGCGAATTCATCGCTGTCCGCATCACCGGTGCTCTCGAGGATGATCTCATCGGCGAGCGCGTTCGTGCGGTACGCTGACGTCCGGCCCCGGGGCGTCATCAGCGCCGGTGTCGCGTTGCTGATGGCATCGATTGCGGCGTGCCGGCCGGGTGAGGGTCGGCCGGCGAGGCCCGGTGCGGCCGCAGTGATCGAAGGTCTGCCCGAGGGCAGCGCGCCTGCCGTACGGGTCGGCATCATCGTTGCCACGGACTCGATCGTCGTGACCGGTCCCGGTGATATCGCCACGTCACCGGATTCGCGCGCCTACCTCGTCGACGGCGAACGCTGGGTCGTGCGGGCCGCGAGTGGTGGCGTCGTCGCGACTGCTCCGGGCAAGCGCGCCATGCGCGCTTCGAACCTGCTCCTCGTCCGGCCGGGGCAGGATGGCCTGGTTCGCATCGACAGTATGACCTATCGCGGCCTGATCGCGGTCCGGCCGGCAGCGGCCGATCGAATCACGGCCGTCAATCTGATCGATGTCGAGGAGTACCTGCTCGGCGTCGTACCGCACGAGATCGGTCGCAGACCGCCGGCCGAGATCGAGGCAGTCAAGGCACAGGCCATTGCCGCGCGCACGTACGCGATCGGCAATCTGGGCGCACGCGAGGCAGAAGGCTTCGACTTTTACGCGACCGTCCTCGACCAGGTCTACCGCGGCGCCCGCGACGAGGACTCCGTCGCATCCCGCGCAGTCCGCGAGACCCGCGGCGAGATCGTCACCCATGACGGCGAACCCATCCTCGCCTATTACAGCTCGACGTGCGGCGGCCAGACCGCTGCCATTGAAGAATCGTGGCCGTGGCGCGCGCCGCTGCCCTACCTCAAGTCCGTCTCCGATGCCATACCGGGCACCGACTCGGCCTACTGCGACTTCTCGAACCGATACCACTGGACTACGGAGTGGACGCGCGACCAGTTGCTCGCCGTTCTCGGCCAGTCGCTGCGCACGACTCTGACGCGGCAGCTCTCAACCGTTCAGGGCGTCAGAGTTCGTTCTCGGGGCGAGTCCGGTCGTACCACGCTGGAATTGCGGGTCGACAGTACGGATGTGCTACTGCGCGCCGATTCCGTGCGCTGGGTCCTGCGCACTTCTCCCGGCGGGCCGATCCTCAACAGTTCGCGCATCGACTCGCTCATCGTCGATGCGCCCGATGGCATCGTCGAGCACCTCACCATCCATGGCGGTGGCTGGGGCCATGGCATCGGCATGTGCCAGGTCGGCGCGCTCGGTCGTGCCCGTCGCGGGCAGCGCTACGACGAGATCCTGCTGGCGTACTACACGAATACCGAGATCCGGAAACTGTACTGAACGAACGGCCCGCCCGAGCCGGTGGGCCAGAACAGGGGAACCCGATGCACGCAATCGCACGATTCACGACGCTGGCCGCCTTGCTCGTGTTCGCACCTGCTCGGCTCAACGCGCAGGGCCTCGCGGACTACGATTACGAGAACCTCCACTTTCGCGGCGTCGGCGCCGATCTCGGATACATCTGGCCCAACAAGGTCGACGCGACCAATTCATACTCGGTTCGGTTCGATCTCGGCTTCCTCGGGCCAGCCGTTCGCATCGTGCCGTCAATATCGTACTGGAATTCGACACTCAAGCGCAGTGAACTCGAACGCCTCGCCATTCAGCTCGAAGAAATCCCCTCGCTCCTGAACCAGAACGTCGACATCGGTCCCGATGACCTCGGTCGCATCGAATGGAGTGACATCGGCCTGAACCTTGACGCCCATGCGGTCTGGACCGCGCCGTACAGCATCTTCACCTACATCGGCGCAGGCCTCGGCCTGCACCTCATGAACGGCCGCGGCGGCGCCATAGACGGCACCTTCATTGAGGATCTGCTCGATTCGACACCCGCCGGCATCGCCACCATGGCCGGACTCGAATACGAGATCCAGCAGCGTTTTCGCGTCTACGGCGAAGTCCGATACACACTGCAAAGCGACGTCCGCTATCCGGGCATCAAGCTGGGCGCCGCCGTGATGTTCCCGGCCAGCGCGAATGCGCTGCGGAGGTGATCGTGGCTGACGGCGAGGCGCTTCGCATCGGCATTCTCGGCCTGGGCTCCATTGCGCAGGTTGTGCACCTTCCCATTCTCGCACAGCTCGACGGTGTCAAGGTCCTGGCTGCGTGCGATGCGGATCGTACCAAGACGCGCACCCTCGCCGCCCGATTCGGCATCCCTCGCACTCACGAAAAAGATGCCGATGTGCTCATGGCGGATGATCTCGATGCCGTCGTGATCTGCACGCCCAATCACCTCCACGCCGAACAGGCCATTGCCGCGCTCGAATCCGGAAAGCACGTCCTCGTCGAGAAACCGATTGCGCTGACCGCGGCTGATGCCGAGCGTGTCATCGACGCCGCGGTCCGAACGGGGCGGACCCTCATGGTCGCGCAGAACCACCGCTATCGCCCTGACACGCTCGCGCTCAAACCGTTCGCCGATGGCGGCGAACTCGGCCGCATCTTCCTTGCCCGCGGCGCATGGCTGAATCGCAAGTTCCGCATCGTGCGACCGACATGGCGGCACCGCATCGCGACCGCCGGCGGCGGCGTCATCATGGACCTCGGCGTCCAGGCGCTCGACCTCGCACTCTGGATGCTCGGGTACCCACGCACCGAAAGCGTCTTCTGCCACACGCACCCCGGTGAAGGCATCGAGGTCGAGGACACGGCGGCGCTCGTCCTCCGCCTGACCGATGGATGCAGCATCTCGCTCACGCTCAGCTGGAGTCTCGTTGCCGAACGCGATCGCCATTACATGCGGCTCCTCGGCACCCGCGGCTCCGGCGCCATTCAGCCGCTTGCCGTCTTCAAGGAAGTCGACAATGGCCTGCTTGACGTAACACCGAACATCTCGTTCGGCCGCGAGAATCCCTACACCGCATCCTATCGCAAGGAACTCGAATTCTTCGTTCGCGCGGTGCGCAGTCACGAGACCGTCGCGCCGCCACGCGACCAGATCGATCTCATGCGCATCATCGCTCTCGCGTACCAGTCCGCAAAGGAGCGCCGCGAGGTCGCGGCCTGATCCAGGCTCGCGGTAAGGTCTGGACCGCGAGGTCGCGGCCTCATCCAGGCTCGCAGTAAGGTCTGGACCGCGAGGTCGTCTACCTCGTGGCGGTGCGGTCGATCGCGGACCCACGGAGGTAGACGCCGTTGATACGGCGCGTGTTCGTGATGTCATCGAGCGGATTCGCATCGAGGACGATGAAGTCCGCGATCTTCCCAGCCTCGATCGCGCCGGCGTCGGCGAGGCGCAGGAAATCGGCGGAGTTGCGTGTTGCCGCTTCGATGACCTGGGCAGGCGACATCCCGGCGGCGACCATGTCTTCCATCTCGACGTGTGCGGCCCATGGTACGCTGCCATCGGTGCCCATGGCGATGCGCACGCCGGCCTCGTTCAGGCGCGCAAGGTTGCGTCCCTGGACGGCGAAGCGCTGCTGGACTTCGGGCCGATCGGTCGCGTTGGCCTGAAGTTCCTGAAGCTCTGCGGCCGGGACACTGCCGCTGAGCCAGCCCAGGTCGGCGGCCACGCCTCGATCGGGCAGATTCGGAATGAGTACGACTTCGGCGTGCTCGCGGAAAAGAGCCAGACCCTCGTCGTCGATGTCGACGTCGCGGATGCTGTGTGCGAACGCGTCGATACCCGCGCGCAGCAGACCCTTCGCATCTTCGAGCGCGAAGATGTGCGCAGCGACCCGCTGGTCATGCATGTGAGCTTCATCGATCACCGCACCATACAGCGCTGGTGTCAGCTTTTCGTACTGCCCGTTCCGATCATCCACCCAGATCTTCACCAGGCTCACCTGCTGTGCGGCCAGTTCCTGGACGGCCGTCCTCGCCTGTTCCTCGCTGGTGATCCAGTACGGGGCATCGCTGCGGCCTGGCTCGGGCGAGGTGATTCCGCGGCCCGCCGTGAGGTAGCGGGCGGCCCCGGGAACCGTTTCGCCGCGCAACTGGAACGCGACTTCAGCCGAATCGTGGCCGAGGCTCTGCACCGTGCCGACGCCGTAATACGCGTAATGCTGCAACTGGTCGATCATTTGCTCGCGCGTCGAGCCGAGATGGACGTGCGTGTTGATGAGCGCCGGCATCACCGTCTTGCCGGTGAGGTCCACGCGCGCCGCACCCGACGGAACGTCGATCGCATCGCTTGCACCGACCATCGTGAATCGGCCGTCCTCGACGACGAACGCGCCGTTCTCGATCGGCGCGCTGCCATCGCCGATGATGATTCGCGCACCCTCATACAGCGTGGCGTCGACGCTTGCCGTTTCATTCGCGTCAGGCCTGGCACAGCCTGTTACGATCGACAAACCCGATACCACGACACTCGCAGCCTTCATTCCAACGTGTGCCCTCTTGACCCGGCTCATGAAGCCCTCCCGGAGTGTCGTGGTCGCAAAAGCCCGCCCGGGTGCGTTGCCCCAGGATCACGTCCACCTGCGCAGGTGTGTTCCCGGGCAGCAACCGCAGTCCTGGAACCAGGACAGCCGCTCGATCGGCACACTGTGCTGCGCGTCTCACATCGGCAAGGCCGGGCCACCAAGCTCCCCAATCATCGCCTGGATCGCCGCAGTCGTCGCCCGCACCGCCGCAACTCCGTCCGCCTCCAGCGCCACCAACCTGCGCGGCCTGCCCCCGCGCTTCGGTCGCGGATCACTCAGCCGCGTCGACACCAACCCCTTCGCCTCCAGCCGCTGTAACGTCGTGTACACGTTCGCTCGCCTCACCGATCGGCCCGTTCGCTGCTCGATGTCATCCACGATCGAGACCGTGTACGCTTCCTCCGCCCCCAGCCGCATCGCAGCGAGCATGACCAGCAACTCGAACTCGGCGAGCGAATGAGGCAGGACGGGGTTATGAGTCACGATGTGACTATATGCGCTCCGCGCGCCGGATGTCAAGGATCGGGACGCTCGTTGGGAATGCGCACGCGGGCGGCTTGACACGCGGCTGGCGCGCCATGTATACTCGGCGAGCAGGTTGAACCGTGGTGCTTTGCCGCCGCTTGCCGCCACGTTAAACAAGGTGCTAAAGAGCGATCGCCCGGCGGCGCGGTCGTCCGGGCCTTCTCATTATCAGGGACCTGACATGATGAGATATGCGATGGGTCACCAGGCTTGCGCGTGTAGCTATTGCTGCATGTGTCGGCTTCTCCCTCGGGGAGAGGCGGGCCTGGCCCATGCGTGTGTTCGAGCGGACACCTGAACGGAAACGACACGCAGCGGCAATTGGCGCCGGCCCCTCTCCCGCGAGAGGGGCCGGTTTTTTTGTCAACCATGGACCTGAGAGGTGGCGTAATGTCGAGTTTCGAGGTGAGGCCTCTGGCAATCTACTACGAGCATCCGGACTGGTTCCGGCCGTTGTTCGCGGAGTTGGATCGGCGGGGCACGCCGTACGTCCGGTTGCAGGCGGGGAGTCATCGTTTCGATCCGGCCGAGGAGGAATCGCCTTACGGTCTCGTGTTCAACCGCATGAGCCCTTCGGCCTACCTGCGTGGCCATGGGCACGCGATTTTCTACACGACGCAGTACCTCGCGCATCTCGAGCGGCTCGGTGTGCGCGTGATCAACGGCCTCGGCGCGTGGCAAGTCGAGATTTCGAAAGCGCGCCAGCTCACGTTGCTCGAGCAACTTGGACTGCCGTATCCGCGGGCTCGAGTGATACACGATGCGAGGGAAGCACCCGCGGCGGCGGACGGGCTTCGCTATCCGATCGCGGTCAAGCCGAACATCGGCGGCAGCGGCGCGGGTGTGCGTCGCTTTGACACGCCGGACTCGCTCACTGAAGCCGCGCAATCCAGACAGCTCGACCTCGGCATCGATCACACGGCACTCGTGCAGGAATTCATTCCGCCAGAATCCAGCCGCATCGTGCGGGTCGAGGTACTGGATGGCCGCTTCCTTTACGCCATCCGCATCTACACGCCGGGCGACAGCTTCAACCTCTGCCCGGCCGACGTATGTCAGAGCGTGGACGGCGATGTGCTCGAGCGCGCGGCGTGCCCGGCCGACGCGCCGCTGAACGGGCTGCGGGTCGAGGGCTACACACCGCGTGAGGGAATCATCGCATCCGTCGAACGCATTGCAGCAGCCGCCGGCATCGAACTTGGCGGCATCGAGTATGTGATCGATGAACGGGATGGCCGGCTCTGCTTCTACGATATCAACGCGCTCTCGAATTTCGTGGCGGATGCGCCTCGCATCGTCGGATTCGATCCGTTCGCGAAGCTCGTGGACTGGCTCGAGACCGAAGCCGCGAAAGCGGGCGCGCTGGTCGAGGAGGTGGTCTGATGCGATTCGGTTACTGGCTCCCGGTATTCGGCGGCTGGCTCCGCAACGTCGAGGACGAGGGAATGCAGGCGACGTGGGAGTATGTGCGACGCCTCGCGCAGAGAAGTGAACGGATCGGCTTCGATCTCACGCTCATCGCCGAGTTGAATCTGAACGACATCAAGGGGATGGAAGCGCCGTCGCTCGATGCGTGGAGCACGGCTGCGGCGCTGGCGGCCGTCACCGAGCGGCTCGAGATCATGGTCGCCGTCCGGCCGACCTTTCACTCGCCCGCACTCTTTGCCAAGCAGGCCGCCAACGTGGACCACATCAGCGGCGGCCGCCTGGCCATCAACGTCGTATCCTCATGGTGGGCAACAGAGGCGAGGATGTACGGCGTCGGGTTTGATCGGCACGATGACCGTTACGCTCGCACATCTGAATGGCTCGATGTCGTGAACGGCCTGTGGACCGGCGCGGCGACTTCCTTGACCGGAAAATACTACAGCGTCGAGGAAGCGATCCTCGAGCCGAAACCGCTGCGCACGCCACGACCCACGATCTACGCCGGCGGTGAATCGCCTGCCGCCAAAACGCTTATCTCCCAGAAGTGCGATGCATGGCTGACACACGGCGATCCGCCCGAAACCATCCGTGAGAAGGTCGCCGACATGCGTGCAAGGCGAGAAGCGCTCGGTCTCGACTCCTTGCAATTCGGTGCAGCCGGCTACGCCATCGTGCGTGAGACGGAATCCGCCGCGCGCGCTGAGGTCGAACGCATCACGAACGTACAGCAGAGCGCCCGGGGTTACGCCAACTACCAGGACTGGATCGCGAACACGCAGCTCGAGCAGCGCGTCAGTCTTGCGGACTATTCCGTCTCGAATCGCGGATTGCGCAGCGGGCTGGTCGGGACGGCCGAACAGGTCGCCGAACGTATCCTCGCGTTCGAGCAGGCTGGCCTCGACCTCCTGCTGCTCCAGTTCAGCCCGCAGTACGAGGAGATGGATCGCTTTGCGGAGGACGTCATCCCGCTGGTCAACGGTGTGCTCGCGAGTGCAGACCGTGCATGAAGGAGCGGCGATCGCGCAGCATCGCCCCCGGGACTCGGAGGTCGAGCGTCTCCGCGGTATTGCCCGTTGGCTCGACGAACTGGTGCGCATCCCCGGAACCCGCATCCGGTTCGGTCTCGATGCGTTGATCGGACTCATCCCCGGAGCCGGCGACCTCGTGACCGGCTGCGTTTCGGCCTGGACGATGCTCGCTGCGACTCGTGCAGGCGCACCGCCGTCGGTCATCGCTCGCATGGCCGGGAACATCGTACTCGACCTCGTCGTCGGCACGGTTCCGCTACTCGGTGATCTGTTCGACATCGGCTGGAAGGCCAACGTCAGAAACGTTGCGCTGCTCGAGCAGTTCGCCGCCAATCCCGCCCGCGTGCGGGCCGGCAGCCGGGTCCTGCTCGCTCTCGCGCTGTTTGCAATCGCGGCCCTCCTGCTGGCGGCAGCCTGGCTGGCGACCGAGATCGTCCGCAGGTTGGTCTCCCTCCTCTGAACCAACCCGCCCGAAACGGAACTACCCGCCCGCCCCTTTTCCTGTCTGGTCCAACCGGCACCGCCTCCCCACCGCCTCCGCCACCGACCTCACCCACCGGCAGCTTTCCCGCTTGGGTTTACCGCCACCGCCCACCGCCCTTTTTCTGCTTCGTTCCGGGCCAATTTCTTGATTCGACCTGCCGTCCGGTATTACGTTTCATGGTTTGAAGCACTGGACATGAGGGAGGCTGAAGTATGAAGCAGGGGGTCCATCCGAAGTACGAAGCCGCGCACGTGCACTGCGCCTGCGGCAACCGTTTCGAGACGCGCAGCACGCAGAACGACATCCATGTCGAGATCTGTGCGATCTGCCACCCGTACTACACGGGGCGGCAGAAGCTGGTGGACACGGCGGGGCGGGTTGAGCGGTATCGACAGAAATGGGGCCGAAACGAGCCCGCGAAAGAGGCGACTGAGGCATGAGCGAAGAGCCGGGGCAGCCCGGCTCTTTCCGTAGGGGCATACGATGACGGCAGGGTGGGAAGTGCGGATCCCGGAACTGGTGTTACGGCACCGGGCGCTTGGGGAGCGGTTGGCGGACCCGGCGGTTCTGGGTGATCCGCAGGCGCTTCGCGCGGTAGCGCGCGAGCATGCGGAGCTGTCGCCGGTGGTCGAGGGTGCAGCGGAGCTGGGGGACGTGCGGCGGCGGCTCGAAGACGCGCGGGGGGTCATCACGGCCGGTGAGGATGCGGAGCTTGTCGAGCTGGCGGAGTCCGAGATCGAGCCGCTCGAAGCGCGGGAGCGCGAGCTTCTCGAAGATCTGCGCCTGCGAGTGTTGCCGAAGGACCCGTTGTCGGACCGGGCCGCGGTGGTTGAAATCCGGGCCGGAACGGGTGGCGACGAGGCGGGCCTGTTTGCGGCGGACCTGTACCGGATGTACACGCGCCACGCGGAAGTGCGGGGCTGGACGGTCGAGCTGGTGAATCTCTCGGAAGGTGAGCGGGGTGCGTACAAGGAAGTGATCTTTGTCGTGCGTGGACCGGATGCGTACGGGGATCTGCGACACGAGTCGGGCGTTCACCGTGTGCAGCGTGTTCCGGCTACGGAGAGTCAGGGGCGGATCCACACGTCGGCGGCCACAGTCGCGGTTTTACCGGAGGCGGAAGAAGTAGACGTCAAGATTCGGGACGAGGAGTTGCGGATCGATGTCTACCGTTCGTCGGGCCCGGGTGGCCAGTCGGTCAACACGACGGACTCGGCGGTGCGGATCACTCATCTGCCAACGGGCCTGGTCGTGACCTGCCAGGACGAGAAATCGCAGCACAAGAACAAGGCAAAGGCGATGCGCGTGCTGCGCAGCCGCCTCCTCGACGCGAAGCTCGCGGAACAGGAATCCGCGCGGGCGAGAGAGCGCAGAACGCAGGTTGGCACGGGGGATCGTTCCGCGAAGATCAGGACGTACAACTTTCCGCAGAGCCGAGTGACGGACCACCGGATCGGCCTCACGATGCATTCGCTGCACGAGATCCTGGATGGTGATCTGATCGCGCTGATCTCGGCGCTGAAGCTGGCCCGTGAAGAGGAGCGGCTCGAAGTCGCGTGACGCTCACGGCGGCGCCCGGAGGTACCGGACGGCACGCGGACGATGCGCACCCGCCGCCCGGTGCCGCGCCCTGGTTCACTGGCCGTCAGCCTGTCGCGACCCACGTCGCAGGGAGCCTTGTGTGAACGTCGAGCATCTCATGGCCGAAGCCGAGGCCATGCTGCGTGCGGCCGGTGTAGACGATGCCCGTCGCGAGGGTGAGCTTCTGCTGGCCGGGATCCTGGGCGTCTCGCGGACGGTCCTGCGGCTGGACCGGGATCGTGAACTCGGCACCGGAGAAACCGCGACGTACCGGTCCGCCGTCGCCCGGCGTTCCCGGCGCGAGCCAACGCAGTACATTCTGGGCCGTGCCGCCTTCCGGACGCTGGAACTGGAGGTGGACCGGCGCGTTTTGATTCCCAGGCCGGAGACCGAAGAGCTGGTTGGTGCGGTGCTGGCGTGGGCGGCTGCTGGCGTCGGGTCGGTGCCGGGGTCTTCACCGGCTGCTTCACAGGCGGGCTCCGCCCGGATGCTTTCACCGGCATCCGCGAGGTCTGGGTGGGGCGATGCCCTTGATGTGGGGACCGGATCGGGGGCGATCGCCCTGAGCCTGGCCGTAGAAGGCCGGTTTGACCGGATCGTGGCGACGGACGTCTCGGAAGCAGCACTTGCGGTCGCCCGCGCGAATGCACGGCGACTCGAGCTCGAGCCGCGAGTCGAGTTTCGCGCGGGCGACCTGTGGAGTGCGGTCCCGGCAGACGACCGATTCGACGTCATCGTATCGAATCCGCCGTACATCGCGGAGTCGGAACGAGCCGGTCTGATGCCGGAAGTGCGCGAGTGGGAACCGGCACGGGCGTTGTATGCCGGGGCCGAAGGGCTTCGCGTACTGTTCGCTCTGGTGGACGGGGCGTTCGAGCGCTTGCGGGCTGGTGGACTGCTGGCGCTCGAGATCGGAGCAGAGCAGGCGCAGGGGGTAACGGAGCGGGTGCGGAGGGCTGGTCTGACGGGAGTCGGTATCGTATCGGATCTGGCCGGCAGGGATCGCATCCTGCTCGCGGAGCGTGGCGGGACGAACAGGGAGTAAGAAGCGTCTGAGCGGAACGAGTGGGCGGGTCAAACGGGCGAGGAATGAGATGACAGACCAGATCGGGGAGAAGGCGAAGGACCTGGGGCGGCTGCTGGGCCAGACATCGGAGTACCAGGCGCTGGACCGAGCGCGGAACCGGATCCACGAGGATCGTGAGCTTACGAAGACGATCAACGCGCTCGCGCAGCTGGAGAGCCAGATCGCGGTGTCACTGCAACGGGGCGATGAACCTGCGGACGACGTGAAGGCTGCATACGAGACGAATTTCAGCACGCTCCAGTCCTCGCCCGTGTACCAGTCGCTGGTCGCGGCGCAGAGCAATTTCGACAAGCAACTGTCGCGTGTGAACGATCACATCTCGCAGGGCATCGAGGCCGGCTCGCAGTCCCGCATCATTCTGCCCACCTGAGGAGCGCGGATGAAGGGGCTGGACGCGCAGCGAGACCGCGTCTACGGCATCATCAATCCGCTCACGAAGTGGCTCGCGGAGCGGCGAGTTCATCCGAATCTTCTGACCACACTCGGTTTCCTCGTGACGGTCAGCTCGGGCGTCGCATTCCATCAGCATCATGTCCGAACGGCTGGATTCCTGATCCTGCTGGGCGGCTTCTTCGACATTCTCGATGGCCGGGTCGCGCGCCTGACGGCGTTGGGCAGCAAGTTCGGTGCGTTCTACGATTCGACGCTCGACCGGATCAGCGAGATCATCGTGTTCCTCGGGCTGCTCTCCCTCTACAACGATTACCGTCTCGAGCTGGGCGATGTCGGCATGATCTATCTGATCGCGCTGGCCATGGCTGGCTCGCTGATGATCAGCTACACGCGGGCCCGTGCTGCGGCGCTCGGCCTCGACTGCAAGGTCGGCCTCATGCCACGCGCCGAGCGCGTCGTGCTCATCGGTTGCGCCGCGATGTTCTTCGGCGAGACGTGGGACGGTCTCGTCCTCAAGGTCGTGATTGCGCTGCTCGCGATCCTCACCAACCTGACCGCGTTCCAGCGCATCGTCTGGGTGTACCAGCGCGCGCGGGGCGTACCTCTCGACGAATGAACGGCTCGCCCGCATCATCCGCGCGCATATCGCCATGATTCAACGCGGCATTGCCATATCCACAGCGGCCGGGATGGGAGAATGGTTCCCGGTCCGAACCAGGGACATTGCTCATGACCAGCAGGAAGATTGACCCGGCGTCGGGTCGACTCGGTGTGCTGATGCCCGGCCTTGGCGCCGTCGCAACGACGTTCATTGCAGGGGTCGAAGCGGTTCGCCGCGGCATGGCGGCACCGGTCGGCTCACTCACGCAGCTCTCTCACATCCGGCTCGGCAAGCGGACGGAAGATCGCAACCCGCTCATTCGCGAACTGGTCCCGCTCGCGGGACTGGATCACCTCGTCTTCGGCGGTTGGGATCCGATCCCGGACAACGCGTATGAATCCGCTGTCAAGGCGGGCGTGCTGTCGAAGGACCATACGGAACCGATGCGCGATTTCCTTTCCGCGATCGAACCCATGCCCGCGGTCTTCGATCGCAGATACGTGAAGCGGCTGGACGGCTCGAACGTCAAGAAGGGCTCGAACAAACGCGAGCTGGGCGAGCTGCTGCGCGAGGACATTCGCCGCTTCAAGGAGGCAAACCGCTGTGACCGGCTGGTCATGGTGTGGTGCGGATCGACCGAGATCTTCCTCCAGCCCGGTGATGTGCACGCCAGCATCGCGAGCTTCGAGAAGGCGATGGATCGCAACGATGACGCCATCGCACCTTCCATGATCTACGCGTGGGCAGCGCTCATGGAAGGCGTGCCGTTCGCGAATGGCGCGCCCAATCTCACGGCAGACGTTCCCGCACTGCTACGCCTCGCAAGCGATCATGCCGTTCCCCTGTCCGGCAAGGACTTCAAGACCGGCCAGACGATGATGAAGACCATCATCGCGCCGGGCCTCAAAGCCAGAATGCTCGGGCTCGCCGGTTGGTACAGCACGAACATCCTCGGCAATCGTGATGGTGCCGTGCTCGATGACCCGGAATCGTTCAAGACGAAAGAGGAATCGAAACTCGGCGTCCTCGACTACGTCCTTCAGCCTCGCCTCTACCCCGAACTGTACGGTGACATCTGCCACGTCGTACGCATCAACTATTATCCGCCGCGCGGCGACAACAAGGAGGGCTGGGACAACCTCGACATCTTCGGTTGGCTCGGATATCCGATGCAGATCAAGATCGACTTCCTGTGCCGTGACTCGATTCTTGCCGCACCCATCGTTCTCGACCTCGCACTGTTCATGGATCTGGCCGCGCGAACGGGCAAGCATGGCATCCAGGAATGGCTCTCGTTCTATTTCAAGAGTCCGATGACCGCGCCCGGTCTGTATCCGGAACACGATCTGTTCATCCAGCACTGGAAGCTGAAGAACACGCTGCGCCACCTGGTGGGTGAGGAGCAGCTCACGCATCTGGGTCTGGACTACTATGAGTGAGGGCGGCCGGCCTTCGATTCCTGCTCGGCCATTGTCTCGACGAGCGTGGCGTGGCCGAAGCACGCCTCGCCTGGCGCGATGAATCGCGAAGCAAAGCGCGGCGTGTTTCTCGTCCTCGAAGGAGTGGAAGGGTCGGGGAAGACGACGCAACGCGGGCTGCTGGTCGAGTGGCTCGAGCGGCAGGGGCTCCCGTACACGGCGACACGCGAGCCGGGCGGGACCGCGATCGGTGAGGCGGTCCGGCGGATCCTGCTCGAGTCGGGGCATGTGTCGGAACGAAGCGAACTGCTGCTCTTCCTTGCCGCGAGGGCGGCCGTCGTTGCAGACGTGGTGCGGCCTGCGCTGGCGGCAGGCCGCGTCGTTGTGGCTGACCGATACGAACTGTCGACACTAGCCTATCAGGGGCATGGTCGCGGGCTCGATCTCGGGGAAGTCCGGAGTGCGAACCGGCTGGCCACGGGCGGGCTCGTGGCGGATCTGACGGTCGTGCTCGATGTCCCGGCGGGGGTCGGTCTTTCGAGGCTTGCCGATCGGCCGGGCGGACCCGACCGGATCGAGGGTGAAGGCGAGCCGTTCCTCGACCGCGTCGCGGAGGCATATCGTTTGCTTTCGAATCAGGAGCCCGGCGTTGTGCGGGTCGATGGAACGCGAACGGCCGCTCAGGTGCACGAGGAAATCGTGCATCTCGCAAGCGCAAGGTTTCCAGAAACTTTCGGAAAATGGGTGGGTTAGTAGATTGACCGCAGTCAAACGGACCGCAGGCAGATGGAGTCCGGAGCGCCGAGGCACCGGATTCAGGATCGGAATGCGGTTGGCGATGTCCTTGGAGGCAGGATGAAGATCAACCGGACGGTGCTCGCTCCTTTGTTCGTCGCGCTGGTCGCGCTCGCCACAGGCGGATGGTTCTTGCAGCGGGGGGCAGGCCAGGAACAGCGCAGTGTATACGAGAACGCGCAGTTGTTCGAGCAGGTGCTCCAGTATGTGTCCGAAGGGTTTGTGGATGAGAAGGAACCGTCAGATCTGTACCGGATGGCGATCGACGGCATGCTCGAGGGGCTGGGTGACCCGCACACCGGGTTCATGCCGGCGAGCGAGTATGAGAACCTGCGCATTGCCACGCAGGGCGAATACGGTGGTCTCGGGGTCTCGATCTCGAAGCGCGCCGGTTGGGTCACAGTCATCACGCCGTTGCCGGGCACGCCCGGTGAGCGGGCGGGCCTGCGCGCCGGCGATGCCATCATCGAGGTGAACGGCGAGTCGACGCGCGACTGGTCGGATGATCTGGCGGTGAGCAAACTGCGCGGGCCGAAAGGCACGACCGTCGACATCAAGGTGGCGCGGCTGGGCGTTCCCGAGCCGATCCCGTTCACGATCACGCGTGACGAGATCCACGTGAAGGCGGTCCCGACCGCTTACATGCTCAACAAGGATGTCGGCTACGTCGAGCTGGTCGTATTCAGCGAGAGTTCGACGCAAGAGCTTCGGGATGCGATCAAGCAGCTACAGGCGGAAGGCGCAAAGCGGATCGTGCTGGACATGCGTCGCAATTCGGGCGGGCTTCTCGAGCAGGGCCTGTCGGTGTCCGACCTCTTCCTCGGCGCCGGAAAGACGGTCGTCGAGACGCGCGGCCGGCTGATGGGCCAATCGCAGTCGCTCGTGTCGAGCAACCGCGATGAGTTCGAAGGCATGCCGATCGTCGTGCTGGTCGGCCCGTTCAGCGCATCGGCGACGGAGATCGTGGCGGGCGCGCTCCAGGACCATGACCGCGCGCTCGTTGCCGGCCGGACGACCTACGGCAAGGGCTCCGTCCAGACGGTCTTCAAGCTGACCAACAACAACTGGCTCAAGCTCACGACCGCGCGCTGGTACACGCCATCCGGCCGCAGCATTCAGAAGCCGTATGGAATCGATGAATCCGTCGATGGCTCGGCGGAATCCGAGGATGCGCCGGTCCCGAGCGACACGAGCGAAGCCAAGCCCGAATACAAGACCGATGCCGGCCGTACGGTCTACGGCGGTGGCGGTATCGTGCCTGACCTGATGATCACTTCGGACACGACGACCGTCGAGGAGCGGGATCTGATCCGGGTGCTGAACGAGAACGCGGCGAAATACTGGGAAACCCTCTTCGCCTATGGCGTACGCTACAACAAGGAGAATCCGGACCTCGAGCCCGGATTCCCGGTGACACAGGCGATGCTGGACGAATTCCTCGCCGCCATCAACACGAGCGGTCTGTCGGTCGACAAGCCCACGTTCGACAAGGGCAAGCGCTATATCAGCCGCCAGCTGGGTCGTGAGATCACGCAGTCGCGCTGGGGCGTTGCAGAAGCGCGCCGCCGCGACAACACCGAAGACGAGGCGGTCCGGGCAGCCGTCGAACTGCTGGTTCGTGCCACATCGCCCGAGCAGCTCTTCACGGTGGCCGCACAGTACGCTTCAACGCAGGGCCGCCGGCCGGGCGAGGACCCGAGGTAGAAGAGTCGGAACACAACGAAGGATGGCTCCGGCGATCCAGGCTGCCTTCATCGCGGTCGGTCTGCTGGTCGGGTTCGTCGCCGGTCTGATCGGAATCGGAGGAGGGGTACTCATGGTACCCTTCCTCTATTTCGTTTATGAGACGTCGTTCGGCGGTGCGACCGTCGGTACCGGCGAGGTGGCGGCAGTCGCGCACGCGACGAGTCTGTTCGTGATCGTTCCAACCGCCATCGTCGGCGTACACGCGTATGCACGGGCGGGTCTGGTCGCGTGGCGCGCGGCCGTGCCGATCGGCCTGTTCTCCCTCATTGGCGGCGTGCTCGGCGCGCGCCTCGCCCTGATGTTGCCCGAGGAAGCGCTCAAGATTGCGTTCGGGCTGTTTCTCATTGCAACGGCCATCCAGCTTGTCTTGCAACCGGAACGCAGGAGTACGCGTCCGCTGAGGATCGATCTCCGCCTCATGGCGCCCGTTGGCGTGCTCGTCGGCATCTTCTCGGCGATCCTCGGTGTCGGTGGCGGACTCGTCGCGATTCCGCTGCTCCTGTACTTCGTCGGGCTCGGTGTAGAACGTGTGGCCGCGACGTCGCTGGCCATCATCGTGTTTGCCGCGACGGCAGGAACCGCGACGTACATGCTTTCCGGGAGCGGCACGGCCGGATTGCCGGCGGGCAGCATCGGTTACGTGCATACGGTTGCCGCGCTTCCGCTCATGCTTGGGGCCGTCTTCACCGTGCGACTCGGTACGTGCGTCAACCAGCGTATGGGCACGCGTGCGCTCCAGTGGGTCTTCGCCATTGTACTGTTCAGCCTTGGTGCGCGGCTCGTGTTGCAGGGTGTCCCCGGCCTCGTCTGATCCGGCGGCTCCCGGGTGTCCCCGGCCTCAGCGGAGTTGGCGCAGTCAGCCATGGAAAGGAACGGCGCGTGCTGCGACATTCGTCGCGCGGGCTCGCGCTGACTCGAACATCATCTGAACGAAGGAAAGCCTGTGTTCGTCGATGAGGCGACCATTCACGTCGTAGCGGGGACTGGCGGGTCGGGGGCGGAGGCGTTCCGGCGTGAAATGGGCGTCCCTTATGGTGGTCCTTCGGGTGGCGATGGTGGCCGCGGCGGCAACGTCATGCTCTTCGCCGACAGTCAGTTGTGGACGCTGCTCGATTTTCGCTATCAGCAACATTACCGGGCCGAGCGCGGCCAGCACGGACAGGGAAAGAATCGCACGGGCCGTGAGGGTCAGGACCTGATCCTGCGCGTGCCGGTCGGCACGCTGATTCGCGATGCGGACACCAACGTCGTGCTGGGCGAACTCCTCGATCCAGGTCAGGAACTCATCGTTGCGCGGGGTGGCCGCGGCGGCCGGGGGAATGCGGCATTCGCGACGGCAACGAACCAGGCACCGCGACGCTGGGAGCCGGGCGAGGAAGGCGAAGCGCGGCGTATCGCACTGGAACTGAAGCTCATCGCGGATGTCGGTCTCGTGGGCCAGCCGAATGCCGGCAAGTCGACGCTGCTGTCAGTGATTTCAGCCGCTACGCCGAAGATCGCGGACTACCCGTTCACGACACTGGTTCCCAACCTTGGCGTCGTTCAGCGGAGTGACCACCGCACGTTCGTTGTCGCGGACGTTCCGGGCATCATCGAAGGTGCGCACGAGGGCAAGGGCCTCGGTCTCCGGTTCCTGCGACACATCGAACGCACGCGCACGCTGGCATACCTCATTCCCGCGGACTCACCGGACGCGCAGGCCGAGTACGAATTGCTGCGCCGCGAACTGGCTTCACACTCGGCCGAACTTGCATCCCGGCCGCACTGTGTGGTGATCACCAAGGCGGACACGGTTCCGGCCGCGGAACTGCCGGACGTCCGTGCGCCCGAGGCGTGGGGCAGCTTCCGCATCTCGGCTGTGACGCGGCAGGGTCTGGATGAACTGCTCGACGCGCTGTGGTCGCACATCCGCGAAGTCGTCGAGGCCGAGGAGGCACAGCCCGCCGATGGATGACGATGTCCTTGTAGCGTGGTTCATGCTCCGCGTCATTCCCGGACTCGGGGATGTCAGACGAACGAGGCTGCTCCGCCGTCATCGAACCATCCGGGCCACGCTCCGCGCTGCACTGGCGGAACGGAGTGCGTCGGCCATCACGCAGATCGAACGCACCGCCGAAGCATGCATGAAGGCGAGCGCGGCGGCCGGGGCGAGCATCATCCCGTTCAGGAGTCCGGCGTACCCGCGTGTCCTGAGGCATCTGCATGCGCCGCCCACGCTGCTCTGGACGCGCGGCCGTGTCGCGCTGCTCGAGCGCCCGGCCATCGCCATCGTCGGTACCCGCCGCAACACGGATTACGGCGCGGAGACCACGCGCATGCTCGCGGCCGATTTTGCACGGGCCGGCATCGTCGTGGTGAGCGGCCTCGCACACGGCATCGACCGGCACGCGCATGAGGCAGTTCTCGAGGTCGGCGGTGACACGTTGGCCGTGATTGGCAGCGGGATCGACGTGTGTTATCCGCGCAGACACGCCCGACTCCAGGAACGGATCGCGCGCGATGGCCTCATCGTGAGCGAGTTCGTACCAGGTGAATATGCGATGCGCCATCACTTTCCGCGGCGCAACCGTTTGATTGCTGCGCTGTCATTGGGCGTGATCGTCGTCGAAGCCCCTGACCGGAGCGGAGCTCTGAATACGGCAACTCATGCCCTCGAGTTGGGCCGCGAGGTATTCGCGGTGCCGGGGCCGATCGGACGGGAATCGAGCGCCGGGACGAACGCGCTGATCCGCGACGGCGCCGGCCTCGTGATGGACGCGGCCGATGTCATGGAACCTCTCGGCCTCGTGCCCATGGCCCAACCCGTGGCTCGTTCTGACGGTGTCGCACGTGACGAATTCGTGCCCGTCCATGACCCGCTCGAGATCGCGCTCCTCGGTGCACTTGACTTCGAGCCGAGACATGCAGACGAGCTTGCCGAACGTTCTCGTGTCCCGGTCCCGGTCGCCATGGCCACGTTGCTTCGTCTCGAAGTCGAAGGTCGGGTGCGGCAGGCGCCGGGGCTGCGGTTCGCGTGCCGGAGCCAGGCATGAGCGATTTCGAGCGACAGGTCGGTCCGCTGCCGTGCAACCGACCAGCGGACCGGGGGTAAACCACCGAGTGACTCCCCGGCATGCCTACGTTCACGCGCCCTTCTGCGCGCGTCGCTGTTCCTACTGCGATTTTGCGGTGACGGTCGATGCCCGGCCACCCACCAACACATGGCTCGAGGCCATAGGTCGTGAACTGGATCAGGCAATCGAGGCGCGCGCGTGGCCGAAGCTGGCGCTCGACACGATCTACGTCGGCGGTGGAACTCCGTCGCTGCTGGGGCCGGGGGCAATGGCGGGCCTTGCGGCCACTCTCGCGAGGCACGCCGACTGGTCGCCGGGCAACGTCGAGTGGACCGCCGAGGCCAATCCCGAGCGATTCAGTGCCGACCTTGCCCTCGATTGGCGAAGGGCAGGCGTCAACCGGATCAGTCTGGGCGCGCAGACGTTCGATCTGGCCGTCCTGCGCTGGATGGGCCGCCTCCACGGACCGGACGGCCCGGGCCATGCCGTGCGGTCGGCGCGTGCGGCGGGATTCGAGAACCTCAGCCTCGATCTCATCTTCGGACTGCCGGCCCGGTTCGAACGGGACTGGTCAGCCGATCTCGACCGCGTTCTGGCGCTCGATCCCGACCATGTCTCGCTCTACGGGCTGACGGCAGAGAGCGCGACACCGCTCGGTCGATGGGTCGCCGAGGGTCGCGAACAGCTGCCGCCGGAGGATCAATACGAAGAGGAGTATCTGCTTGCAACAGAACGTCTTACCTCAGCTGGATTCGTGCACTACGAGGTTTCGAACTTCGCCCGGCCTGGCCGCGATTCACGCCACAATCGAGCCTACTGGTCCGGAGCGGCGTACCTCGGACTCGGCCCGGGTGCGCATTCATTCGTGCCGCCGCAACGGTGGTGGAACGTGCGAGATTGGGCCGAGTATCGCCACCGGCTGAGCAGGGGTGAGGGTCCCGTCGAGGACCACGAGGCGGTCTCCGCCGAGGCTGGTGCCCTCGAGCGAGCATGGCTGGGGTTGCGAACCCGTGACGGCATCAATGCCCTTTCCGCAGCCGAGGCGGACCTCCTCGCGTCATGGGTAACCCGCGGCCTGGCGGAGCCTGGTGAGGGCGATGCGGTTCGGTTGACGGCCCGCGGCTGGCTCGTCCTCGACACGCTGGCGGTCGCCTTCGCCGAGGCGGGATCTCGGCTCGAAGCGAGCGCTGGCCGATGCTGAATCGAGGCGAATTTGCCGGTGGCGCTTGATCGCGGGTGCCGACGTTTCGACATTCCAGGATTCCCGGTCTGTCTGGAACGTTTCCGCCGAGGGGCGAAGCCGGTGCGCAGGAATGGCAGGGCAGGTTGACGGCAACACAGAACCTATCGGATCGCGAACGGCAGATTCTCGAGGCCGTCATCCGGACGTACGTCGAGACGGCCGAGCCGGCGGGCAGCCGCCTGGTTGCGAAACGGTTCGAGCTGGGCGTTTCTCCGGCGACGGTCCGCAACGCGATGTCGGATCTCGAGGAAAAGGGATTCCTGTACCATCCGCACGCGTCGGCGGGCAGGATCCCGACCGATCTCGCGTATCGATTCTACGTGGACAGCCTCATGCGGCCCGTGATGCTGTCCGCGCAGGAGCGGCGGCGGTTGCGTGCGGGGCTGCGCGAGGACGCGGATGGCTCGAGTCCATTGGATCGACTCGTGCGCCGCGCCCTGCGTGTGCTGGGCCTGATCACGGGCGAACTTGGCCTTGCTATGGCGCCCAATCTGGATGACGTCCTGCTCGAGAAGATCGAACTCGTACGCATTGCGAGCGAGCGGATTCTTCTCGTGTTGACGCTGAAGAACGGGATCGTGCGTACGGTCTATGTCGACGTCTCTGTGGACGCACCGGCGGCCACGCTCACGTCGGTGACATCGGTGCTCAATGAACGCCTTGCGGGTCTGTCGCTGCGCGATGTACGGCTGTCGCTGCCCGAGCGGCTTCGTGATGCATCGGCGGACGATGCGCCGGCGAGCGAGTTGATCAACATTTTCATGCAATCGGCGGGTGAGCTGCTGAACCCGGCCGGCGAACTGATGCTCGGCAAGGCCAGCGTACTTGCGAATCAGCCGGAATTCGCACAGGGGGCGCAGCTGCGAAGTCTGCTGGAACTGACCGAACAGAGAGCGCTGCTGCAATCCGTTCTGGAAGCCCGGGCGCACGAGTCGTCGGCGACGATCACGATCGGCTCGGAACATCCTGTGCCACAGCTCAATCCATTCACGCTCGTAACATCGGAGTACCGGTTCGGCAACCTGTCCGGCGTGCTGGGTGTGATGGGCCCGACACGCATGCCGTACGAGAAAGTGGCTGCCATTGTTCAGTACACGAGTCTGTTGATGGGAGAACTCGTCGACGAGAGTTCGCATCCGGTTCGACGAGAACGGCCCGGGAACGTGGAATGAGGGATTACTACGAGATCCTCGGTGTCGGTCGCGACGCGGACACCGATTCGATCAAGAAGGCCTACCGCAAACTCGCGCTTCAGTACCATCCGGACCGGAACAACGGCGCGCAGGATGCCGAAGAGCGGTTCAAGGAGGCGACGGAGGCATACGAGATTCTGCGCGACTCCGAGAAACGGGCTGCGTACGACCGGTACGGCCACGCGGGCGTGAAGGCGGGCGCGGGCCCGGGCTTTGGCGGTGGCTTCAACTTCGCCGAGGCGCTCTCGATCTTCATGCGCGATTTCGGCGGATTCGGCATGGAGGACCTCTTTGGTGGCGGCAGCGGCAGGCGGGGCCCGTCACGGATGCGCGGTGCAGATCTTCGCGTCCGCGTGCCACTCACGCTGGATGAGGTTGCGAGCGGCACAAAGAAGACCGTGAAGATTCGCGTGCAGGAGCCGTGCGCGAGCTGTGAAGGCAATGGCGCGGAGCCCGGGTCGCCGCCCGTCCGCTGCGAGACGTGCGGCGGTGCCGGCGAAGTTCGTCGTGTGCAGCGCTCGGTCCTCGGCCAGCTGGTGAGCGTGACGACGTGTCCATCGTGTGACGGGGCAGGGCAGCGCATCACGGACCCGTGCAAGGCCTGCGATGGCCGCGGCGTCGAAACGAAGGAACGGCGCATTGACGTGGATGTTCCCGGCGGTGTCTCGACCGGCGACTACCTCACCGTGCGCGGCCGTGGCAACGCGGGGCCGCGCGGCGGTGTCCGTGGCGACGTGCTGGTCGTCTTCGAAATCGAGGAAGATCCGCGCTTCACGCGCGAAGGCGCCAATCTCATTCACGACCTTGGCGTTACGTTCAGCCAGGCGGCGCTCGGCGCGGACGTTGACGTTCCTCTCGTGAACAGCTCGACACGCATTCGCATCGCGGCGGGCACGCAATCCGGCCACCTGATGCGACTGCGCGGCAAGGGGCTGCCGCAGTTGCGCGGCGGTGGCAGGGGCGATCTGATCGTGCGTGTTCTCGTCTGGACGCCGACGAATCTCTCCCCCGAACAGGAGAAGCTGTTGCGCGAACTCGCGGGTGTCGAATCGCCGCCACCCGACTCGTCGGACGGACAGGGCGATCGCAGCCTGTGGAGCAAGGTGAAGGAGGCGTTCGGCGGAGCCTGACCATGACGGATCGCTGGCTCGTTCTCGAAGTCCTGAGCCCTTCGGCGGAGCAGGTCGCATCGCTCTCCGAAGGGCTCATCGCGTTGGGCGCGACGGCCGTCGTCGAAGAGGGCGACCGGCTGTCGACATGGTTGCCCGCGCCGGCGGATAATGCCGCATTCGTCGCCTGGGCGCGCCAACGTCTCGAAGCAGCGGCTGGTAATGCCATCGAGGTACGCTGGTCGATCCGTGCTGGCGAGGATTGGGACGAGGTATGGCGCAGGGGCCTCGAGGCGAGACGCGTGAGCGAGCGTCTCATCGTCACACCGACCTGGATCGAGCCGGACACGCATGCCGGTGACATCGTGCTCAGGATCGATCCGCAGATGGCGTTCGGGACGGGTGAACACGCCAGTACGCGCGGAGCCCTGCGCCTGATCGAGGCAACGATGGCGCCCGGCGCACGCGTTCTCGATGTCGGAACTGGCTCCGCGATTCTGTCGATTGCGGCCGCGCTGCTGGGCGCGGAGCATGTCGATGCCGTCGACTGCGATGCGGGAGCACTGCCGAACGCGCGCGAGAATGTGGAGCGGCACGCGTGTGCGGACCGGATCGCCCTTCAGGAAGCCTTTGTCGACCTCGATTACCTTGCGGGATCTGCCGCGGCCGCAGGACCGTACGACCTGATCGTTGCGAACGTGATGAGCGGCGTCCTGATCCCCTTGCAGACCGGATTCCGCAGCGCCCTTCGTCCGACCGGCGCACTCATCCTTGCCGGCATCCTGACACGCGAGGCCGAATGCGTCGTCGAATCGGCAGCCGGAGCGAATCTTCGCCTCGTGAACGAAGTTCGGGACGAAGATTGGTGGGCCGGCGCATTCTCCGTCACGGCTCTGCCGAGATGACCGCGCGCGCGAGCGTCTGCGTCTGCACGACGGAGAGTGCAATGGCGCGATCGAGCGCAGGATCGCGTCGCGAGGGGCCGAGCAGATCGGCGAGCGATCGTCCGACCTGGCCGATGACGGAATCCTCGGGTTCGTCCATCAGCAGACCGGCCGGCATCGGAACCATGAGCACGACGACGGGCTCTGAATCGTGACCGGCCGCGGCGAGCGCCCGCCGGTACTCGGCGAGAAGCTGTGGCGGCCACGGCGCTGCATCGGCCAGCGGGTCTTCGGGTTCGACGACTGCAAAAAGATCGTGGCGCCGGCGCAATGCGTCCGCGAAGCGGACATAGCTGCCCGCCGCCGGTCCGATCTCCGCTACAACACGTGCGTGCAGTTGCCGCATCGACAGCGATGGCGAGCCATCGCGGAGCACACGCGCGGCGGCCCGTTCGATCTCGGCATCCATTGTTCTCCTCACCGCCAGGGTCGAGCTACGATTCGCTGCGCCGTCCGAATGCCGGGCATCGGATTCTTGCACCGGGTACACTAGATTCTGACCCGGTATTCGGGGCCACGCGATAGCGGCGAAGGCCATGACGGAGGCGATCGTGACGGAATCAGGTTGCATCTTCTGCCGAATCGGGCGGGGCGAGATCCCCGCAGACCTCGTGCATGACGAGGACGACCTGCTCGCGTTTCGCGACATCGATCCGAAAGCGCCGACCCACATCCTGATCATTCCCCGCAAACACATCGTTTCTGTGGGTGCGATGGATGACGGCGATGAAACGATCGCCGGCCGTCTCATGCTTGCGGCGAGGGATATCGCGCAACGCGAGCACCTCGCAGACTCGGGGTTCCGCATCGTGGCGAACACGGGCAAGGATGGCGGCCAATCCGTCGATCACCTTCACCTTCATCTGCTGGGCGGGCGCGTCATGCGCTGGCCGCCCGGCTGACGCGCATGAATCAGACGGCTCTGAAGGAGCGGATGCGACTCGAGCTGAACGAAGCGCGCAAGCAGCGGGACCGCTTGCGCACGGGCGTACTGTCCATGACTCTCTCGGAATTGCGCAATCGCGAGATCGAACTTGGCCGCGACGCCGAGGACGCCGATGTCGTCGGCGTCGTGCAGCGCGCGATCAAGCGACGTCGCGAAGCCGCCGACCAGATGCGTCAGGGAGGTCGCGGCGAACTGGCCGACCAGGAAGATCGCGAAGCCGCCATCCTTGGCACGTTCATGCCGCCGGCGCTCGCTGAGTCAGAAGTGCGGACTCTCGTCCGCCAGGCCATTGCGAATGGCGCCGCCAGCATCGGCGCTGTCATGAGTGCGATCATGCCGCAGATCAAAGGGAGCTTCGACGGGCGCGAAGCCAACCGGATCGTGCGCGAAGAACTGGGTTCCTGACCATGACGTGCGGCGCGCCAGAGCGGTACGCGCCGCGAGCCGAAAGCGGCCCCTCGCCGCGGGCGGAAAGCAGCCCCTCGCCGCGGGCGGAAAGCAGCCCGACGCCGCAAGCCGAAAGCGGCCCCTCGCACGACGGCCTCGCGCGTGACCGCGTGCCGCCGCCTGTCGTATGAATCGTCACGCGCTCGCCGTCCTGCAATTCAGCCAGACCCTCGAACTGGTGGCAAGCCACGCGGCGAGTGAGCTGGGCGGCGTGGCCGTGCGCAGTCTCACACCTTCGGATTCGCTGGCCTGGATCGGCGACGAGCTGAAGCGCGTCGACCAGATGATCGGCCTCGTCCTGCGGGCCGAGGACTGGGCAGTTGCGACTCTGCCGGACCTCCGTGAGGCGTTGCGCACACTGGCGCTCGAAGGATCCGTTTGGGACGGACCCACACTTCGGGACGCGGCCCTGCTTCTCCGCACGTCACGGCTCACGCGCGAAACGGTACGCCGGTTCGCCGAAGCGTTTCCCATGCTGGCCGCGATTGCGGACCCGTTGGTGTCGGACGCGGACCTCGAATCTGGCCTGCACCGGATCGTGGATGATGCGGGCGACGTACGCGACACGGCGTCCCGCGAGCTGGCGTCGCTGCGTCGCGAGATCAGGGGCGCGCGCGGCCGGATCGTCGAACAGCTCGAGCGCTACATGGCGTCGTTGCCCGACCGTTTCCAGGTGGGTGATGCATCGGTGACGGTGCGCGACGGGCGGTACGTGATTCCGGTTCGGCGCGAGGGGCGGAGTGAAGTCGGCGGTCTCGTCCATGACGAGTCCGCATCGGGTCACACACTGTATGTCGAACCGCCCATCGCCATCGAACTCATGAATCGCCTGCGCGAATTCGAGTTGGCGGAGGCGAGGGAGGTTCAGCGTGTACTGCGCGAGACGACCGCATTGCTCCGGCCGCAACATGCTGACCTCGATGCATCGCTCGACGCACTCATCGCGCTCGACTCGCTCTGGGCACGGGCCCGCTATGCGCTTTCCGTCAATGCACGCCGGCCCGCGATGCTGCCCGCTGCCTCGGCAGAATACGCCGTCGTGGACGGCAAGCATCCGCTCCTGCTGGCCGGCGCAATGCCGGTGGTGCCGTTCGACCTGAGCCTCGAGCCGGAAGAACGCACGCTCGTGATCTCGGGTCCGAACACGGGTGGCAAGACGGTTCTGCTCAAGGCGATCGGACTGTTGAATGCGATGGCGCAGTCTGGCATCTTTCCACCGGTCGGTCCGGGCACACGCCTGCCAGTATTCGACAATATCTTTGCTGACATCGGCGACGAACAATCGATCGAGGCGAGTCTTTCGACGTTCTCCGCGCACCTGAAGAATCTGCGCGAGATCATGAGCCATGCGGGCGCCGGTACGCTCGTTCTCATCGACGAGATCGGCAGCGGTACGGATCCCGCCGAAGGCGCAGCGCTGGCCAGAGCCGTGCTCCTGACATTACACGAGCGCGGGACCCTCACCGTCGCGACGACACACCTCGGTGATCTCAAGCTGCTGGCCAGCGAGCACACAGGAATCCTGAACGCATCGCTCCAGTTCGATGCCGCCGGACTTCAGCCCACGTATCGCTTGCGGAAAGCCGTTCCCGGCCGCAGCTACGGCATCGCGATCGCTCGCCGTCTGGGATTCCCGGAACCGATTCTCGAACGCGCCGAGTCCTTCGTTCCGCGCGCCGAACGCGATCTCGGCCTGCTGCTCATGGAACTCGAGGCCAAGGAGCAGGCCGTGGATGAAGTGCTGCGCGAGGCGGAACGTTCGCGGCGCGATGCACGCGACCGTCAGGCCGCCATCGAAGCTCGCGAAGCAGCAGCCACTGCACGTGAACACGAGGCGGAACGACGCGCGAAGCAGGAGGCGCGCCGCTTTCTACTCGAGGCGCGCGATGAAGTGGAGGCCGCCATCCGCGCAGTACGCGAAGCGGCGGCGCAATCGCAGGACGCGGCCATCCTCGAGGAAGCAGCGCGCGCCGCGCGCCAGCGTGTCGAGCGGCGGGTTGAAGCGCTGGCACAGGGGCCGCGCGAACGTGCAGCGCCAGCCAACGCGCGAGACCTCACTGTGGGCGCGCGCGTCCGTGTCGCCGCAACGGGCGCGGAAGGCACGATTCTCGAAATCCGCGATGAGCGGGCTCTCGTAGAGAGCGGCGGCATCCGTCTTCAGGTCCAGGTGAGCGGCCTCACGGTCACGGCACCCGAGACGGAGCGCGCAAAGCCGGCGCGAGCGGTAGTGCGCGCTGGCTGGAGCACGCCCGATTTCGATCCTTCGAACGAAATCGATCTGCGCGGACTCCGTGCGGACGAAGTTGCGAGCCGGCTCCAGCCAGCCGTTGATGCTGCAATCCGGGCGGCGCTGCCGAGTCTTCGCATCATTCATGGCAAGGGAACGGGCGCCCTGCGCGAGGTCGTTGCCGAACTGCTGCGCGCGGATGCACGCATCGGCTCGTTCCGGCTGGGTGGCATCGGCGAAGGCGGGTCCGGCGTGACTGTGGCCGAGTTGCGATGATCCCTGATTCGCTCGTCGAAGAGGTGCGCGCCCGCGCCGACATCGTCGAGATCATCGGCGAGTCCGTATCGCTCAAGCGCGCCGGCAAGGACTTCAAGGCACTCTGTCCGTTCCACCACGAGAAGACGCCATCCTTCTACGTCGTGCCCGACAAGGGCTTCTTCAAGTGCTTCGGTTGCGGCGAGTCGGGCGATGTATTCACGTTCCTGATGAAACGGACAGGTGTCGGTTTCACCGATATCGTGCGCCAGATTGCGGCCCGCGTGGGTGTCGAACTGCCGGCCGCCGGCTCCGAGCGTGCCTCGGATGAACCGAATCGCGCGCTGTACGGCGCCATCGCGTTCGCCGCCGACTACTACGCGCAACAGCTCGAATCGCCGGGCGGTCAGCCCGCGCGTCGCTATCTGGAAGTCCGCGGCATCACACAAGCTGCGATCACCCGATTCGGCATTGGCTATGCCCCGGATGAATGGCGATCCATTCGCGACGCCGCCCACGCGCACGGCATGGATGACGATGTCCTCCTCGCGGCCGGCCTCATCAAGGAGAGCGAACGATCGGAAGAGCCCTACGACCGCTTCAGGGACAGGATCATCTTCCCGATCGCGGAAGTGACGGGCCGTACAGTCGCGTTCGGCGGGCGAGCCCTGCGCTCGGGCGAAGGGATCCCCAAGTACCTCAACTCACCCGAGACCGCCATCTACCAGAAGGGACACCTGCTCTACGGCCTCAACTGGTCGAAGCCAGCAATCCGCCGTGATGGGGCAGTTCTGGTCGTCGAGGGCTATATGGACTACGTTTCGCTCGCAGCGCGCGGCGTCGAGAACGTCGTCGCGCCCATGGGAACCGCCCTGACGGTGGAACAGGCAAACCTGATCGCGCGCTACACTGCAAAAGCATACCTTCTCTACGACAGTGATGCGGCCGGGCTCCGCGCCAGTTTCAAGAGCGCGGACGCGCTGCTCCGGACAGGCGTTCACCCGCTCATCGTGTCATTGCCCGCGGGCGAGGATCCCGACTCTCTCGTTCGGAAGAAGGGAGCACCCGCTCTGCGAACCCGTCTCGAGGATGCCGTTGATGTCCTCGAGCGCAAACTCCAGATGCTCGACGAGCGCGGCTTCTTCGGCGACATCGACGGCCGGCGCAGGGCCCTCGATCGGCTCCTGCCGACGATCCGCGCCGCCATCGATCCAGCACTGCGTGACATCTACATCAGCCGCGTTGCGGAACGGACCGGTGTCCGACCCGAAACGCTCGCACAGGAGACGAGGGCGGGCGCAATCGTCGAAACCGTCCCCGGCCGCTGGTCCGGTCGCGGCCGTGCACACAAGGAGAACACTGCGTCTGCCGCCCGGCCGGCCGGCACCAGCCACAACGCGGAACGGGACCTGCTCCTCATGATGGTCAAGGACCCGGCTCGCGTGGGCGTTGCCGCCGCTCTCCTCGATGCCGAGTCGTTGCGCGACCCCGTGAACCGGGCCCTCTTCGATTCACTCGTCACCACCCATGCCATGGGCGGCGAATTCAATCCGGCTGGTCTCGACGCACCGATCGCGCAACGTTACAGCGCACTCCGCAACGATCCCATCGAAATCACGGACGGCGATATCATGTTCGAAGGCGCCGTCGCCGGCATCCGGGAGACGCCGTTGTGGCAGCGTCTCGATGAAATCGAGCAACTGATGCACGCGGCCGATGACGGCGAGGCGACGGAACTGATCCGCGAAAAGGACCGACTCCGGCAGGAGCTTCTGACCTTGCACCAGCGCCGCGGCTTCAAGGCCAGCCGGCGGTACCGGATGTACGCGCGCGAGCGCGCAAAGAACCGACCACCCGCAACCGACGAAGAGTGAATGGACGACCTGCGTAGCGCGCTGCTCGCGTTGCAGCAACTCGACAATGAGATCGCGCGGGCCAGCGCCAGTCTCGAGGAGTACGCTCCCCAGCTTGCCGAGATCGATCGGCCCGTTGCGACACTGGAAACCGAAATCGCGACAGCGCGCACCCGCCTCGAGGAGCTGCGCGCTCAGGTCCGCCGCCTGGAAAGCGCGGCCGAGATGAAACGGCATCGCCTCAAACAATACGAGACACGGATGGAACGCGTACGCAACGCGCGCGAGGAAGCGGCCGCACGCACCGAGATAGACCTGATCCGGCGCGCAGTCGAAGCGGATGAGACCGAAGCGCTCGAACTCATGGAACAGGCAACGCGCACGGATCTCAAAGTCGACGATCTCGAGAAGAACCTCACGAAAGCGCGAGCCGAAATCGCGCCGCGCAAGGAGGCCCTGCTGAATGCGCGAACCGAGTCGGCGACGAACCTCGGCATACTCCAGGACCAGCGCGAGAATCATGCGATCCGCCTCGACAAGCCATCACTTCGACTCTACGAACGCGTGCGAGCCGGTCGCGCGGCCGTCGTGTTGGCGCCCATGACCGCCGAAGGCGCCTGCGGCCACTGCTTCAATACGCTGCCGCTCCAGGAACAGTCGGAGATCCGGCTGGGCTCGATCCTGCGCCGCTGTGAAGCGTGCGGCGTTATCCTGTACGCCGCCTGAGGCGCAGTCGCACGCGATGAGCGGGACTCCTCTGATGGCGATCAATCCCGAGTCCGACCGCTCGAGCGGGGAAGTTCCGCTCCCCGTCCTGCCGCAGCCCGAGCGTCGTTGGGTTGAGCGCGGCACATCGGATAACAACGTTGCGAGCGTACTCCGCCAGACGCTCAACCTGCCCGAGCCGCTCTGCGAGTTGCTGGCCATCCGCGGGTATGGCGAGACCGGCGCCGCTCGCGATTACCTCAAACCGGACCTCGAGCGCTTGCACGATCCCGCGTCGCTCGCTGGCATCGACGCCGCCGTCGACAGGATCGATCGCGCCATTCGGAACGGCGAGACGATTCTCGCCCATGGCGATTACGACGTCGACGGCGTATGCGGGACCACGCTCTTCACGCGCGTGCTTCGCTCGATGGGCGCCAACGTCGTACCCTTCACGCCTCTGCGCCTGCGCGATGGCTACGACCTCGGCGAAGCCGGCATCCTCGCTGCAAAGGCTGCGGATGCGACACTCATTGTTACGGCTGATTGTGGCACGGCCGCACACACTGCAATCGCCAGTGCGAAGCGCGCAGGCATCGATGTCGTCGTAACGGATCATCATACGCCCGGCGATTCGCTGCCGGATGCCGTTGCGGTCGTGAATCCGAACCGGCCCGACTGCACGTATCCGGACCGCTCACTCGCCGGCGTAGGTGTCGCGTTCAAGGTCTGCCACGCGCTCGCCATCGCGCGCGGTATCGATCCGAAAACACTCTGGTATTACCTCGACCTTGTCGCCGTAGCGACCATCGCGGACCTTGCGCCACTGCGCGGCGAGAACCGCATCTTCACGCGCTTCGGTCTCAAGCTGTTGCGTGAGACGCGCAATCCGGGCCTTGCCGCGCTGCTGCTGGAGGCCGGCATCGATACGACTCGGCCGATCGCTGGCGGTCAGGTCAGTCACGTGCTCGCGCCCCGCATCAACGCAGTCGGTCGCATGGGCGATGCCATGCGCGGCGTCGAATTGTTACTGACGGACGACCCCGCCCGCGCGAGTGCGCTCGCGAAAGTGCTGGAGGCCGAGAACGCGGTTCGCAAGGCAGTTGACCGGCAGACGCTCCATGAAGCGCTGCATATGCTCGAGGCGACGTACGATCCGGCCCGCGACTGGGCCATTGTCCTCGGCTCGAAGGATTGGCATCCCGGTGTGATCGGCATCGTCGCATCACGTGTCGTCGAACGAATCCACCGGCCGACCATCCTGTTATCGATCGATGCGGCCACCGGACGCGCGCGTGGCAGCGCCCGCTCGATCCCGCGATTCCATCTGTACGATGGCATCCATGCGTGCAGTGACCTGCTGGAGCGATTCGGCGGGCACCGCCAGGCGGCGGGTCTGGACGTGCGGATCGATCGCATCGATGCGCTGCGCGATGCGTTCAATGCGCACGCCCACACGGTCCTCCAATCCGATGATCTCATCCAGAACGTGTCGATCGATCTCGAATTGAAGATGGCCGATGCGAATGTCGAGTTCATCGACCTGCTGCGCCATCTCGGGCCGTTCGGTATGGGCAATCCCTCACCCGTGTTCGTGGCTCGAAGCGTCCGCCTGTTGCGCGAGCCGCGCATCGTCGGCGATGGCCACGCAAAACTGCTGCTCGGTGATGACACGGGCCGCCTCGACGCGATCGGGTTCGGAATGGCCGATCGCCTGCGCGCTGCTACGTCGCAGCACCGCTTCGACGTAGCGTTTCACCTTCAGGTCGACGACTGGAACAACCTGCGCCGGCCACAGGCCCGGCTGTGCGACCTGAAACCGGCTGCCTGAGCCGCGCCCATGCGCATCATTGCGGGTCGCTGGCGCGGGCGAATCATCGATACGCCGCCGGACCGCGCGACGCGGCCGACCCGGGCCAGGGTCCGCGAGGCCTGGATGAGCGCCGTCCAGTTTGAACTGCCGGGCGCGCGCGTGCTCGACCTGTTCGCCGGCTCGGGCGCGCTCGGGATCGAGACGCTTTCGCGAGGCGCCGCTCATGTCACGTTCGTCGAACAGGCAAGTCGTATCGTGGACGTGCTGCGTGCCAACGTGCGCAGTCTCGGTGCCGAAGCCGAATGCACGATCGTGAAACAGGATGCGTTGAACTACGTCGCTTCGCTCGAGACACTCGCTTTCGATCTCGCGCTGGCCGATCCGCCGTACGGCCATGGCCTGGCTGCCGCACTGGCCGAGCGTTGGCTCACGGAACACTTTGCGGCGTCAATCTGGATCGAGCACGGCACCGCCGAGGCACTGCCCGACGGGCCCGGCGTGCGCACCCGACGTTACGGCGACACTGCCATCACCACGTACACCGCAGCCGGATGAGCGAAACGTGAAGACGACCGCCGTGTATCCCGGCTCGTTCGACCCGATCACGCTCGGCCATGAGGACATCGTGCGCCGTGCACTGCGCCTCTTCGACCGGGTGATCGTCGCAGTGGCGCACAGGCGAACGCAGAAGAAGGACGGCCTGTTCTCGATCGCCGAACGACTGCGGCTCATCAGGACCGTGTTCGAGGACGAGCCCCGGGTAACGGCGACGGAATTCGATGGATTGCTCGTCGATTTCGCGCGAAAGAAGAAGGCGCCGCTCATCATTCGCGGCCTGCGTGCCGTGTCGGACTTCGAGTACGAATTCCAGATGGCGCTCATGAATCGCAAGCTGTGGAGCGACCTCGAGACCGTGTTCCTTGCACCAGACGCGCGCTACACGTACCTGTCCGCCTCGCTGGTTCGTGAGATCGCGTCGCTGGGTGGCGAAGTCAGCGCACTCGTCCCGGCCGTAGTACTGGATTCTCTGAAGCGGAAGTTCCCGCCCGCTTGAGCGCATTCCTCGATCGCATCCGGGACCGGGCGAGGGCCTCGCCTCGACGAATCGCGTTTCCGGAGGCAACGGATGAGCGCATTCTCACTGCGGCTGCATCTCTCGCCGCCAATCGACTGCTCGAGCCGGTTCTGGTCGGTCGCACCGAGGATGTGGTACGCGCGCTCGCTCGCGTTGGCCACCGTTTCACCCACACACTTCGCGACCCGCTACGCGATGCGCAGCGCGAAGCTCTCGCACAAACGCTCGCAGCACGGCGCAAGCGATGGACGATCGACGAGACGCTTCGCCGCATCGAGGATCCACTCGTTTTCGCGGCCGCGCTCGTCGCGTGCGGTGAAGCGGATGGCGCTGTCGCAGGCGCGATCAGTACGACGGGCGATGTCATTCGAGCGGCCCTCGGCTGTATCGGGACCTCGCCCGATATCACGACCGTCTCGTCTTCATTCTACATGATCGTAAAGCCGTTTCGCGGCAGCGCGCAGGCCGAGGTGCTCACGTTCACGGATGCAGGCGTCCTGCCGCAACCAAGCGAGGAGGAGCTTGCCGAGATTGCCGTCGCAGCGTGTCGTGCGCGCCGCCGCATTGTGGAAGATGAACCGCGCGTCGCGTTCCTCTCGTACTCGACGCACGGAAGCGCGGCCGGGTCCGATGTCACACGTGTACGCAACGCCGTGGATGCGTTTCGCGCACGCGAGCCGGACATCCTGGCCGACGGAGAACTCCAGGCGGATGCCGCGCTGGTACCGGACGTCGCGCACCGCAAGGCACCGGCCAGCGCCCTCGCCGGCCGCGCCAATGTGCTCGTCTTTCCGGACCTCGATGCCGCGAACATCAGCTACAAACTCGTGCAACGACTCGCCGGGGCCGATGCCTTCGGCCCCATTCTACAGGGGCTCGATCGGCCCATGAACGACCTGTCCCGGGGTGCGACCGCGACCGACATCGAGATCGTCGCCTGTATAACGGCGGTTCAGGCCACGAATGCGGGACTTGCCGGGACGAGACTCCCCGGCCACATTCCCGGCCGACCCGAGGGGGAGGGACCGGAGAGATGAGTTTCGAGGTCAGGAAACAGAACGACATCACCGTGATCGACGTGAAGGGTCAGCTCATCGTCGGCAACCGCCAGGAACTCAAGCAGAAAGTGCTCGATGAGCTGGAGGGCGGCGCCCGCAAGTTCCTCATCGATTTCGTGGGCACAGGCTACATCGATTCGAGTGGTCTGGGCGTCCTCGTCAGCCTCTCGAAGAAGATTCGCGAACAGGGTGGCGAACTTCGTCTGGCCAGCCTCAACGAGGACCTGCGCACTCTGTTCGAACTGACCAAGCTCGACACGCTTTTCCATATCGCGCACGACCGAGGGGAAGCACTCGCGTCCTTCTGAGATCCGGCGTATGCCGATGCCCCAACCGGACGACTCGCGTCACGAACTGACGTTCGATGTGCCCAATGATCTGAGAGCCATCGAAAACTTCGTACAGTTCGTCGTCGATCATGGCCGGCGCATCGGCTTCGATCCGGACCGGCTGCGCCTCAACCTGCGCGTCGGCCTCACCGAAGCACTCGCCAACGCGATGCTGTACGGCAACCGCCAGGATCCCCGCAAGCGCGTTCGCGTCGAGGCGCTTCTCACCAGCGAAGAGATCTCCATTCGCGTCACCGACGAGGGCCTCGGTTTCGATCCGGGCGATCTGCCCGATCCCACTTTGCCCGCCAACATCATGCGCACGCGCGGTCGAGGCATCTTCCTCATCCGGCGCCTCATGGATCGTGTCGAATTCAACGAACAGGGCAACTCGATCTGGATGGTTCTTTTCAACCGGCCACGCGGGAACGTCGCCGAGGCATCATGAACGGCGGAAGGACCGCCGAGCAACCCGTGCTGCCCCGGGTCACTCGGACACTCCTCGATTATTTCTCGCTGCTCAACCGCGGCGCCGCACCAACCCTCACAGCGAGTGGCGCCGATGGCGTTCGCGTCGTCTACCCGTGTACACCGATGGATCCGGTTCCCGCGATCGATGCCGAGCCCGGTCTCGAGATCGAGCTTCGGCTGGCTCCCGCCGATGGCCGGACCTGGGTGCTGCGCGTGAACGCTCACGCCTGTACCGGCGAGGATGCCGCAAACCTCGCCGATGCCGTTCGTGAATCGCTCACTCACGAACGCGAAGCGCGCGCTTCTGCCGTCGAGTTATCCGAACGTTACGAGGAGATCAACCTCCTCTACTCGATCAGTGAGATCGTCGGTTCCGTTCTGGCCATGAAGGATGCGACCCGCCGCATCCTCGGTGAGGTCATCGACGTCCTGTCCGCACGCCGTGCTTCGCTCTGGGTGTTCAGCGCGGAAACCGGCGTTCTCGACCTTGCCGCCGCCGTTGGCGAGGATGGCTTGACCGGACCCATCCCCGTCGATGACACGGAGTCCGCGACCGCATGGGTGTTTCGCGAGAAGCAGACTCTCAACGTCGAAGAGAGCCGAGGCAGTTCGGATGGCGTCCGGCTCGAACCACGTCCTCGCCGCGGCGACGCCTTCCTTTCCGTTCCCATCAATTACACACCCCCGGACGGCGATGCCCGGACCGTCGGCGTGCTGACTCTCGTCGGACGACGCGCCGGCGTCCGCTTCTCGGCCGGCGATGAACGTCTCCTCGCCGCCATCGCCAGCCAGATCGGTGCGGCCCTCGAAACCCAGCGACTCGTGCAGGAAACCCTTCGCCAGGAGCGGCTGCTCCGCGAACTCGAACTCGCCCACGACCTGCAACTCAAGTTGCTGCCCGATCCGGCCGCCTTCGAAGGGCCGCCCGAAATCGCCGCTCGCTGCTCGCCCGCCGAGTCCGTCGGCGGCGACTTCTACCAGATCTATCGATTGCCCGGCGACCGCCTCGGCATCCTCATCGGCGACGTCTCCAGCCACGGGTTCGCAGCCGCTCTCATCATGGCGCTCACGCTTTCTGCCGTCGGTATCTACGCCCGTGCCACCGAGTCACCGGCCGAAGTCCTCCGCTTCGTCCATCGCGCGCTCATCCGCGAACTCGAAACGACCGAGATGTATCTCTCGCTCTTCTATTGCGTCCTCGACCGCCAGGACGGTCTGCTCAGCTACGCCAACGCCGGGCACCCGCACGCATGGCGCGTCGATGCGAAGGGCGATCTCACTCGACTCGGCGCCACCGGTCCGCCACTCGGGACCATGCCTCTCGAACCCTACGGCGAACGCCTCGTTCGCTGGGCGCCCGGCGCCGACATGCTCGTCCTCTTCACCGACGGACTCTCCGACGCGCTCGCCGATCCGAAACACACCAGGTCTGGCGAGGCCACGCTCGTCGACGAGATCCTGCTCGTCCGCTCGCGGTCGCTGCCACACATCGTCGAGCACGTCTTCGCCGCTGCCGATCGCCACCGCTCGAACCTGCCGCCCGACGATCGGACCATGCTGCTGCTCCGCGGTTGAAACCTCCATGGCCCGCCCAAGGAAATCGCTGGGCCAGAACTTCCTCGTCGATCCGGATATCCAGATCAGAATCGTCGAGGCGCTCCAGCCACTGCCCTCCGATGCCGTCCTCGAAGTCGGACCCGGTCGCGGCGCTCTGACCACTCATCTCGCGCAGCGCGTGAACTCCCTCGTCGCCGTCGAACTCGATGACCAGCTCGCCGCTCGACTCGCCACCGACTTCCACAACTTCCCCAACGTCCGCATCGTCCACGACAACATCCTGAACGTACATCCCGCTGACTTCACCCGGGACGTCGCCTCACTCAAGGTCATCGGCAACATCCCATACAACATCACCTCGCCTCTCATCTTCCACCTCCTCGAGCGCGACCATCGGCCCGATCGTCTCGTGCTCATGGTCCAGAAGGAGGTCGCAACCCGGATCGCCGCGCCTCCCGGTTCCCGCGACTTCGGCGCCCTCTCCATCGGCGTCCAGGCCGTCGCCTCCGTTCAACGCCTCTTCCACGTCCCCCGCGGCGCATTCCGGCCAGTTCCCAACGTCGACTCCACCGTGCTCCTCATCTCGCCCATCCGCCCTTTCCCCCTCTCCGAAGCCGACGAAGCCGACCTCCGCTCCCTCACTCGCGCCGCCTTCCAGCGCCGCCGCAAACAGTTCCAGACCATCCTCAGGACCGCCCCCGAGTACGCACTCGCCCGCCTCGAACTCGCCCGCATCGCGGATCGCACAGGCATCGACTTCCAGCGCCGACCCGAGTCACTCTCCGTCCACGAGTTCATCGACCTCGCCCGCTCCCTCCGCAACCTTGACCCGCCATCGTCAGCCTCTCCTCCCTGATCCTCCCCGTCTCCCTTCCACTTCGCGTATCCTTTTTCTATTCTTTGTGAATCCGTTCACAAAGAAGAGGAACGTGAAGAAGGTTTCGGAATCGACGGTCGGGCGCCTGTCGCTGTATCTGCGACTGCTGGCGGAATTGGACCGGGAAGGGGTCGCGACGCTATCGAGCGAGGATCTTGCGAGGCGTTGCGGCACGACGGCGGCGCAGGTTCGGAAGGATCTGTCGTTGTTCGGCACGTTTGGGAAGCGAGGGCTGGGGTACGGGGTTGCGGAGCTGGTGGCGGAGTTGCGTGGGATCCTGGGGCTTGGGCGACGGTGGCGCGTCGCGCTGGTGGGAGCGGGCCGGATCGGTGTTGCGCTGATGGGTTACGAAGATTTCCGGCGCCAGGGGTTCTTCATCGAAGCCGCGTTTGAGGCAGACGCGACGAAGGTGGGGGAACGGCGGCATGGAGTGGAGATCCGTCCGGAATCGGAGCTGGAGCGGGCGCTGGTGGAGGAAACGATCGACATCGTGATTGTCGCGGTTCCGGCGGAAGCGGCGCAGGCGGTGGTGGATCGCGTGGTTGCGTCGGGAGTGAAGGCGATCCTGAATTTTGCGCCGACGAAACTGAATGTTCCGGCACATGTCGCGTTGAAGAGTGTGAACATGGCGATGGAACTGGAGGCGTTGTCCTACGCATTGGCGAGTAGCGGCCGGGCGGGACGGAACGCGGCTGGGGCGATCGACTGAGGGGTGGTATTGTATGAAGGGGTGGTGAATCGCGAACGGGAGGCGGGATGCATGAGGGAGCGGGGAAGCGGTCGCGGTTGAAGCCGGGAACACGCGTCGATGCAGTCGTGCTGGTGCCGGACGGGCTGCTGGTCGACGCAGCGGATCGAAGGCGGTCAGGCATTCGCATCATGCTGCCGGAACGCGCCGGGCCGGCGGCGTTTCCACTGGGTTACGAACAGGTCCGTTTCGAGCGCTGGGCAAAGCGGGTCAGGGAATCGCCGCCGCTCCGGCGCTACGGAGCGGGCTGGGCCGAATCCGGCGAGGCGGACGATATCGTCCGGGCACTCGAGTTCGTGGTCGTCGATGTCGAGACAACCGGCGGTTCTGCGTGGTCGGGGCATCGTATTACTGAAGTTGCAGCCGTACGGCTGCGCGGTGATGGCCTTCGTCTCGATGAGTTCACGACACTCGTCAATCCGCAACGCCCGATACCACCCTTCATCACACGGCTTACACGCATCACGCAGTCGATGGTCGAGCGCGCTCCATGTTTTCGTGATATTGCGGACAAGGTGCGTGGCATTCTGGATGGCGCGGTGTTCGTTGCCCACAATGCATCGTTCGACTGGCGCTTCCTGAGTACCGAGCTGGAATGGGCGACAGGGGTGCCCATGCGAGGGCGGGCGCTGTGCACGGTTCGCCTGGCACGCAGGGTCGTACCCGAGCTGTCACGGCGGTCGCTCGATGCCCTCGCGTGGTACTTCAATGTCGAGAACGTGGCACGACATCGTGCCTTTGGCGATGCGCGCGCGACGGCCGAGTTGCTGGCCATCATGCTGGATCGCCTCGACGACCGGGAGATCAGGTGCTGGGGTCAGCTCGAAAACCTGCTTGCACGGCGCGCGCCTCGTCACAAGCGGCGCGCTTCCCCCGAATTCATGCGCGACCCATGAACCAGCCCGGACCCGGTATGCAACTCTGCACGACACGTACACTGGGTGATTTCCGGATCCATGCCCTGGGCGGCGGACTCCAGCGCCTGGATGGCGGCGCGATGTTCGGCGTCGTGCCCAAGCCGCTCTGGGAACGCCGCATACCGGCAGATGAACGAAATCGCATTCCGCTCGCCCTGCGCTGCCTCCTCGTCGAAACGCCGGATGAGCTGATCCTCATCGACAATGGCGCCGGCAACAAGGAGAACGACAGGTTCCGCGACATCTATGGCATCGAAAACGAGGCGCTGGCCGGCACCGCGCACGCAACCCGGCTCGAGGATGCCATCCTCGCCGCCGGCTTCACACCCGCCGACATCACGGTCATGATCGACACGCATCTTCATTTCGATCACGCCGGCGGCAACACGTTTGTCGATCCGGACGGCGAGATCCATCTGTCGTTTCCCAATGCGCGCTACATCGTGCAGCATGGCGAGTTCACGTGGGCTCACCTGCGCAACGAGCGCATCCAGGCGAGCTACCTGCCGCACAACTTCGATCCTGTTCTGGCGGCTGGCCGTTTCGAGTTCGTCGAAGGCGAGACCGAACTGAGTCCCGGCGTGCTGCTGCGTCCCACGCCCGGCCATACGCCGCATCACCAGTCCGTGCTTCTCACCTCGAACGGTGCGAAGGCCTGTTTCCTCGCCGATCTCGTGCCGACCAGCGCGCATCTGCCTCTGCCATGGATCATGGGTTACGATGTCGAACCACTCGTGACCATGGAAACGAAGCGGCTTCTGCTCGAAACGGCTCGCACCGAACAATGGCTGCTCATCTTCGAACACGATCCCGTCGTGCCGTGGGGCACCCTCGATCCCTCGAGCGACCGCCCTCGACTCGTGACCGTCTGAGCGACGTCCGAGCGACGTCGTCAAGCAATTTCGCGGGGCGAGCCGGAACGCCCCCTGGATGTCATTCGCTCTGCCGCCGCACGCGCCCATGACCCTCCGCCGTTTCCAGAAACCAGCCCCAGAAACCAGCCCCAGAAACGTTTCTCGATGTATACAATCCTTCCCGTTCGCGGCGTCCGCCGACTTCCCGGACGCCCCTCGTACGGGTATCTTACGCAGGCTTCGCACGAGCGAGCGGGCGGCCGGAGAGGGTGCGCAGGAACAGAGAGATGACGAACGACAGAGACAGCCGGCATACGGCGGTGATCGTGGGCGCGGCCCGCACACCGATTGGCCGGTTCATGGGTGGTCTATCCACGCTGACTGCACCGGAACTGGGTGCAGTGGCGATCCGTGCAGCACTGGACCGATCAGGCGTCGAGCGCAGTGATCTGGATGATGTGATTCTCGGCAATGTTGTGTCAGCGGGAGCCGGCCAGGCGCCGGGACGTCAGGCAGCGCTGGCCGGTGGCGTGCCGGACACGATCGGGGCGATGACCGTGAGTCGCGTGTGCGGCTCCGGTTTGCAGGCCGTGATGCTGGCGGCGCAGGCGATCCGCGCCGGTGATGCGCGCGTGATGCTGGCAGGCGGCATGGAATCGATGTCGAACGTTCCGTACTATCTGATGGGGTATCGTCAGGGTGTGAAGTTCGGGCATCAGCAGTTGATCGATGGGTTGATCCATGACGGTCTGTGGTGCGCGTTCGACGAATGCCACATGGGTGGTCACGCCGAGTACACGGCCATGAAAGCCGGCATCTCGCGCGAGGACGCGGACCGCTTCTCGCTCGAGTCGCACCAGAAGGCGATACGGGCGATCGATGGCGGCTGTTTCCGCGACGAGATCGCGCCTGTCACGATCCGCTCGAGGAAGGACGATGTGACCGTCGACACGGATGAACCGCCGCGTCGCGACACGACGCTCGATGCACTCGGCAAACTGAAGCCCGCATTCACTGCGGACGCACCGCCCGAGGTGACGGCGCCCGTCGTCACTGCCGGAAACGCGCCCGGTCTCAATGACGGTGCGGCTGCGCTGGTCGTGACCAGCGAAGAGTATGCAAGAGCCCACGGCCTCACCGTTCTCGCGCGTATCTCATCGTATGCGAACGGTGCCGTCGCCCCGCGGGATCTCTTCTTTGCGCCGGTCCGTGCGGTGCGCAAACTGATGGAAAAGGATGGCCGGTCCATTGACGATTACGATCTGATCGAGGTCAATGAAGCGTTCGCGGTGCAGGCGCTTGCCGACGGGCGCGAGTTGGGAATGGATTGGGATCGCGTGAACGTCAACGGCGGCGCAGTCGCACTGGGCCATCCGATCGGCGCATCGGGCAGCCGTATCCTCGTCACCCTGTTGCACGCGATGAAGCAGCGCGATGCTGCGACCGGACTCGCCACGCTGTGCCTTGGTGGTGGCGATGCGGTGGCACTTTCCGTCGAGCGGATTTGAGCTTTCGGTCCGAACCGAGACAGAGGAGCACGATGCGCCACGAGTTGACGAATACGGAACTGCGCACCGAAGCCGTCCAGTATCGAACGATGCGACGCGTCCTCGCGATCGTGTTGTTCGCGATTCTGACCGCGGTCGGTGCCGCACTCGAGGTGAAACTTCCGGGCACTCCGGTTCCGATCACGCTCCAGACATTGTTCGTCTCCCTGTCCGGTGCATTGCTGGGTCCGTTCCATGGCGCGGCATCGCAGGCGTTGTACCTGCTCGTTGGTGCGATGGGTGCGCCGGTCTTTTCCGGCGGTGACGCAGGCGTTGCGGTTCTGATCGGGCCGACTGGCGGCTATCTGCTCGCGTTCCCGATTGCAGCCGCGATCACGGGCCGGTTGGCCGGTCCGGTCGCACAACGGATCACGTTTGGTGGAGCGGCTCGCCTTGGCGTTGCCATCTTTCTCGGCACGGTCGCGGTTTTCGTCGGTGGTGCTGCGCAGCTCACGCTGTTGACGGGTGATCTTCGCCTCGCGCTGACGAGCGGCGTCCTGCCGTTCGTGATCGGGGACCTTGTCAAGGTCGCGGGCGCACTTGCAATCGCGCTCCGATACCGGACGCGAACCCTCGCGCAATTGTAATCGCGCGAGGGTTTTTTATTCGCGGGGAGGAAGATGGAGTCGGGGAAGGGAGGCTGGGCGCGCGCGATTGGCCGGCTCCTCCTGTTCCTCGCCATCTGCGGCGCGTTCATGCTGGCCGGCTCGATCGTTGTTCCGCCCGGCATGGGAACGCGGCGTGATCTGATCGCACAGTCCGCCCTCTTCCTGGGCAGCGCTGTTCTGGCGGGAATCGTCCTGCTGCGCGGCTTCGAAGGCAGACAGGCGGGTGCGCTCGGATTCGGGCTGACGCGGGCGGCGCCCGGCGAATCCTTGCGCGGGCTGGTGATCGGCTTGATCGCGATCGCCGTTCCAGTGGCTTTGCTGGCCGTGATCGGCACGGTTCACTTCGCAGCCGATGCGGGAACTGGCTCGGAATGGGTTGTCGCCGTGACGGGTGATTTCACGGTACTCGCCGTTGCTGCGGCGGGCGAGGAGGCGTTGTTTCGCGGTTATCCATTACAGATTCTGGCGCGCACATTCGGCGGGCCACCGGCGGTGCTCGGCACGAGTGTCGCCTTCGCGCTCGCGCATGGCGCCAATCCGAACGTGGATCCGATCGCGCTTGTGAACATCTTCTTCGCGGGCGTGATGCTGGCGGTAGCGTATCTTCGGACGCGCAGTCTGTGGTTCGCGACCGCCGTCCACGTCGGGTGGAACTGGGGGATGGCGAGTTTGCTCGATCTGCCGGTCAGCGGGCTCGTCTTCATGGATACGCCGCTGTACGAACCGGTGGTCACGGGCGAGGCATGGCTGACCGGCGGCGGGTTCGGACCGGAAGGCGGTCTCGCCGGCACGATCGGGTTCGCCATCGCACTGCTCGCGGTCGTGACGCTCAGAGCGGTGCGCGAACAGGAAGAGACGCGGGCGTTGCGCCCGATCGTCGACACGTGATCGACATGACGACTCGGATGAACCAGAGGCCAATCGCCGTGGTCGGCGCGGGGACCATGGGGAACGGCATTGCACACGTGTGCGCACAGCACGGCCACGCGGTCACGCTGATCGATGTCGACGCGCCGGCGCTCGAGCGCGCGCTGCGGACCATCGGCGCCAATCTCGAGCGTCAGGTGAAGAAGGGTGCGCTGGCGAACGATGCGACCATCGGCATCCTCTCGCGCATCACGACAGCGACGGACCGGAGCGCAGCCGCCAACGCCGGCCTCGTCATCGAAGCAGTACCGGAAGATGCCGTGCTCAAGGCGACGATCCTGCGCGATCTCGATCGCATTGCACCTGATGCGATCCTCGCGACGAACACATCTTCGATCTCGGTGACTGCGCTGGCCAGTCATTGTGCGCGGCCGGATCGTGTCATCGGCATGCATTTCATGAATCCGGTCCCGGTCATGAAACTGGTCGAGGTGATCCGCGGGTTGCAGACGTCGGACGCGACAGCGGGCGAGGTGATGGCGCTGGCACGCGGCCTCGACAAGACACCTGTCGAGGTCAACGATTTCGCCGGCTTCGTGTCGAACCGCGTCCTCATGCCCATGATCAACGAGGCCGTCTGCTGCGTCATGGACGGTGTAGCTTCGCCGGACGCGATCGATACTGTGATGAGACTGGGTATGAATCACCCGATGGGTCCGCTCGCACTCGCCGATCTCATCGGTCTCGACACCTGTCTCGCGATCATGGACGTTCTCCATCGCGACCTGGGTGACAAGTACAGGCCCAGTCCGTTACTCAGGAAGTATGTGGCAGCGGGCTGGCTCGGTCGCAAGACGGGCCGAGGATTCTACGACTACTCCGCCGCTTGACGGCGGCTCCGGAGAACCGCCTTTGCAGCAGACCATGGATGCGTTGCAGGAGATCCGCACTCTCGCGGAAGACTTCGCCGCCGAGCGCTTGCGCCCGCACGTCGAGCGCTGGGATCACGAGCGGGCTGTCGATCCCGCCGCGCTCGAGAGTCTCGCCGAAACCGGATTCGCGGGTATGCTCGTGCCCGAACCGTTCGGCGGGCTCGACCTCGGCCTGGCCGCATTCGCGACCGCCATCGAGGCGTTGGCGTGGGGCGATGGCGCGGTCGCCTTCTCGGTCGTCGCCGCCGGCGCAGCCAGTACCACCTTGCTCGAAGGCGCGCGTGATTCGCACGGCCAGACCATCGAGGCGATTGCGGAAGGAGCACCGATCGCGTGGCCGCTTGCACACAGTGCGGTTCGCGCCAGTAGCGAAGGTCGCGCGTGGCGCGTCGACGGCTCGCTCGACTGGGTCGTGCGCACGGGTGAGAATGCACTCGCGCTCGTGCCCGCAACCGCCGATGAGGAACTGCTGTTTCTGGTGCCGGCGGACCTCGCCGGTTCGACGTGGACACGCGAAACAACACTGGGTCTGCGGCCGGCCCGCCTCGAGAGCGCACGCTTCGACGGCGCCATCGTGCCGGCCGATGCATGCGTCGCCCACGGTGCACAAGCTGCGGCCGCAATGATCCATGGACGGCAGGTTGCTCGCCTCGGAATCGCGGCAATTGCGACCGGTATCGCGCGGGCGGCTCTCGAGCACGCAACCAGGTATGCTGCGCAACGCGAGCAGTTCGGTCAGGCGCTGCGCACGTTCGAGGGTCTGCAATTCAAGCTTGCGGACATGGCCACCCGGCTGGCAGCGGCGAACGCATTGTTGCAAGCAGCGGCGCTGGCAAACGACCGTGCATCGATCGCCATTGCAAAGCTGGTCGCCAGTGAGGCCGCGACCTGGGTTACAAGAGAAGCAGTTCAGATCTTCGGCGGTTACGGCTACATGCGCGACTATCCGGTGGAGAAGCTCATGCGCGATGCCAAGGCAATGGAGATTCTTGGTTCGACGAACGAGGATCTTCGCGTCGAGATCGCGGCCACGCTATACGATACCTGACCGGCTCGCACAGCCGGATCGGAGAAGGGAACGCGCAATGGAAATCTTCGAGGCGATGTGCGTACACGGCCACGAACAGGTCGTTTTCTCGTACGAGCCGTCGGTTGGATACAAGGGTATTATCGCAATTCATAACACGACACTCGGACCAGCCCTCGGCGGCACGCGCTTCTGGAATTATCGCAACGATCACGAGGCGATCACCGACGCACTGCGGCTCGCGCGTGGAATGACCTATAAGGCCGCAGTCGCGGGTCTCAATCTGGGCGGCGGCAAAGCCGTGATCATCGGCGATCCGAAGACCCGTCTGCGCGAGATGCTCTTCCGTGCGCACGGCCGCTTCGTCGATTCTCTCAAAGGCCGATACATCACGGCCGAGGATGTCGGGACGAGTGTCGAGGACATGAGCTTCGTGCAGATGGAGACCAGGCACGTCACCGGCGTCGCGGGAGGTTCCGGTGACCCTTCTCCCGTCACCGCTTTCGGCACATACTCCGGCATCAAGGCCTGCGCGCACGTGCGCTATGGAGATGACAGTCTGGAGGGCAAGAAGATCGCCGTTCAGGGCTGCGGTCACGTCGGCTACCATCTGTGCGGTTATCTCGCTGCCGAGGGCGCGCGCCTGATTGTCACAGATATCGATGATGCGAAGGTGCGACGCGTTGTCGACGAGTTCAAGGCAAAACCCGTCGCGCCCGACGAGATCTATCACATCGATGCGGAAGTCTTTGCGCCGTGCGCGCTCGGTGCCGTGGTCAACGATCGTACGTTGCCCCGCTTCCGCTTCGACATCATCGCCGGTGCAGCCAACAATCAGCTCGAGGAGGAGCGTCACGGCGACATCCTCGAAGAGCGTGGCATCCTGTACGCACCCGACTATGTCATCAACGCGGGTGGCCTGATCAACGTATACGGTGAGCTGAGCGATTGGACGCCCGACCGGGCCAAGCGAAAGGCCGGCGAAATCTACGAGACGTTGCGGCAGCTGTTCGACCTTGCAAAGGATCAGGGCATCCCGACGTACCTCGCCGCGGACCGACTCGCCGAGCGACGCATCGAGCAGGTCGCACAGCTCAAGCGCACGTGGATCTGAATGGCCGGTATCCCTTGACCGCTTCCAAGGAAATGAACGACCGAGGAGACAGGATGGACGCTTTGAAGCGTCGTGACCCCGAGATCTGGGCGGCGATCACCAATGAGATGAATCGCCAGAACGATACACTCGAGCTGATCGCCAGCGAGAATTTCGCATCGCCTGCCGTCCTCGAAGCACTCGGTTCCGTACTCACCAACAAGTACGCCGAAGGGTATCCGGGCCGCCGCTACTACGGCGGCTGCGAATGGGTCGATGTTGCGGAAAACCTCGCCATCGAGCGCTGCCGTCGCCTGTTCGGCGCCGAGCATGTCAATGTCCAGCCGCACTCCGGCGCGCAGGCGAACATGGCTGCCTTCATGTCCGTCATGCAGCCGGGCGATGCAATGCTCGGGATGGACCTGTCCCATGGCGGCCACCTCACGCACGGTTCGCCCGTCAACTTCAGTGGCCAGCTTTACAGGGTTTCCGCTTACGGCGTCGGCGCCGATGAGCGCATCGATTACAACGCCATGCGTGACCTCGCGCTGCACGTCCGGCCGAAGGTCATTGTCGCTGGGGCGAGTGCGTATCCGCGCATCATCGATTTCAGGACCATCGCCGAAATCAGCCGCGACGCCGGCGCCATCATGATCGTCGACATGGCACACATTGCCGGACTCGTTGCCGGCAACGTGCACCCGAGTCCGGTCCCGCACGCCGACATCGTGACATCCACGACACACAAGACGTTGCGCGGTCCGCGTGGCGGTTTCATTCTGTGCAGGGAGGATCGGGCCAGGGGCATCGACAAGCATGTGTTCCCGGGTGTACAGGGCGGACCGCTGATGCACGTCATCGCCGCCAAGGCTGTCGCATTCGGTGAAGCGCTCGAGGCGAGTTTCGCAAGTTATGCGTCGAGTGTCGTGGACAACGCACGCACGCTCGCGGCGACACTCCAGTCGCGCGGATTCGACCTCGTGAGTGGCGGGACCGACACGCATCTGCTGCTTGTCGATCTGCGCTCGCGCGGCGAGCTGACCGGCAAGGTCGCCGAAGAATCGCTGCATCGTGCCGCCATCACCGTCAACAAGAACACGGTGCCCGGCGAGGCGCGCTCCCCATTCGTGACGTCAGGAATCCGCATCGGCACGGCCGCGCTCACGACCCGAGGCATGGGTTCGGCCGAGATGGAGATGATCGGCGGTTGGATTGCCGACGTGCTCGAACAGCCGGCATCGGAAACCATCGCGCGGCGGATTGCGCAGGACGTGAGTGCACTGTGCGACGCCTTCCCGCTCTACGGCCGCGCCCGGGAAACCGTTGCCACTTCCCGTGTAGCATCCATGCGATGAACGGTATCATTCTCGATGACGCCACGCTGGAGCGGTTGCGCTCCCTGAGCCCGCGCTTCCACGACAACGCATACCTGTTCGTGTTGTCGGCGCTCCATTTCGTGATCGAGCACCTGCCGGATACGCGCCACATCAGCGGCCGTGAACTCGCCGAGGGCGTGCGCGATCTGGCCATAGAGAGGTTCGGACCCATGGCACGCACCGTGCTCGAACACTGGGGCATTCGAGCGACCGTCGATGTCGGTGATATCGTGTTCGCTCTCGTGACGTGCGGGATTCTCATCAAACAGGATGATGACACGATCGAAGACTTCGCCAACGTTTTCGAGTTCGATGATGCGTTCGAACAGAACTATCCATGGGGTGATGTGAGCGGGGATTGAGGTGGAACTGCCGGCGGTCGTCGCGTATGCGATGCAGGCCGCCCGCGCGTTCCAGTGGACAGCGCCGACGGTGGCCCGTAGCGTTCACCGTGCGGGAGCGGTCGAGCAGGTTGGGTTCGTTCTGCGAGGGGAGGGGTCATGCCGGGTGAGCCGCTGGTGCAGTTTCCGGAATGCCGCAAATGCGGCAAGGGCGCCATGCTTCCGCTATCCGATTACGGCCGGGATGGGGCGCCAATCACGTACAAGGCATGGGTCTGTTCGAATCCGGATTGCGGCTTCAACATCCGGATCGACAACGGTGAAATCAGTTTCGGGCGGACCATCGGTCAGAGCTACAAGTAAGGCTTCCGCATGACCGAGCGGCGCGCACACCGGCGTTCGCAGTGGCGGCGCGACGTCTGGGGCATCGAACACGTTCCACTCGTCACTCCCGCCCAGGCTGCGGACCTCGACCGGCGCGCTCGTGACGCGGGTGTGCCGGAACCGGTACTGATGGAAGCTGCCGGCCGGGCCGCGGCCGCAGTCATTGCTCGCAACTGGCCTTCCGGTCGTATCGGCGTTGTCGCCGGCTCGGGCAACAATGGCGGAGATGCTGTCGTCGTCGCTCGGACGTTGCACGCATGGGGCCGCGACGTGACGCTGTTCGCCGCCGGCTCGAGCCCGCCCGACGTGGCACTCCTGCACGGGTTCGACATCCGGCTGTCCCAGGATCCAATCGGCGCGTCCCCGTTCATGTTTGAAGCAATTGTTGATGGCATCCTCGGTACCGGTAGCCGGGGTGAACCGCGCGGCCGGGCGGCGGCGGCCATCGCCGCGATGAATGCGATGGGCAGGCCGATTGCCGCGCTCGATCTGCCGTCCGGTGTCGATGCCGGGTCCGGCCGCGTTCCCGGCGAAGCGGTCCGGGCGGCGCTGACGATCCAGTTTGGATGGCCGAAGATCGGACTGTTTTTTCAACCGGCCCGGGCCTGTTGCGGCCGGCTCCTCGCCGTCGAGATCGGGTTCCCGCCATATGTTGCGGATGGGGCCGAGTCCGCGGCTCTGATCACACCGGACTGGGCGTCGCTGCGACTGCCGGCACGAAAGCCGGATGCTCACAAAGGCACGGCTGGCCGACTGCTGATCGTGGCGGGCAGCCAGGGCATGGCAGGTGCCGCATTGATCGCCGTGGAGGCCGCGTACCGGGCGGGTGCCGGGTTGGTTCGGATCGCATCGGACCCGACGAACCGGATCGTACTCCAGACGGCCGTACCGGAGGCGACGTTCCTCGATCGCGATCATCTCGATGCCGCGACCGCCGGCAACGTCCATGCGCTCGTTGCGGGGCCG
>JBOHRL010000034.1:0-82207 GCA_050732695.1 Longimicrobiales bacterium | reverse complement strand
GTGTTAGCTGGATTCATGGTTTTCGCGGTGGCCGGGTGCGCGCAATCGGTTCGCATCCTCGAACCTGCGAACGGGACCCAGCATTCGACGCCCGTGACGTTTCGCGTGTACGTGCGCGGCTACAATTACTCCGCATCGCTTGGCGGTCAGGACATCACATCATTCTTCACCTTCAACGGCGATACTGCCGTCGCGTCGTCCGCGGCGCCCGGCTTCCCGGCACTTCAGCCCGGTGGTTCGTACGGTTTCCACGCGTATGCCCAGTTGCAGTCGCAGCCATTTCAGAGCGTGGACCGTGACGACGACGTGACCTTCACGATCACCCCGCTACCGAGTCTTGCAGCGAACCCGGTATCCGTGAGCGTGGATATCGGTGCACAGGAAACGGTCGTGATCGGGATCCCGGGCGGCGCGCCCGCCGGGTTCTCGCTCGCTGTGGCGCCCAGCAATGCAAACGTCTCGGTCCTGGGTCAGGTCCCGGGCGGCAGTGCGACGGTCACAGTGCCTGCGGGAGCGACGTCGCAGATGTTCACAGTCGGCGGCGCTCAGGCAGGCGCGGCGCAGGTCGCGGTCTCGGGCAGCGGATTCCAGCCGGTGACGGTCAATGCGACGGTGCCGGCGCCGGCCATCGCACTCACGGTGAACCCAGGAAGCGTCGCCCTCCCGTGGGGTCAGACCGCGAACTTCACGGCCGATGTCTCGAGTCTGCACGCGTTCAACGGCGCGGTAACTGTCACCGTCGACCAGTTGCCCGCTGGCATCGCCGCGCCAGCGCCCGCGACTGTCATGCTGACGATCGGCGGGTCGGCCTCGACCACGTTCGGGCTCGCGGTGCCGAACGCCGGTGCGCCACCCGGCACATCGACGTTCCGTGTGCGCGCGACATCAGCGGCACAGCCGGTCACACGCAATCCGATGCTCGTTGTGAATCGTGTGGCTGGCGCCTTCGCCCAGGCCACCGTGCGAAGCGGAGACAACAGCTGCGGGACAGCCGTACAGGCGCGCGACAGTGTATTCGCGGTCAATGATATTCGCGTGATACTTACGGCTGACCGCGGCGGCGGCCCGCGCTCCACACAGTGGATTCCGGCCGCGTTCTACGCGTTCGCGCCTTCGCCGTCCTGCCTGATTGGCGTCGTCATGCACCCGGACCAGGGCGGCGCCGGCGACCCCGCGCTCTCCTGGTACAATCTCGGCTTTCCAACGACGACGGGCGCCGATTCCATGCCGGACAGGCTGGGCAATCAGACCATGATCGACTGGCACCAGTTCTGGTTCAGCCCCGATCAGAGCCTGCTGCTGATCATCAGCAAGCGTACGCAGGCCGTGACCTGCGTGCCCAATTGCCCGCACCTCGACATGCGCGCGTTCCTGTACGATGCACTCACCGGCTCTCGCCTCGGGCAGGCCGACTTTCGCACGCGCGTCCGGCCCGGCTCGAATCCGGGCGACCCGATCGCCGACGTGACCGGCGCGAGTCTCGCCGGAAGCACCATAACCGTGGATTACATCGCGGAAACCGGGAACGCGGGCTCGCGAACGATCAGCTTCTGATCCGATGCCGGATCACGTCCTGCGCGAACCATCCGGGCGCAGTGATCGCGCTCGTGGCAGCGCAGATAACGTCTGCTGTGCGCAGCGGTCACGCTCGTGGCAGCGCAGATAAACGTTCGCTGTCGCCGCTGGCGACGCGGACAATGAGTCAGGCCCGAAGTTCCGACAGCACGTGTGTGTGTGTCGCGCTCGGATCTCGCGATCAACTGTGCACAGGTTCGCGCGCCTTGCCGCACTGTGTGCGATGATCAGCCGGTCGAACGGGTCACGCGTCCAGTCCACACCCAGGGCATAACGGACCAGGAGAAGAGGCACCTCATCGACCACGAACCGGCTGTCACGAAGAACTGTATCGACGAACTCCGCCGAATCAACTTCCACCTTGCCCGCTTCACCCAGGAACTGCACTTCGAGAAAGGAGACCGGCGATACGCCCCACGGCTGATAGTCCGGTAGCCATGGGAACTCGTCCAACCGTGCTGAGTCCCGTTGTCCGCTCGAACACGCGGCTCCGCTCCACCAGATCGCGGTAATCCGGCATCGACATGCCGCTCACCATCAGTCGCCCTGCATCCCGGTACGGCAGAGGCCGCAGTAACACGCCGCTGATGGCTGGCCGCGTGGGGGGCAGGAAGCGGATGGACCGTGTGATCGAATCGGAGGCCGCGATGGGTGACGGCGGACGGAATGGATCGAGCATCTCATGGCTGGACTTCAAGCTGGGATTCCGGATGCTGGCGAAGTATCCGGGGCTGACGTTGGTGGGCGGGCTTGCGATGTCGTTTGCGATCTGGGTCGGCGCCGGGGCCTTCGAGTTCGTGCGGCAGGTGATCCATCCGGCGCTTCCGCTGGATGACGGGGATCGCATCGTGGGAATATGGCTCTGGCACACGGTGGCGAGTGGTGTGGAGGAGCAGGCGCTGTACGATTTCGTAACATGGCGTGAGGAGCTCGAATCGATCACAGACCTGGGCGCGTTCCGGACGCTGGAGCGCAACCTGATCATCGAGGGTGGTGGTGCGGAGCCGGTCGAAGTAGCAGAGATCAGTGCATCGGCGTTCAGCCTTGCGCGCGTCCCGCCGCTGTTGGGGCGAACGCTGGTCGAGTCGGACGAACAGGTTGGAGCGCGCGCGGTGGTCGTCATCGGCCATGATCTCTGGCAGACGCGGTTCGCAGGTGATCCGGACGTGGTCGGACAGACAGTGCGACTTGGGACCACGGAGAGCACGGTCGTCGGTGTCATGCCGGAGGCTTTCGCGTTCCCGGTCTCGCACAGTCTCTGGGCGCCGCTCCGCGTGAATGACTACGGGAGGCGCATAGGTCCGGCGGTCGAGATCTTCGGACGTCTCGCTCCCGGTGTCACGCTGGATCGGGCGCAGGCGGAGTTGACCACGCTCGGCCTGCGCGCGGCCGCCGCATTTCCGGATACACACGAACACCTGCGGCCGCAGGTAATGCCGTATGCGCAGTCGATCGTGACTGTATCGGTGGGCGAATCGCTGTGGCTCATGTCGATCAATCTGCTGCTGGTGATGCTGCTGGTCGGTAACGTCGCATTGCTGATGTTCGCGAGGGCGGCAACGCGCGAAGGTGAGATCGTCGTGAGGACGGCGCTTGGCGCGAGCCGCATGCGAATCATTGCACAGCTCTTCGTGGAAGCGCTCGTGCTCGGGGGTGTCGCTGCAATCGTCGGAACTGCGGCGGCAGGATTCGGCTTGAGGTGGGCGATGAGCATGGTCGAGGCCGAGATCGGTGGCGGATTCCCGTTCTGGTTCGACGGCGACCTGTCCTCCGCGACCGTGATCTACGCCGGTGTTCTCACGCTGCTTGGCGCGGTCATCGCGGTGTCGTGCCCGCGCTCAGTTGACGCGCGGACTGCAGGCCCGGCTCCGTGAAGCGGCCGCATGCGGTGGCGGCCTGCAAGTCGGCGGCGTGTGGACGGTCGTGATCGTCGCGCAGGTCGCGGTCACCGTTGCATTCCCCGTGAGCGCCTTCTTCGTGCGCCGCGCGATGCGGTCCAGATCCGTTCGCTCGACGTCGGATTCCCGGACGACGAATACCTCTCGGTGCGCCTCGAACTCGAAGACAAAAGTGCGTCCCGCACGGCAGCCGGCGACACGTCTCGAGCCGAATTCCTCGCGCGCTTCCGTACGATCTACCGTGAACTGGAACGTCGCCTCTCGGCCGATCCGGCTGTCACAGGCGTGACGTTCGCCGATGTGCTTCCCCGCATGTACCATGAGCGCCGCTTCATCGAGGTGGACGAGGGCGGCGCAGCGCCAAGGGATCCACGCTGGCCCGGCTATCTTATCAGTTCCGCTTCCATAGACCTGGATTATTTCGAAGTGCTGGACGCGCCCATCGTCGCGGGCCGTGGTTTCCACTCCGGCGACGCGGAGTCCGGCGCGCAGGTCGTGATCGTCAACCAGTCCTTCGTGAACCGGATCATGGGAGGCCGGAATCCGATTGGCCGGAGAGTTCGCTACCTCAATCTCAACGAGGCGGGCGAAGCCCCTTCATCGGCCGGACCGGGCCCCTGGTACGAGATCGTCGGTGTCGCGAGGGATCTGGACCTGACAAGGAGTTATGACCCGAACGCAAGCGACGCCGGCTTCTACCACCCGTTGTCGCCGGTCGCCGGCGATCCGTTGTACATGGCCGTGCACGTGCGAGGAGATGCGGAGTCGTTCGCGTCGCGGCTTCGCACGGTTGCCAGCGCCATCGAACCGACCCTGAGGCTGGATGAACTGCGTCCTCTGGACGAGGTCAATGCCGCCGAGCTTCAGGTCCTCGCCTTCTGGTTCCGTATCACCATAGTCGTAAGCGCCGTCGCGCTGCTCCTCTCGCTCGCGGGGATCTACGCCATCATGTCGTTCACCGTCGCCCGGAGGACGCGCGAGATCGGCATCCGCGTTGCGCTCGGCTGCGAGCCGCTCCGCATCGCCCTTGCAATCTTCCGGCGGCCCCTCGTTCAGGTCGGACTCGGCATCGTGGCGGGAAGCGGACTTGCGGCTACGCTCGCGCGCCTGATCACTGGAGGGACATCGGTGAGGGCGCCGCGCTGGTCGCGGCGTACGCGTCGCTCATGTTGGGCGTTTGCATGCTGGCGTGCATCGTACCCACGCGGCGAGCGCTCCGCGTCGAACCAACGGAGGCGCTCAGGGCGGACGGATAGCGGTTCCGTCGTGCAACCGACCGTCGGCGCACGGGCGGAAGCCTTGGCGTGAGCAAGGTAGATTGGCTGGCGTTGCTGCGTTTTTCGATCACGCGCCTCCTCTGTCTGCTACCACGATTCCGAGCGAAGCGAGGTCGGTGAGGAGCTGGCCAGCGTTCGTGTACCGGATTGTACGCATCCCGAGCGCGCGCGCGGGTGGCAGGTTCTGCTCGCGATCGTCGATGAACAACGAGTGCTCGGGCTTCGCCTGTGACATGATCAGCGCCAGCTCGTAGATGCGCCGGGACGGTTTGGTGACGCCGAGCCAGCACGAGCTGAAGAACGTCGCGAAGATCTCAGCGAGTCCAAACTGCTTCAGCCGATGGATGTTCAGCTCGGCTGACTCGTTGTTGATCGTCATGAGGTGGTATTGCCCCGTGCTGGCGAGTGCTCGCGCAATGGCGATGGTATCGGGAAACGGCTCGCTCTGCGCGAGCATGAACGCCGTGAACTCGTCACGCGTGAATGAGCGTGGCGCATCGAAGATCGTAACGTCGAGATACTCGTTCAGCGTCATGCGGCCGTCTTCCAGCATGCCGACCGCTTCCTGATGGCGTTGTGCGAATTCGGCCGGGTCGAGAGCGAACCGCTCGGCCGCCAGCGCACGCTGTCCGGTGTCCCAGCCTCCGCTACCCAGCACACCGCCGATGTCGAAGAAGATGTGAGTGATTGTCATGGTTCGAGCAGTTCCAATGCGCCGATGCGCAGGACTGGACACCTGCGCCGCTGGAGCGCGAGGAGGCCCTCTTCGGCCTGTGTGCCAGCAACCGGCCGAACGTGAATTGTCGTGCGACCCTGCGTACGACGCGCACGGAACTGGGAACGACCATTCTGTTCGCCCGCGAGCTTCCAGAAATGGCGGTAGAAGTTGGTTGTTTCCAGCGTCGTACCGGACTTGCTCGAGATGATGAAGAGCGTCTTGCGCATGTCAGCACCGGCGTTCACGGTCGCGATCGCGCGCGGGTGGGTACTGTCGAGCACCGCGAGCGCAGGGTACCCGTTACGCCGACCGAAGGTGCGTCATCGAGTCCTGTATGCTCCCGCGTAGCGTGCTGGCTGGCGGCATGCGAACGATCCAGCAGTGCATTCCGCTTCTCTGCAATCGCGCCCAGCAGCTTGTCGAACGAATGACGGAACTTCGCGATCGCTTCCTCTTCGAGTGTTCGGTTCACGTCAGAGAAGTCGATGCCGCCTGTCGCGAGTGCGGTCATGGTCCGCTGCGCGCCACTCACGTCGCCTGGCAGCGTGCGCTCGACGACGCCGTGGTGCTCGAACAGCCGCAGCGTATCGGGCGGAACGGTCGTGATCGTGTTCGGGCCGATGAGGGTTTCGACATACAGCACATCCGAGTACGCGGGGTTCTTGGTGCCGGTGCTCGCCCACAGCGGACGCTGCACTCTTGCGCCGTGCGCCTCGAGGTCGCGCCAGCGCGGGCTGCCGGTGATCGCGAGAAATTCCGCGTAAACCAGCCGTGCATTGGCGATCGCAACCTGCCCCCGAAGCGCGCTCAGTGAGCCGCCCGTCGCCTCGATGCGCTCGTCCACCTCCGTGTCCACGCGGCTCACGAAAAGCGATGCCACCGAGGCGATCCGATCGATCTCTTCGCCTTCCGCCAGACGCGCCTCGAGCGCGCGAAGATACGCCTCTGCGACTGCCCGATAATGCTCCAGCGAGAAGAGCAGCGTGATGTTGATGTTGATTCCTTCGCGCATGCAGCGTTCGATGGCCGGCCACCCTTCCCGCGTCCCGGGGATCTTGATCATCACATTGGAGCGATCTACGGCTTGCCACAGCCGGCGTGCCTCGGCAATCGAACCCTCGGTATCTCGCGCAAGCCCGGGCGAGACTTCGACCGACACGAAGCCGTCGCCGCCCTCCGTCGCGTCGTACACCGGGCGGAAGGCGTCCGCCGCCTCCTGCACATCCCGGATCGCCAGTGTCTCGAAGACCTCACGGTCTGTGCCGCGCGCCGCGCCATCTCCCGCGAGCGCGTCGTCGTAATCTGTGCTCCCTGCAATCGCGTGCTCGAAGATGGTCGGGTTCGACGTCATGCCACGCAGCCCGCCAGCGATCATCGCGCCCAACTCGCCGGAGCGCGTCATACCGCGCCGCAGATAATCGAGCCATACGCTCTGGCCATGGTCGAGCAGGGCGTGCATCGCCGTGCCGCCCTCTGGATCCGCTGCCCGCACTCGCTGTGCTGTCGTCAGCGTCATCTGGATTCCCCCTTTTGATGCCGCGCAGCGCCGCCACGCGTTGTCCGTTGTCTGGCCCTTCGCACCGCAATCGCAGCCGGGGCCAGGCGCGCGCGAACGAGTGCCGCCAGCACAACGGCATCGTTATGCAATTCATCCCGTGCGCCGTAAACGAGAGTTACGGTGTGGCGCGCTGCCCGCTTCGCGATGTCACCCACGAGATCGTCGTGCGCACGCAGCTCGAGCCTGTAGCGCCGCTGGAACTCGGGCCACTTCTCCGGATCGTGCCCGAACCAGCGCCGCAAGGCCGTCGACGGTGCGATCTCCTTCAGCCACTCGTCGATCGCCGCGTCGTCCTTGCTCAGTCCTCGCGGCCACAGTCGGTCCACGAGTATGCGGTATCCATCCGATCGCTTCGGCGGTTCGTACGCCCGCTTCAACTGTAGCATGCTCATTGGGTGTCTTCCCCTTTGTCGGGCCATCGCCACGCACGCGGATATTCATCCCTTGTAGGTAACGACTTTGCCCCACAGGTCCGCCGTGCCCCAGATGCCCGCCCTCAGGCACTCGAGCTGGACGATCTGGCTGTGGTCGACGAACAGGTTGACCTCGGGCCCGTAGTTCTTCACGTACCAGGCAAATACATGCGGGTCCGCTGCCTCGAACATGACGTGCTCGAGACCGAGGGCGTCGACGATCCGAGCGGTAACGTCGGTCCGCCAGCGCTTCACGTTCTCCGTGATTCCTTCGGACTCGATCATGATGAGATACGCGCCCGCGCCGAGGAACCGCTGCGCCAGCCGGATGGCCGAGTCGACGTCACGCGTGCCCTCCTGTTCGAGCCCTTCGGCCTGTGTATCACCGCCGGCGCCGAACTGGATTCCGACTTCCGGCTTCGCCTTGAGCCCCGCCTGCTGGACGCGCTCCACGAGCCGCAGCCAGTCGTCGGCCGGCAGCGTAATGAAGCCGCTCGAGATCTCGATGATGTCAAAGCCAAGGTCACGACATGTGCCGATGTAACGGTCCACGGCTTTGGCTCCCTGCGTGACGACCCGCTCGATGAACCCGCCCGTCGATACGGTCACGTCGTACCGGTGACACAGCTCGATCAGCTCCAGCAGCGGGCGACGCGGCAGCAACGTGAAGGAGCCACCTGCGAACTTCATCGAGTCGACCCGGGAACCCATGGTCTCGAGCAGGTCCGTGAGGTAGCGCGTACCCATAACACTGTAGTACGGACCCCGGATCTCGGTGAGGCCGGCAACGCGTGGTTTGGCGGCGCGTGCGTTGGTGCGCAAGAAGTCGAACACGGGCTGTGTCTCGATCGTGGTGGTGTTGGGCGGTGCGATTGCAGTCTTCATCGGATGACCTCCATTTCGGTCGCCGCAGCCCGGGCGGGCCGTACGGCGGCGAGCAGGCTTGATAGTTCTGTCAACTGGAAGTTCTCGAGCTCGGCCACCATGGCCGAGATGCGGTCCCGCAATGCGGGTGGCGTGCTGGGTGCGGCGAGGCGCTCGAATTTCGCGCGTGCCGCCTCCCAAGTCCGTCCGCGCGTGAGAAAGCCGGGATAGTCGCCGAGTTCCATGGTCAGGGATCGCCCGTCGCGCAGGAGGATCCGCACGCGGCAGGGCACTTCTGCCGGGAAGCGTCGCGAGAGATCCTCAGCGGCTCGCACCACCACACGCAGCAGCAGAGCCTGCACGTCGGCACGTTGAATGCGCTGGGGCCGATACTGCTCTGGCATGACCTGGCCGTCGAGGAGTGCCACGGCGACGAGCCAGGGGAGGCTGTGATCCGCTTCCTCCTTCGTATGGACCACGGTCTTGTCGCCCTCTTCACCGCCGCCAATGATGCGATAGGCGACATCGAACACGTCGATCTCCACGCGCACGACGTCCGCCGGCGAGAGGTGCTCGCGCGCACGCAGTGCGAGAACCGCTTCGAGCACGCTTTGCGAATGGATCTCGGCGTTGTACTTCTTCAGAATCGTGCGGGTGACGCGCTCGAGGTCCTCGGTCTGCCAGTTCAGTTCGAAACAGCCGGCTACGGCGTCCATGAAGCCTTTCTCACCCTCGAACACTTCGAGTGGGCCGGTGATGCCGCGACGGGCGAGGAGCGTGGTGCCGGTGACCGCTCCAGCGAGGTTGGGATAGGCGAGGCCTTTCCAGTGCGACAGCGCACCGGTGCGAGTGACGCGCAGCGCGTTGAAGGCGGTGCCGGCGATCGCGATCGCGTTGGCGGTGTGGGCAGTATCAAGGCCAAGTGCGCGCGCGGTTCCGACGGCGACCGCGTACGCGCCCTGCGTCACGTGATCGAAGCCGGCGTCGCGAACCGGCGCCACATCGCTCAACCGACATTGCACCTGGTAGGCCAGGGCGAGGGCGGCCAGGAAATCGCGGCCGGACGCTCCTGCGTATTCCGCTGCTGCCATCACCGCGCCAAGGTTGTCGCTGGGGTGGCAAGTCTCACCTTTCGCGAGGTAGCTGTCGTTGAAGTCGAGGTAGCGGACGAGCGCAGAATTGTAGAAGGCTGTTCGATCCGGTGCTGCGGAGCCGCCGCCAATCAGGGTGCATGGCCCGGCGCCGCCGAGTTCCTCCACGTGAGCGCGCACGAGCCGCACGGGTGTTCCGTCGAGAGCACCGATGGCGCACGCCAGACTGTCGAGGACGCGGATCTTGAGCTGCTCACGCGCCACATCGGACAGGTCGTCGTACGATGCGCGCACCGCAAAGTCTGCAAGCTGCTCAACGAGCGTCATGGCTTTGGAAGTCGTCCCCATCTCACCTCATCCGGTCACCACGGTGCCATCGATGGATGCGAAACGACGGGGCGCCCGGCAATGGACCGTTCGTACCATGTGGAGACACGGGTGTCCCGCTGCCGCAGGGCGTGTGGCCGCCGGCGAGCCGGGCGGCTAGACTGCCCACGGAGCTGGCAAGGAGAACAGGTGCTCGAAACGGAGTTGTTCACGCTGTTCGAGCAGACCGCGGACGCCGCGTACACGGTTACCGGCGACGGCGAGATCTGCTCGTGGAACGAGGCCGCTGAAGGACTGTTCGGCTTCGCGGCAAAGGATGTGCTCGGCCGCAACATCGACGACGTGCTCGAGGCGAGCGACACGTTGGGCACTCCCGCCCTCGCGGGGGGCGCCGCTTCGATGACACGGAATTGGGATGGATCGTCCGGCGGGATCGACAATTTCGACTTGCAGGTGCGCACGCGGTCCGGCAACCGGATCTGGGTGAACGTATCGACGATCGTCTTCGATAACCGGCGAACGGGTCGCCGGCTCTTCGTGCGCCTGGCACGAAACGTTGATCAGAGCCGGCGCAACGAGGACCTCTTCAACCGACTCGTGGACGCGGCCCGGCAACTCGTTGCCCTGGCCGATGACGCATCCCACCACTCACCGGTCTCGCCGCTCTCCGAGCAGGAGCGCCGCATCCTCAAGCTCTTCGCCGAAGGCGGCAACTCCACGGCGATTGCCCGCAAGTTGAAGATTTCCGCTCAGACGCTGCGCAACCACCTCCACCACATCAACGGCAAGCTTCGCACACACAACCGCCTCGAAGCAGTGACACACGCGCAACGGCGTGGGCTCCTCGACTGACCGCCCGCTCTCGGCGTGATGGATGTTGAAGGGAATGGTACGTGTGTGCTATTGGCCGTTGCCGCGGAATCTGTGAATTTTGGCGTGTCAAGCGCACGACAACGAAAGGTTCTGACCATGCAACACGAACCGCTCTATCCGCAGCCGAGCCGGGAACTCGCCGAGCAACGGAGCAGTCTGGCGCCCGGGCCGGCCGAGGCATTTCGCGCATTCAGCAGGAGCGTATTCGCCGAGGGGGCGCTTCCTGCAAAGACGAAGCAGTTGATCGCTGTCGCCGTCGCGCACGTGACGCAGTGCCCGTACTGCATCCGCGGCCATACGCGCTCCGCCATGCGGCACGGCGGGACAGCCGAGGAGATCATGGAAGCCATCTGGGTTGCGGCAGAAATGCGGGCCGGGGCCGCCTACGCACATTCGGCCCTGGCGCTCGACACCATTGCGCACGATGAGGAAGGAAAGGCGAACGGGAGTGAACGGGTCGCCGCCGCCCCGGACAGTAATGGAAGCGCGAGGAGCACGCCATGAGCACCAGGGTCGCCATCAACGGCCTGGGCCGAATCGGCCGTGCCATCCTGAAGTTGGTGATCGATGAACCATCGTTCGATCTCGTCGCGGTCAACGACCTCGTCGATGCCGAGAACCTCGCCTACCTGCTTCGCTTTGACACCGTGTACGGGCGCTATTCGAAGCCCGTGGACGTGGCCGGAGATGATCTGGTCGTCGCGGGCCGCAAGCTGCGCACGCTGAAGAACCGCGATCCTCTCGATCTGCCCTGGAAAGAACTGGAGGTCGAGGTCGTGTTCGAGTGCTCGGGCGCGCACACACGACGGGAGGATCTCGAGAAACACATCCACTCGGGCGCCCGCTTTGTCCTCCTCTCGGCGCCGTCGAAAGATGGAGAAGTCGAAACCGTTGTTCATGGTACGAACGTGGCCGATGGCACTCCCGCCATCATCTCGTGCGCAAGCTGTACGACGAACTGCATCACGCCGATCGTCGAGGTCATCGGCCGCCGCATCGGATTTGAAAAGGCCATGATGACGACCGTGCACGCCTATACGTCTTCACAGTCGATCGTCGATGGACCGAGCAAGCGCTTTCGGCGCGGCCGCGCTGCAGCGGCGAACCTCGTTCCGGCTACGACGGGCGCCGCGCTCGCGACGACGCGTGCGTTACCGGAGTACGCAGGCCGGTTCGACGGAATCGCGATCCGCGCACCGATTCCTGTCGGATCGATCGCGGACATCACCTTTGTCACGTCGCGCAAGACAACCGCCGACGAAGTGAACCAGATCCTCACGGAAGAGGCGGAAACAAAGCGTTACGCCGGTGTGCTCGGAGTATCACGCGACCCCCTTGTTTCGGCGGACATCATCGGCGATCCGCGCGCATCCATTGTCGATCTCGATCTCACCAAAGTCGTCGGTGGCGATCTGCTCAAGGTCATGAGCTGGTATGACAACGAGTGGGGCTACGCCAATCAGATGCTCCGTGAAGCCCTGTCCCTGGCAACAGCTCGAAGCCTTCCAGCCGGGCAGCGTGTGCAAGCCGCTCGTCGAACGTGATGAGCGTATGACCCTCAGGCCGGCGGTCAACCCCTCCGATCGCGTCGCCTGTCCGGAGTTGCTACCTTACGAGTCATGTCAGGCCGTCCAGAGGGAGCCGGAAATGGCATCGGCTTGAAGAAGAACAAGTCCACATGACGATCGTCATTGTCCTGGCCGTTCTGATCGCCGCACTCCTCGGGATTGCCGCGAGCGGACTCGACTCTTTCCGAGTGCAGCGCGTGTCGGGCATCAAGGCTCGGCCGGGGCGGTCTGTGCTGTTCACAGCGATGGCCGCATCGGCAGCGGCCCATCTTCTGATCCTCAACCTCGAGTTCACGTATCCGCCACTCGATGGCGCCCCCCTTCCCGAGATGCAGGCAATCGACGTCGGCAGCGGGGACGACCTGCGCGTCGTGGCCATCGTATATGTGCAGGCTGATGTGTCGACGCGCGTTGCCGCGACACGTCGCGTGCTTGTACCCGCTCGGCTGTCGCTGTCCATGCCGTTCGCTGGCCCGGTGATGACGGAGCTTGTCGCGACGCGACGGCTGACCGGAACACTGTGGGAACGTCTTGCGCCACGTAGCGTTGGCCTGCGTCTGCGCGTCAGCGCGCGGGATCCGCTCGTTGCCAGGCACGACCACGCGAACCGCATGCACGACAGACTCACTGCGTACAACGATTCCGCGGCTCTGGCCACGGCTGCTGCGGAACGCGCGATGGACTGGACGGAGCGCAGCGAAGACGGCGGACGTTGGGGAATCGCGCCGGGCGCGATCCATTTCGGTTCGAGGTCGATGCGGCTGAATTACAGTACACTCCCCGGTCAGAACCTGCCGTTCTCCCTGCCATCACCGGGACGGCGCGAGGAAATCGGATCGCGCTTGCGAACGTTCAACGAGAGCCGCCAGCAGTTTCTGCGTGCAGAAATCGCGCCGCGTCATCTCGGGCGCAGAACAAGCAAACCGCTTCACAGTTCCGAATGAGCCGATCGCGCTTAGCCACCCATCGTGCCATTCCTTGGCGCAACGGCCAATCCAACGATCGGAGGACGTTCTTGCATCGCGAGGAATGCCCCGATCGATTGCACACCCAACTGTGCAAGTGCTGCAGATCTGTCCGGTGGCACGAAGGCCATTAGCTGGAGTGTCTCTGCACCAAATGATGTGGCCCGCACTCCGAGAAGATTGCGTTTCTGGTTCAGCACCAGCCGGTCACCAAACTCCATTACGACTGCATCAAGCTCGGACACAGGAGCCGAACTTGCTATCCTCAGAATTTCACTCGTACTCAGGCCATCCCGACCCGCGACCTGGAAGCCGCACTGGTTGCAAAATGATTGCCAGTTGTCACAGTCCATGTGGTATTCGCCGTTCGGAGAATGGTTGACCCCTTCCATGCCAAAGAAGCCACAGTCTTCGCAGCCATTGCCGCAATCCTGTGCGCGAAGCTGCGAGCTGCAGACAGCAACTGCAGCGAGGGCGAGCACGTGAGTGATGACAAATTGTCGCTTTGACATTGCATGCTCCTTTCCTTTCAATTCAAGAGCTTCCTGCATTCACGATGGCGGCATCCCACACAACAAGTCTGGGCGTCCCATCGTCCAGGTATTCCGCTTCGAGAATCGAAACTGACCCGATGAAACCAACAAAGAGGTTGTCCTGGTTAACTCTTGCTATGAGCGACGCTGCGTTCAGGTCAATAACGTCCAGGCGGCTGGTGTATAAGCGGTCATATGAGAAGTCACCATCCTTCGGTAAGGAAATCACCTCTCCATTAGGCTGAACCTGATCGATCACAGCATCTTGCCAATCTGGTCGGCGTTGCCAGCTGATTACCCATAGCCGCGCCGCATCATCCACACGTATGGCAAAGATCCTGTTGGGCGGGGGATTGTCTGGTGCGAATCGTCCCGGCAGAGGTTCGGTCTGGTTGAGTTCCGGTCCCTCGAAGCCGACGATACGATTCCCAGTTGTCGTCCAGGCTTCAATAACATAGTGGTAGAGTCGTGTACTAAAAATGTGACTCTGCGCATCGACTGTCAGAACGCGTTGCGAATTGAACTGGCTCAGTTGGCCATCGCTCTGGTCGCCCCGAAGGCCAAAGGAACGCATGACCGCTGATCCATCGATGATATGCAGAGGGAAGCCGATTCGATCTGGAGTGCCAAGCCACATGCTGGCCACATAGCGATGCGCGTCCTGTAGTGGAAATGCAGCCTGAACGAGCCCTGGTAGTTCTCGTTCCTCGTACAAAGCGAAATCGGCTCCTACGATTGTTTCCCGCCCGTTCCGGTCGAAAATGTGTACTCTTCCGGTGGCGTCTGTATGGACCGGGCGTGGCCTTTCGAATTCCATTGGTCCGGCGCCGGCGCGGCCAACTTGCCGGAGAAAGGTTCCTGTAGAATCAAAGACCTTTATCATTCTTCTTTGGCCCACCCAATAGTTTCCTGCGCTGTCGCGGACGACGTCGCTAGTCTCTTCAATGTACCCTGGACCGGCTGTATCACCGATCGTAATAAGCGGATCGAGGACAATACATTCCCGGCAGAGGGAAGGACTCTCTGTTATGGCTCTCACTCCGGTGCTGTCTGCCTGGTCCGGCCAGGGCACTGGCTTCGGATCCGAGATTGTACAGCCAGCGGCGAGCAGAGCCAGCACTCCCATCATCAGGAAGTGGCGATCGGGAATGGCGACAGGCTTGGGCTTAAAGGTGACCGTACCTCTGACTGGAACGCCTGACCAGGCGGCCGCACGCCTGAACAAGAGATGGAATCGCATTTAGAAACTCCTTCTTCCCGGCCACGGTGCAGGCCGCGGCGAGGAACAAGCCAATCTGGATTTCCGGCGCCACGCTGTCAAGACTCTTGATTCGGATAGATTCAGCGGTCCAGAATTGGTGTTCACGCGCACCAGACTCTGTCCCATCAATGCGATGGCGAAGAAGATTCGGCCGATTGTCGTGAGCTTGTTCATGGGTGCGTCCACGGAAGCGGACACCGTAGCATCTGAATTACGATCAGAGTTCCTCTCAACTCGGCTGAGCGTACGATAGCACACCGGCGCCGTTTGGCCGGATCCGGACGTCGAAGTACTGCCAGCTCTCCGCACAAACACCGGCGTGTTACCACACGATGCCCGAAAGGCGGAACGCGTTTCGACGGAAGGTTGTGACGCTGGCCAGTCTAACAGGCAGGTACGCGAATCTACGCAGGGCGAAGGACGCCGGTCTCAGGATAGCAGCTTCGAAGTGGTTGCGGAACATCGACCTCCGAAAACGGAGTCAGACCGCAAGCGGGGCGATGAGTTCCGGATCGTCCCGGCGCCAGGCACGATCCCTCTCGCCAGGGCGAAGGCGGAACCAGCGCGCAATCATCAGGATCTCGCCGGCTTCTGCGGGGCCGACGCCGAAAGGATCGCGCGTGGGTCCGCTGCACAGGCGATCGGCGCGTTCGAGGATCGCACGCTGCTCGCGGATCGTATGCGGTGCGGGCAAATCGGCGAGAACGACGCCGCGGCGAATGATGTACACCCGGTCATGGCCATCGTGGCCAGTCACCGGGTAGACGAACGTCAGTTCCTCGATCGTGCTGCGCAGCCCGACCAGCTCGTCGCGGATGGCCGTCAATGCGTCGAGGCGGTCACGCAGAATCGCCGCGTACTCGAACTGCATTCGCGTTGCAGCCCGCTCCATGCGCTCGCGCAGGACATCGAGTGGCGCATCGTCCTCCCCCGAGAGAAAGCGCGTCGCCATACCGGCCCGCGTGAGATACTCGGCACGTGTGCACCGGCCAGCGCACGGTGCAAGACAGCGCTGAACATCACCACGAAGACAGAGAGGCACGCGGTTCACGGCATCGAACAAATCGAGCTGATCCGCAAACAGGAGGGGTGTGTTCGCCGCGCAGTCTCGAAGTTCGAGCAGGTCGCCGATCTCGCGCACCGCATCGCGTACTCGCTCCGGCCCCCAGAACGGGCCGTAGTAGCGAGCGCCATCGCCGCGGACCGACGGAACGGCCTGTACGCGCGGCGCGGCTTCACGCGTGACGCGAATAAAGCAGTACGAGCGGTCCCTGCGATGCGCCACGTTGTAGGGCGGACGCCATTGCTTGATGGAACGCATCTCGAGCAACAACGCCGCAAACTCGCTCGGCACGTAGTGCCATTCGATGCGATGCGTATTGCGAATGATCTCTTCTGCCTTCTCGCCACGCACCGCGCGAAAATACGAGAGCAGACGCGTGCGCACCCGAATCGACTTGCCCACGTACAGTACGACATCGCCCGGTCCGATCATGCGGTAGACTGCCGGCCGGTTCCGGGCCGACTGGCGGACTTCCTCCCGCAACTCGTACGGCGGTCGTGGCGAAGTGATATCGATCTCGCGCGTGGCCATTCGCAGCGGGGGTCGCAGACGGGCGGACCGAAGATTTCCCGTAGCATTCTGCGCCTGAAGCGCGACACCGTCAAGAGTGATCGGCCAGAGAAGGGGGCGAATTCTCCTCGTTGCGGCAGTCACCGCTGGCAATTCGGGCAGTAGAAGGCGGACCGGTTGGAAAGGACGATGCGCTTGATGGCGGTACCGCATCGGAAACAGGGCTCGCCTTCGCGGTCGTAGACGCGTAGCTGGAACTGGAAGCCGCCCCGTTCGCCGGTGCCGTCGCGGTAATCGTTGAGGGTTGTGCCGCGGGAGTGGATCGCCTCCGACAGGACTTCATGAATGGCGTCGCGGAGTGGCCCGGCCTCGCGCCGGCGGAGCAGGTGAGTGCGGCGCGTGGGTCGGACGCCGGCGCGGAAGAGGGCCTCGTTCGCGTAGATGTTGCCGACCCCGGCGATGCGAGCCTGATCGAGCAGCCAGTTACGGAGCGGGACGCGCGACCGGCGTGTCGCATTGAAAAGCCAGTCGGCGGTGAAGTCGGTGGAGAGGGGCTCGATGCCGAGTTGTGCGGAGCGTGTCTGCCAGCCGCCGGGATCGCGCAGATCGAGGCGGCCGAAGCGGCGGGCATCGTCGTAGAGCAGAGCGCGGCCGTCCTCGAGAAGGATGCGTGCGGCGATGTGGTGGAGTTCGCGCGCGCGTGGGGAATCACTGGTGACGATGCGGCCGGTCATCCCGAGATTGACGACGAGCCGCCAGTCGCCGTCGAACTCGAGGACGACGTTCTTGCCGCGGCGGCTGACGCGAACGAGGCGGCGGCCGCGGAGACCGGCGGATAGCCGGGAAGCGGTCGTGCCGGGTGCCAGGATGTCGGGCCGATGCACGCGGGTCGCGCGCACGATGGCGCCAGCGGCTCGAGTGTGGAGGTCGCGAGCGATGGTTTCGGCTTCAGGGAGTTCGGGCACGCTCGAGTTCGCGCCAGCCGATGTCACGACGGAATTGCTTGCCCTCGAAGTCGATGGCCTCTGCTGCGGCGCGGCTGCGATCGGCGGCTTCATCGAGAGTCGGCGCGATGGCGGTGACGGCGAGGACTCGCCCGCCGTCTGTGACGAGGCGTCCGCCGGAGATGCTCGTTCCCGCGTGGTAGATGCGCAGGTTGTCGTCTTCGGCGAGTGACGTGGGGATATCGATCGTCACACCTTTGGTGGCAGAAGCGGGGTAGCCGGCTGATGCGAGCACAGTTGTGAGCGCGGCCGCAGGTCTGAAAGCGAGGCGCACCCCTGCGATGGACCCGCCGCGGGCGATGGTGGTGACGGGCTCCAGCAGCGAAGACGCGAGCAGTGGAAGTACTGCCTGGGTTTCGGGGTCGCCGAACCGTGCATTGAATTCGACGACGCGCGGCCCGTCATCGGTCAGCATCAACCCGGCATAAAGCAGCCCTCGGAAAGGATGGCCGGCATCGCGCAACGCCTCGAGCGTCGGACCGAAGACGACATCCTCGATTACCGTGACCAGGTCACCACTTGCCAGCGAGACCGGCGCGTAGGCGCCCATTCCGCCGGTGTTCGGGCCCGTGTCGCCCTCGCCCAGACGTTTGTGGTCCTGAGAGGGAATCATGAGCACTGCGTGGATCCCGTCCGTGAGCGCGAACACCGACAGCTCCTCGCCCTGCATGAACTCCTCGACCACGATCTCACCGCCGGCGGCGCCGAACGAGCCGGCAACCAGCATTGCATGCGCGGCATCGATGGCGGCCGGAACGGAATCACAGACGATGGCGCCCTTGCCGGCGGCGAGCCCGGATGCCTTCACGACGAGCGGCGCGCCGTGCTTGCGAATGAAGGTGGTTGCCGCATCGAAATCGTGGAACGTCGCGAACGCAGCGGTTGGCACACCGGCGCGCTGCATCAGACCTTTGGCGAAGACCTTGGAAGCTTCGATGGCGGCGGCGCCCCGGGTGGGACCGAAGATGGGCCGCCTGCGCCGGGCGAAGGCATCGGCGATGCCGGCGGCGAGCGGGACTTCCGGGCCGACGATCGTGAGATCGACGTCGTTCGCATCCACCCAGGCGGCGAGGCCATCGAGATCATCGGTCGCGATACCGATCGGCGTGGCCAGACCGCGTGTCCCGCCATTTCCGCGGGTGATGAAGAAATCGACGGACGGTGCTTCGCGCCGCAGCGTGTCGAGGAGGGCATGTTCGCGGCCGCCATGGCCGACGAGGAGGATTTTCATGGGCGCCGGATCGAACGACTCTCGAGGCCGCCTGCGGGCTCCGCCTCGACGGAGTCCCGCCCCAGCTTCTCGACGGCGGCCGGAACGCGCCGAAGTTACGAGCGCTTCACGCCATCGGCAAACTTGCCGCGCACATCGCGGATCGCGTCGCCGAATTGACGGAAGAGCGATTGTGCGTCTTCGCGGTAGGATTGTGCGGCTGCGGCGAGGTCGTCGGAGTAGGGAGTCCGTTCGTCGCTGCGATGATGATACTCGCCGCGCATGATACGGTCGTACTCGCCGGCTTCAATCCAATCGCGCAGCTCGGCCGCCCGCAAGACGTGGAACGGATGGGTTGTGCCCATCAGGTTGAGCACCTTGAAAACGATGTCGGCGACATCGCCCGTTTCGCGATACTCGTCCGCCTGATTCAGGAACTCGTTCAGGTTCATCTGCTCATCATCGCCGCCGCCCGCCAGCTTCATGAACGCGCGCAACGTCGCCTCGGGATGCTGAACGGCAAGGAGCCCGGCGCGGTCACTGGACAGCTCGGCCTTTCGGCTCCACTCGAGCAGCGCGATGAGGATCGCACGGGCAGCCAGGCCGACGACCGGGAATCCCAGTGTGGCAAGTTGGAGCAACAGAACCGTCATGGTGCGATACAACACGTGCCCTGACAGGATGTGACCGAGTTCGTGACCGAGCAGGTAAGTCAGTTCGTCTTCATCGAGGAGCGCCAACGATCCGGAATTGAGCACGATGAACGGCTTGTCCATCCCATACGCGCCGGCATTGACGAGGGGCGTCTGCGACACGAACAACTGGTAGTGCGTGTCGACGTCCATCGTCTCGAGCACATCCTTGTACTTCTCGTGAAGCGCCGGGAACTGATTCTCGTTCACGCGCACTGCGTTGGCTTGAAAGGCCAGCCGGATGGGTTTCTCACCGAAGATGCCGAATAGTTTCTTGAGGACTTCGTCGAAACCGGGGATTCGACGGAGTGCAGCGAGTGCAGCCCGGTCCGCCGGGTGCTCCCATGCGCTCGGGTGGATGTCGCGCAGGATGCGGCGCGTCCTCGGGACAGTCGTTTCTTCAGCCATGGCGGCAGGGCTCCGTTCGAGTCAGGTCGTGCGCGCAGGATGGCGCCGCCGGCCGGCGCCAGGGTTCCGCTCTATCGTACGGCACTCCGTTGGTCGGAGTTTCCTGCCGGCTGGTGAGTAAGCGTTCATGGTTGCATGGGCCAACTTTGGGGAATGGGGAATGGGGGACCTGGTCCGCCCGCGGGTCATATGCTCGACAGGGCGAGGTTCAGGTCCTCGATGAGGTCTTCGGGATCTTCGATGCCCACAGACAGACGCAGCAGGCCATCGCCGACGCCCATACGCGCCCGCATCTCGAGGGGAACGGAGGCATGGGTCATGATCGCGGGGTGAACGATCAGGCTCTCGACGCCGCCAAGGCTCTCGGCGAGGGCGAAGAGCCGGGTGGCCTCGGCGACCGTCCGGGCCCGCTCGAGGGTGCCGACGTCAAACGAGACCATGCCGCTGAACCCGCGCATCTGGCGGGCCGCAAGAGCGTGCTGTGGGTGCGATGCGAGGCCCGGGTAATGGACCGCGTCCACGTGCGCGTGAGACTCGAGCCAGGACGCAACACATTGCCCGTTGCGATTGTGGGCCTCCATACGCAGGTGAAGCGTCTTCGTGCCTCGCAACACCAGCCATGAGTCCCACGGTCCCGGGACTCCGCCCGTCGCGTTCTGCATGAAGCGCAGATCGTTCGCAATCCCGTCATCGTTGGTGATCGCGACGCCGCCCACGACGTCGGAATGGCCGTTCAGATACTTCGTCGAGGAGTGTACGACGACATCGGCGCCAAAGGCCAGCGGACGCTGGTTGTACGGACTCGCGAACGTGTTGTCGACACAGAGGATCGCATCGCGCGCATGCGCGAGCTGCGCCAGAGCTGCAATCTCGCAGATGCGCATCATCGGATTGGTCGGCGTTTCGACCAGAATCAGCCTCGTATTCGGCTGGCACGCGTCTTCGACCCGCTGCACCTCGCGCGCATCGACCGCAGTGAAGGAGAGGCCCAGCCGCGCGAACACCTGCGCGAACATGCGATGTGTGCCGCCGTAACAGTTTTCTTCGTAGACGACGTGATCACCCGCGGAGAGCCGCTTGATGATGGCTTCGATCGCTGCCATGCCGCTGGCGAACGCGATGCCGTGCCGGCCATCTTCGAGTGACGCGATGTTGGCCTGCATGGCTTCGCGCGTCGGGTTCTGCCCGCGCGCGTATTCGTAGCCGCGCAGCGGTTCGCCGAGCCGCGGCTGTACGTACGTCGAAGTCTGATAGACGGGCGTCATGATCGCGCCCGTCGACGGATCCGGCGCCTGGCCAGCATGCACTGCGCGTGTTGCGAAACGAGTCGAGTCGGGCATCCCGGGTTCCGAGAAAGAGGATTTCCGGTGAAAATGGAGTAAAGACGCAAACGGGAGAAGGGAGACCGACGTTTCCATCTGCCTCTCGAGTCCAGGTCTCTCGCGCTTTCATCCCTTGAAAAGGGTTCGAGTCCAACGATGCCGCTTCTGAAATACACGACGGTGACGGCGGGGTCCGCGGAGCCGGGCCAATGGCTGTTCGTCCTCCACGGAATCTATGGTGCGGGGCGAAACTGGAGTTCGGTGATCCGCGATGTCATCAACAGTCGGCCGGATTGGGGCGCCCGGTTGATCGACCTGCGGGAGCATGGAGCATCGCGTGGCTTCGCTCCACCGCACACCATGCAGGCCGCGGCGGACGATCTGGAACGCCTTGCGGACGACATGGGTCATCCTACAGCGGTCATCGGTCATTCGTTTGGCGGGAAGGTGGCGCTTCTCTGGGGAAGTCGGGCGCCTGCGCAGCTCCGTCAGATCTGGATGGTGGACTCGGCTCCGGGTTCGGGTCGACGGGCGGGAAGCGCGTGGGAGATGCTCGGCGCGCTGGAACGGTTGCCAGGTCCGTTTGCATCGCGAGACGTTGGCGTCGCTGCTCTCGAGGAAGCCGGCATCGCCGAAGGGACCGCCCGCTGGATGGTCACGAACCTCGAGCCGGAGGGCGACCGCTTTCGCTGGCGCCTCGACACGGACGTGATGCGCGCTCTGCTCGAAGACTTCTATCGGACGGATCTGTGGGCGCTGGTGGAAGCGCCGCCCGCCGGTGTCGAGATTCATATCCTCCGCGCGCTCGGCGCGTCCACCATCCCTGATGCAATGGCGCAACGGCTTCGGTCGATCGGTGAACATGCGCGTGTCGAGCTTCATGAGATCGAAGGCGGGCACTGGTTGAACGCAGACAACCCGAACGCGGTGTCCGCACTGCTGGCGGAGTTGTTGCCAACCGATGGTTGACTCGTTCCGGTCGGCCGATACCTTGCGCGCGCCAGATTCGACGCGACGAATGGAGCGCCGTCCGGTTTTCTCGATCAGAGGGAACAATGTCGTTCGATCTGCCGGCTGACCTGATGGTCAGTCTGTCAGGGGTACGTGGTCGCGTGGGTGAGGCGCTCACGCCGGACATCATCGTCCGGTTCGCGGGCGCGTTCGGAGCCTGGTTGCGCACGACGCGCGGAGACCGGCCACGCGTCATCGTCGCCCGTGATTCGCGCACCTCGGGACCGATGTTCGAACGCGCGGTCATCGCTGCGCTGCAATCGACTGGCTGCAATGTCATCCAGGTCGGCCTCGCAACCACGCCAACAGCCCTGCTTGCCGTTCGCCACCACCGTGCGGACGGCGCGATCGTCGTGACGGCCAGCCACAACCCGGTCGAATGGAACGCTCTCAAATTCGCGTCGGCGGCAGGCATGTTTCTCGACGCGGAGGAAGCGCCGGCGATGCGTGCTTTCCTCGCGGATGGTGCGATCCGTCGCGCTTCGTGGGACCGGCTCGGTGAACTCGAGGCCGATGCGGAGGCGGCACATCGGCACATTGCCGCCGTCCTGGCCATTCCATACCTCGATGTGACAGGACTCAGGGCCCGCCGTTTCCGCGTGGCCCTGGACTGTATTCGTGGCGCCGGCTCGACGCTGCTTCCGCCGGTGCTGGAAGCGCTGGGATGCGAGGTGATCGGCATCAATATGGAACCCGACGGCCGATTTCCGCGTCCGCCCGAGCCCGTCGCCGCAAACCTCGGAGAACTGGAGGCCCGGGTGCGACAGTCGGGGGCCGACCTGGGCATGGCAACGGACCCGGACGGCGATCGACTGTCGCTCGTATCCAACACCGGGCATGCCATCGGAGAGGACCACACGCTCGCGATCGCGACCTGGCTGGTCCTGCGTCATCGCGCCGGGCCGGTCGTGACCAACCTGTCGACGAGCCGGGTTGTCGAGGATGTCGCGCTAGCGGCAAACGCGCCCTTCGAGCGGGCGCCCGTCGGCGAAATCAACGTCGCGCGGGCGATGGAGCGGGCCGGCGCGGTCGTGGGCGGCGAGGGCAACGGTGGCGTGATCCTGCCGGATCTTCAGATGACCCGGGACGCCGGCGCCGCGGCAGCCCTGGCGCTTCAGGCGCTCCTCGAAGCCGATCGACCCATGGATCGCTTCATGGACAGCTTCGCGTCCTATCACATCGTCAAGGACACGCTGCCGCATGTCGGCGGGCCGATCGAGGAGGCCTACGCGCTCCTCGAGGAGCGGCTCGACGCGCCGGTCGCGGACCGGCGGGATGGGCTCCGGCTCGAGTGGCCGGATCTCAGGCAATGGCTGCACTTACGGGCTTCCGGGACGGAGCCGATCCTGAGGATCATTGCGGAGGCGCCGAGCAGAAATTCGGCCCGCTCAATGGTCGAATCAGCACGCCAGACCCTGGCGAGGATCCATTCCTGAATGGGCCGGATTCTTGCAGCCGCGGCCCCATGGAGCTTGAAGGCGCGCGCTTACTCGAGCGGGTACCAACCAGAGAATGTGCGGAATCGTAGGATACATCGGTAAGCGGTCCGCAGTGCCGTTGCTGCTGGACGGTCTGCGCAGAATGGAGTACCGAGGTTATGACTCGGCCGGGGTGACCGTCCTCGTGAACGGCGGACTGGTCACCCACAAGGCAGCAGGAAAGATCTCGGAACTCGAAGCCGTGCTGGGGAACGGCAGGTCCCCGGTCGGTCGCGTCGGAATCGGCCATACGCGCTGGGCCACACACGGCTCGCCGACGACAGAGAACGCGCATCCGCACATGGACTGTAGTGGCGAGTTCGCTGTGGTTCACAACGGCATCATCGAGAATGCGAGTGTCCTGCGTGAGCAGTTGGCATCGCGCGGTCACATCTTCCGCAGTGAGACGGACACGGAAATCATCGCACACCTGATCGAGGCCGCGTACACGGACTCGCTCGAGCAGGCCGTCCGTGCGGCGCTTCGCCAATTGGACGGAGCGTATGGTCTTGCCATCATGAGCAGCCGCGATCCGGGCAAGATCGTGGTCGCACGCCATGGCAGTCCGCTGTTGCTCGGGATCGGTGAGAACGGCGAATACTACGCGGCCAGCGATGCCGCTGCGGTACTGGCGCAGACGCGGCAGGTCGTATACCTCGACGACGGCGAGATGGCGGTTCTCTCGCCGGAAGGATATCGCACGCTTGCCATCACGGGTGGCGAGATCACGAAGGAAGTGCAGCGGATCTCGTGGGACCTGGGTGCGATCGAGAAGGGCGGCCACTCGCACTTCATGCTGAAAGAGATCTTCGAGCAACCGGAAACGCTCCGCAATACGATGCGCGGCCGGCTCCTCGATGAGGAGGGCATTTCCAAGCTGGGCGGCATCACGTTCTCGGACGATGAGTTGCGCGCCATCGAGAACATCACGATCACGGCGTGTGGCACATCGTGGCACGCGGCCCTGATCGGCGAGTACATGCTCGAAGAGCTGGTGCGCATTCCGGTCGAGGTCGAGTACGCCTCCGAGTTTCGCTACCGCTCGCCCGTGATCGGGCCGAATTCCCTCGTCATCGCGATCAGTCAGTCAGGCGAGACCGCGGACACGCTTGCGGCATTGCGCGAGGCGAAGTCGCGCGGCGCGCGCGTCATGGGAATCGTCAACGTGGTCGGTTCGACGATCGCGCGCGAATCCGATTGCGGCATGTACCTGCACGCAGGCCCCGAGATCGGCGTTGCATCGACGAAAGCGTTCACGAGCCAGGTCATCGCGCTGACCCTGTTCGGTCTTCTGCTGGGGCGGACGCGGGGCACGATCACGGTCGAGCAGGGTCGTGCGATTGCTGCCGCGATGCGCGCCCTGCCTGCGCAGGTCGAGCGCGTCCTTGCACAGAACGACGCCATTCGCGATCTGGCGACGACCTATGTCGGCGAATCGAACTTCCTCTACCTGGGACGTGGCTACAACTTCCCGACCGCTCTCGAAGGCGCGCTGAAGCTGAAGGAAATCAGTTACATCCACGCCGAAGGGCTGCCGGCCGCGGAAATGAAGCACGGTCCCATCGCGTTGATTGACGAGAACATGCCGGTCGTGATTCTTGCGCCGGATGATGCAGTGTACAACAAGGTCGTGTCGAACGTACAGGAAGTGAAGGCACGCCACGGCCGGATCATTGCGGTCGTGACGGAGGGCAACGGCAATCTCGGTGTCGAGGTCGATCATCGCATTGCCGTGCCTCGCACGATCGACATTCTGACACCGATCCTGACGACCGTCCCGCTGCAATTGCTGGCCTACCACATTGCGGTACTGCGCGGCTGTGATGTGGACATGCCGCGGAACCTTGCGAAGTCGGTGACCGTCGAGTAGCAGTGCGAGTCGTCCTGCAACGGGTCTCGCGCGCCGAGGTCCGCATCGATGGCAGGGTCACTGGACGGATCGGTCGAGGCTACGTGCTGCTGGTCGGTTTCGCGCGCGATGATGGCGAGGCCCAGCTCGCCTGGATGGCCGACAAGGTTCTTTCGCTTCGCCTCTTCCCCGATCGTGATGACAGGATGAACCTCGGCCTGGACGAGGTGCAGGGCGGACTTCTGGTCATTTCCCAGTTCACACTGTATGGTGATGCGCGCAAAGGCCGCCGGCCGAGTTTTCTCGATGCCGCGCCGCCCGAGCTGGCCAAAGCGCTGTATGACCGGTTCCTCGCACTCCTGACGGAGAACGAACGCGGACCGGTCGAAAGCGGCGAGTTCGGCGCGCTGATGGATGTCGAACTGGTCAACGATGGTCCCGTCACTCTGATCCTCGAGCGATGAAGCGCAGTGAACGAGAGGCACTCGCGGCCCCGCCTTCGCTGGTCCTCGCGTCCGCTTCGCCTCGCCGGGCACAGCTGCTGCAAATGCTGGATCTGCACTTCGACATCGAACCGGCCCGCATCGATGAGAGGTACACGCCGGGAGAAGGGCCGGCTGCGCACGCGGAGCGGCTGGCGCGTGAGAAGGCGCTGGCGATTGCGTCGTCACGCCGGGACGCGATCGTGATTGGCAGCGATACCGTCGTGGTCATCGATGGCGATGTTCTCGGCAAGCCGGTGCACGCGGACGATGCCGTGCGCATGTTGCTCTTGCTTCAAGGTCGGGAGCACACGGTGGCAACCGGGGTTGCCGTCGCGCACGGGGGCGCCGTCCGAAGCGGCATCGAACGGGTGCGTGTGCGATTTCGCCCATTCGGTGCCGACCGGGCCATCGCCTATGTGCAGACGGGTGAGCCGATGGACAAGGCAGGCGCCTACGGCATTCAGGGCTACGGGTCCGCGCTGGTGGAACGCATCGAGGGCGATTACTTCGCCGTTATGGGCTTGCCCATCGTTCGGCTGCTCGGCCTGCTCGAATCGCTTGGCTTCGACTATGATTTCCGTGGTCTGTCGCGCGGCGGCGATGCGGCGACCGGTATCCGGCCAGGATGACCGCGCCCACGGGGCTTCGCCCGCCGGAGGCAGTTCGCTGGGCCGAGGACGGCGCTGCCGTCGATCTCCTCGACCAGACATTACTCCCGGAAGAAGAGGTCCGCCTCCATCTTCGCTCGGCCGATGCGGTGGTCGAGGCGATCCGTATGCTCCGCGTTCGCGGCGCGCCCGCCATCGGGATTGCGGCCGCCATGGCGCTCGCCGTCGAAGCCAGACGTCTCGAGGCCGGGCCCGCAGCGGAGTTTCGCAAGGGTATGGAAGCTGCGGCAGAACGACTGCGTTCCGCCCGCCCGACGGCCGTCAACCTGGCCTGGGCGATCGAGCGCATGCAGCGTGTTCTTGCCGCGGCCCCACCCGCGACGAATCACGACAGCGCGCAGCAACTGCACGATGAGGCGCAGGCCATCCTCGACGAGGACCGCGTCATGTGCCAGCACATCGGCGAACATGCGCTCGATCTGCTGGCCGTTGAACCACGCGTCCTCACGCATTGCAATGCCGGTGCGCTCGCGACCGGCGGCATAGGAACCGCTCTCGCACCGCTGTACCTCGCGACGCAGCAGGGCCGGCGAGTGCGCGTCTGGGCAAGCGAGACTCGTCCGCTCCTCCAGGGCAGCCGGCTCACGGTCTGGGAACTCGAGCGTGCGGGAATCGATGTCACGCTGGTGCCAGACTCCGCGGCGGCCCTGGTTCTTCGCGACCGTTGCGTCGATGCCATCCTCGTCGGTGCAGATCGCATTGCGCGAAACGGCGATGTCGCGAACAAGCTCGGCACGTATGCCCTCGCGATCCTGGCCCGGCACCATGGCGTCCCCTTCTATGTGGCCGCGCCCACCAGTACGATCGATCCCGCTGCACCCGATGGTGGCGCGATTCCCATCGAGCATCGTGATGCCGATGAAGTCCGGCGAGGATTCGGGCGGCTTACCGCGCCTGCCAGTGCGCACGTCTTCGCGCCGGCGTTCGATGTCACGCCGGCATCGCTGATCGACGCCATCGTAACGGAGGCCGGCGTAATGCGTCCGCCGTACACGACCGCCATTCAGGCACTGTTCCCGGGAGAGACATGACCGGCGTTCTCGCCATCGATCAGGGTACGACGGGCACGACGTGCCTCGTCATGGACGATCACTGCCGCATCCTTGGCCGTGCCTACTCCGAGTTCCGCCAGCACTATCCGCGGCCCGGCTGGGTCGAACATGATGCCGGCGAAATCTGGGACGTGACGTTGCGCGTCGCGCGCGAGGCGATTGCCCACGCTCGCCATGCCCACCGCACTCTGAATCTCGCCGGCATCGGCATCACGAACCAGCGCGAAACCGTCGTCGTGTGGGATCGCCAGACCGGCGAACCCGTTCATAATGCAATCGTATGGCAGGATCGTCGCACGGCCGCCCACTGCCGCTCGCTCAAGGAAGATGGGCAGGAGGCACGCATCCGGCAGAAGACCGGACTGGTTCTCGATCCCTACTTCTCCGCGACCAAGTTGTCGTGGTTGCTGGAAAACGTGACCGGTTTGCGCGCACGCGCCGAAGCCGGCGACCTCGCATTCGGCACGGTGGACAGCTGGCTGGTGTGGAAGCTCTCGGGCGGTCGTACGCACAGGACGGATCCGACCAACGCCTCGCGCACGCTGCTCTATGACATCGCACGCCTCGATTGGGACGATGCACTGCTCGATCTGTTTGGCGTGCCCCGTGCCCTGCTGCCCGAAGTGACACCGTCGAGTGGACTCATTGCACACACCGAAGGTGCGCTGCTGGGCGAGGAGACGCCGGTCGCCGGCATTGCGGGCGATCAGCAGGCGGCTCTGTTCGGCCAGGGTTGCGTAAACGCCGGCCAGGCGAAGAACACCTACGGTACCGGCGCGTTCCTGCTCGTCAATACCGGCAGCGAACGAATCCTCTCGGAGCGCGGTCTGCTCACGACGGTTGCGTGCGGACCCAAAGGCGAAGCCGCGTACGCTCTCGAAGGCTCTGTCTTCATCGCCGGCGCGGCCGTGCAGTGGCTGCGCGATGAACTTCGCATCATCGAGAACGCTCAGCAAACCGAGGCGCTCGCACGCTCCCTCGACTCCAACGACGGTGTGTACTTCGTGCCTGCATTCGTCGGACTCGGAGCGCCGCACTGGAATCCGGAAGCCCGCGGGACCATCGTCGGACTTACGCGCGGCAGCGGACGCGCACACCTCGCGCGCGCTGCACTCGAAGCCATGGCCTACGCAACCGCCGATGTGCTCGACGCCATGATCGCCGATTCCGGCGTGCCGGTGCCAGCCCTCGCCGTCGATGGCGGCGCCTCACTCAACGACTGGCTCATGCAGTTCCAGTCCGATATCGCCGCCCTGCCCGTGACGCGTCCGGCAATCGTCGAGACCACTGCGCTCGGCGCGGCCGGTCTTGCCGGCCTCGCGACCGGCGTCTGGTCCGACGTCAACCATTTCCTCGCGGTGCGCGACGAACCCGCAACATTTCAGCCCGCCATGCCAGGTGCTCGGCGCACCCAATCCATGAACGGTTGGACGCGCGCCGTGCGTGCTGCCATCGCATGGGCCGACGCACACGATGCCTGACGCCTTTCCCGAACCACGCATCCGTATTGCCGTGTGCGGTGCATCGCATGCGAACCTTCAACTCGCTCACGTCGCCGAGGAACTCGGCCGCGAAATCGCGCGCAACGACTGCATCCTCGTGTGCGGCGGCATGGGCGGCGTGATGGAAGCTGTTGCACGAGGCGCCTGCCTCGAGGGCGGCGCCACCATCGGTGTTCTGCCCGGTGACGATCCTCACGAAGCCAATCCCTGGATCTCACTTCCGTTGCCGACCGGCATGGGCGAGGGCCGCAACATTCTCGTCGTCCGTTTCGCAAACGTCATCATCGCGCTCGGCGGCGACTGGGGCACCTTGTCCGAGATTGCTCTCGCCATGCGCACCGGCACTCCTGTCATCCTGCTCCAACCCACGCTCGCGAAGGATCTCGCCATCGAGATCGCCGACAGCCCCCACAACGCCGTCGCCCGTGCACTCGTTCGAGCACGTGCGCGTACCGCCTGATCGGGCCCGTCGATGCGTCGTTACCACGATCGTATTCTCGCCTGCCTCCTTGCCACCTTCGCCCTCGCCCTTTCGCCACCCGCCGCCGCCCAGAACACACAGCATGCACATGAAACGCCGTGGCCCGCGATCCGCTTCGGCGCGCCGGTTCCGGCCGAAGCAGTCGATTGCCTGCCGCGCAGCCTGCCGGGCATCGAGTGCGGCGCGGCGCCACGACAGCCGTCGCGCGCCCGCGACGATGCGGTGAGGAGAGCGTGGCAACAGCGCAACGATCGTTGGTTCGCCGCCGACAAACTGCGCCATTTCTTCGCATCGTACGGGGCTGTCGCAATCGGCTACGGTTCGGCGAGGCTGGTCGGGATCGAGAGGGAAGAAGGGTTGCGGCTGGCGGTTGCGGGCGGAGCGGTTGCCGGCGTTGCAAAGGAGTGGAGCGATGTGAGGAGCGGAGGTCCGTTCAGCGTGCGGGATCTGGTGTGGGATGCTGCGGGCATCGCGACGGCGTACGCGCTATTGCGCAACGTACGGTGAGAGCGCATGGACGGGTGAGGAACCTGCAACCGGGCAGGTTTCGCCCGGGCTGTGAGCGGTTGCGGTGGTTGGGGTCGGGCCTACATTCCGCGCGCCATGGAGATAGCCGTTCTGGTGATCATTGGCGCCGCCGCAGCAGTGGCAGTGCTTCAGCCGGTATTTCGCCCGCCGGCAGTGGAGGCGATCGACTTCGAAGGTGCACCCGCTACGGCGGAGGCACGAATCGCAGCGTTGCAACGAATCGAACCGGAGCTTCAACGGTACCGGGAAGCGGTTCGGTCGGGCACGGTATGTTCTCGTTGCGGTCAGGCGAACCCGGCAGGCAGTCGTTTCTGCTACGAGTGCGGCCGGCGGCTGGCGGCCGGACCGGCCACGAGGCGAGCGTGACGCAGCCAGTCGACCTGCGCAGTGACACGGTGACGCGGCCGACCTCCGCGATGCGCGAAGCCATGGCCCGTGCAGAGGTCGATGACGACACGCTCGGCCACGATCCAACCGCCGCCCGCCTGGAAGAAGCCGTCGCAGCCATTCTGGGCAAGGAAGCCGGGCTCTTCTTTCCCACCGGCACGATGGCGAATGAGGCCGCGCTGGCCCTGCTCGCACCGCCCGGCACCGAAGTCATGGTGGAAACGACGTCGCATTTCTTCGACTGGGAGATGGGCGGTCCCGCCGTGCTCTCGGGCGTCCAGCTCAGACCGGTCACCGCCCCGGGCGGTCTGCTCGACGCCGACATCGTAGAGGCCGCGATCCGTCCGCCTTCCACGCTCCAGATCCAGACCGGACTCATCTGCGTCGAGAATACGCACAATGCCGCCGGTGGCCGCATCCTGCCGCTCGATTCGATGAAGGCGATCCGTGCGCTCGCAGCCGAACACGGCATCCCCGTTCACCTCGACGGCGCTCGCCTGTGGAATGCCGCCGCCGCAACCGGCACGTCCGAGGCGGACTGGGCCGCTTTCGCCGATACCGTGATGGTCACCCTGTCCAAGGGTCTTGGCTGTCCGGCCGGCTCCATCCTCGCCGCCGACCGCAACCTCATTCGCAGCGCCCGAGGCGTTCGCCGGCGCTTCGGTGGATCCATGCGCCAGATCGGCATCCTCGCTGCTGCCGGTCTCCACGCTCTCGAACATCACCGCGGCCGCCTCGACCAGGACCACTCGCTCGCCCGCCGGCTCGCCGATCTTGCCTCGCGCGTGCCCGGGCTTCGCGTCATCCCGCCCGAGACCAACATCGTCATGCTCGAAATCGTCCGGCCCGACCTCGACGCCCAGGAAACCGTGCGCCGGCTCGCCGCGCTCGGTGTCCTCACCTCCGTTTTCGCTCGACGAAAAGTGCGCGCCGTGACTCACCTCGATGTCGATGAGGCCGACATCGACTTCGCCGGACAGTCCCTTTTCGACGTGCTCTCGACCTGACCCGCCATGGCGCCTTGCCGCCCGCCGGCCCAGTTTGGATGAGGCCGCCGGTGACCGCGCCCGAAAGGCCTTGACCGAAGAAGAACCGAAGGGTATCATCCCCGGTGCCGGAGCCTGGATCGCTCCGGGCCGGCTCGCAAAACAACCGCGCGGGTGAGAGTTATGGTGATGGCCGAATTGAAGGACGAACGGACCAAGGCGCTGAGTATGGCGCTGGCGCAGATCGAGCGGTCCTTCGGGAAAGGCTCGATCATGCGGATGGGCGCGAACGGGGCGCGCGTCGTGATGGAGGTGATCCCGACGGGAGCGTTGAACCTGGATGCTGCGATCGGGATAGGCGGCATTCCACGGGGGCGGATCATCGAGATCTTCGGCCCGGAGTCGAGCGGCAAGACGACGCTGTGTCTGCATGTGATCGCGAACGCGCAGCGTGCGTCGGGAGTCGCGGCGTTCATCGATGCGGAGCACGCGCTGGACATCGAGTATGCGCGACGGCTGGGCGTCGATGTCGAGAATCTGCTGGTCAGCCAGCCGGACACGGGAGAGCAGGCGCTGGAGATTGCAGAGCTGCTGATCCGCAGCAATGCAGTGGATGTCGTGGTGATCGACTCCGTGGCGGCGCTGGTCCCGCGCGCGGAGATCGAGGGTGAGATGGGAGACGCGCACGTCGGTCTCCAGGCGAGACTGATGAGCCAGGCGCTGCGCAAGTTGACAGGTGCGGTGAGCCGGTCGCGCACGAGCGTGATCTTCACGAACCAGATCCGCGAGAAGATCGGCGTGATGTTTGGCAATCCGGAAACGACGACGGGCGGTCGCGCATTGAAGTTCTACGCGAGCGTGCGTCTCGACATCCGACGCATTGGAGCAATCAAGGATGGCCAGGAAGTGGTGGGCAACCGGACGCGCGTGAAAGTGGTGAAGAACAAGGTCGCACCGCCGTTCAAGCAAGCGGAGTTCGACGTGATGTACAACGAAGGCATCAGTCACACGGGTTTGCTCGTGGATCTCGGAGTCGAGAACGACATTGTGCAGAAATCCGGGGCATGGTTCTCGTATGGCGACACGCGGATCGGCCAGGGCCGTGAGAATGCGAAGGTGTTCCTGAAAGAGAACCCGGACACGGCTGCGGAGATCGAGGCGAGGGTTCGAGAAGCTCTGGGCACGCGGGGTGGGGCGACGGCGGCATCAGACGACAGCGGCGACGACTGACCGACACTGGCTGGAACGGACCTGCCGGCGTGGGAAATCCGCATGGTGCGGCGGCAGGAACGAGGTACGTTGGCCAGGCGATCAGACCCGGTTCATCCCTTCGCAACCTACCGGCCCAACCTTATATTTCCCGATTCGACCCGGATCCTGACGGCTGGCGAGCGTTTCTGGCCGGTGGCGGGCGCCGACTGGTGGCAGCCTCGAGTGCCGGGTATGAGCGATGGTATGCAACGCGACGGGAACATGACATCGTCCGAGGTTCGACAGACCTTCATCGATTACTTTGCGCGTCACGGTCACGAGCCGCGGCCGAGTTCGAGTCTCGTTCCGGGCGACGATCCGACGCTGCTGTTCACGAACGCCGGGATGGTGCAGTTCAAGCGAGCGTTTCTTGGCGAGGAGCGGTTGCCGTATCGGCGGGCGGTAACGTCACAGAAGTGTCTGCGTGTGAGCGGCAAGCACAACGATCTCGAGGAAGTCGGTGTGACGGCGCGGCATCACACGTTCTTCGAGATGCTCGGTAATTTCTCGTTCGGTGACTACTTCAAGCGGGATGCGATCGGATTTGCGTGGGAGTTGATGACGGAGGAGTACGGCCTGGACCCGGACCGGCTCTGGGCGACCGTCCATCACACGGATGATGAAGCAGCGAAATTGTGGGAAGATGTAGCCGGTCTGTCGCCACAACGGATCTTCCGTCTGGGTGACAAGGACAATTTCTGGCAGATGGGTGAGACGGGGCCGTGCGGTCCCTGTTCGGAACTTCATTACGACCTGCGTTCGGACGGCGGCGCCGGGATGGATGTGACGGTCGAGGAGTTCGAGCGGCTTGGCTCGGCCGGGCGGTTCCTTGAGCTGTGGAATCTCGTGTTCATGCAGTTCGATCGTGCGGCGGATGGCACGATGACGCCTCTGCCGGCGCCATCGATTGATACCGGTGCCGGTCTCGAGCGCGTGACGGCTGTGCTTCAGGGCGTGGAGTCGAATTATCGGACCGACCTGTTCGTACCGCTGATCGACCGTGGCGTCGAGGTTGTGGGCATACCGTACGTGTACGAATCGGCGGAGGGCGTATCGTACCGGGTTCTCGCGGATCACGCGCGTTCGGTGTCGTTCCTCCTTGCGGACGGTGTCATTCCATCGAACGAGGGCCGGGGTTACGTGTTGCGGCGCATACTGCGACGTGCCGTGCGGCACGCGTGGTTGCTGGGCCGGCGCGAGCCGACGTTGGTCCACGTGGCCGACCGGCTTGTCGATACGATGGGCGAAATGTATCCGCAGCTGCGTGAGCAACGTTCGGCGATTCTCGAAGCGGTCCGGGCTGAGGAGCAACGATTCCTGGACACGATCGATTCGGGGATGGCGCGGCTGGCCGAGTTGGCGCCGCCCCTGGGTGCCTCGCAGCAGGCGGCCATCGAGCGCGCCGAGCAGGCTGCGCCGATCATCCCGGGCGAGGATGCGTTCCGACTGCATGACACGTTCGGTTTCCCGCTCGATCTGACCGAGCTGATCGCGCGGGAGCGCGGTTATCGCGTGGCTGTCGAAGGCTTCGAGTCGGCACTCGAGACGCAGCGCGAACGGTCGCGCCAGGACCGGCGCGCTACGGCCGGCACTGCCGATGAACTGCCCGGTCCCGAGTGGCAGGAACCGGATGGAAATCGCGAGCAGGAATGGGTGGGCTACGAGGAACTCGATGTCGCGACCGACGTCATTGGCTATCGCCAGGATTCAGAACGGGCCGCACTGATTCTTCAACGGAACCCGTTCTACGTGGAAGCGGGCGGGCAGATCGACGATATGGGCATCGTTGAAGGCGAAGGCTGGACGGTCGAGGTGGACGATGTTCGTCGTGCGGCTGGCCGCACCGCCGTGGTGGGCAGGTTGCGTGGTGTGCTCTCCGATCGGATGCCGCTCCCGGCGAGGGCGCGCGTGGATCGGCAGCTGCGGAAGGACACGCAGCGAAACCACACCGCCACGCATCTGCTGCACGCTGCACTGCGTGAACAGCTTGGTACGCACGTCTCGCAGAAGGGCTCGCTGGTCGCACCGGACCGGCTGCGCTTCGACTTTTCGCATCCACGACCCCTGGCAACCGGCGAGATCCGCACGATCGAGGAACGCGTGAACGAGGCCATTCTCGCGGACCACGGCGTTGCAACCACGCAGATGGCGTACGCGGCTGCTGTCTCGGAGGGCGCGATGGCGCTGTTCGGCGAAAAGTACGGTGATGTCGTGCGGGTGGTCCGCATTCCCGGTGTGAGTATCGAGCTGTGCGGTGGCTGCCACGTGCGCACGACGAGCGATATCGGGCAGTTCCGTATTCTGAGCGAGACCGGCGTGGCAGCCGGTGTTCGCCGTATCGAGGCGATCACGGGATCGAGGGCGTACCGCTACGCGCTGAAGCAGGATGCGTTGTTGTCCGAAACGGCGGCACTGCTGCGCACGACGCCGGAGTCATTGCCGCGCAGATTCGAGCAGTTGATCGAGGAGAATCGCGAGCTGCGCAAGCAATTGGAGCGTGCACGCGACTCCGGGGGCCGCGACCAGGTTGCCGAGTTGCTGGAACATGCGACGGCCATCGACGGCATGCGCATCGTGACGGCCGAGATCGATACGCCCGATCCAGAAACGTTGCGTGCATTGGGTGACCGCCTGCGCGAGAGGCTCGGCAGCGGTGCCGCCGTTCTCGCCGGCCGGAGCGAATCACGTGTCGCGCTGATCGCCGTCGTAACGGATGATCTGCCGGGGCGGGGCGTTCGTGCCGATCGGCTCGTGCGCGAAGTCGCGGCACTGACGGGTGGGTCCGGCGGTGGCCGGCAACACATGGCGCAGGGTGGTGTTGGTGATGCGGCAAAGGTTCCGGAAGCGTTGGCCCGGACGCCCGAGATCATCCGTTCGCTGGCCGGCGCGTGAAGCGGACGCGCGCAACGGAGACACGAGCCGGATGATGCAGGATCGGTCTGTGCGGACGTCGGTCCGCGCTGCGAGAACGTGGCTCGGACCCCACCTCTACGACGTGCCCGACTCGCTGCGAGCGCGTATGCGTGCGGCGCTATCCGGCGAGAATCACGGCGAACGCAGTGTTTCGCGGGCTCTGCTGAGCGCTGCGCTCGGCAGCCTCGATCAGGCGCTGGCGCTCGGCAATGCGCGCTCGGCAGCCGCTCCGCTGCTCGCAGCCGATGCTCTTCTCACGGTGGCTTGTGAGGCGGCGGCCGAAGAAGACGATACCGGTCCATTTGCAGAAGCCGCGTGTGCCGCGCTGGCCCGGCGGTTGGATGGCAACGCATGAACGAAGCAGGCGTTGCCGTTGCGGGTCATCTTCGTGGCCTGGCCCGACTCGCGGAGCAGGTCGCGGCCGAGCAGGCCGAGGCGATCGCCCGGATCGCCGCCCTCGTGGTCGCCACGTTCGAGAACGGCGGCAAGTTGCTTTTCTGTGGCAACGGCGGCTCGGCGGCGGACGCGCAGCACCTCGCGACCGAGTACATCGTGCGCTTCCGCGCCGATCGTCGCGGCCTGCCTGCCATTGCACTGACCACGGATACGTCACTGCTCACGGCGGCGGCCAACGACTACGGCTTCGCGCGCGTATTCTCGCGCCAGGTAGCGGCGCTCGGCGCACGCGGCGACCTGCTCTTCCTTCACTCGACATCGGGCGAGTCAGCGAATCTCGTGGAAGCGGCGGTCGAGGCGAGGGCTCGAGGCGTGACGACGGTCGCGTTGCTCGCTCGTGGCGGGGGCGTGCTGCGCAACGTTGTCGATCACGCCCTGGTCCTGCCGACCGATGATGGCGCGCACGCACAGGAGCTGCACCTCGCGATCGGTCATGCCATCTGTGACCGGGTGGAAACGTGGCTGCGCACGCGGACCGAACCGCAATGACACCAGGGCCCGTGGCCCTCGCCGCACTGGAAGCCGCACGCGCGGCGGAACGCGAGCAGACCATCTACTACCGCGCTCTCGCCGGGTTGGCCGAAGAGGGAGGCGACGCAGCCGCGGCCGAGCGCATCAACGGCCTGCTCGCTGACGAGCAACACCACTTTTCGCGACTTTCGGCGCGCATGATGGAGGTGGGCCACGCCCCGACCGAGGCGCCGATCCGTGGCAACCGGACCGATGGGAGCCATGGAGGTTCAAATCCTGCCGCCACGGCGCTGAACGGCTGGGAATCCGTCGCACGCGAACGCGAACACGCGGAAATCGAGCGTTATGAGTCGATGCTGCGACTTCCGCTCGATGATCGGACGCGCGCCATGATTGATGAGATTCTCGCTTCCGAACGCCGTCATGCAAGGGAGCTGGGTGGCAAATGGATGGGAGCGTGACCGGCATGATCGGTATCGACCTGAACGGCAAGCGAGCGCTCGTAACAGGCGGTTCACGAGGCGTTGGACGGGCGACGGCGGTCATGCTGGCCGAGGCGGGCGCACACGTGGGCATTGGCTATCACAGCAGGACAGCCGAGGCGGACGACGTGGTCGCGCGCCTGCGCGGGTCAGGCGTGAAGTCATGGGCCCATGCGGGCGACCTCGGCACGCCGGACGCCGCCCGTGCCCTCGAACAACGTTGCCTCGCCGAGTTTGGCGGCCTCGACATCTTCGTCGGCAACGCCGGCATCTGGCCGCCTCACGATGCGCCCATTGCGGAAATGGACGACGCGCAGTGGCGCAGGACCATTGCCGCCAACCTCGATGCCATCTTCTTCTCGACGCGGTCGGCCGCCCGGATGATGGCCGATGGCGGTCGCATCGTGCTGGTCAGTTCGACCGCAGGACAGCGCGGCGAAGCCGGACATGCCGACTACGCCGCAACCAAGGGCGCCATTATCGCGATGGTGAAGGGCATTGCCATCGAGTTGGCGCCCCGCGACATCACGGTGAATTGCGTAGCGCCGGGCTGGATCGACACGGAGATGACCGCGTTGCCGTACGCGGATGGCGGCCGGTCGCGCATCGAGGCTGGAATCCCACTCGGCCGCGTCGCGAGTGCGGACGACGTGGCAGCACCCATTGTGTTCCTGTGCAGCCGGCTTGCCCGACATATCACGGGGGAGATCCTGAACATCAACGGCGGATCCGTTCTCTGCGGCTGACCATGCCGCAACGGAAGTTGTCCCCGCCCCCGGCTGTCCTCGAGATCGCGAAGCGATTGAGGCAGCACGGCCACGCAGCATGGGCCGTGGGTGGCGCCGTGCGCGATGCATGGCTCGGCATCCACGGCGGCGACTGGGACCTCGCGACCGACGCCCGACCCGACGCGGTGCGTCGCATCTTCCGGCGCACGGTTCCCATCGGCATCGAACACGGAACCGTGGGCGTGATCGCGAGCGATGGCGTACTCTACGAGGTCACCACGTTTCGTCGCGACGTCGAGACCTTCGGGCGCCACGCCGTCATCGCGTTCGCCGATACGATCGGCGAAGATCTCGAACGGCGCGATTTCACCATCAACGCAATCGCATGGGATCCGATCGATGACGTCCTCATCGACCCGCACGATGGCGTGCGCGATCTCGAGGAACGCCGCCTGCGCACGGTCGGCCATGCATCGGATCGCATGGCCGAGGACTACCTCCGTGCCCTGCGCGCGCTCCGCTTCGCCGGTCACTACGGCTTGACCATCGATGCAGAGACGTGGGGCGCGATACGCGCAGCCGTCCCGCACCTGCTCAACCTGTCGGCCGAACGCATTCACGAGGAACTGACGAAGATTCTTACGAAGACGCCTCATGCATCCGCGACTCTCAGGTTGTATGGCGAGAGCGGCGCGCTCGAGGCGCTCTATCCTGAGCTGGCCGCGACGCGCGCCGTCGAGATGCCGGGGATCGATGCCCGCACCGGGCGCGGAGCCGACTCTGGCCTCGCCAACATGGATGCGTGGGCGCTCGCCATCGCAGCCGTGGATGCTGTACCACCGCGTCATGTACTCGTCCGTTATGCGGCTCTGCTGCACGCGATCGGCGTACCCGCCGCCCGTATCCGCGATCCCTTGCGCGGCGGCTGGCGCGTGACCGGTCACGAATCGATCGGCGCACGCAAGGCCGGCGATGTCATGCAGCGGCTGCGCGCGTCGAACGCCGACACGGAACGCATCGTATCCCTTGTCGGCCGCCAGTCCGACCTTTTTCCGCCCGACGCGCCGGACACGGGCGTGCGACGCTGGCTTGCCGATGTCGGTGTCTCGCTCGTCAGGGATCTGTTCCGACTGCGCATCGCGTTCTGGCGCGCAAACCCAGTGAAGCGCGGCGCTTCAGATCTCGTGGAACGGTGGCGCAAGGCGCATCGCGTACAGTTGTCTCATCCCGTACTCACCATCGATGGCCTGGCGATCGACGGCGAAGACCTGAAGCGCCTCGGGATGGCACCCGGCCCCCGCTTCGGTCAGATCCTGCGCGCTCTCCTCGCCCGGGTCGTTGATGAGCCGTCGCTGAACACCCGCGATGCACTTCTCGATCTGGTGCGCGCCCAGGGCATCGAGTCATGACCGGCCTGCTCTTTGCCGCGATCGCCTCCGTTGCCGACGTGATCGGCGGCGCGCTCGTCCTTGTCCGCCCTGCGGCGGACCGGCGCATCCTCGGATGCCTCGTCGGTTTTGGCGCCGGCTTCATGTTGGCCGTGGCCATCCTCGACATGGTACCGGAAGCCCTCACCATTGACGGTGGGCTGCTCGCCGTTCTGCTCGGTTACCTCGCGGTGCACTTCACGCAACACGGGCTGACGCCGCACTTCCATTTTGGTGAAGAGACCCACACGGAGGCGATGGTCTCTCGTAACATTGGAGTATGGGCTCTGATCGGGCTTGTGCCGCATTCGTTCTTTGATGGCGTCGCCATTTCGAGTGCGTTCCTGCACTCGTGGGAGTTGGGTGCACTGGTGTTTACGGCGATTCTTCTGCACAAGGTACCGACGGGCGTGTCTCTTGCGAGCATCATGCTGGCCAGCGGCAATTCGCGGCGGTCGGCGCTGCTTGCTGTGCTGGCAGTCGCGGTTGCTACCTTGCTTGGTGCGCTCGTCACGCCAGTTGTGAGCGCGCTGGCGCACTTCGGTCTTGCGCTTGCAGCCGGTGTGACGATCTACGTTGCGGCATCGAATCTGATCCCGGAGATGCAGCACGAGAGTGGCTGGCTGGGCCAGGGCGGGATTGTGGCGGGCGTGGTCGCGTTCTGGCTCGTGCGTCTGTTTCTGGGAGTCTCATGAGCGAACAGGATCTTTTCGGGCCGACCGATGCCGGCGAAGCAGGTGGTGCGTCGGGCGCCAATGCAATGGACGCGGAGGTGGGAGCGCCGCTCGCGGCGCGAATGCGGCCGCGCACGCTCGAGGAGTTCGTCGGGCAGGAGCACCTGCTCGGGCCGGGCCGTGCTCTGCGTGAACTGATCGAGAAGGATGAGATCGGCAGTCTGCTGCTCTGGGGGCCGCCCGGCACGGGCAAGACCACGCTGGCCCGTATCATTGCGGCGCGCACGGCGGCCACGTTCGTGCCGTTCAGCGCAGTGACGGAGGGTGTGGCGCGCGTCCGCGAAATCATCACCGAAGCGGGTGCGCGGAAGAAGGCGACGGGCCGTCGCACGATTCTGTTCTGCGATGAGATCCATCGTTTCAACAAGGCACAGCAGGATGCGTTTCTGCCGCACGTCGAAGCGGGCACGATCTCGCTGATCGGCGCAACGACGGAGAACCCGTCATTCGAGGTGATCGGCGCACTGCTCAGCCGGTCCCGTGTTGTTGTACTCGAGCCGCTGGATGAATCACACATCGCAATCATTGTACAGCGAGCACTCGAGGACCGGACGCGCGGCCTCGGCGATCGTGGTATCACGATCGATGAGGATGCCATCCGGACGATCGCGCGTGAGGCGGACGGAGATGCGCGCCGCGCCCTGACAGCGCTCGAGACGGCCGCGACGCTGAGTGATGGTGGCCGGATCGACGAGCGCACGGCGAAGGAAGCGCTTCAACTTCGCTTCGCACATCACGACAAGGGCGGCGATCAGCACTACGACATGCTGTCCGCGTATCACAAATCACTGCGCGGCAGTGATGCACAGGCGGCCATCTACTGGATGGCGAGGATGATCGAGGGTGGAGCCGATCCACGAATCCTGTTTCGTCGCGCGCTTGCGATGGCATCGGAGGATATCGGGCTTGCGGATCCGACTGCCCTTCAGGTCGCAGTCGCCGCGCGACAGGCGTTCGATGTGCTGGGCCCGCCGGAGGGATTCCTTGCCCTTGCCGAGATGACGCTCTACCTCGCGACGGCGCCCAAGTCGAATGCCTCGTACCGTGCGTTGGCCTCGGCGCTGGAGGCGGCGAGGGAAACGCCTGCTGCGCCAGTGCCGATGCCCATCCGCAACGCGCCCACGCCGTTGATGAAGGAACTCGGCTACGGCAAGGGTTACCGCTACGCCCACGATTTCGAGAACGCGTTTGCGGCACAGGATTACCTCCCGGATGTGCTGCTGGGTCGTGCGTTCTACGAGCCTGGCGAGGTGGGATTCGAGAAGCGGATCGCCGAACGGATGGCATGGTGGGAAGCGCTCAAGCGGGGTGCGCCCGGTGGGGAAGTGCAGCAGGCAAAGCAGAGTGGAACCGGGGGCGGCGAGGACGGTAGTGAATAGCCATCGACGGGGAGGTCGCATCGGGGTGATCAGAACGCACAGGTGGGAGAGGATCGGTCTGGCAACGGTGTTGCTGGCTCTGTCGGCCTGCTTCCTGAGCTTCCGTCAGCCGGAAGTGCGATTGGCCGGGCTTCGCCTCGGCACGATCGGATTGACCGGCGGGACGGTGTTTGCGCGCGTGGTCATCACGAATCCGAACCGGTTCGCGCTGGCGGCGGAAGGCCTCGAGTATGATCTCGAGCTGGGCGACCCCGATCGCGACGATGCGTGGATCCGGCTTGCAGACGGCGTCTTCGATGGCGACCTCAGGGTCGAAGGCAGCGACAGCACCCTGGTCGAGGTTCCGCTGGATTTCCGCTTCGAGGGCCTGGGCACGGCTCTTCGCTCGGGATGGCGAGTGGCACGCTGGAGTATCGCATGACGGGTTCCGTGCAGGTGGTCGACCCGGTGCGGCGGACCGTGCCGTACCGGCGCGCGGGCAGCGTTTCGTTTCCGAGTGAGCGCTAAGCACCCGCGGCATTCGCCCGCACCCGCGCAGCGCGCCGATCGTGCGCGCGACGATGCTTCGGACGGGCGAGACTACGTGGTGCGGCGAGACGACTCGAACCGCATGCTCTCGACGGAAGCGGAACAGGAGCGTGCGATCCTTGTTTCCGCGCCCATCCGCTCGATTGCGCCGAGAGAACTCGAGGACCATCTCGACGAACTTGTTCGGCTGACGGACACGGCCGGCGCCGCAGTTCATGGAACGCTCACGCAACGCATCGAAGCGCCTCACCCACGTTTCTACATCGGCGAAGGCAAAGTCGGTGAGTTGAAGGATCTCGCGCACGAGCGGAACGCCGGGCTCGTGATCTTCGACGAAGAGTTATCGCCATCACAGGGTCGCAACCTCGAGCAGCGCCTCGGTACCCGCATCATGGACCGCCCGGAACTGATCCTCGACATCTTCGCGACCCGTGCGCGGACGGCGGAGGCGCAGATGCAGGTCGAGTTGGCACAGCTCGAGTACATGCTGCCCCGCCTCAAGAGGATGTGGACACACCTTTCGCGTATTCGCGGCGGCATTGGATTGCGGGGGCCGGGTGAGACACAGCTCGAGACGGACCGGCGCCTGATCGGCCGGCGCATCAGCGATCTGCGCAGGAAACTCGCTGTGGTATCGCAGCAGCGGGCCACGCAGCGCAAGTCGAGATCGGGTGAGTATCGCGCGGCCCTGGTCGGGTACACGAACGCGGGCAAGAGTTCGGTCCTGAGGGCGCTGTCCGGCAGTGAGGTGTTCGTCGAGGATCGGCTGTTCGCGACCCTCGATCCGGCCACCCGCGCCGTCGATCTCGCGCCGGGCGCCCGCGTCCTCGTCACGGATACGGTCGGGTTCATTCGGCGACTGCCACACCACCTCGTGGCGTCGTTCCGTGCCACGCTCGAAGAAGCCGTCGATGCCGACGTTCTGCTGCACGTGATCGATGCCGCACACGCCGGCTGGGAGGAACAGAAGTCCGTCGTCGAAAGTGTGCTCGGTGATCTCGGTCTCGCCGATCGGCCGGTCCTGCTCGTGTTCAACAAGACAGATCGCTTGACGCACGGTGAGGAACAGGCTCTGCGCGAACGAGTCGCGGCGCTGTACACCCGATCTGCCGTGTACATATCGGCGGTGGCAACGGACGGTCTCGCGGAATTGCGGGCCTGGCTGCTGAAGGCGTTTCGCGCGCGCCGGCCGGCCGTGCACGTCGAGATACCGGCCGCAGACGGCGAGGGCCTTGCTACGATCTATCGCGAGGGTGAAGTGCTGGAACGGCGAGATCGCGACGCGTGCATCGAGATCGTTGCCCGCATCCCGGCTGCGACGCTCGGCAGGTTGCAACGGAGGCACGGTGTCGTTGTGACCAGCACGTGAGCGAACGCGTCGTTATTCTTGGCCCGGGCCGGATGGGCCTCGCGCTCGGCGCTGCACTTCGCCTGACCGATGACATCGAAACTCTGATCTTCATCGGCCGAGGACTCGATCCGCCGCCGCACCCGCTCTTCGAGGCGACCAACCCGTCACGGGCCGGGTACCTGCTCGGGCCCACGCGAATCCCTGACGGCACGAACATCCTGATTCTCGCCGTGCCCGACTCTGCACTGGCGGAAGTCGCGCATGATGTCGAGGCGGGCGGCGAGGCGCCGGCCGGCTGCGTTGCGCTGCATCTGTCCGGTGCGCTTTCCAGTGATGTGCTCGAACCGCTGCACCGCGCCGGTTATGCGATCGGCTCGATGCACCCGCTCCAGTCGGTCGCCGATCCGTGGCTCGCGGGCGACCGCTTGATGGGTGTCGCCTTTGCGATCACGGGCGAACCGGCCGCCGTCCGCGCCGCCCATCGCATCGTGAATGTGCTGGACGGCCACGCGCTCGTGATTCCACCCAACCTGCGGGCGCTCTACCATGCGGCGGCGGTCATGGCATCGAACTACCTGGTCGCGATTGCGGCGGCTGGGGCACGCTGGCTGAACGAGGCGGGTGTCCCGGCCGACGAGGCGCTTCAGGCCCTGCTTCCGCTCATGCAGGGGACGCTCGACAACCTGCGTCACCTGGGCGTGGCCGGCGCGCTGACGGGGCCGCTCGTACGTGGCGATGCCGACACCATTCGCCTTCATCTCTCACGGTTGTCCGAGTCGGACCGATCCTTATATTGCGCGCTCGGTCGCGAGACGCTTCGCATCGCGCGTGCAGCAGGTCTGGACCCGATGAAGGCGGAAGAGGTCGAAACTCTTCTCGGCGCTCGCACGTGATTCGGCCCTGATGCGGCTCCATATCAACATCGACCACGTCGCGACGGTTCGTCAGGCGCGTCGAACCGACGAGCCCGATCCCGTTCGCGCGGCCGTGCTCGCCGAACTCGGCGGCGCCGATGGCATCACCGTGCACCTGCGTGAGGATCGCCGACACATCCAGGATCGCGATGTCCGATCACTCATGGACACGATTCGGACCGGACTCAATCTGGAACTCGCGGCTGTGCCCGACATGGTGAAGCTCGGGACGACGTTCCAGCCCATGGCGATCACGCTCGTCCCCGAACGCCGTGAGGAGATTACGACCGAGGGCGGCCTGAATCTCGCCGACGCAGCGACAAGAGAACGGGTCGCACAGGCGGTCGCGGCCACACGTGATGCAGGCGTGACTGTGTCGTTATTCATCAATCCGGATCCGCGCATGCTCGACGCAAGCGAGGCAATCGGTGCGAACGCCGTCGAACTGCACACCGGCGCATGGTCGGAGTGCTGGAAGGGCGCACAGGTCCGTGACCGGGCCGCTGCTACGGCAGCGCTGTCCGCGATCCGGCGCGCGAGTGCGCACGGTCGCGCACTCGGGCTGGCCGTTCATGCCGGGCACGGGCTCACCTATGAGAACGTCACAGCGATTGCCGCCATCGCTGAAATCGAGGAACTGAATATCGGTCATGCCGTGGTCAGCCGCGCAGTGCTCGCTGGCATGGAGCGAGCCGTCGCTGAAATGAAATCCATTGTTCTGCGTGTGAGGGAGCACGCGACCTGATATGACGCTTCAAGCCTTCTTCGAAGCAGAAGCATCCGACTGCCTCGAACGCCTGGAACGAGCCATGACGGAACCCCAGCGCGATGACGGTGTCCCGATGCTGCGCGCTGTCCGTTCGCTGGCCGGCATCGCAAGACTCGCCGAACAGCCAAGACTGCACGACGCGGCTGCCATATTTGCTGCCGCGCTTCGCCAGAATGAAGCGAGGCAGGACGCGACCCGGTTGCGCGAGACCGTCGCCGATCTGCACGCAATCCTGCGCGCGGCCGAATCCGAATCCGCCCTCGACGGACGCCTCGCCGCTTTGAAGGCGCGCTGGTCTGCGGATGCCGGTGCAATGGGTGGCGCAGAATCGGCCGATGCCTCGGCCTTCCTCGGCTGGGTCGGTGAAGAGGCGATCGAGATCGCAGCCACAATGGAGCGCGGCGTGCAGGCCTTCATCGAGAATCCGCACGACCGCGAATGGCTCGGTGCGATTCTGCGCCGCCAGCGCTCGCTCCTCGGCGCTGCGAGTCTCCCGGACGTGCCCATGGTTGCCGAGACACTGCACGCCGTCGAAGACCTCGCCGAGATGATCGTTCGTCTCGATGTCCCCATCAAGATGGAGTGGCTCGATGTCTTTCGATTCGCTCGCGATGTCCTTCGTTCGGCTGCCGAAAACCTGGCCCGCGGCGAACAGCCAGACCAGATCAATGCGTTGAGCCGGTTGCGAACCCTGCGCACCGAACTGCACGACCGTTACGGCGCGCGCGTGGCCTCGCCGCCGAAGAACGCCCCGGTTGTCCACGCTTCGGGGGACGATCACGTTCTGGTATTCCCCATCGGCGCACAGGAATCCGCCGCGGAAACGCGTTCCCCGCTCGAGCGTGCGCTGACCTTGCGTCCCGCGATCGAGGCCGGTGCTGACCGCGCATCACGGAGTGCAGTCGCAGAACTTTATGCGTTACTGCGAGAGGCGCTCGAGTGACGCGCGTGGCGAAGCCGGCAGGCATTCTGATGGACGAGGGCGCTCAGGTGAGCCACGTGGAGAAGCCACCAGGCACTCTGATGGGCGCAAGGGCGTTCAAGTGAGCCACGTGGAGAAGCCGGTGCGGGAGGTGGTGGACGGGGACGGCTCAAGCGCCCACGCTACGCGCAGGGCGTTCCTCGACTGGAAAGCACTCGCCGGCATCGCACTCAGCGTAGTACTCCTCTATTTTACGTTTCGCGATGTGGATTTTCGCGAAGTCCTGCGCGAGATCGGCCAGGCGGATCCGTGGTTGCTTCTCGGAGGGGCCGCCGCCGCAACCTTCGTATTCTGGATCCGCGCATGGCGCTGGCGATCCATTCTCGCCCCCGTTCATCGCGGCACGTCATTTCACTCGCGCTTCGCTGCCGTCAACATCGGGTTCATGGCGAACAACCTGCTGCCCGCGCGGATGGGTGAGTTCGCCCGCGCGTACGCGATTTCGCGCCTCGAACCTGTCCCGGTTGTGGCCGGCCTTTCGTCGCTCGTCATCGAACGGCTGCTGGATGCGCTCTTCCTGGTTTTCATGCTCTTCTTTGCGATGGCGCTCCCGGACTTCCCCGGTTGGCCGGACGATGCGACGACCGACTTTCCAACGATCGCCCGCGGACTCGGACTCGTCGCGGGCTGCGCAGGTCTCGTCCTCTTCCTCCTCGTCCTGTTTCCCAGACCGGCGGTTCGGGCCATCGAGGCCGTCGTGAATCACGTGTTACCCCGTTCCTTTCGCCGCCCCATTGTCGATGCGCTCGAAGCCTTCCTCAGCGGCGCCGCCATCCTGCGCAACGGCCGACTCCTCGCCGTTGCCGTAGCCTGGACCGTCGTCGTCTGGCTGGTCAACGCATTCGGCTTCTGGCTCGGGTTTCGTGCCTTCGATCTCGATCTCACGTTCACCGCAGCACTCTTCTTCAATTCGGCGATCGCGTTCGCCGTGGCCGCCCCCTCTGCTCCCGGTTTCTTCGGCGTGTACGAGCTTGCCGCCCGTGCCGTCCTTGTCAACCTGTGGGGCAGGGAGGCCAGCAAAGCCGTCGGCTTCGCCCTCGGCTTTCACATCGCCGGCTTCATTCCCGTCACCATAATGGGCCTGTACTACGCATGGTCCATCGGTCTCACCCTCGGTGGAGTCGCGCAGACCGAAGAGGTCGTCGAAGACGCCGTCGAGCGGGAGACCGGCGCCAGCCGCTCCTTCACCTGAACGATGCTGGCCGGTTCCGCGAACGCGAAAATCAATCTGCGGCTGCGCGTCCTCGCGCGCGAATCATCCGGCTACCACCAGATCGAAACCGTTCTCTGTCGCATCGACCTTGCTGACCGGATCGAGGTCGAAGCAGGCGAGGCGCTTGCGCTCGAGGTCAGTGGGGGCGATGCCGGCCGCCTCGATCATAACGTGGTGTTACGTGCGGCCGCCCTGTTCTACGCGCGCGCGGGACTCCCGCCCGCTGCCGCGATCCGGCTTCACAAACGGATTCCCGCGGGTACGGGACTCGGCGGCGGATCCAGCGACGCCGCAACCACGCTTCATCTCCTGAACGAACTTCATCAGGAGCCGCTCGGGACGGAAACGCTGCTCGATCTTGCCCAGAGGATCGGGACTGATGTCCCGTTCTTCGCCAGCCACGCGGCGTGCGCGCTCGCCTGGGGTCGGGGGGAACGACTCCTCGCACTCCCACCGCCACCGGCCTTGCCCGTTCTCGTCGTCGTGCCGGCACAGCGTATTGCGACCGCGGCCGCCTATGCCGAACTCGCCGAGGAACGCGCGAAAACGAATGACGCCCCCGTTGCCAGACTGTTCTCGCTTGAAAGCCTGTCCAGCTGGGAGGGAATCCGTAGCATCGCGTGCAACGATTTCGAGCCGGTCGCAGACCGGCAAGTTCCTGCTCTGGCCGGCATGCGTGCAGCACTGCGCGAAGCGGGTGCATGCATCGCGCAGCTCACGGGGAGCGGCTCCGCGCTCTTCGGCCTCTTCGATGATGAATCCGAGCGTGACCGGGCAGGCCGGGCCATCGCTTCCGCCTTCCCCGAAGCGCTCATCTTCCCGACATCGACAGTCGGTTGAGAACATCGCCGAATCTGGCCCGAGGTTGTTCGACGAGCCCGCGAGAACGATCGGCGAACCTCCCTCACACACGTACGTGATCCCGGACGAGTTGGTGCGGTCCCTCAGCCATGGTTATTTTCGTGCACCATTCCCGGGTCGTTCAATGGCAGGACTGAGGACTTTGGATCCTCCAATGCTGGTTCGAATCCAGCCCCGGGAGTCCTACGATCGTTGAATATCAATGAGTTACAGGATCTATCCATACTTTCAGCCACACTTTGGACCTTAAAAAAGGGCCGTTTCACTTGAGCTGTCATGAGAACATGTCCGGTCGTTTCCGTTCCGGGGCGCCGCGCGCACGCTCAAACGCCTGCAATCGAAGCTTCTCGGCGTACACGTTCCGGGGCATCTCGTCGTCACTCCATGCGGCCGATGCCACGACCGTATCCAACCCCTCCTCGTCGAGCGTGTAGTCCGTCCAGAGCCGCCTGATCCCGTGCCAGCCGCGTCGGAACACGTGCGGCACGCCTGCACGCCGCTCCGCCTCTTTCAGCCACTTCTCGAGACTCTTGGCGCTGACGGGCGTCGGATCGTCGAACACGCCATCCCGCGGCCACGGACCTCCGGGGATCAGGGCATAGTCCTTCCCCTGTTCCTGCCAGCGGCGCTCAAGCTCCGAGAGATAGCCGGGAACGAAGCGGACCCCGTTCCACCGCTTCCAGATCGCCCGCACGAGCCCGAGCCGCTGTAGCGCCGTCAGGAAGAACACTGGCGGGCGCTGCCCCCTTCATGCCCGGCAACACGCACCATCCGAACGGTGCGGCGCCCTGCGACGGCATCACATCGAGGTGCGTATCGAGACCGGAGCGCATCGCGCGGTAGAGCGCCGCCGACCTGGCCCCAGTGTCATCGGCCCACAGGAGCGCGAACCGGAACCGTGGGTCCACTTCGTTCGCGACCGCCATCAACCGGCTCAGTTCGTCCCGGGAGTAGCGTGGCCGTCGGACGACGTGCCCCTCGCGGAGCTTCTGCAGGTTCAGATGACGCGTCGGGTCTTTGATCCCGTCGAAGCCTGCCTTGTCGCGAAGCCAGCGCGTGACGGTCCGCATGATCCGGACGTACTTCTCGGCCGTCGGGATCTTCCCGTTCTCGAGCAGCCGCTTCAACGCCGCATCCACATCGGCCGGCAGGATCTCGTTCCACGGCTGCGAGGTGCGCAGTTGGTGCTCCCAGAATGCTCGCGCCGCCCAATGATGATTGAGTCCGGACCTGGATCCGGGCAGTCCGCCTCGCTCGCCATGGAAGCGCCTGAACCCCTGGCCGACGGTGATTCGCGCCGGCTCGATCGCCTCAACGGCTCGGCTGAGCCGGAGCTGCGTCGCTTTCTCGCGAGCCTCTGCAACCACCGCATCGACCAGCTCGGGCTCGATAGCGCCGCTCGGCGTGCGAACGGTCTCGACCCTCGCGTACTTCTGGACCCGCTTGCCCGTTGCGCTGTCGCCGTAGATCAGGATGAGCCGCCCCTTCGGCGTGCGCTCGCGGACGCGCACGATCGAGCCATGCTCGCCGACCTGCACGGTCCAGCGGCCTGACTCGTTGACGTTCTTCGGGCGGCGTCCCATTTACTCGCGCCCTCGCTCACAGAAACCAGCCCAGAAACGTCACGGGCCGTATTCCAACGCTTTCAGTGCCCGACGAACCAGGCTCTGGCACCGCCCACGGTCCCCGCGAAAAACGAGATACGACGTCTCGCCGACCTGGTATGGCGCTGCCCCAATAGAGATCCGCAGGATTCCATGCTCATCGTCCGGTAGTTGGCGCACATGCACGCCGTCGCGAACGTATTCACTTAACGGCGTTTCTCCTTCCCGTTCCCGACCGGCGGTAATCTCGGATTCACCGGCCGCCATCATCCGCTCGGCCTTACTCCGCAGGCTATCCAGCCATTTTTGTGCGTCATCATCCCGGTGTGTCTGCATTCTACTGTGTCTCCATGTTTGTGACGTTCGTCTCATGCGACCGGCCGGGCTTCGGCGGCACCGACGACACCATCCACGCGTAGCCGTGCCCGCTCATTCGGACCCGCACGCCTCGCCATGGGTGCGGCAACGCGCGACCCGCCGTGAAGTCCTTCGCGTGGCACGGGTTCTCCAGCAATGACGGGGCAGGGCCAGTGCGGGACGCGCTGCCGGACATAGTCCTAGGTGTTCGTTGCGAATGCGACATTGCGGGACGCGCTCAACTCCTCCGCAAGCGCGAACATCCGCGCGACGTGCCCCAGCCCGATCGTGTCGGACGCATCCGCATAGAGGATGTGGGTTGGCTTCATGGTCACCGACCCGCCTTACGTCGCCGCGACCGGCGATTGCCCAGCTTCGATGGGCCAACATAGCGGAGCGTGATGTCGGCGCCGCGGAGCGTCACTGTCTCTCCACCTCGGAATGCGGGGCCGCGATGCTGCGGCCCAATCGTGCGTTTCGCCATCGTCTCCGCCGTTTCGAACTGGCCGGTCCGGTTGTCCATCATTAAGAGCACCCTTTCTCCGTTCGAGTCATTTCACAGCAGCCCAATTCCTCCGCGTTGCCGAGCCGCCAGACAGCGAGCCAGGCGGCAGACTCGTCGTGATCGCCTTGCGCGTGTGCCGGATCAGCGCCTGCACGAATGCATCGTTGAGGTCGAGGTCCGGCCCGCCCGCGACGAGTGTCTCGGCGCGGACCCGCAACAATCCCTGCCGATCCCCTTTCAGCAACCGACGCCGGATCGCCCTCCGCACGTAGACGCGACCCGACGAGACCACCTCCTGCACGCTGTTCGCGCGAGCGAACTTGTCGCCGTGCACCGGTATCTCCGAGACGACGATCCCGTTACGGCGCACCGCTTGCGCCGCGCTCTTGCCGGTCGCTTTCGCTTCGAGGTAGTGCGGGCCCTTGATTTCGCGGATGGCGCTGAGCAGCTCGGGGAACTCCCACCAATCCCAATCCACGTCGTGGATGAAGATCGGGAACTCGTCAGCCTTGCCCTTGCCGCGGAACGAATGGATGCGTGCGGAGGCGCTGTTCGCCTCGTCCTCTGTGTACGCGGTGTCCCAATCGTTGCCGCCGTTGTGCGCTTCGTACGGCAGCTCGTCGTACTCGCCGAACCATTCCTCACGCCAGTAGTCACCCTTCGGCGATTGCGGTCGCTGCTGCCGCTGCGCGTCGGTCGTGTACGAACCGGACTGCGCCTGCATGCTGCGGACTTCCGCATCGCTGAACCGCGACGGCGCGAGCACCTGGCCGGGCTTCCGATCGTCCGGCTCGATCGTGCAAGTCGGCGGCAGGCCCATCGGTCCATCCCACCGCCCGAGCGGCTCGTTCGACTTGATCTCGTCGCAGATGACGACGTGCCAATTCATCGGCGCCAGTTCGGTGTCCTCGCCGATCTCCCGGCGCAACAGCCAGTCGATCGGATCGTCGGTCCCGAGCCGCTGCATCACCACGACGATGCGTGCGCCGGACTCTCGCCGAGACAGGAACTTCGACGGCCACCACTCCGCGAACTTCTTCAGGTACGTTGGCGAGACAACACGCTCCGGATCGCTCGGATCGTCGAGGACGCCAAGGTGATAGCCGTGGCCGATGATCTTCGCGCCAACGCCGAACGCCCACAGCCCGCCGCCACGATTCGTCCGCCACCGCTTCTTCGCACCGGTCTCACGACGGATGCGCCCGCCATCCTCCACGAAGTTTCCTCTCGCATCCTCGCTGAGGCTCCATGCGAGGTCAGCGCCATGGCTGATGACGGCGGACCAACGGTTCGGGTACTGGCGCTCGAAGTAGGCGGGCAACAACCGCGAGAAGAGCTCCGACTTGAAATACCGCGGCGGCATGCAGACGATGACGTATTGCAGCTCGCCATGCGCGATGCGGTGCCCGACATCGACCATTCGCGGGACATGCTCGAAATCGAGCAGCCCCGGATTCCGTCGCTCCACGAACTGGCTGAAATGCTCGGGCGGCGCGAACCCGCGCCGCCGCATCTCCTCCTGCGTGACGCGGTAGTCACCGGCCAGTGCGTCGGCGTTCGGTGTTGCAGCCATCAGCGCGAAGACTGCATCACGAAGTCGCAGCCGCGCGATTCTTCCGACCGTTGCGGCGCCCATTCCCGTTCCCATGCCTCCCGTTCCCCTTCACCGCGATCGCGGCGAGCCTGCTCGCCTGCTCCTGCGCTCGACGGATCAGCTCCTCGTCCGACAGCTCCTGCACCTCGACCGGGATAGCGCCACCATCCGGTCCGCTGTGCTCGTGCTTCTGCGCGAACATGCCGAGGTGCTGGCCGAGCAGCTTCAACGCCGCGACCTGATCGTGAAGCTTAAGCCGCGTCTTTACCTTCGCGCCCTTCACCGTGCCGTCCTTCTGGCGCATGATGACGGTATCGGTGTGGACCTCCGAGACAGCAGCAGACTGCTCGGGCGTCAACTTCTCGCTCGGGACCGGCGCAGCCTTCGTGCTGTCCCACGAGTAGAAGTCTTTGATGTCGGCGGCCGCGATGCGCCGCAGCCGTTCGACGACCCAATCCTTCGAGACCTGGGTCCGCTTCGAGCGCGCCTCCCGCTCTCTCGCGATCGCGGCAGCGACCTTCGGGTTGCCGATCAGACGAGGACCGTTCGCGCGCGCCACCTTCTCGGCGCACTGATAGACCTCCTGATACGACCGCGTTGCATTCAGGTCGATCAGGTACCGGTCCACGAAGCGATCCTGCTTCGGCGTAAGCTTCTCGCGCCTCTGCGCCTTCCGCTTTCCAGCCATTGTCTCCTACCACTGGCGAGTCATAACAGCGCCGTATGCCTCCTGTGTCCCGCGTCGCCAATGAGGGTTCATGGCTCTGCGCGCGTTTCACGTGCAACAGCTTCGAGATCCTCGATACCGCGCGCTACTACATGGATAACACCCGATGCCCGGACAGCGGTCCGCACGATCAGTTGATCCTCCGACATCTTGCCGCCGTGGCTGCGCTTGTATTCGATCACCCATGCACCTCCATCAGGCCAGAACGCGATCGCGTCCGGTGTGCCGAGCGTGACCATCGACGACTTCGCGCCGCGGCCGAGGTGCGCGCCGCACTTCCGGCATTTCTCAGGTCGGAATCCCTGCTCCAGCTTCAACACGAATGCACCACGTGCCTCCAGCCACCCATTGCATTCGCGACGAACAGTCTGCTCCAGCTTGCGCGGCCGGTCCTTCTCCCCAGGCACTGGCACCTTCCCGAGCGCCAGCCGGATCGCCTGCTTCGCACGGTCGCCGAGCTGCTCCGAAGTCTCGAGCTTCTGGAGCGTGGCGCGCGGCAACGCGGCGTAGAAAGCGACGAGATCCGTCATAGCAGTGGGGTTGGGCGGGCGACCCCTCCCCGTCACCGCGCCCAACCTCATCCTCAGTGCGCCTCAGTCCGAGAGAACTGCGGCGGGAGGTTCGTCCGTAGCAGCAACCGCGGTCACGGCCGAAGGGTTGTCGCATTCCTGGAACACGAGCTGGGCGGCGTTCTCATCATAGATGAAGGCGTCGCCATCGCACTGCTTGTGGTCGTCCCACTCCGCCCACACGGGGCAGTCGTATCCTGTGACCATGCTGTGGAAGGTCTCAATGGACCAGTCGCCATTGAGATTGGTGTCGTGGTGGAAGTCGCCGTCGGAGTGGCAATCCTGGGCGCAATCCGCGCCGAGAGTCGCAGGCGGATCGACCGCAGTGAACGCCGCTGCGACGAGCAGCACCGCGAGAAGGTTGAGCACGATCTTGAACATTGTTCCTGTCCTGTTGTGAGGTTTGAGAACCTACTGGTCCCTGCGCACTACCTTCGGCTGATACAGCGTTACGCCCGTTCCATGGCCCTCCTTCGTGACGGTGTACATGAGCCCGCCCGCCGTGAATCTCGGCGGAGCTAGGTCATCGAACGATTCCACCGCGATCAGTTCGCCTTCCGGCGTCAGCGCCTCTACGAACACGATCACATCGCCCTGCAACCCTTGACCTAGCCAAGCTTCCAGGAAATTGAAGTACTGCCGGTCCTGCCGTGTGTGGATGTAGCTGGCGGTCCAGATGAATCCGTCGGATACCGCGATGTTGAACAGCAGCGGTCCGCGCATCACTTGCCGCTCCTCGGCCCCGGGAATAATTCTTCCGCGCACGCCATTCGGGCCTAAGTCCATCAGGAACGGTTCTCCGTCCTGCCACCACGCGGGCGTGCGCTCGATCACTCGCGACGGATTCGTCTCGCCGGTTCGCCAATACGTCATCCGGTACTGATTCGGGTGCTGCGCGAACCAGACACCATCCGAGCCACCAGCGATGGACGCATAGTCGTCACTGACTGGCACGGGCACGCCCTCCCATTTCGGCTGCTCGCGCTCCCCGTCCGCAAGCCCGATCTCCACCAGCTCCATCGGGCCCAGCCCCGTCAGGTAGAGCCTGCCGTCAACGTGTGCGGCGTCGAGCGGGTTGCCGAAGCACGGCAAGTCGCGGATGTATTCGAACTCCGCATCCAGCATCGTGCAGCGCGCAGTGCCCTCGTCGATCACGAGGAGGCTGTCGCCGATCGCGAGCAGTGCGTTTATCCGCATGGCTTCCCCCGGCCCGGCCCCCCGCATCAGGTGCGAGTCAACGAACACGCCTGTCGAAGCGAAGTGCAGGATCTCCGTGCCGCCTCGTGCGAGGTCCACGACTCCGAACGTGCCATCAGACATCTGTTCGACGTTCACGAACATCGACGGCATGAACGGCGCGTCCGCGAAATCGAGGGCGGCCACCGGCCGCAGAGCGACCGCGCACGAGTCGCATATCGTGGCATCCTGTTGTGGCGGAGGCGGGCCCACACACGCAGCCATGAGGACCAACAGCCACGGACCATTTCGTGCCTTGCTCATCGTGCAGCCTCGCTTTCCGATGGTTCGAGGGTTCCGTCTCCTGTCGTCGCCCGCAGAGGCCAACTCAGTGACTCGACCGCGTGCTCAGCGACGACAACCGGCAGACCGATAGGCCAGAATAACGATAGCATAACGTACGCTGCACGCAGATCCCCGTTCCGGAGGTTGCACGCGAGCTGCCCCGAGGTAACCGCGCCGCAAGGCGGCAGGGGCTTCCACCGCTTGTAGAGGCCGTGCGTGACGCCGATCCCGAGCCCATACACGAGCACGAGCACGAGCGCGATTGCCGCGCCCCTCACCGCACGACCATCGTCGTTGAGTCTGCCAACGCCCCTTGCATTCGCGACTTGTCGCTGAGCCCCTCGCGGAGCCGCACGATCTCCCGACGCGCTTCGAAGAGCGCCGTGCCGATCACGATGTCGGGGTCGTAGTCAGGTCGCGCCGGAATGCTCATCGACCAACTGCGCGCGCCCTCCGACCCGCGCGGCTGGCAGAGATAGAACACCATGTCCTCCGCCTTCTTTATAGCGGCGAGCACCTCATCCTCCGGCTTCCGCACGAGGCCGATGCCGTGCATGTCGATCACCGGGGCGGCGTCCCTTCCGTCTACATGCTCGATGAATGCGTGCTGGTAGTCCGCTTCCCGCAGCTGCGCCGCGATCTCGTCATAGGTGGCGGCGCTGACCTCCAGCTCCGCGAACGTGTGGGTGTACGTCACAGGCTCCTCCGGTTAGAAAGTGAGTCGATGATGTTTCACGACGCCTCCTCCAGCTCGGGCGCGCGCCAGCCGGGCCGACGCGCGGCGGTAGGTCTGATGCCGAGCAGGCGCTTACACTGATTCGACATCGTGAAAGGGTCTGGGTAGCCGGCGATCCTCGCGGCGTCGCGGACGAGCAGGCCGGCGGCCACCAGCTCGAGAGCGTGGAGGAGCCGAACGCGGGCGATCGCGTGGTCCGTCGTCTCGCCGCGCACCGCACGGAACGCGCGGTGCAGCGTCCGGCGCGAGATGCCGAGCTTGGCGCTGAGGCGCGTGACGCGGCGGTACCGGGCCGGATGAGCACGGACCAGCCGAAGCGCGGTGTTCACGAGCGCGACTTGTGTTGCGGTCACGAGACCTCCACGGTTGTACCGGCGCTCGCCCACTCCGCTTGAACGCGAGCGCGCGGTGGATGCATTCGTCCGTGCGTCATTCCGCCGGGTCATGCCCGGACTCCCTTCACCGCACGAGCCGCAGCGCCCATCGCTCCTCGAGCCGTGTGGTACGGCCCGTCGACCTGGTGTTCCGGATCTTGCGGGTAGAACCACCACCCAGCGTTCTCGCGCTCGACCTCGCCGAGCAGGTCCGAGTGCCACCATCCGCGACCTTGCAGCTCCCACGTCACCCCGCTGACTTCCTTCTGGCTCACCATTCCTCCGGTACCGGTCAAGCAATTTCCAGCATTACACGATCACGATTTCGCGGCCCTCGTGCGCATCGCCAACACCTTCGAGCGAGTCCTGCCCTCGATCAGACGGGCGATCGTGTCAGCGCCCAGCGAGCCGAACTCGCGGTGCACCTCCTTCACGACGTCGGCGCGGATCTTCTCCGCAGCCTCGCGGTTGTCGCGAACCCATCGGTGGATGGTGCGTGTCTCCTGCAACTCGCGTTGGCGCTCGGCTTCGTCGTCAGGGTTTCCGGCCCGTTCTGCTCTGCTTTGCGGCTTCTCCGCCTTCGGTCCCGCATCGAGAATTGCGCGGGCCTGACTGCCAGGTTGGGGCAGCACGGTCCTGCGGTCGTGCTCATCACGGACAGCGGCATCGAAGTAGCGCATCGTCGTGATCTGAGGCCGTCGTTCGATGGGCTCGAAGTTGGAGGCGCGATCGTAGACCGTTTCGAGGATGAGCTTCCCGGGGATGCCGTCGCGGAGCCACTCGATCACGGTGGACCGCGAGCCGTGCGAGGTGAGGATCGGTCTGAACCGCTGCTGATCGATGTGCGGGTTCGCGACCTGGCCTTCATTGGCTCGCTGGATGATGTGGCTCGCCGCCTCCTCGATCGGATCCGATGCAGCAGTGGTCGGCCCGTCGGTGGTGGATTCGATCGTCGGCGCCGTCGGACGCACCTCGCGCCCGGCTACTACCTCTGTTGGTTCTGGTTCTGGTTCTGGTTCATGTTCTGGTTCTGGTTCTGGTTCTGGTTCTGGTTCTGGGTTTCGAAAGGGTTTGCCAAACGGTTTCGAAGGGGTTTGGGTAACCGTTTCGAAAGGGTTTATCTCCGCCTCTGCCAACCGCTTGAGCACCGCAGCGTGAAGGATCGAGCAGAACGGCGTACGGCGCACCGTCTCCATCGGACAGTACTTCTCAACGGCTTCCAACAACCCTTCCCACAACCGTTTGCCAAACCGTTCCCCAAACGGTTTCGAAAGGGTTTCCGAAGCCGCGCCCTTCGCGACGTTCGGGTTCTCCGGCGTGTTGTGCTTGAGGTGGCGGAGGATCAGGATGAGCCGCGTGTCCGGGTCCCACATGATGCGACCCTGCGCATCCAGCAGCTCGAGACTTTCGCGCGCTGACTCGGGCGTGATCTGCGTGTCCTCCGCGATCGTCGCGAGCGGCAGCACGAAGAACCCCAGCCGGTTCTGATGCTCGCCGGTCAGGAGGTATATCCACACATCGCGAGTGTCCCGGGGCCAACGACGGAATTTCTCGTCGTTCCAGATGTGCCGCTCCACCTTGCTGTAGGCCATCAGCGATTTCGGTCCATCGGCTCGCGGGCCATTGCTTCGGGGGTCGCGATCCCGTTAGCGGTTGCTGTCCTCGCTGCTCGCCGCGGCTATCACGTCCCTCGCGACTTGCAGGAGCTGGAATTCGCGCGTCGTACCACCCGCATCGGGGTGTGCTCGCTTTGCTGCGGCGTAGTACGCGTCGCGGAGTTTGTCAGGGTGGCTCAACACGTCGGCGGGCGTGATCCCATTGCCCGCAAGGCCGTATTCGGCGAGAATTTTTTCGGCGACATAGACTCGGCTCATTTGACGGTTCCTCTCTTTCTCAGTCTTTGGTGGCATCGTGTATGTCTAGGATCGGATGCACGTTGCCGTGATCGCTAATCCAATAGACGTTCGGATAATACCCTTCGGCTTCCATCCATTCCCTCAGTTCGGCGCGGGTCGAGGCTACCTGCTCATACAGGTAGCGGAAGGGGCCAGCCGGATCATCGGCATACACATCTTCATCGTCCGGCTCCGACTCCGGCTCGACATCGCCGCGACAGTCTGTACACACCTACCGCACCGACGGCGATGTCCAGGTCGAACGCCTCCTCAGGTCCAGCGTACCATAGGTCGCGTTCGCACGCTACCTGTCCGCAGACGGAGCAGGTGTCCGTTAGTTCTTCCAGCACTTTGATCCATGCCATGGTTATTCTCCACCGTCTTTCGTCCACCGGCCCCCGCTCGATGTGCCCTCCGTTCACGTTGTCTTTGCGCGTTGCTCCACAGCGGCAGTAAGAGATGTAGGTGACCCATCCGTGCGCGGCAGGGTTTTGCCGGTACCGCCCGCTCGTTTCGCTTGTGACCGGCCCGAGATAACAGCGGGTTTTTTCCGATTCCACTCTGTGCCGATGCTGTTTCATTTGGTGTCTCCGTTTGGTTCTCTCGTTCAATGGGCGGCATGGGCCGATGCGTTATCCGTGCGATCGCTACTCGCACTACACGTCCACGCCACTGGGCATCAACCCGGGGCCAGCCATCGTTCCGGATCTGGCTCGCGTCCATTTCGGCCTCGATCACGATGTCTCGGGCACCGAGGTGGCGGAGCTCGCGTTCGAGGAGATCCAGCGTCGGGCCCCAGCCTACGCGGAACCGGGCACGGACTGGCTTCGAATGGCGCCGGAGATCGGAAGGCCATTGCAACGGGCGAAAGCGCGCATCGATCATGGGGCCACGAATTCGGTGCAGTTGCAACGGATGCAGTCGCCACCGCTCGGTTCGGGCGTGAGGTTCGTCCCGGCGTGATCATCCCACGAATGGCCGCACCGCGCACACGCAGACGTGTCCGGTCGTTCGGCCGTTTTGACTGTCCACACTTTCTGCCGCACATTGGAGCCGGTATACCGGTGGGAATGCGAACGAAAACCGGGTGAACCTGGTAGACTTGCGGGTGCGGCTGTTAGTCTACGCGCGCGCGTGGGGGCCGGGTCTGCGGTTCCAGCCCCGGGAGTCACGTTCGACGGAGTCTGATGACACCAGCACCGAGGTTCTCGACCTTCCGCCTGCCTGACGGTCTCAAGAGCCGCATCGAGGTCGCGACTGCACTGGCGTGGGAAGCCCTCGTCGATACCCACGTGCTCCAGTCTCTCCACTTCATTCAGTTGCTGGCCGACCGCATGCCCATCGAGGACTCGCTGCCTCGCTATCTCCTCGAAATGGACCTCGGCGAATCGATGGCCAGTGCCGTCCGAACCCGCGTCCTGGCCAGCGGCGATCACCAGGCAACCGTCCATCAGACCAACCCGCCCATCGCCCTGCGTCCCGACCAGAGCGACGCCTTCAACACGCCCGACGATGACGACGCCGGCTGGCGCCGGTTCCGGCCCGATATCGCGCTTCGCGAGCTGCGACACCGCGCCCGTCGCGACACCGAGACCGAGAACCTCGTCCGCCTCGCCCTCGCCCGGGCCGAGGAGTCCGTCATTGCGACCCACGTCGATAGCGCCATCACTTTCGCTGCTCTCCTCGACGACGTCCTGCCCCTCGCCCGGGCCGTCCAGGAGTATATCGACGCCGTCGGCCTCTCCGGCGGACGCGCCCAGGCCGTTCATCAACGCACCATGGCCCGCCTCGCCGATGTGCATTTACCATTGCCGCCGCCTGGCCGGGACTGAGCCCCTGTGGGACAAGCGTTTCTGGGGCTGGTTTCTGGGGCTGGTTTCTGGTTGGGACTGCATCGGCCGCCGCCATCGCCAACGCCACCGACCTGGCCGCCGCGCTACTGCTCGCCGCCGTTGTCCATCGCCGCCGCCATTGTCCATCGCCAACGCCCCGGCCTTGCCCGCCGCTACTACTCGCCGCCGTTGTCCATCGCCGCCGCCAATGTCCATCGCCAACGCCACCGATCCTGCCCGTTGCTCCGGCTCGCCGCCGTCCAACTTCGGGCAAGCCGCTGCGGTTGACACATTTCCGGCGGTGCGGCTAGCTTTCCGGGCTCTCGTGCCCACGTACTGGGCGTACCCATTCGAGCTGCGAAAGGCATGGCCGAAAACCCGACACAGGCCCCGATGCTGCTCCTCGGCGGGACGGCGAATGAGCCGCTCGCACAGGAGATTGCGGAGCAGCTGGGCATGCCGCTGGGCGACCGGACGATCCGGCGTTTTGCGGATGGCGAGATCTTCGTGCGGATCGACCAGAACGCGCGGGGGCGGGATGTCTTCATCGTCCAACCGACGCCGCCGCCGGCGGACCACATCATGGAGCTGTTGCTGCTGATCGACGCGGCGAGGCGGGCGTCAGCGGCGAGGGTGACGGCGATCATGCCGTATTACGGGTACTCGCGGCAGGATCGGAAGGATCAGCCACGGGTGGCGATCGGGGCGAAACTGCTTGCGAACCTGATCGAGGCGGCAGGAGCGGACAAGGTTCTGGGTGTCGATTTTCACACGCATCAGTTGCAGGGTTTCTTCGACGTCCCGGTCGATCACCTGTACGCAGCGCCGGTACTGACGCGCTACTTCAAGGGACTGAAGCTGGTGGAGCCGGTCGTGGTTGCGCCGGATGTGGGAGCGGCGAAGATGGCGCGCGGCTTTGCTCGGCGTGTGGGAGCGAGTTTCGCGATCATCGACAAGCGCCGGCCGACGCCGAACGTGGCGGAAGTCGTGCACGTGGTCGGCGAAGTCGAGGGTCGGGCGTGCATCATCGTGGATGACATGATCGACACGGCGGGCACGCTGGAAGGTGTGATCAACGCATTGAAGGAGCGTGGCGCGACGGACATCTTTGCGGCGGCGACGCACGGCCTGTTGTCGGGACCTGCGGTAGCGCGCCTTCAGAATGCGCCCGTGAAGGAAGTCGTCCTGACGAATACGTTGCACATTCCGGAAGAGAAGCGGTTTCCGAAGTTGCGAATCCAGTCGGTCGCGGAGCTGCTGGCGCGCGCGATCGTGTACACACACTCGAACGAGTCCGTGAGTCAGCTGTTCGACTGAGGAAGGGATACGATGGCGACGCAGGCGAATCTTGCTGCGCGACCGCGCAGCGAAACGGGGAAGGGCGCGAATCGGCAGATGCGCATGAGCGGAAGGATTCCCGCGGTGGTGTACGGCCACGGCGAGGAAACGCGCAAGCTGTCCGTGGACGCGCACGAGCTGGAACGGTTGTTCTCGCGAATCCATGTCGAGAACACGCTGATCACGCTTGAAGTAGATGGTGCGGGCGGGCCGGTGAAGGCGCTCGTGCGTGAGATCCAGACGAACTCGGTGCGCAACCAGGTGCTGCACGTGGACTTCTACCTGATTCACGCGGGTGAGAAGCTGACCGTTCAGATCCCGATCAAACTGGTCGGTGCGGCGCCGGGTGTGAAGGCGGGCGGCGTCATGCAGCACGCGCTCGATGAGTTGGAGGTCAGCTGTCTTCCGGATGCGATTCCGGAGCGGATCGAGGTGGACATCTCGGGCCTCGAGATCGGTGACTCGATTCACGTTCGGGAATTGGTCGTTCCGGAGGGAGTCGAGGTCGAAACCGACGAGGACCGGACGGTGTGCAGTGTCGTGCCGCCGGCGGTACTCGTCGAGGAGGTGCCCGCGGAACCGGTCGTTGCGGAGGTTGTGGAGCCCGAAGTCATTGGCCGGGGCAAGCCCGAAGAGGAAGAGGAAGGCGACTGAACCGGGGGCCAGTCGCACTCCATTGGCAGGTCGGCTCGGGTCGTGGAGGCAGCGGAGCGGATGGCCGGCGGCCGCAAGATCGTGTGCGGGCTGGGCAACCCCGGCGGCGAGTACGCCCGGACGCGCCATAACGTGGGGTGGTGGGTGCTGGACGCGACGCAGAAGGCGTGGAAGTTCTCGCCCTGGCGCCGGGACGGTCGAGCGCGCGTGACGAGTGGCCTGCTCGGAGATCGTCCCGTCGGACTGATCAAGCCGATCACATACATGAATCGGAGCGGTGCCGCTCTGGCCGGGCTTCGTGACGAAGAAGGCTTTGACGTTTCGCACGATCTGCTGGTTGTGGTCGACGACACGGCGCTCGACGTCGGGCGGGTCCGGTTCCGGTCGGAGGGCAGCGCCGGTGGACACAACGGCCTGAAGTCCGTGGAAGCCGTGCTCCGAACACGGGATTATCCTCGCCTGCGCATCGGCGTCGGAACCGTGCCGCCCGGCGAAGAAATGGCCGACTGGGTGCTCGAACCGTTTTCTCGCGAGGACGAGAGCATCGTCCGAGAGCTGCTGCCGACGCTGGTGGACGCCGTACGCGTCTGGGTCGAGGAGGGCGTTTCATCGGCTGCAAACCGTTACAACCGGTAGCGAATAACGGACGTTAGCTGACGAATAACGGACGGAGGATCCGTGGCGGAACTCATAAGCCTGGCTCAGTGGGCGCCGGCGTTCGGCGTGCTCGGCCTCATTGTGGCGCTGATTCTCTATACGTACGTCACACGACAGAGCAGCGGCAACGATGTGATGCGGGAACTCGCGAACCGGATCCAGGAAGGCGCCATGGCGTTCCTGCGTCGCGAGTACTCGGTGCTGGCGATTTTCGTGGTCGTCGTCGCAGTGCTGCTCGGCGTCGCGATCGAGCCAATGGTTTCGTATGCCTACGTGTCGGGCGCAGTGAGTTCGGTGCTGGCCGGATTCTTCGGCATGTCGGCAGCGACGAAGGCGAACGTGCGGACGACGGCGGCTGCGTGGGAATCGGGATCGGCAAAAGCGTTGCGGATCTCGTTTTTCGGTGGCGCCGTAATGGGTCTCTCGGTCGCGGCGCTCGGTCTGGTGGGTATCGGGGTGTGGTACTACTTCATCGGCGCCCCGTCGATCAGCGGCGCCGAGTTCTCGCACTTCGCGGAAATCATCAGCGGATATGCGATGGGCGCGAGCTCGATTGCGCTGTTCGCACGCGTGGGTGGCGGTATCTACACGAAGGCAGCGGACGTCGGTGCGGACCTTGTGGGCAAAGTCGAGGCGGGGATCCCGGAAGACGATCCGCGCAATCCCGCGACCATTGCCGATAACGTGGGTGACAATGTCGGCGATGTGGCAGGCATGGGCGCCGACATCTTCGAGAGCTATGTCGGTGCAGTGATCGCATCCATAGCGATCGGTGCGTCCTCACCACTGTACTCTGAGTACCGCCTCGAAGCCATTGCTCTGCCGATTCTGACCATCATGGCCGGGCTGGTCTCGTCGCTCCTCGGTATCGCGCTCATCAAGGTGCTGGAAAGGTTCAGTCCAGCGTCGGCGCTGCGCAACATGACGTTTGTTGCGGCGGGATTGTTCCTCGTGCTCGTGTACTTCGGGGTTGGGGCGCTGGGAATCCAGGCATTCGATCCGGCCAGCGGCCGGACCTACCCTGTGACAGGTCCGTTCTGGGCCATTCTGGCCGGAACATTGATCGGCATTCTGATCGGTCTCGTAACGGAGTATTACACGGCTTCCAGGCCGGTGCGGCAGATCGCGGAAGCGAGCAAGACAGGGTCTGCAACGAACATCATTCAGGGCCTCGCTGTCGGCATGGAATCGACCGCTGCACCGGTTCTGCTGATTGCACTTGGAATCGGCGTCTCGTATTATTTCGCTGGTCTCTACGGCATCGGCATCGCGGCGGTCGGCATGCTGGCGACGGTCGGTGTAACGATGTCAGTGGACGCGTACGGGCCAATTGCCGACAATGCTGGCGGCATTGCCCAGATGAGTCATCTGGGCCGGGAAGTCCGGGCCATCACGGACGAGCTGGACTCTCTCGGCAACACGACGGCTGCGATCGGCAAAGGGTTCGCGATCGGTTCTGCGGCCTTGACGGCGCTCGCCCTGTTCAGCGCCTACGCATCAGCGGTAGGCCTCAGTGCCGCCGGCATCAACATCATCAATCCAGCCGTGACCATCGGCCTACTGATCGGCGGAGTCATCCCGATGTTCATCGCTGCGCTCACGATGACGGCGGTCGGCCGCGCGGCTGCGGGCATGGTTGCCGAAGTGCGGCGCCAGTTCAGGGAAATCCCCGGGCTCATGGAAGGAACCGCCCGCCCGGACAGCGCCCGCTGCGTCGATATCTCGACGAGGGCAGCGCTGCGCGAGATGATCGCACCCGGCGTTATCGCCGTTGCCGCCCCGGTCATCGTCGGATACTTCAGCATTACTGCACTCGGTGGAATGCTCGTCGGCGCGACGCTGTCAGGCGTGCTGTTGGCCCTGTTCATGGCGAATTCCGGCGGCGCGTGGGACAACGCGAAGAAGTACATCGAGAAGGGGGCGCACGGCGGCAAGGGATCCGAACCCCACAAGGCCGCTGTCGTCGGTGACACCGTGGGCGATCCGTTCAAGGACACGGCCGGTCCCTCAATGAATATCCTGATCAAGCTGATGAGCGTGGTTGCACTGGTGCTGGCGCCGTGGTTCGCGCGACTGCACGGTCTCGATGTGAGCGCGAGTTCGCCGGGTCTCGACGGGCTTCTGGCTGGCCTGCGTCACTGGCTGACCGCGTTCCTCGGCTGAGGAGAGCAACGTCAATGAGTGGCCGCATGCACAAGTCGATGCAGGTGCCAACACGGGAGTACGAGTGGAGGCCCGGCACACACGGGGCCTCATCGTTCCCGGCAATCGCGGACGTATGAACCACGACCTCTCGTTCGAGCGCGCCATCGCGTTCGCGCGCGATCTCATCCGCCTCCCCGGTCTCTCCGGCGAAGAACGGGCTGTAGCGGAGCGCGTGCGCGATGAGATGTCAGCGCTCGGTTACGATGACGTGCACATCGACGATGCCGGCAACGTCATCGGCCGTATCCGGGGCGGTCCGGGTAACGCGGTCATGCTGTCGTGTCATCTCGATGCCGTCGATGTTGGCGATCCGGGCACGTGGCAACACGGTCCCTTCGAAGCCGATCTCGATGACGAATTCCTGCACGGCCGCGGCGCCATGGACATCAAGGGTCCGCTCGCCATCCAGACGTACGCGGCAGCGCATTTCGGCGAGGACCGGCCGCCCGGCGACATCTGGGTCGCCCACACGGTCTACGAGGAACGCGGCGGCTGGGGCATGGAGCGTCTTCTCGAGAGCGGCGAGGTCCGTCCCGCCGCTGTGATCATCGGCGAATCGACGAACGGCGATGTGTGCATCGGGCACCGCGGCCGCGCCGAGATCATTGTCGAGATCGAGGGTGTCGCGGGCCACGCCAGTGCACCGGAACGCGCCAGCAATCCGCTCGCGCTGTTGCCCCGCGTGATTCCCGCTCTCGAACGCTTCGCAGCCACCCTGGCCAGCGATCTCGTCCTCGGCGCGAGCACGCTTGCCCCTACGATGGTCGAGACGTTGCCGCGCAGCCAGAACGTGATCCCGGATCGCGTGCGGATCGTCTGCGACTGGCGTGTCCTGCCCGATATGACGGCCGAGCGCGCCGTCGCGACGTTGCAGTCATTTCTCGACCGTGAAGTCGCGGTAACTCCGCCCTGCCGCATGACCGTTCGGCCCGCCATCGAAACGCAGCGCACGTGGACCGGGATTGCCGACGACCGTCGCCTCTTCACGCCAGGATTCCTCGCCGATGCCGCACACCCCATCGTGCAGGCGGCCGCTCGCACGATTGCTGAATCGACTGGCCGCACACCCGCCATCCGGCCGTGGACGTTTGCCACCGATGGCGGCCACAGTTGCGGCGTCCATGGCATCCCGACCATCGGCTACGCGCCGGGCGAGGAACGTTACGCGCACACGAACCGCGAGCGGCTGGCTCTCGCGGACGCGCGCACCGCGTACGGCGCCTATCCCGCCATCATTCGCGCGGTGCTCGACGCGGCGCAGGCCGGCGCCTGACCAACGGATGTCACTGGGACACGAAGGAGCGATGGAGCGCACGTCAACCCATCAGCAGGGCCGTGATCAGTGATCCGACCAGTGCACCGATCCCGGCGCCGGTTCCGATCAGGGTCGCATACATCCGCCTGCGAGCAGCGCGTGTGCGCTCGGGTTTGCGAGGCGCATCGAGCCACACCTCCGAGACGCGGAACGACTTGCTGTCGCCCCAACCGTCGCTCAGTGTGATGCGCTGCTTCGCTGCGTCGTAGGCGACGACCGTGCACGTCCAGGCGCCCCACCACGGCCAGTTGCAGACGACACGCTCGCCAGGAATGAATGAGCAGGGGCGAAGCTGGTCCAGCGTAACGAGGTGTTCGCTGCCGCGCAGAAAACGCACGCGAACGGCATCGGGTGCCACCGACAATACTTCGGCAACATAGAACTTTCCGTCCGCCGATGAGGCGAACACGAGCGAACCGATGTCAGGCGGCGATGCGAGGAAATTCAGACGCTCGCGAAGCGCGCGTTGGACGGCAGAGCGGGTGAACCCTGCGTCCTCGGCAGCGCCGAGCACCGCTTCGATTTCGGAGTTCACAGCATCGCCGTGCAACGACGTGCGCTGAATCTCCTCCGCGCGCGCGAGGACGTCGCGCAGTTCGTCGTCTGTCAATCGCATCGCGGCCTCCGCGCGGTCCGCGCCGCTCGAGGACAAGCATGCATTCGTGGAGGGTCTGGCCGGCCCGCAGGGCAGCGGTCATCCATGCGACGTGTGCTTCAGGATGGCGGGCACCACAAGATCCCAGTTGGGTGAAAGCACGAGATGGCCGGTCTCCGGCAGTACGAGGAGTTCGGCGCCGGGAATCTCGTCTGCCAGTGCCTGGCCATGATCGAGCGGGAAGACGGGATCGTTCTCACCGTGGATCACGAGCGTGGGCACATCGATTTCTGCAAGACGCTCGCGGATCGGCTCGTTGACGGCTATCAGGAAGTGATTTGTCTGGCTGGCGGCGATATTGACCGTGCGGTCAACGTCGCGGGCGACCAGTTCGCGCACGGCCTCCGCGTCGAAATGCGGCGTGCCGCCATCAAAGACGCGCAGCAGATCGACAATGTGGTCGACCACAGCATCCCGGTCGGACCAATCGGGTTGTCCGCCTCGCTGCACACGAGCCAGAAAGGCGGCAGAGGGCGGCGAGAGACCGGGGCCACCCGCGGTCGTCGCCATCAGGGTGATGGACGCCACTCGTTCAGCGTGCTCGAGCGCGGCCAGCATGGCGATGCCGCCGCCCATCGATCTGCCAACGACGTGTGCGCGGTCAAGTTCGAAGACGCCGAGCAGCGCGAAAGCATCGTCCATCAGATCGCGCAGGCCGTACGGCGGGACTCCCGGTCCGTAGGTAACCGACCTGCCCGTGTCGCGGTGATCGTAGCGGATGACGAACCGCGATCCGGCGGCCAGCCGCTCGCAGAACTCGTCCTCCCAGGCCAGCATGGATGCCGCTGCTCCGTGTATGAGCAGGATGGCCGCATGTCCGCGGTCGCCGAATGTCTCGACGCAGATGTCGACGTCATTCGCTCGCACAATCCTGTCGGATCCGCCGAAGCCATGCAGATGTCGTTCAATGGTCTTCCTGTTCTCCGTCATGAATCCTCTCGTTCTGAAGCCAGACGAGCTTCGGAGCACGACCCTGTTCGGGTTGAGCCGGCGACCAAGCCCCTGTCGGTGATAGCGGCGCAGCAGGTAGATCTTGTTCAATTCCCCCGCATAACCGGGCACACCGCCGTCGTGCGGACAACCTTTCGCAAAGCCCACCAGCTCGCCGTGGTCGCCTTCGATGACCACGCCGAACCATGTCCCGTCTTCAACGTCGAACGCCTTGCGCCACTGGGCCTCGCGAAGACTGTAGAGCGGCCCATCGTTGTTGATCGTGTGCGTCTCGTTGAACGTCGTGACATGCAGCGCTGCGACAGCGGGGACATCCGCGGCGGTCATGGTTCGCAGTGTGAAGGACATGACTCACCCCCATCGCGGCAGCCAGACGGCGCTTGCCACATGCTGGTACTGCTCCGCTGCGCACTGCTTCGCAAAGGCACCACCGTGCTGCGCACGCCATGCACGTCAGAGGAGCAACCGGAGAGGTTCGCAGCACGATTCCACCCACGGCCACTTCGATCGAAGAAAGCATATCACGGACTGCGCAGACCGTCCAAGAGCAGGCCGGCCCAAGCCGCCAACGAGCGGACCGGTGCGTGTACCGGGCTGACCTGCCGCGACCCCGGACTTCCGGTTCGACCTCACGTCCGCTATACTGCGTGGCTTGCACTCCTGCCCGGCTCGAGCCGGGCCGAACAGACCATGGGAGGCACGTCATGAGGGACTACGAAGTCGTCTACATCTTCGACCCGCAGCTCACCGAAGAGCAGATCCAGGAAAAACTCGAGCGGTATCACGGCCTGCTGAAGGAGAATCAGGGCGAGATCACGGCGAGTGACCACTGGGGCCGGCGGCAACTTGCGTTTCCGATCCGCAAGCAGACGAGCGGCGACTATGTGGTCGTGCAGTTCCGCTCGCCGACCCAGGCGCTGCCGGAGTTCGAGCGTTTGCTGAAGCTGGATGAGAACCTGCTTCGCTACCTGATCGTGCTTCACGAGGGCGAGCCGACGGCGCCGATGTCGATCGCGACGCGCGAGCCGCGGCGCGAGGACGAGGACGAAGGGGAAGAGGACGATTGAGATGATGCCGCGCGGACAGAAGACCTGCTCGCTGTGCGAGGCGGGCATCCGGCAGATCAATTACAAGGACGACAAATCGCTGGGGCGCTACATCACCGATCGAGGCAAGATCGTGCCGCGGCGGATCACGGGTGCGTGCGCGAGACATCAGCGGCAGATCACGACAGCGATCAAGCGGGCGCGCTACCTGGCGCTGGTCCCGTATACCGGGGGCGTCGAGAGCTGACGCGGTGAGCGAGGGTGGAGCCGGCGCTCGCGGCTGGGGCGCGATCCTCGGTCTTACGCTCGTGGCGGCGACGATGTCGCCCCTGCAGCCGCTGCTGCTGATCGTGGTTCCGCTGGGATTCCTAATGGTGGGTCTGGAGCCGCGGCGACCGTGGCTGGTCGCGGTCGGTGTGCTGCTTGCACTGGCGCCCCTGATCGGTGGGCCGACCGGACCGCTGTGGTACATCGAGCGCGGCTGGGTGTACGCGCTGGGCGGCTCGTTCCTGGCCGCGGCGGTGGCGGTGCCGGCGGCCGGGTTCCTGCTGCGCGGCCTGCTTGGCGTCGGTGCCGCGAGCGTGCTGGCCGGCGCGATTCTGGTGCTGACACCGGACGGCTGGGCGCGTACCGACGGCGTGATCGGTAGCCGGGTGCGGGCCAGCGCGAGTCAGATGGCTGTGGCGTGGAGCGAGGCGGGAGCCGACCGGTTCCTGGGTGACGTGGCCGACGCCGCGCGGCGAGCAGCAGAACTTCAGGCGCTGCTGTACCCGGGCATGATCGGGCTGGCCTCCTTGGCGGCACTGGCGATCGGCTGGTGGGCATGGAGCCGGGTCGTGGCGAACCGACCGCGTCCACTCGCGCCGTTACGGGAGTTCCGTTTCCCGGACGATCTGGTGTGGCTGTTCGTGGTGGCGCTCGCGCTCGTGCTGCTGCCGTTGGGCCAGGAAGCGACGCGCGCCGGTTCGAATCTCGCGCTGTTCATGGGCGGCCTCTATGCGCTGCGAGGGCTGGCCGTCGCGCTCAGCGTGGCGACGCCGGCCGGACCCTGGCTCGCGGTCCTCGCCGGGTTGGCGGCGGTGCTGCTGTATCCGCTGGCGTTGTCGGTGGCGCTGGCGCTGGGGCTGTCGGACACATGGGTGGATTATCGGACGCGCCGCCGCGGAGCGGCGAGTCGTTCCTGAGGAGCTCGAGGCAATGAAGCACGTCAAGGTGATTCTGCGGCAGACGGTGGCTACGCTCGGCGAAGCCGGCCAAATCGTGTCGGTGCGCCCCGGATACGCGCGCAACTACCTGCTGCCGCAGGGTTACGCGTTCGAGGCGACCGAAAGCAATCTCCGCCGGTTGGAAGAGGAGCAGCGCCGGCGCGAGGAGACGGCGCGACGCGACGTGCTGGAGGCGAAGCGCCGCGCCGCCGCGCTGGAGGGCGTCTCCTTGACGTTCCACGCGCGGGCCGGCGAGGAGTCGAAGCTGTTCGGCTCGATCACCAGCGGTGATATCGCGGATCGACTGGGTGAGCAAGGGCTCGACTTCACGATCGATCGCCGCGACATCGAACTCGATGAACCGATCAAGGCGCTCGGCGTCTACAGCGTGCGAATCAAGCTACACACGGATGTGCGACCCGAGGTGAAAGTCTGGGTCGTGAAGGAGGAGTGAGTCCGGTGCGCGATCGGGTGCGGTCCGGAGGTTGCACCCGGGCCTCGCGATGAGTGAACGAAAGCAGGAGTCGGGGCAGGACACGCTGGCTGCATTGCGCGGCGCGCCGGCGGACCTGCCGGCAGAGATCGCGCGGGCGGCACAACTGGCACAGGATCGCAAGGCGCGCGATCTGCTGATCATGGATCTGCGGGGTGTGTCGAACGCAACGGATTACTTCGTGATCGCAAGCGGCACGTCCGATCTTCACGTCCGGTCGATCGCCGAGAACGTGATCGAGCAGTTGAGGGAGCAGGGTGTGCGCCCGGATCACGTGGAAGGGCTGCGTGCGGGGCGCTGGGTCTTGATCGACTACGTTGATTTCGTGGTGCACGTCTTTCATCCGGCGGCGCGCGACTTCTACCAGCTGGAGCACCTCTGGGGCGACGCGCCGGCGTACACGATCGAAGCCTGAGCGTGGCCGCCGCGGGAGCGGCAGAGGGTCTGGGGCTGCGGCCTTTTGTCGTGTCGCCCGGGCCGATATGATTAGCCCCTTCCGATCCCGAACCAGCAAGCCAACAACCGCGGCAGTCCGGGTCAGGGCGGAGCCGATGCCCAGACATTCACAATGGTGAAGAGCTGGTTGCGAACGTCGCCGTTCGATCCAGCAGGCGAGCTGCCGTCCATGCTGGACGTGCTGCTGGCGCGTCCTCGTGGCAGCCTGCCGGCACTCGCGCTGCTCATCGTGCCAAGCATGCGCGATGAGACCTGGCCGCTGCGTGCGGTCGTTCGCGTGGCCCGTGCGCTGAGCGACGCGGGCCACGATCCGCTGATCGTCGATCTCTCCTTGGATGAGCCGTTCCTGAGTCGGCATCTGGATCTGGCCACGCCGGAAGGCGCCGCCGACCTCCTGCTGTACGGCGCGTCACTGGACCGGGTCGAACAGCGGGTGAGCACCGACGACGGCGCCGTGCGTGTCGTCGCGGCGGGGGCACGGCTGGCTGGATCGCTGATCCCCGATGCGCTGGGTGCTCTGCGAACGCTGGTCGCGCGCGCAAGACTGAACCGACGCACGCTCGTCTTGCTGGCGCCGGCGGACGAGGAGCTGGGCAAGCCGGTCGCCGCGGCGGCAGGCACGGTCCTGCTCATCGGCGAGACAGCGGCTCCGGTGTCGGCCGCGAGCTGGCTCCCCGTCGACGCCATGCTGGTGGGTGCGCTGGGCGCTCCCGAGCACGATGCGGCCGCCGCCGCAGCCCAGGCCGCCGCCGAACGTGTGAGCCGGGAGCGACGCGCGAAAGCAGAGCAGGCGGCCGCGGTGCGGCCGGTCGCGCCAATCCCGGCGACCGAGCCGGCCGAGCTGCCGCCGATCACGGAGCCGCCGGCCCAGCTGCCGCCGATCACGGAGCCGCCCATCGAACGGCGGCGGCGCAGGCCGCCTCGGCGCAGCCGGCTGGCTGGCGTACTGCTCGTGCTACTCGGCGTCGCGCTCATTGGCGTCGTGTGGTATGCGTGGCGAGAATCCACCCCTTTTTTCGGCCGTCGCGCGGCCGCTCCGGCCGCGCCTGACACGCCCAGGCCGGCGCCTCCGACGTCGCCCGTCGGCGGGCCTCTCGACGAGACCCCACTGCCCTATTCGGTCGCGGTCGAATCGCACCCGGATCTGGAGCGGGCCGTGCAACGGGCAGCGGCATTGCGCCGGCAGGCGCCCGCCACCGGGTTCTACGTTTCGCCACTGCTACTCGACAGCGTCGTCTATTACCGCGTGCTTGCCGGTCCGGCGGCCGACACGGCTTCGGCCGCGGCGCTGATGAATCGCCTGGTTGCCGAGGGGCACAAGAGCGGCCCCGACGACTGGTCTCTGCGGCCGACGCCATGGGCGTTCCTGATCGGTGACTATCCTACCGAGGAGGCCGCTGCGCGCCGGGAAGCCGAGTTGCAGGCGCGGGGGCTCCCCACATATGTGGTCGAGGTGCCATACTCGAGCGGCGGCTCGCTGTACCGGATCTATGCCGGAGCGTTCGAAGGTCCTGCGTTGGCCGATGTGCTGCAGCAGCTCCTCCGCGATGCGGGCGTCGAGGCTCGTCTCGTGCGCAGAACGGGGAAACCGAAGGCATGAAGCTTCGTCGACTCTCACTTCACGGATTCAAGTCGTTCGCCGACCGCACCGAGCTCCGTTTCCACGACGGGATCACCGCCATCGTCGGTCCCAATGGGTGCGGTAAATCGAACATCAGCGACGCGGTTCGCTGGGTTCTGGGCGAGCAGCGCGCATCGGCGATCCGCAGCAGCCGCATGGATGAGGCGATTTTCCAGGGCACCGCTGGCCGGCGGCCGCTGAACCGTGCCGAAGTCGAGCTCGCGTTCACCAACGAGGATCGCCGGATCCCGCTGCCGTACGACGAGGTAGCGATCCGGCGCGTCGTGTTCCGTGAGGGCGGCAGCGATTACGAACTGAACCGCGGGGCCTGCCGGCTGCGCGATATCCTGGACGCGTTTCGGGACACCGGATTGGGTGCCAACGCCTACTCGATCATCGAACAAGGGATGGTCGACGCGATGCTATCGGAGCGCACCGAGGACCGTCGACACCTGTTCGAGGAGGCGGCCGGGATCGGCCGCTACAAGGATCGTCGCAGCGCGGCCGTTCGCCGGCTCGAAGCCGCGGCAACGGACCTCGACAGACTCGACGACATCATCGCCGAGGTCGACTCCAAGGTTCGCGCGCTGGCGCGTCAGCGGAAGAAGGCGGAGCGGTACGGCGAGCTACGCACGCGGCGGCTGGCGGTCGAGATCACAATCGCGCTTGCCGATCTGGGAGACCTCCGCGCCGAGCTCGACGAGGTCGCCGCGCGCCTGGAGACACTGGGCAGCGAGGATCCCGCGGGGCGCGCCGCATTGACCACGGCCGAGGCGGGGCTCGAGCAGCGCCGCATTGCGGCCAACGAGTCCGCCCGCCTGCGCAATGCCGCCGCCACCCAGCTCGAGGAGTCGAATCGACGCATTGCGGAGCGGGAACGGGAGCTCGCGGTTGCGGACGAGCGGCAAAGCCACGCCGAGCGACGGCTCGAACAGATCGGCGCTGAACGAGCGGATCTGCTGGCGCGCCGGTCGACGCTCGAGGAGGAGGCGGCCACGCTGCGCGCCGAGCAGGTGGCGCAGCGGGATGAGGCAGAACGACTTGCGGCCGAGCTGCTCGCGGTGCAGCAGCGACTGAGTGAGCGACGCGAGGCGTTGGTCGACGCCCGCCGCCAGGATGAGCGCTTGCGCGCGCAGGAGGAGGAGCTGAGCCGTCGGCTTGCCCGTGTGCAGGCGGAGGCGGCCGGCGCCGAGGCGCGGGCGACCGATCTACAGCGTCGCCTCGAGCGCATCGATCGCGAGCGTGAGGAGCTCGAGGGCGAGCTTCAGCGGCTCGACGAGCAGGGTGATCTGTTCGCATCCCGCGCGCGCGAGATCGCGAGCACCATGACCGACATCGAGGCGCAACGCGACCAGCTCGCAGGCCGCCTCCAGGAGTTGCGTCAGCGCGAGATCGAAGCCCGCCGTGACGTCGTCGAGGCCGAAGACCGCGCGAATCTACTGGGCGCCCGGCTGGCGTCGCTCGAGTCGCTCGATCGTGAGTTCCACGGCTTCGCGCCTGCGGTTGCGGCCACGCTGGCACAACGCGCGCGGCTCGAGGGGCTGGTCGGCGCTGTGGCCGAAGTCCTGGAGCTCGAGCGCCAGCGGGCCGCCGAGGTCGAGTCGGCGCTCAATTCGGTGCTCCAGGTCCTGGTCGTACGCGACGAGGATGCGGCCGCATCACTACGGCACTGGCTGGCGCAGTCCGAGAACGGTGAGGGCAGCGTGGCACTGCTCCGGCTGTCGTCGTTGCCCAAACTACAGGAGCTACTGAAGGAGCTCGAATTCGCCGGTCGCGCGGCCGACGAGCCCGTGCTCGTAGGCCGCCGAGCGCGTATCGCCGCGTTGCGCGCGGAGGTCGAAACCGGCTCGCGCGATGCGGATCAGCGTCGCGCTGAGCGCGCCAACGTGTTTGCGCAGTTGGAGGCCGTCGAGGGCGAGCTGCGCCAGGTCGAGGAGCGCCTGCGCGAGCTCGACCTGGAGCTGCGGCGCGCACATGCCGACGAAACCGCACGCGCAGGCCGCCAGCAGCAGGCGGTCCGCACGCATGGTGAGCTCGAATCGCAGAAGGGCAGCGTGGTCGACGGCGCCGAGCGGGTCCGACGTGAGTCACGGCAGGCGGTCGAGGAGGCGGAGCGGCTGAGCGCGGCGGTCGAGGTGAAACGTGAGGAGCGTCGATCAATGGCCCGGCTCGTCGCGGAGCGCGAAGCCGCGTGGGACGCAGTGCGCGAGCAAGAGGCCGAAGCCCGCGTGCTGCACGCGCGCTCAGAGAGTTCACTCGCAACCATCGAGCGCCGGCTCGGCGCCGCGGAGGAAGGCGTCGCCCACGCTCTGCAGCGCCTGGAGGCGCTGACCGCCGAGGAGCGTGAGCACCGCGCTGCGCTGGAACAGATCGCGGAATTACGGCTCGATGCCGGTGCCGCACTCGAGCACCTCTTCGGCACGCGAGACCAACTGGCGGCGGATTTGCGTGATCTCGATGAGCGCGCTGAACGTGAGCGCGGGGAGATCGAGCAGCTCGAAGCCGAGGTGCGCCGGCTGCGGCGCTCGGTCGACGCCATCGGTGAAGAACGCCACCGACTCGAGTTGCGGCGCGCCGAGGGTGAAGCGCAGCAGCGCAGCGTGCGCGAGCGCATTGAGATCGAATGGGGTCGTGGTTTCGATGACCTCGTACAGCATACGGCGCTGGCGGAAGGCGAGCTCGAGGCGCTGCGCGCCGAGCTCCACACGCTGACGACGGATCTGGAGCGGCTCGGGCCGGTGAATCTTCTGGCGATCGAGGAATACGAGGAGGAACGCCAGCGGCTCGCGTTCCTGACGGCGCAACGCGACGACCTGCTGCAGGCGAAGCAGGAGCTGGAAACGGCGATCCGCGAGATCAACCGGACGGCGAAGGAGCTGTTCGAAGGCACGTTCGAGCAAATCCGGCAGAATTTTCATGTCACGTTTGGCACCCTGTTCGAGGGCGGCGAGTGCGATCTGTGGCTTGCGGATCCGAGCGATCCGCTCGAATCACCGATCGAGGTGTCTGCCTCGCCGCGCGGCAAGCGGACACAACGGATCACGCAGCTCAGCGGCGGTGAGCGGGCACTGACTGCGCTCGCGCTGCTGTTCGCGATCTATCTCGTGAAGCCGAGTCCGTTCTGTGTGCTCGACGAGGTCGATGCGCCCCTCGACGAGGCGAACATCGACCGCTTTCTCGCCATGCTTCAGCGTTTCAAAGCGGAGACGCAGTTCGTGGTCATCACGCACAACCCGCGCACGATGGAAGCGGCGGACTGGATCTACGGCGTGACCATGGAAGAGGCGGGAATCAGCTCGATCGTCGGCGTACAGATCGAGGATGCTGTTGGCGCGACCTGAACCAGGCGCGGGCTCGCGCACACTGCTGCTTGCCTGCCTGTTAACCCTGCTCGGCCTCGAGCCGCTCGTCGCGCAGGGCACGTGCCCGCTGGCAGTCGACCCCGGGGCGCTCGCCCCGGCCAGCTACGGCCCGCTCTTTTCCGCGTTGCGCCAGATGCGGATCCCCGAGGTGCATACCCTCGGCTTCACGGGCGCTGGCGTACGGATCGGCGTGATCGACACCGGCTTCGAGGACCGGCATGAGAGCCTCGCGCCGCTCGCCGTGCTCGCTCGCCGCGATTTCATCCAAGGCGACACGATCATCCACGATGAGCCGGCCGATACGCTCGGCAACGCGGACGCGCACGGCACCGCTGTGCTATCGATCCTGGCGGCGTGCGCGCCGGACAGGCTGGTCGGCCTCGCGTTCGGCGCGGAGTTCGTGCTGGCCAAGACGAACGTGCCGCCCGGAACGCTGGATACGCGAGCCGACGAACAACGCTGGATCGACGCTGCGCACTGGGTGGATTCGCTGGACGTGGACGTCGTCAACTCCTCACTGGGCTTCAAGTTTTTCGCGGACGCGGACGATTATGAGTTCGCCGAGATGAACGGCGATCTGCTGCCATCGACGCGTACGGCCGACAGTCTGGCGGCGCACGGCGTGCTGGTCGTGACAGCGATAGGTAACGAGGGACCGAACCCCGGTACGATCAAGGCGCCCGCCGATGCGGACAGCGTCCTCGCGGTCGGCGCAGTGGACTCGAGCGGCGCGGTAATCTTCCGCTCGTCACGGGGGCCGACCGCCGATGGCCGAATCAAGCCCGAGTTGAGTGCGCGCGGGCTGAACCTGCCTGCGGCGGATGATACCGGGCTCGATCGCTATCATGCCGGCGTAACGGGCACCAGCTTCGCCGCACCGCTGATCACGGGTGCGGTGGCGCTGCTCATGGAAGCGTGGCCGGCGCTCAACGCGATGGCGATTCGACGGGCGCTCCTGCTCTCCGGCTCCACGGCGAGCCGTCCGGACAACAATGTTGGCCGCGGCGTTCCCGATGTTCTCTCCGCATTGTCGTTCCCGGAGGGGATTTCGCTGCTGCGAGTCGAAGGCGCACAGGATGATGGCACGCTGAGCACGCTCTCACCGGTGTTCCGCTGGGACGTACCACTCGTGCACCAGACCGCAAGGCCGGTTCGCTACTTTCTCGAACTCGCGACGGATTCCGCATTTGCCGATGTGCTCTATCGCGACTCGGTCGGCGACGCGTTCGCGTTGCCGCTGCGGCGAGGCATCCGGCCCACGCAACGAATCCTGTGGCGGGTCGTCGCAGTGGGCGCGAACAGCGCGACCCGCGTCGGGCCGATCGGTGGACCACTGCGAGTGCCGAGCTGGGTGCGACTGATCAGCTTCAACAGCACGAGCGGTAACTTCGTGCCGTCAGCGCGGCCCACGTTCGTCTGGTCGGCCCTACCCGCGCCGGCGCCGATCGGACCGCTGGAGTTCGAGCTGCACGTGCTCGATCCGACGGACGGCGACATAGTGCAGACGATGACCACCGTTGGCGACACGACGGTGACCCTTGCTGATCCGCTGGTGGTCAATCAGGCGTATCGCTGGCGGGTGATCGCGCGCACTCAGGCCGGCGTCGCCGATACCACGGAGAGCGTGGCTCCGTTCGTCGTGGTGAGTGAGGAGAGCCCGCCAGCCACGCTCCTCTATCAGAACTTTCCGAACCCGTTCCCTGGCGCCGCGCCGAACGGGCGGACCACGCTCTGGTTCGACCTCGCCGAACGCGCGAGCGTCCAGCTCACGATACACGACCTGCGCGGGCGTCTGATCCGTCGGCTGATTCCAGGACCGGGCTGCGGGCCGGTCGAGCTGGATGCGGGTGTCTACGGCCGTACGATGACGAGCGCTGATCCGTGCGTCAGCACGCAATGGGACGGTCGCGACGAACGCGGTCAGCTCGTTCCATCGGGCGTGTATATCGCGCGGCTCCGTGCCGGCGGCCGCGAGCACTTCATTCGTCTCGTGTTCCTGCCAGGCTGAGACAGTGAAGCTCGTGGTGCTCGGATCCGGCACGGTGGCGCTGCACCCCGAGCGCGTCTGTGCCGGCTACTACGTCGAGGCCGGGCCACACCGTATCCTGCTGGACTGCGGCCCCGGCACACCGCACCAACTGGCGCGGCTCCGACTGCGCTGGGACCGCATCACGCATATCGCGCTGTCTCATTTTCACACCGATCACGTGGCGGGGCTGCCGCTGCTGATCTTCGCGATGCGCCACGGCGTGCCGGAGCCGCGCAGCGAGCGCCTCGACCTGGCTGGGCCCGAGGGGGCCAGCGCCCTCATCGAGCGTCTGGCCGATGCGTTCGGCGACTACCTGCGCGATCCGGGCTTTCCGCTGAGCATCACGGAGCTGGCCCACGGAGAGACGTGGCCCCTGGCAACCGGCATCCACCTGCTGGCGCACCGGACACCCCACACCGACGCGTCGCTGGCATACCGCTTGGAGACCCCCGATGGGGCGATCGGGTATACCGGCGATACCGGCAATAGCGAAGAGCTCGGCGCCTTTTTCGACGGCGTCGACATTCTGATTGCGGAATGCTCGCTGCCCGATGAGGCTGCGCTCGAGAATCATCTCACGCCCTCGCGTGTGGCCGCGCTCGCACGTCGCGCCGCGCCCGGGCTCCTGCTCGTCACACATATGTATCCGCAGCTCGAGGCGCAGGACGTGCCCGCGCTGATCCGGGCCGCCGGCTGGGATGGTGGCTTCGACGTCGCACACGACGGGATGCGCATCGATGTGGCGCGCCAGCTCGATCGGCCCGGCTAGACGGCCGCAACGGGTACGGCTACATTCATGCTCTGCGCGCAGTTACGCGCCTATTCGCCATCCGCAGGAAGACGTATGCTCGTCGTGATGAGCCATGACGCGACCGACGCCGACGTGCGCCGCGTCGTCGACACGATCGAAGAGCTGGGCTACGAGGCTCGCCCGATACCGGGCCGCAACCGCACGGCGATCGGGCTGGTCGGCAACGACGGCAAAGTCGACGGCGCGAGGCTCGAGGCGCTGCCTGGTGTGCTCCAGGTGATCCAGGTCACTCAACCGTACAAGCAGGTCTCCAGGGAGTGGCGTTCGGAGCCGACCATCGTCGAGCTGCAGAACGGTACCCGCATCGGCGGTGAGGAGGTCGTGCTCATGGCCGGCCCCTGCGCTGTCGAATCCGAGCCGCAGATCGTCTCCATCGCGCGACGCTTGCAGCACATGGGCGTCCCGGTCCTGCGGGGCGGTGCATTCAAGCCCCGTACGTCGCCCTACTCGTTTCAGGGTCTCGGAGTCGAGGGGCTGCGCCTGCTGGCGCGCGCACGCAGCGAAACCGGGCTCGCGGTCGTGACCGAAGCGCTCGAGCCGGACATGGTCGGCTTAGTGTCGGACTATGCCGATATCGTGCAGATCGGTGCGCGCAACATGCAGAACTATCCGCTGCTGAGGCGGGCCGGGCGCTGCGGCAAGCCAGTGCTGTTGAAACGCGGCATTGCGGCCACGATCAAGGAGCTGCTGCTGGCGGCAGAGTACATCCTGGCCGAGGGCAATCCGGACGTGATTCTGTGCGAGCGTGGCGTTCGCGGCTTCGACGAGCACACGCGCAACCTGTTGGACCTGACAGCGATCCCCGTGGTGCATTCGCTGTCCCACCTGCCGATCATCGCGGATCCGAGCCATGGCACGGGCGTGCGCACGAAGGTCACGCCGATGGCGCGCGCGGCGATCGCCGCTGGCGCCGACGGACTGATGGTGGAAGTGCATCCGGATCCGGACCGCGCCCTTTCGGACGGAGCGCAGTCGCTGAGCCCTGAGCAGTTCGAGGAGCTGGTCGGTCAGATCCGGATCATCGCCGACGCCATCGGTCGGCGGCTTCCGGTACGCGGCGCCGAGCCGCTCGGCGCCCTGCCCTGAGCCACGCAGAGCCGTCCGCTTTCCTGGCCGTCCGGGCCATGGCAATGCCCGCGGCGAGCACGCACCGTCGCGGCATGGCGCGTTCACACGAGCTCGGCCGCGCAGGCGAGCTGGCCGCGGCGAAGCTGCTCCGTGAGGCTGGCTGGACCATCCTCGAGCGGAATGTCCGTTTCGGCCGGAAGGAGATCGACCTCGTCGTACGACGCGACGGCGTCGTGGCCTTTGTCGAGGTCAAGACACGAGCAGGGCGAGCGTGCGGCCACCCACTCGAGTCGATAACGGCGCGGAAGCGGCGCGAGATCGAGCGGGTGGCACGCTGGTGGGTCGCGCGCTACGGCAGTGCCGGCGAGCAGTATCGCTTCGATGCGATCGCGGTCGACTGGGGTGGCGATGGCGCCCCGCGCTTGGAGCACGTGGTCGACGCCTGGCGACTCGGCTGACCCTGGTGGTGCTACGGCGTCGCGTCGCCCGCCGATTCGAGCAGCATCTCGCCCACTCTGAGCATGCCGCGGCCGCGCTCCTGCAGCACCGTGCCGAGTCGCCTGGTCAGATCGGGTGTGACCGCATCCGGGCGCTGGCGCAGCCGCTGAAGCTCCTGCGGCTCGAGACCGAGCGCCAGGGCCAGCTCCTTCTCGGATCCCAGGAACAGATCGGCGGCGCGGCGGAAATCGAGTCCGGGCATTCTCGGTTCGGTCGTCTAGTTCGCGAAGCGGCGATGATCGATCATGAGACAGCGATCCTGTACGACGAACATGCCTTCGCGCGCGAGCGCCTCAGCCGCATCCTCGTGACGGATGCCGGACTGAAACCAGACGGCGCGCGGGCGTTTTGCGATCAGGTCGGGCACGTGCGGCGGGATATCTCGCGAGCGGCGGAATACGACCACGATGTCGACGGGTCCCGGCACGTCCTGCACCCGACGCCAGACGTCGCGGCCCAGGATGCGTCTGGCCTGCGGATAGTAGACCGGCACCGGCAGGATCTCCAGTCCGACCGCGTGCAGGTACTCGGCAACGTAGAACGCCGGCTGGCCGGCCTGTGCCTCCGTCTTGATGCCGAGCACGGCGATCCGGCGCGCGGCGCGCACGAGGCTGGCGACGTCGTCGTCGTCTTCGATCAGCTTGTCGCGCCACACAGCGGTCATATGCCGGGCTCCCTGCGGAATGCCGCAAGCCTGCTCGCCACAGGCGGTTGACTATGATCTCCTGCACCGCTACGATTCCAGCGGCGTCCCAGGACCCAAGGGCGCGAACCCGCGAATCCCGTCAGGACCCCGCAGGTAGCAGCGGTAAGCGTGGTGAGCGTCGCTTCGGCAACCCTGGGGCGTCTTTTTTCCTTCAGTGCAAACGACTTGCCGTCGGCGACATCGTGGCCTAAGCTGACGCGTTCTTCAACACCGATCCCCCTTTCCTGAATTCGGCATGAGCAGGACCGCGCTGGCGCGGACGTACCGCCCTCGGCGCTTTTCCGAGCTATCCCGCCAGGAACACGTCGCCGAAACGCTGAAAGCCGCGGTCTCCAAGGGCCGCGTGGCGCACGCGTACCTGTTCTGTGGGCCGCGCGGGGTCGGTAAGACGACGGCCGCGCGCGTGCTCGCCATGGCCTTGAATTGCCCGAACCGCCGCGGCGATGGCGAGCCGTGCGGCAGCTGCGAATCGTGCGAGCGGATCTGGAGCGGCCGTACGTCCCTGGATGTGATCGAGATCGACGCCGCGTCGAACCGAGGTGTCGATGATGCGCGCGAGCTCCGCGAGCGCGCGATGTACGCGCCGACCGATGAGCGCGGCTACAAGGTTTATATCATCGATGAAGCGCACATGCTCACGCGCGAGGCGTGGAATGCGCTGCTGAAGATTCTCGAGGAGCCGCCGCCGCGTGTCATCTTTGTATTCGCCACAACCGAGCCGCAGAAGATCCAGCAGGCGGCACCGCCGATCCTGTCGCGCTGCCAGCGTTTCGATTTTCGGCGGATCGGCGTCAGTGCCATTGTCGACAGGTTGCGCGAAGTGCTCGAACAAGAGGGGGTGGCGGCGGAAGAGCAGGCGCTCGTCGCGATCGCGCGGCGCGCCGAAGGTGGGCTGCGGGACGCGTTGTCGCTGCTCGACCAGGTGCTCTCGGTCGCCGAAGACCGGCTTGTCGCCGCCGAGGTGGAACGACTGCTCGGCGTGGTGGGCGAGGAGCTGTATGTCGAGCTGTTCGACCTGTTGGCCGACGGGCGCGACGCCCAGGTCTTTCGCTTCGTTCAGCACCTCGTCGACGAAGGCTACGACCTGACCGAATTCTATCGCGGGCTGGCCGACGCGATCCGGCTGCGGCTGATGGCGCGCTTGGAGGGTGAGGACGCGATCGAGGCGCGTGACGATCTGCGAGAGGCGATCCGCGCGCAGGCCGCGCGCTTCGCCACCGGCGACCTGCTGCGCATGCTGAGCCAGGTCGCCGAGCTGGATGTCGACGGCCGCTTTCGCAAGAGCGGCAGCCCGCGGATCCTGCTGGAGACACTGTTGCTGCGCTTCGCCCACCTCGACCGCACGGTGGAGCTCGAGGAGCTGATTCGGGCCGTCCTGGGCGGCGCCGCGGCCGCGGAGCCCCGGCC
>JBOHRL010000033.1:0-168580 GCA_050732695.1 Longimicrobiales bacterium | reverse complement strand
TTCGCGAGGCGCTTGTATTCCTCGAGGCCACGGTGGCTGTCGTGCTGCTCTCCGCTGCGACGCTCCTCACCGCGAGCTTCATTCGCCTGATTCGCGTGGATCCCGGCTTCGACGCGGATCGCGTAACCGCGGTCCGGTTGGGACGCCTGCCTCCTGAGTACGATGCCGCCCGCCGCGACCTGCTCGTGGATCGGCTCCTCGAGCGCATCCGCGCGCTGCCCGGTGTCGAGCATGCCGCGGCGGCGCCCAGCCTGCCACTCGAGCGCGGCCTGAACTTCCCCGTCGACATCGCGGACCGCCCCGAACTCGCCATTGGCGCCGTAGAGCTGCGCTTCGTCTCACCGGACTACCTGGCCACACTCGGCATTCCGCTCCGCGGCGGCCGCGATTTCGATGACAATGACGTTGCGGACGCGGAGCCCGTGGCCATCGTGAACGAGGCGTTCGCGCGACACTTCTGGAACGACGCGTCGCCGCTTGGCCGAACGATCCAGATCGGCCACTTCAGGGATCGCTGGCTGGCTCCCGGCACGGAGCATCAGACGCGCGTGATCGGCGTTGCCGCGGACATACACGAGATGGGACTCGACCGCGCCCCCAGGCCGACCGTGCTGCTGCCACGCGCGCAGGCCGCCGAAGGTACGCCGCTGCTGCTGGTGCGTGGCGCACCCGTCGCGCTCGTCGATGCATTGCGCGGCGAGGTCGTCGACGAGGTGCCGCAACTCGCACCAGAAGTCGAGCCGCTTTCCGCCGTGGTGAGCCGCTCGGTCGCAGAGCCGCGTTTCCGCACGCTGCTCGTCGCGGCGTTCGCGGCCTTCGCGCTGCTGCTCACCGGCATCGGCATCTACGGCGTGATCGCCTCCGTCGTCCAGCAGCGCTGGCGCGAGATCGGCATCCGCCTCGCGCTCGGTGCGAACCGCGCTACCGTAGTGAGAGCGGTGGTGCGGCGCTGTCTCACGAACGTCAGCGCAGGCGCGCTGGTGGGGTTGCTCGTCTTCGGGGTTGCGCGACGCGTGCTCGCGTCATGGCTCTACGAAATCACCCCTGGCGACCCGCGCGTCCTCACGATCACGATCGCTGTGCTCGCACTCGTCGCAGCGTTCGCGTCCTGGATTCCCGCACGTCGCGCCACGCACATCGATCCCGCCACGTCGCTGCGCTTGGAGTAGCCGTCGGGCCTCACGACTTAGGACCGACGGTCGCGTTCACGGCACTCTCGTATCGTTCACAAACAGTCGGTCGATCGAGCGTGCAACTGGCGCATCGCTTGCCATTTGCGCGCTGACACCGCTCGGGGGTTCGGAAGCGGAAGGTCTGATTTGGCAGGCAGCAGCAGCTTCGCGATGTGCTCGGCCAGCTCCTGCGCTTGCGCGTCCGCGCGGTTGGCGAGCACGATGATAGACAACCGGGCATCGGGGAAGCGCAGGTACGCGTTGCGGAACCCAACGGTAGTGCCTGTGTGCGACTGGCGGCGGTGGCCCTGAAAAGTCTCGTAAACCCAGCCGAACCCATACGTACTCACGCTATCGGGCGGCGCTCCGGCATTCAGCGGCGGTGACGTGAATCGCTCCGATGACAGTGCATTATCCCAGCGAACGAGGTCCGTGATGGACGAGTAGACGCCGCCATCACCCAGGACTGCGCTGGTCTGGCTTTGATCCGTCCTGCGAAATCCGATGCTGTCCGGACTGTAACCGTAGGCGCGGTTCACGACGGTAGAAATGCCCTCCTCGTGCGCCACGGTGTTGGTCATCCCGGCGGGCTCGAAAATGCGCTCCGCCAGGAATTCGGCGAAGCGTTTGCCGGATGTCCGCTCCACGATCAGCGCGAGCAACGCGTACGCCGTATTGCTGTATCGGTAGGCGGAGCCGGGTGGGAAGTAGAGCGCGGTCGCAGTCCGCACCAGCGCGAGCACGTCTGCATCCTCGAGCTGACCGCGCAGTGTGTCCGGGATGAGCGACTCATACGCAGGCAGTCCGGACGTGTGACCGACGAGGTGCCGGATTCGCACGTCAGCCGCCCAGTCCGGCACGCCGGGCAGCACATCGGGCAGGCGATCATCGAGAGTGAGCCTGCCGTCCGCAATGAGCAACGCAATGGCGCGCGCCGTGAACTGCTTCGTGACCGAGGCGAGGCGGTAGCTGGTGTCGCAGTCGGCGGGACGGCCGGTCTCGAGTTCAGCCAATCCGTGGGAGCGCGCGAACAGCACCTCCCCGTCCCGGATGACCGCGACACTGGCGCCGGGACCGTCGCTCCGGAAATCGGCGAACAGCGAATCGATACGCGCGGCAAATGAGTCTGCGCCCGGCATGCGTGGCGCACTAACGAGATCGTCGCAGCCACCAAGGGCGGCGATCAGGCCGAGAAACGCAATCATCAGCTCCTGACCCGTGTGTATGGATGCCAAGCACCGATGCAACAGACCAACGATCTGCTCGCTCATACCTGATCAGGACAAGACCACCCGATCCTGAACCCTGCCGGCCCAGGGCACGGGCATGTTGCGTGTGTTCATGTCGCGTCTTCTTCGCCGTCGGTATCGGCCTGTTCCCCTTCGCGGAGCCGTTTTCGATTCGCGACAATTGCCACGACCAGACCAATGGCGAGAAACACGGTACCTGTGAGTACGAGCCAGGAGCGTTCTGTCGCCATGCCGAAGAGCCCCGCCACGGCGCCCACACCGAACAGCAGCATTCGGTAGCGCAACGTCGGATCTGGCCCGTGGCGCCGGCGCGAAGGGCGGAACATCAGCGCTTTCGCTTGTCGAGGAACTGGCGAACGCCTTCCTGACAGGCTGCGGACGATCGGGCAAGTACGTTGATGTCCGCGCCGCGCGCGATGGCGGCCTCGAAGGAAACGCCGTCAATGCCGTACAGCAATCGCTTGCAAAGCTGGACAGCGGATGTGGACCGGGCGGCCAGTTCCAAAGCAAACGAATGCGATGCGGCAGCGAAATCATCGTCGCGAAACACGCGACATACGAGCCCGAGACGGGCGGCATCTGCGGCGCTGAAGGACGTGCCGAGCGCAATGAGTTCGAACGTTGCCTTCTCGCCAAGAGTGCGGCGCAGCAGGGCTGTCACCATCGCCGGAACGAAACCGAGGTGAACCTCGGGATAGCCGAACTTCGCGCTCTCGCTGGCAACGATCAGATCAGCGGCGGTGGCGAGGCCGGCACCACCGGCAAGCGCGTGGCCGTGTACGGCGGCAATGATCGGCTTTGCGGCCCGGCGCATGGTGATGAAAAGGTCTCCCAGCTCCATCGCGTCGGCGAGGTTGTCGAGCGGGCCGGCATTGGCCGCAGTCTTTTCGAGCTGCGAGAGATCTGCGCCGGAACAGAAATCCGTGCCCGCTCCACACAGCAGGAGAACGCGCACGTCCTCACGCGCATCGACGGAACGCATGCCCTCGTCCAGGGCGGCAATGGTCGCAGCGTCCAGTGCGTTGCGTTTTCCCGGCCGATTGAGCATGAGCGTCGCAACGCCACCATCGACGGAGAGAAGGACGGGCTGCGCAGGCGCGTTCGTGGTCATGCGACGCACGCCGCCGATGGGGCGAGCCACGGCCACGGGCTGCGTACCAGAGTGATATCAAGCATGCGCGCCTCCGTCGCCGATCAGGCGTGCGAGATCGTCCGGGACATCGATGCTCATGCGCAGCATCGCAGTCGAGAAGGTCTTCCCCTGTGCGTCCGTCATGAGCGAGACTGTGCCGCCGCCGTCGAGCGCGCCGTGAAGGAGGAAGTTGAGCGCGTTCAGGTTGGGCAGCTCGAAGCGTTCGACATCGCCCTTGACGAGATCCTTGAAATGATGGCGCACGCGGTCCGTGGTGAGTGTTTCGCGGATGATCGGCCAGAACTCGGGCCGCCGTGCGATGATGCCGACGTTCACGGTGTCGCCTTTGTCACCCGACCGTGCATGGGCGAGGGCGAAGAGACGGACTGTCTTCATGGTCGAGCCAGCCATGCGCAGCGACGATCGGGCGATTCTACCGTGCTGAGCGGCGTCATGCGGGAGTCACCTCGACGCGCAGGTTCGGTTCGATCTCGGTGCGATCGATCAGTGCGGGCCAATAGGCGACGATGTCCTGAACGCGCGGCCGCCCGCCTGCGAAGCCGGTAACCGTGGGCGGCCCGGTCAGCACGAGCGGTGCGATCTCGCGTGTGAAGGCCTCCACCGCCGGACGATTCTCGCTGCGCACGGCGATGCGCCACTCGACTTCCGGCAGATCGGCCGGAGGCGGGCCGGCCAGCGCACCGTGCGCCGAGTTCCAGCCGACGTACTCGGTGCGGATCTCATCGAACGCGAGTCCGAGCCGGTCAAGTCGTGCGCGCAGCACTCGGTCTGCTTCCTGCGCCTTCCTCACGGGATCGGGCCAGGCGTAGACCAGCGAACCGACTGCCTTGTACCCGGCGTGGTAGGAAATCGAGACCTTGAGCTTGTCGGTGCGCGGTCGGCCCGTGATGCCGTGGACCCGCACGCGATTCTCGCCGTCTGCTTCGAGCCGGATCGTAGTGAAGTCCGCAATGACATCAGGCGTTATGTAAGTGGACGGATCGCCCATCTCGTAGACGATCTGCTCGGCGACGATGGGTGGCGTCACACGGCCGCCCGTGCCAGCGTGCTTGGTGACGACGAATGTCCCGTCCGCGTGCGCCTCGATGATGGGGAATCCGACGTCCTCGAGATCGCGGATCTCCTCCCATGCGATGAGCGAATTGCCACCCGTGCACTGCGCGCCGCATTCATTGATGTGGCCGGCCACGACGCCTGCGGCGAGGCGGTTCCAGTCGTCGTCGCGCCAACCGAACGCGTGCACCATCGGGGCGTATGTGAGTGCGGTATCGGTCGATCGTCCCGTGATGACAACGGCCGCGTCCCGGCGGAGCGCCTCGACGATGGGCTGAGCGCCGATGTACGCGTTCGCGCTCTGCACGCGATCGAGAACGGCTTCAAGCGGCTCACCGGTGTCGAGGTTGGCGAGAGGACTACCGCGCGCGATCAGATCGCGCAGCCGGTCGAGGATATCATCGCCCAGGACGACCCCGACCCTGACTCTGCCTTCGAGCCCGGCCTTGCGTGCTTCCGCCAGTACGGCAGCCCGGCAGCCTTCGATGTTCACGCCGCCCGCGTTGGCGACGACACGGATGCCCTTCTCAACGCAGTCCGGCAGGATCTCGCCCATGAGCGGGACAAAATCACGCGCGTAGCCCTGCTGCGGATCTCGCGAGTGCTGTTTCTGGAGAATCGACATCGTGACTTCAGCAAGATAATCGAGCATCAGGTAATCAATGGGCCCTCGCCGCACCTGATCGACGGGCGCACGCAACAGATCGCCCCAGAATCCCTGGCCGCTGGCGATGCGGATCGGCGCGGCTCGCGTCATTCCAGGCCCGGCAACTGTCCCCAGGGTCCCAGGTGCGGACCGGGATTGTGGAGCGCGGTCCGCAGCGCGAGTGACAGCATGACGCGCGTCTCCTCGGGTTCGAGAACAGCATCCACGAAACCCCGCGCAGCCGCATAGCGGGCATCGAGCTGCTGATCGTAATCCGCGCGTACCGAATCGATCTTCTGCTGAAGTTCCGCGTCTGGCTGTTTGCGTTCCTTGCGGAGTGCGTCGAGCTGCGGCCCGAACAGCGCCATGACGGCACTGTCACCTTCCATCACGCCCATCCGGCCGGTCGGCCATGTGAAGATGAAATCCGGATCGAAGCCCTGGCCGGCCATGGCGTAATAACCGGCGCCGCTGGCGTGGTTGATGGTGAGCACGACCTTCGGCACGGTCGCGGTCGCCATCGCTTCGACGAAGCGCGCACCGGCCCGGATGATGCCCGAGTGCTCCGCTTCCTTGCCCACCATGAACCCGCTCACATCCTGCACAAAAAGCAATGGGACCCGATGGCGGTTCACGGTATCGATGAAGAACGCCGTCTTCTCGGCACTGTCCGTGTACACAATACCGCCGAACTTCGGCGGGCCGCCGTGCGGATCACGGAGCATACCGCGTGCATTCGCAATGACGCCAACCGCGATCCCGTTTATGCGGCCATTGCCGCAGATGATCTCGGGTGCAGTGTCGGCCTGGAACTCGTCGAAGTGTCCGCGATCGAGCAGCGTGCGCAGCAACGCGTGCGCATCGTACGGCTGGCGATGATCATCGGGCAGCAGACTGTACAGAGAGTCGAGCGGCTGCCCGGATTCCGCCGCTTCCCCGAGCACGGCGATGGTGGGCGGCGAGGGAAGCTCTGCAATGAGTTCGCGGATGCGTCCGAGGCACGCACGGTCGTCGGCCATGCGATAATGCGCGACGCCGCTGATCGCGGTGTGCGTCCACGCGCCGCCGAGTTCTTCCGCCTCGACCGTCTGGCCAGTGGCACCCTTCACGAGGTTGGGGCCACCCAACCCCATGAAGCTGGTGCCCTCCACCATGAGGATCACATCGGAAAGCGCGGGCAGGTATGCGCCGCCGGCGATGCACGGCCCCATCACAGCGGCAATCTGCGGGACGCGCAGATAATGACGCATTATGGAGTTGTAGTAGAACACCCGGGCCGCACCGTACTGGCCGGGGAAGACGCCGCCCTGATAAGGCAGGTTGACGCCGGCGGAATCGACCAGGTACACGATCGGGACGCGCGACCGCATTGCGACTTCCTGGGCGCGCAGCATCTTCGTGATCGTCTCCGGCCACCACGACCCGGCCTTGACGGTAGCATCGTTGGCGATGACGACAACCTGCCGCCCATGGACGTTGCCGATGCCGGTGACGACGCCGGCAGCGGGTGCCTGCCCATCGTATCGATCGAAGGCGACGAGCAGGCCGAGCTCCAGGAACGGGGTGTTCGCGTCGAGGAGCAGGGCGATGCGTTCGCGCGCGGTGAGCTTGCCCTGCTGGTGCTGGCGCTCGATCCGTTCCGCTCCGCCGCCGAGGCGTAGCTGTGCATTGAGCTCACGCAGTTCCGCGGTCAACCGTTCGAGACGGGACGGCGAGGTGGGCAGCGTCGGATCAGGATGGGCCATGCGCGGCGCCTGCGTGCCCCTGCTGGAAGTGGGTGCGCACGAAATCGATCGGTGCCGCGGTTGGCGTTCCGGGGCCGAACAGCCGGGTAACACCTTGTGCTTCCAGCGACGCGATGTCTTCGGCGGGGATGATGCCGCCACCGATCACGAGCACGTGCTCCATGCCCTCTTCGCGGAGCAGTTCGAGGATGCGCGGAAACAGCGTCATGTGCGCGCCGGACAGGATGGAGAGAGCGACGACATCGACGTCTTCCTGGACTGCCGCGTTGACAATCATCTCGGGCGTCTGGTGGAGTCCCGTGTAGATGACCTCGAAGCCGGCATCGCGGAATGCACTGGCGATGACTTTGGCACCGCGGTCGTGGCCGTCCAGGCCAGGCTTCGCGACGAGGATGCGGACGTTGCGCTGGTTCATACCTTTCACTATGCCTCCCCGGCCTCGAACGGTTTGGGCTCGTGCTTCAACAACAATGACAGCCGGTCCACGCGCCGGGCCTTCATCGAGAGGACGCGCAGGACGCCACCCGGCATCGTGATCTCGTCACCGACGCGCGGTAGCCGGCCGAGCCGGCCGAGGACGAATCCGGCGACCGTCGTGTAGTCTTCGTCCGGGACTTTCAGCCCGTAGCGTTCGTTCAACTCGAAGATCCCGGTCTTGCCCCTCAACTCGATGCGGCCGCCCTCGCCCTCGACGAATTCGGGCGCAGCTTCATCGAGTTCGTCCTCGATCTCGCCGACGATTTCCTCGACGAGATCTTCGATGGTCACGATGCCGGCCGTTCCGCCGAACTCATCGATCACGACCGCCATGTGTGTCTGCTCCTCCTGCATGTCACGAAGCAGTTGCTCGACCGACTTCGTGTCGGGCACGAATGGCACTTCGCGCACGATCTCGCGCAGCGTCGTCACGCCGTCGCGCTGTGCTTTCCAGACATCACGGGCGAGGAGGACGCCGACGATGTGATCGATGGTGTCGTCGTACACCGGATAGCGCGAGTGGCCCATGTCGAGAATGAACTGCACGGCGTCCTCGAGCGGTGTTTCGACCGGCAGCGCGACGACCTCGGTGCGCGGCGTCATGACTTCGGCCGTCGTCGTCTCGGACAGGTGGAACACGCCGCGGATCATTTCGACCGGTTCCTCACGGAGCAGTCCGTGCTCGACGGTCTGCGTGAGCAGCATCTCGATTTCCTCGGGCCGGTGCACGCGCTCCATCTCGGTTGGCGCGCGCAGGCCGATGCTTCGCAGCAACAGGTTGGCGGCGCCATTCAGGAGAACGATGAAGGGCGTGAAGAGCTTCGAAAAGACGATGAGCGGACCGGCCAGCCACAGGCTGACGGTCTCTGGAAACAGCAGGGCGAGGGACTTGGGCGCAAGTTCACCGAGGACGATGTGCAGAAACGTGATGAAGGCGAATGCAATGGTGCCGGCGACGAGGTGCGTGTTGACGACATCCCACGGCGAGGGCAGACCCTGGAACAGGCCAACGATCATCGCGGCGATGGTCGACTCGCCGACCCAGCCGAGGCCGAGCGATGCGAGCGTGATGCCGAGCTGCGTTCCCGAGATATAGTGATCGAGGCGATGGATGGCGGAATTGGCCATGCGCGCGCGACGGCTGCCGCTCCTGGCCAGAGCGGCGATTCGCGTGCGCCGCGCACCGACGAGGGAAAACTCCGCCGCCACGAAGAAGGCATTGGCGAAAACGAGCAGGAACGCGAGCCCGAGGCGGAGTACGATGCTGAGCGCGCTGAGAGTCGGCTCGGACTCCATGCGTTAGAAGAAAACCGGTTCGCGGTACGCGCCGAACACTCTCTCCATGGCGTAGCGGATCTCGAAGAGCGTGGCGTAGGCGCGCACGCACTCGAGCATCGGCTCGATGACGTTGTCACCATGGCGTGCCGCTTCTGTCAGCGCCTCGAGGGTCGCCGCGACGCGCGCGTCATCGCGCCGGGCACGCAGTTCGGCGAGACGTTCCCGCTGCCGTCGTTCGGGGCGATCGTCGATCTTGAGGATGTCGATCGCGCTGTCGTCGTTGCCTTCCATGAACGCATTGACGCCGACAGCAATCTGTTCGCCGGACTCGACCGCCTGTTGCTGGCGCTGTGCGCTGAGTGCAATCTCACGCTGGAAATAGCCGGTTTCGATGCCGCGCACGACGCCGCCGCTTCGATCGATCTCGTCGAAGATCTCTTCGGCTTCGCGTTCGAGCCGGTCCGTCATGGCTTCGACGTAGTAGGACCCGGCGAGTGGATCGATCGTGTTCGGGATGCCGGTCTCGAAGGCCAGAATCTGCTGGGTACGGAGCGCGATGCGGACCGACTTCTCGGTGGGCAGCGCGAGGGTCTCATCCATCGAGTTCGTGTGCAGCGATTGCGTCCCGCCGAGCACGGCCGCGAGCGCCTGATAGGCAACGCGCACGATGTTGTTCTCGGGCTGCGGCGCGACCAGCGTGACGCCTGCGGTCTGGGCATGCGTGCGGAGCCGGCACGATTCGTCCCTTTTCGCGCCGTACACCTCGCGCAGCCGGCGGGCCCAGATGCGCCGGGCGGCCCTGAACTTCGTGACTTCCTCGAAGAAGTCGTTGTGCACATCGAAGAAGAAAGAAAGGCGGGGCGCAAAATCATCGATATCGAGGCCACGCTCGATGCCTCGCTCGACGTACTCGAAGCCGTTGCGAAGCGTGAATGCCAGCTCCTGCGCTGCCGTCGCACCCGCTTCCCGGATGTGATAGCCGCTGATCGAGATCGGGTTGTAGTGCCGCGCGTTCGTCGAGCACCACTCGAACATGTCCACGATCAGGCCGAGCGCCGGCTCGATCGGATAGATCCACGCGTGCTGCGCCATGTACTCCTTGAGTATGTCATTCTGCACCGTGCCGCGCAGCTGGTCGGGTTGCACACCCTGCTTCTCGGCAGCAATGACATAGAAGCAGAACATCAGGACGGCGGGCCCGTTGATGGTCATCGACACGGACACCTGGTCGAGCGGAATGCCGTCGAAAAGTGTTTCCATGTCGGCGAGGCTCGAGATCGCCACACCGCATTTCCCGACTTCACCCAACGAACGAGCGTGGTCCGAGTCGTAACCCATGAGCGTCGGAAAATCGAACGCAACGGAGAGACCGGTCTGCCCGTGGTCGAGCAGGTACTTGTAGCGCTGGTTCGTCTCCTCGGCCGTGCCGAACCCCGCGAACTGCCTCTTCGTCCACAGACGGGTCCGATACATGGAGGTGTACGGCCCGCGCGTGAACGGGTACTCGCCCGGCAGGCCGAGCCGCTCCATGTAGTCCCAGTCGGCCACGTCGGCGGGCGTGTACAGGGGCGCGACGGGCACACCGGACACCGTCTGAAAGGATGACCGTCTCGCCGGCTGTCGCTCGAATGCCATTTCCCAGTCCTCAAGCCGGGCCCGCAGTTCGGCGAGTTCACGCTCCTGCCGCTCGAGACGTTCGGTAAGCCCCGGCGTCATCGCCTGTCCGGTCCGCGCTTCCGAATCGAGTACACCCATAGTGACCTGCATGGTAAGGGACGTCTGGGGCGCCGCTTCGTCGATACCCCCGAGAGCGCGGCCGGATTCGTCTCCCGAGCCCAAGACGATCATCGGTACACCGTTATGCCGGCTGCCCTGCCTTGCCGAGAACGGATTCCACGATGTTCGCCGCGACTTCGTAGGGCGTCGTCGAACCGGCTTCGAGAGCGGGCAGCGCCGATTCCAGCATCGGCTCGCCCTGCCCCGCTCGCCACGCCCTCAGATGGAGAAGCCGATCGACTTCATCACGCACCCGTTGTTCCAGTCGTATGCGGCGTCTCAGCGCCCGCTCCCCGGAAACCTCCAGCCATTCCCGGTGACGGTTCAGTGCAGCGACGAGTTCGTCTACGCCCTTCCCTTCCTGTGAGACGGTCTGGAGGACCGGAATCTCCCAGCCGGCCGGCTTCGCTGGATCCGTTTCGGCGTCAGAATCCCCGGCCGCCGGACGCCCACCTGCTGTCGCCCTGGCATTCGGCCGCCGGACCCGGCCGGAATCAACGCCGTGGTGGGCTGGCACATTGCGCAGCGTGCGGCCGGTGCGCAGGTGCAGCATGATGGAGATCTCACGCGCCACGCGGTCCGCTCCCGGCCGGTCCGCCTTGTTGATGACGAAGAGATCGGACACTTCCATCAGGCCGGCCTTCATCGCCTGGATCCCGTCTCCGGATTCAGGGACGAGTACGACGACCGTGCTGTCTGCCGCCGATGCAATGTCCAGCTCGGTCTGACCGACGCCGACGGTCTCGACCAGGATGCGATCGAAGCCGAACGCGTCGACGACATCCGACACTTCTCGCGTGGCGAGGGACAGGCCGCCGAGCGAGCCGCGCGTCGCCATCGAGCGGATGAATACGCCCCGGTCGAGCGCGACCTCGTTCATGCGAATGCGATCGCCCAGCAGAGCCCCACCTGTGAACGGCGACGTGGGATCGACGGCGATCACCGCAACGGATTCACCGACTTCCCGCCAATGCGTGATCAGCGCGGCGATGAGCGTCGATTTCCCGGCGCCGGGCGGGCCGGTGATACCGATGCGGTGCGCCCGGCCGATCCGGCCGTGGAGCGCAATCAGCAGGTCGCGGAACCCGGGCGCCTGATCTTCAACCGCAGAAATGACACGGGCCAGGGCCACGCGCCGCCCGGCCTCGAACGCAGTCAGGAGGCCACCCCCGAAACGGTGCGGGCCCGAACCATCAGATCCATGCGTCATTGCGTTGAAGTTTCCGGATCGCGCGTCCCCGTGTCAAACCGCGAGGACAGTTCAACGGCCTGTTTCACACGCAGGTCAAAGTGGCCACAGAGGGTCGGACGTTGACGGCGGCCCGTGAAATGAACGTGACGGAGGCCGGCTCGATCACTTGTCGCTCGCACTTATTCACGGTGAGCTCCGCCATTCCATGCAGATCCGGCCACGGCTCGGTCGGCTGTTCACACCCGAAGAGTACGGCGCCGCAGCGAGGGTCGCGGTCCGCCGTTCCTACCGTATCGTCCGAGCATGACGCAGCGGGTTCTCGAGCAGGTGCACCGGCAAGAACAGCAGAACGAGGAACAGCACCAGCGAGATAGCCAGCCCGCCGAAAAGCAACCAGATATTGCGCACGGCGAGAAAGGTGATGGCGGTGATGAGCGCGATCGTGAGTGCGAACACACCCAGCAGGATACGCCGCACCTGGAGCTGGACGAAGCGTTCGGCGTGGTTCACATCGCGCGGGTGAATCCGTACACGGAACTCCTCGCGTTCGGCGCGGGCGAGCACATCGCGAACCGCAGCGAAGCCGGTGCGCACCTCGTCCATGACGCCGAGTGCGATTTCGCGTGGCGCGCGCGCGGTTGCCTGTAACAGTTCGTTCCGCATGCGGCGTATGACGGAGCGCGCCACTTCGAGGCCGTTGAACGCCTCATCGTAGCGGTAGCCGATCCCCTCGAGCAGAGCCGCAGCGCGAAAGAAGTAAACCAGCTCACGAGGCAGCATCAGCGGCCAGGTATAGAACGTGTCCATGATCTCCTGCACCATCTCCTGAACGCGCCGCGCGCTGAGTTCGCGGACACGCTCGACGATGGACAGGATCTCGACCGCTGCATCGCGAATTTCTGCTCGCGAGATCACGGGATCGATCATGCCAAGGGCATACATTCCGTTGATCATGCCGTCGAGGTCGTTACGGCCCGCGGCAAGGGCGGTGCGCAGGATGGCATCGCGGGCGGACCGATCGAGCTGCACGACCATGCCCCAGTCGAGGAAGACGAGCGTGCCATCCGGGGCGACGAGGATATTGCCGGGATGCGGATCCGCGTGCAGAAAGCCATCGACCAGCATCATGCGCAGGTAGGTCTCGATGAGCGAGCGCATCAGTTCGCCGAAGTCGAGGCTGCCATTGGCGAAACGTTCCGTCAGGCGGTCGATCCGCTCGCCATCGACCCATTCCATGACGAGGACACGGCGGCGTGTGAACGTGTCGTGCACGCGTGGCGCGCGCACGCGCCGGTCCTGTTCGAAATGACGGTGAAACCGCTCGATGTTTGCGGCCTCGAGCCGGAAATCCATCTCCTCGCGCACGCGCACGCCGAACTCACGTACGACATTGCTGAGAGCGTTTACGTGATGATTGCGAAACAGGACATTGAGCAGGAACAGCAGGCGGAAGGAGATGTCGAGATCAGCGGCCACGAGCGCTTCGACATCGGGACGCAGCACCTTTACCGCGACAGGCTGCCCATCAATACGAGCGCGGTACACCTGCCCGAGGCTGGCGGCGGCAACGGGCTCTGTCTCGAACGATGCGAACACCTCTCGCGGCGGCTGGCCCAGTTCTTCGATGAGTACACGTTCGATCGACTCGAACGGATCGGGCGGGACCTGGTCCTGAAGCCGGCTGATATTCGACAGATACGGCTCGGGCAGAATGTCCGCGCGTGCGCCGAAGACCTGGGCCAGCTTGATGAACGTCGGGCCCAGCTCGGCGATCGTCTCCGTCAGGCGTTGTGCACGGCGCTCGTGTTGCTGCGGACTGCGGAGCGCGGGCCCGCCGAACAGGAGCCAGCGGCGGCGATCGCGCACGAACGCGAAGATGAACGGCGTCAGGCGGGACAGGATGGCGAAGCCTCGCCGCCAGCGATTCATGGGCCGCTCCACAGGACGTGAGAGCGATTCATTCCTCGCCCTACAGGAATTGCCACAGCTTCATGCACCGGCGGGGACGGCTTCCTTGAGGGCGGCTCGTGCCGCCATGGACTCGGGCGAGACTGCGCCGCCGGACAGAATGAGAGTGAACGCTTCATCCATTGTTATCGTGACCGGCAGGGCCTTTTCGCGCGGCACCATGACGAGGAACCCGGTCGTCGGGTTGGGCGTGGTGGGAACGAACACGGAAATTGCGTCCGGAATGAACTCGCGGGCGAAGCCGGGCGCGTCGGCGGAGAGGAAGCCGATCGACCACCGTCCTTCCGACGGAAACTCGATGAGGACGACGGCGCTGAAGGCGCGTTTCTCGCCGGCGAAAATGGCTCGTACGATTCGATTCGCCGCAGTGTAGATGCGGCTGGTCACGGGGATCCGTTCGAGAATGCGATGCCATGCCGCCAGGACGCGCGAGCCGACGGCGCGTTCGGCCGCCCAACCGGTGACCACGAGGATCAGGAACAGCGCAATCAGGCCCAGCCCTGGAATCGTGATGTCCCATGGCAACCAACGCTGGATCATGGGAGAGAGAAAGCGGCCGAGCAGCCCATCGAGAAGGCGAAAGATCCACCACAACACCCAGACGGTTGCGGTCACAGGCGCGATGACGACAAGGCCGGCAATGAGGTGTCGCCGGATGCGGGCCGAGAACCTCACACGGTGTTCAGTTGCCAAAGGATATGCTCCTGTAATTGCCACATCGGACTCGTCACCCGGCCCTCGTCTTCCGGATGATCGTGTCCGAGGATGTGCAGCGTTCCGTGAATGGCCAGGCGCGCGAGTTCCTGGTCGAGCGGGACGTGCAGTTCTTCGGCTTGCCTGGCCGCCTGCTCGATGCCGATACAGACCTCACCCGAGGGCTTTGCTCCCTGCTCGTTGAGCGGAAACGACAGCACGTCCGTCGTGACCGGCTTGCCGAGATAGCGGCCGTGCAACTCCGCCATCTCGGCATCGGCCAGGATGGCGAACGAGAGTTTTGCAGCGGGAGCGTCCGTCTCCTCGAGCGCGGCGCGAGCCGCACGGCGTACGACGTGCGTCACGCCGTGCCGGCCGCCCATTCCGGGGGCGATCCGCCGCAGATCGAGACCGTCGGCCACGTGAACCACGATGCCAGCCGGCATTACTTCGGGGCTGTTGATCCCGGGCCGGACTCGCGGCTGATCCCGACCGCTGCCGGATAGTCGAGACGGTGATGGTACATGCCGCTCAGAATGACCACAAACTGCTGCTTGATGCGGGCGAGGTCCTGAAGCGTGAGGGGTGCTTCATCAAGTTGCCCGCGCTCGAGCTTCGTGCCGACAATGCGATCGACGGTGGCGCGGATCTTTTCGGGCGTTGGCTCGTCCAGCACCTTGGTCGCCGATTCGACGGAATCGGCAAGCATCAGAACGGCTGTCTCCCTGGAGCGCGGCAACGGCCCCGGATAGCGGAAATCCGCAACGTCCAGCTCCGGCCCTTCGCCATTGCGGCGCTTCGCTTCCTCGAGAAAGAAGCCGATGATCTGCGTCCCGTGATGCTCGGGGATGAAGCGTTTGACGACCTCGGGCAGCTTGGCCTGGTCCGCCATCTTCAGGCCTTCGAGAACGTGATTGCGCACGATCGATGCAGACGTGGCCGGATCGAGTCGATCGTGCGGGTTCCGGCCGCGAGGCTGGTTCTCGACGAAGAACTGCGGCGCCGTCATCTTGCCGATATCATGATAGTACGCGCCGACCCGGCAGAGCAGAGGATTCGCGTCGATGGCGCGGGCCGCGGCCTCGGCCAGATTGGCCACGTTGATCGAGTGGGCGTACGTCCCGCTCGCCTCGAGGGACAGTCGTTTGAGCAGCGGCCCGTTCAGGTCGGACAGCTCGAGCAGGGTCTGGTCCGTCGTGATGCCGGTCCACGCCTCGAATACGGGCATGAGCCCGACCGCGATCAATGCGCAGGCGATGCCGTTCGCGGACCCGAGCAGTGCACCTGACGCGATCACGGAGAGTTCCCACGAAAGCAGCAAGCCCACGGCAAGGGAGGCACCCGCGTAGGCGAGAGCGACCACCGCGCCCAGGATCAGGCCATGGGCGCGCCGGCGCATGACGCGCACGCTCAGCGCAGCCGCTGCGCCGCCCGCGATGAACAGGATGCGCGGAGACAACTCGCCGTATGGCGCCTGCATGGTGATCAGAAGCGCAATCACGAGGGCGTAGACAAGCGCGAGCCGGCCGTCCCAGAGGACCGCCGCAACGAGGGCGGGTAACGCGATGGGCACGAGCACGGCCGGCGCCTGTGCACTTGCCAGCAGGGCGGCTGCGGCTACAACGGTGAGGAACAGAAACGAGAGGAGCAACACCGCTCGCAGACTCTCGTAGACCGGCCGCCGGTACTGGTAGAGCAGGAACCCGAGGATGAGCAGCTCGAGCAGGTTCAGCAGCAGCATGCCCGTGATGCGCATCCATCGGTTGCGCTCGGGTTCCAGGCGCCCTGCCGTGGCCAGCGCGGTCTGGTAGGCACGAAGCCGCTCGACGTCATCGTCCTGTAACCGCTCGTGGCTGAAAATGACGCGCTCACCAGCGACAAACTCCTCTTTTACCGTGGGCACGGCGCGGCGGGCCGCCTCGCGCAGAGCTTCCGTCGCGACACGGTCAAAGCGCAGCGACGGCACGAACAGGCTGAGCAGCACCAGACGCTGGAACTCACCGAGCGCCGCAGGCGCATCCATGGGCAGGTTACGCACCGCCAGCTCGCGCAGGCGCCGGCCCGTCATGACCGCATCGCGAGTCGTGAGCTGGTCGGCGCCGTTCCGCATTATGCGCACTTGCATTGACGGGCTCTGCTCGAGGTCGGCCGCCGTGGCAACGCCTGCGCGCATGTCGGTGTTGACCGTCATCAGCAGCGAGCGGCGCAGGGCCATGCGATTCGCGCGCGGCGCGAGCAAGGGCGACGGATCGGGTTCACCGGGCAGCGCGTATGCGTTGAGTGCGGCGCGCAGTCGCTGCTGCGCGTCCGCCTCACTGAGGCCGGACGCGAACGCGCTGTCGATCCGGGTCAGGAAGCGAGCCACGCGCGCTCGCATCGTGTCTACCGCGAGTGAATCGTAACGGAAGATGGGCGCGACGGCGCCGGCTGCCGCTTCGCGTTCCCTCATCATCTGCGATTCCGGTTTCGGCACCTGAAATGGAAGCTGCGCGATGATGTCCTCATCCACGACCATGCCGCGCTCGAGCTGCGGAAAGTCAGGGACGACGGCCACCGGGAAGAACAGATACGTGATGAACGCAAGCGACAGCAGCAGAAGAACGCGCGCGCCGTGATGCTGTACGGCATCCGGCCATGCCCGTTCTGGCGGACCGCTCAGCGTCGCGAAGAAGGCGCGCAGGTTGTCTATCTGCACGGTGCAGTCACCCGGTTCCGGACGTGCTCTCGTACGCGCGGATGATGCTCTTCACCAGTCGGTGCCGCACCACGTCGAGCTCATCGAGGTACACGAATCGGATGCCTTCGATGTTCCGCAGAATGCGTTCGATCTGGAGCAGTCCCGAATCGTCGGGCCGGGGCAGATCGATCTGCGTCTTGTCGCCTGTCACGACCACGCGCGAGTTGAGCCCGAGCCGCGTCAGGAACATCTTCATCTGCGCGCGCGTCGCGTTCTGCGCTTCATCCAGGATGACGAACGCGTCCGAGAGCGTGCGGCCCCGCATGTACGCCAGGGGCGCAATCTCGATGGTCCTTGCCTCGATGGATCGCCGCACCCAGTCCGCCGGCATGATGTCATCGAGAGCATCGTAGAGCGGGCGAAGATACGGATCGACCTTCTCCTGGAGATCGCCGGGCAGGAAGCCCAGGTTCTCGCCCGCCTCGACTGCGGGTCGCGCCAGGATGATCCGCTTGACGCGGTTCTTGCGCAATGCATCGAGTGCGGCCGCAACGGCGAGATACGTCTTGCCCGTCCCGGCCGGCCCGATCGCCACGACAATGTCGTTGTTCGCAAGAGCATCGAGGTACGTGTTCTGCCCTTCGGATTTCGCTCCGATCAGCTTGCGAAGCCCGGCAAAGACGATCGGTGCGTCCTCGGGCTGCACGAGCGAGCCGTTCCCGCTTGCCGGCTGCGGTGTGGCCTCGAACACTCGGCGGATGTCGTCGGGGCCGAAGGGCCTCGCCATCCGCGCCTGGCGGATGAACCGCTCCGCCACGGGCGCGGCCCGCTCGACGTCCGGCAGTTCGCCCGAGAGGATCATGTGGTCGCCGCGCAGTATCACGCGAACATTCGAGAGTCTGGCGAGTTCCTGGAGATTGGCATCGTTGACGCCTGCCAGGATGAGGTAGTCCGCGCCCTCGGTCGGCAGGCGATGTTCGACGGTCGTGCTATCCACGGGCTGTGCTTCCTCCTTGTGTCGTCAGTACGCCGATATGCAGGTCGGCGAGGTCCTCTGGATCGACAGGCGCAGGGGCGCCCTCGAACAGCGCTCTCGCCTGTGTCGTCTTGGGAAATGCGATGACATCGCGCAGACTCGACCCCCCGACCAACGACATGGCCAGCCGGTCGAAGCCGAAGGCGAACCCGCCGTGAGGGGGGACGCCATGACGGAATGCCTCGAGCAGGAACCCGAACTTCGCTTCCGCTTCTTCCTCGCCGATGCCGAGTGCCCGAAAGACCGCGCGCTGGAGCGCACGATCATGGATCCGTATGGAACCGCTGGCCATCTCGATGCCGTTATACACCGCATCGTAGGCACGGGACCGGAGCCGTCGGTTGAAGAGATTCCGGGCGGCCTCGCGGGAGGCGACTCCCATCGATTCGAGGAGCACTTGCTCATCGTCCGGGTGGGGCGCCGTGAATGGGTGGTGCGACGCCGCGAGACGGCCGGCCTGATCGTCCAGGTCGAACAGCGGGAAGTCTGTAACCCATAGCCATGCATGGGCTTCGGCGGATCGTAGCGCGAGCCGGCCGGCCATGTGCCGGCGCAGCGCATCGAGCGCGGCGTCGGCCGGCGGCGAAGCCGGCCCACCGTCCGCCGTGGCGGTTCCGTAGAAGCGGCCGATCACGAGCACGAACAGGTCACCGTCGGCCAGGCCGGTGGCTGTGGCGAACCGGTCAGCAAGGCCGCCGTCCATTCCCTTCACGAACGGTCCGGCCAGGCCATCGGGCCCCCGCCTGCACCACATCGCGCCTGCCGCACCGGCTCCTTTCGCGATGGTTGCAAGTTCGTCGAGTTCGCGCCGCGACAGGGCTGCGCCGCCGGGTGCGACGAAGCCGCGAATGCGGGTGCCGTTGTCACGCGTCGCGCGGAAAAGCTGGAAATCGGCTTCCTGAAGCAGGTCCGTGACGTCCTGGAACTCGAGGCCGAAGCGAATGTCGGGCTTGTCGGTCCCGTACTTCGCCATGGCCTCGTTGAACGGCATGCGGGGGATCGGAATCGGAAGATCGACATCGAGGATCTCGCGGAAGATGGCGGCGATCATCGAGTCACCGACGGCGAAGACATCCGATTCGGTGACGAAGGACATCTCGGCATCGATCTGCGTGAACTCGGGCTGGCGATCGGCGCGCAGATCCTCATCGCGCAGGCAGCGCGCGATCTGAAAATACCGGTCATAGCCGGCCACCATCAGCAGCTGCTTGTAGAGCTGAGGCGATTGGGGCAGAGCGTAGAACTCGCCGGGGTGTACGCGGCTGGGCACGAGGTAGTCGCGGGCGCCTTCGGGCGTGCGCCGCGTGAGCATGGGCGTTTCGATCTCGAGGAAGCCCTGCTCGGTGAGATTGCGGCGCACGACCTGAAGCAGCCTGTGCCGGACCGTGAGGTTGTGCTGCAGCTCATCGCGACGCAGATCGAGATGGCGATACCGCAGGCGCAGCTCTTCGGCCGGAAGTTCATCACCGCTTGAGAACGCAACCGGAATGGGCGGCGTCTCGGCCTCGGCCAGGACCTCGAGCGAGGCCACGTGCAGTTCGACTTCACCGGTCGGCAGATCGCGATTGATGGCCTCCGCGGGTCGCGCCTCGATCGTGCCTTCGATCGCAAGCACCCACTCGTTGCCGACTCGCCGGGCCCGGTCGAGCACATCCGGTGGCGTCCGGCCAGGGCCCAGCGAGAGCTGGAGTCTGCCGGATCGATCGCGCAGATCGAGGAAGATGAGACCACCGAGATCACGACGTCTGTGTACCCAGCCCGCGACGCGGACTTTCTCGCCCGCGTCACTCGCGCGAAACGAACCGAGCATGCCAGTGCGGTAACTCGTCCTCATGAACTCCTCAATCCACGGTTTCGCCGAAGTCGCAATTGCGTGATGAACGCGAACAGAAAGAAGCCGCACGTCACGGCCAGCACGTCAACGAGAAAATCGCGAACGTCCGCCGTTCGTCCCGGAATCGTGCGCTGGTGCAATTCATCGTAGACGCCCACAGCCACTCCGAACAGGAACGGGAGCAGCGCCGCAGGCCGGCGCCCGGCGGACTGCCAGCCGAAGCGAAGCAGCAGGCCGAGCGTTCCGTACATGATGAAATGCAGAAACTTGTCGTTCGGCTGCCAGTCCCAGCCACCGACGACACCCTCCCATGTGCGACTGCCGAGCCAGAGGACGAACGCGGTCCAGGCCGCCGCCGGTGCGTACGCGAGCCACTTCATCGAGCGGTCGAACCCGCTCGGCTGGTCGGCTGAGCGCCTCGCGCCCGAGTGCTGCGCAGGGCCGTTCCTCGCCATTCACGATCCTTGGCGGCCGTCCGCCCTCGCTGCAACGCGAGTTGCGGCGTACAATTCGGCCCATGAGCGGACTCACTCCGATGGACCGGGAACAACTCCAGACCCTGGACGGCTTCGGCAATCGAATGCACCACGTGCGTGGTCTGGTCGAGAAGCTGGCGGTCGAGCGCATGGATGTCGAAGGCGTAGCGGGCCAGTGCCGGCGCGCGTTCAATCAACTCAAGATGCAACTCGCGGGTGCCGGTCTGGACACGATGGCCAATCTGTGCGGACAGCTCGAACTCACGGCCCGTCGAGGTATGCCGCACGCGTCGAAGGTGCGCATGCTGCGTGACGGTGTGGGGACGCTGACGCGCCAGATCGACGTCGAAAAACGTCAGATCACGACAGCGGCCAAACGCGCCGCGGACGCCGAACGCGCTGCGGAATCGAAGCGCGCCGCGGATGGCGAACGCGACGGTTGAGAGCCGGCTCGAAGGAAATTCTGTCCGGTTCGGCAACGGAGATCGGCTCAGGCCTCGGCGTCCTGAAGCGCCTTGAGGAACTCATCGGGGGTTCGGGCAGCGATCAGGCGGTCGCGTACATCATCGCGGCGCACGATGCGCGAGATCCGGCTCAACGCTTTGATGTGCGGCCCGGCTGCTGACTCCGGACCCACCAGCAGGAAGAAGAGCGCGACCGGTTGGCCGTCGAGCGCGTCGAAGTCAACGGGTGAAGCAGCGCGCCCGGCAGCCATTCGCAGTTCCGGAACCGAAGGCGATTTGCCATGCGGAATCGCGACTCCGTGACCGATCCCGGTCGACAGGATGGATTCCCGCTCGCGCACCGCTTGCAGCACCGCATCCTCGTCCGCGATCCCATCCGAATTCGCGACGATCGAAACCAGCTCGCGCAGGAGGTCCTCCTTCGAGCCTGCCTCGAGCGGGATCTTGATTCGTTCGATCGTGAGCAGATCGCTGAGTAGCACGCGGGCACCTCGGCACGCGGGGCGGGGGGTTCTCGCTCCGGATCCGGTTGCGTAAAGTTAAGCTGGCAATCTGGCGCTTTCAACGGTCAAAGTCCATGCAAAGCGGATATTCGGGAGTCGTTGCAATCGGTCTCGGGCTGGTGCTGTCGGCCCCGGTCAATGCGCAACGGGTGCTGGAGATGCCTGCGCGAACCGGCGCGGGCGCGGATGCGCTGGCGCGCGGTCCGATCGCCGTCTTCTGGAACCCGGGCGCAGTCACGATTCCCATCGATCGGGGCGAGGCCATGCTGATGGACGTGCGCGGTCCGTCGTCGACCGGGCTGGATGGAACGGTCATCGCCGCAGCGCTCCGACTGGACGAACGTACCACGTTACTCGCCGGTTACCAGAATCTTCGCATCGACGAGATCACCCGGACCACGACTTCACCGCTCGCCGAAGACGGCGCTGTCCCCCTCGATCTTGGCGAGAATCTGTTCGCTCTCGCGGCCGTGCGTACGCTCGGTCCTCGGCTCGCGTTGGGCGCTGGCGTCCAGTACGTGCGTGGAGCTGAGGTGGCCGGCGGCGAGAATGCGGCCGAGATCGGTGCCGGCGTGAGCGCGCGCATCGACCATTCGCTGCATCCCCACTTCGGCGCAGCGGTTCGCACCGCCGACGACGGTGCGTTCTGGATAGCCGGTCTCGAGATCGCTCCCGATGCGCTCCACCGAGGCGACTGGGCCGTGCGCGCGCAGTACGGCGCCGGCGGCTCACCTCAGTACCACGGCCTGTCTCACAGAGTCGCGGCTTCTGCGTCGTGGCGTGATGCGGCGGACCTGTCGATCGGGTTTGCGGGTGAACCGGGCCTCGACGGCCACACGTGGGACCCGGTCGCCGGTGTGGCTGTCCGATTCGGGCGCTTCACCGTCGGTGTCCTCCGCGAAAACCTGCCGAACGACGTCGGCGCCGTACACGCGTTCCGCCTGAGCACCGCGTTCTGATGACCGCTACGACTTCGGCCGCCAGACGCATCGCCCTGCTCGATCTTCCGCGTGACGAAGCAGAGTCACGGCTGCTTGCTCATTTCGCCGCGCGCGGCGTGCCGGGCTACCGCGTCGCGCAGACAACCGCATGGCTGTACGAGCGCGATGCGCTCTCGTTCGATGCCCTGACGGATCTGCCCATCGCGGAGCGCGCCGCTCTCGACAACGCCTTCACGTTGACCTCGCCGGAACCCGCCACGATTGCGCGCTCGACCGACGGCACGGTCAAGCATCTCTGGCGCTTCACGGACGACGAAACCATCGAGTCCGTTCTGATTCCCGCACACGACAGACTCACCCTGTGCATTTCGTCGCAGGCCGGATGCGCCATGGCGTGCGTCTTCTGCGCGACCGGCTGGTCAGGGTACCGGCGCCAGCTCAACACAGGCGAGATCGTCGCCCAGTTCCGTGCAGCGCGCCGCTACGCCGTCGAGCACGGCATGGGCCCGATCAGAAACGTCGTTTTCATGGGAATGGGCGAACCGCTCGCGAACCGGCGTGCGGTCATGCCTGCACTGACGCTGCTCAACCAGGCGTACGGCCTCGGTGCGCGCCGCATCACCGTCTCGACCGTGGGCGTGGTTCCCGGCATTCTCGAACTGGCGCAGCGAACCGAACAGTTCCGGCTCGCCGTTTCGTTGCATGCGCCCAATCACGAGCTTCGGTCGAGACTCGTTCCGATCGAGAAGAAATACCCGCTGCCGGAATTGCTGGAATCGTTACGCCGGTTCGATGCCGCAGGCGGCAGGCGCATAACGTTCGAGTACGTGATGATTGACGGCTTGAACGATGCCCCCGAGCTTGCGCGCGAGCTCGCTGTACTCGTGCGCGAATTCCATGCGCACGTGAACCTGATTCCGTTCAATCCGATTCCGGGCGCCGACTGGCAGCCGACGCCAGCGTCGCGGTTGCGTGCGTTTGCCTCCATCCTCGAAACGGGTGGCGTCAATGCAACGATCCGCGAACCGCGTGGCCAGGATATTGCCGCCGCGTGCGGACAGTTGCATGCTGACCACGAGACCCACCCGCCGAAGCCCTACCTCGCCCTCGTCGAGATCGACGGACGCCAGTCCGCGCCCAGCAGGATCGACGCATCGACGTAGAGCGTCGTGTCCGGTTGTGAGACGACGCGCGTGATGCCGAGCGCTCGCGCTGCCGCATGCGCGACCTCATCGTTCATGATCCGGCTGTAGACGATCGACGAGTCCACCCCCGTCACGGTCGCATTGCCGAAGTAGACGACATCGAATCCGGCTTCGCGCAACCGCATTGTGGCATCGCGCGCCCAACCCGCCTCGCCCGCACCGTTCAGGACCTCGACGCGGCCCACTCGAGTGTCATCCAGGTTCGCTGGCGCAAACGACTCGATCGCTGCTGGCGCCGGCGTATCGGCGCTCCCGCCGATGCCGCCCACAAACGAAACCACAAAGGCACTCGCGCTGGCGAGCACGATCGCGAGGAGCAACGTTTCGTAACGCGCCCTCCGTACGCTGGCCCGGGAACTCACCGCGTTCGCCTCGCCGTCAATTCGTTCCACATCGCAATGGTCTCGGGCCGAACAGGCTGACGCTTGCCGAGGGCGCGATCGATCTTCGCCTTCAGCACTTCCAGAACGATTTCATCCATCGCGCCGGGTGCCCGTTTGCGCAGACTTGCGCGCCAATCCTGATGGCCAGGCCGGCCGGGCTCGAGGAAGTCGGCGGCAATGAGAGCGCGCCCGACCGCCTCGAGCCCGGGATGGCCGAGGGTGTGGTAGCGGATCGCATCCAGCAATGCGGGCTCCTCGACGCCTTCGGCGGTCAGCCGCTCGGCGGTTGCCGGCCCGTGCCAGAGCGACGAGTCGAGCTGTTCGAAGGGTGGCATGACCCACGGTTCCATGTGCTCGGGCGGCGCATCGCGCAGGGCGTCGTGCAACCACCCGGCAGCCGTCCAGCGCAGGCGATCCTGGTGGTCGAGGCCGGAGCGAATCGCCCAATCCTCCATGACGCGGGCGACGCGCGCCATGTGTTCCTGTCGGGTGGAGCTGGCGTTGGCCCATACGGGCAGCCAGCCGGCGGCAGCGCGCAGAAGCCAGCCGTCGTCAACCATCAGGGAGCGGTGTCACCGAGGCTGAGGTTGTCGATCAGCCGGGTCTTGCCGACGAAAGCGGCGAGCGCGATCACGTCACCGGCGGTTGCGATCGGAACGGGCTCGAGCCGATCGGGGTCGACGAGTTCGACATACTGCGTGCGAAGGAGCGGGCCCTCGGCGAGGCGGCGGCGGGCGAGTTCGAGAAGGTCCGTGCTGGTGCGGGCACCTTCGTGGAAGGCTGCATGGGCATCGAGCAAAGCGCGGCGCAACAGGGCGGCCTGCTGTCGTTCGTCGGCCGAGAGGTACGCGTTGCGTGAACTCATCGCCAGACCGTCGCTCTCGCGAACGATCGGGCCCGCCTCGATCGTAACGTCGAAGTCGAGATCCATTGCCATGCGCCGGACCAGTACGAGTTGCTGGAGATCCTTGCGACCGAACACGGCCACGCCGGGTCGCACCAGATTGAACAACTTCGCGACCACCGTGAGCACGCCACGAAAATGACCGGGCCGGAACGCACCGCACAACCGGTCATCGAGCGTGGGCGCTTCAACGAATGTGCGCGGTTCGCCGTCCGGATACAACTCGTCGACGGCCGGGGCGAACAGGATGTGAACGCCGCGTTGCACAGCGAGGTCGCCGTCACGCTCTGCATTTCGCGGATAGCGTTCGAAGTCCTCGCCGGGACCGAACTGGAGGGGATTCACGAAGAGGGACATGACCACGAGATCTGTGTGACGGCGAGCGATGTCGATCAGGGAGAGATGGCCCTCGTGAAGGAATCCCATGGTCGGAACGAGGCCGATGCGCGTGCCGGCCCGATGCGCGCCGGCGAGCGCATTCCGGAGTCCGTCACGGGTGGTGACTGTAATCACTCGAAGGAATGCTGGGTGTCCGGGTAGCGGCCGGATCGCACCGCTTCGCTGTAATTCCGTATGCCCTCGCGTGCCGCGTCGGCGAGGTTCGCGAAGCGACGCAGGAACTTCGGCTTGAACGACTCGTTGAGACCGAGCATGTCGTAGAGCACGAGGACCTGGCCATCGGTGTCGGGACCGGCACCGATGCCAATGGTCGGGACGTGCAGAGAACGCGAAATCGATGCTGCGAGGAGCGAGGGCAGAAGTTCGAGCACGATCGAGAAGACGCCGGCGGACTGGAGCCGCAGGGCGTCGTCGTGGAGGCGTTGCGCGGTTTCCTCATCGCGGCCCTGCACGCGGTAACCGCCGAGTGCATGCACGGACTGCGGCGTCAACCCGAGATGGCCCATGACCGGGATGCCCGCGCGTACTGTCGCGTGCACATGACGGGCCGTCTCTTCATCGCCGCCTTCGATCTTGACCGCCTCGCAACCGGTCTCCTTCAGGATGCGGCCGGCGTTGCGCACGGTTTCGGACGGCGAGATGTGGAAGGTGAGGAACGGCATGTCGACGACAATCAGCGCGTGGTGGACGCCGCGACGGACGGCGCGTGCGTGGTAGATCATGTCATCGAGGGTGACCGGCAAGGTCGAATCGAGGCCGGCGACGACCTGTCCGAGGGAATCACCGACGAGCGCGATGTCGACGCCGCAGGAATCGACGAGTCGCGCGAACAGGAAATCGTACGCCGTCAACACGACGATCTTCTCGCCGCGCTGCTTCATTTCCACGAGGTCGCGGACAGTCACCCGGCGTTCGCTCACGCCGCAGAAGCTAGGGTTGGCCCTTCCCGGTGTCAAAGCCGCTGTTGCACGGATTTGACCGCCGCCGGACCGGCGCCCATCATCGCACACCATCCATGATACGATTCGATTCCCTGCTCGTCCGCGCGCTCGCCCGCGCATTCGACACCCGCTACCGGGGGCAGCCCGTTCGTGGATTACGCCTCGATACCGCAACCCGCACAGCCGTGCTCGCATTCGCGCGTGAATCACTCGTGGTCTCGTTCGATCCCGCGAACCCGTGCATCCGTTGTGTCGAAGGCCGGTCCGGCCGGCTCGACAGCGCACTCCCGGCCGGGCTCCGTATCCAAGGCGTTCAGTCCCTGCCGGATGAACGAATCCTGACCTGGACGTTCGAGGCGGCCGGCGCTGACGCACCCCGTGTCTTCTTCGAGTGGCTGACCCATCGATTCAATGCGATCGTCGTGGGACCGGATCACCGCGTGCGCGCCGTGCTCACGCCGCATGAGGGCGAGCGGCGCACGCTCATCGCGGGAGCCGCATACCGCCTTCCGGAAGGACCGGCAAGAATCGGCGCCGACTCGCCGCTCGATCGAACCGCGTTCCTGGATCTGCTCGAATCCGCAGATCCGGGCGATCGCGCGCGCGAGCTGATTCGCCGCGTGGCGTACATGAGTTCGCTCAACGCGGTGCCGGTTCTGGGCGACGCCGCACACACCCGCGTACCGACGGGACTTCAAGAAGCACATGATCGCTATGTTGCCGTGTTGCAGCCGAGTGATGACACGGCGTGCATCTTCGATGGCGTGGATGGCCCGCAACCTTACCCCGTGCCTTTGCCCGGCACCGCGTGTCGATCGACCGGCGATCTGCTGGCTGCGTTTGCTGCCGCGCAGACTGGTGCGCAGGCGGCCACGGTCGAACAGGCCATCACGCACCTCGAACGGCAGCGCGCTCGCATGCTTGCCCGGTTGCGCCGTCTGCGCGACGAGTTGACTGCCGCGCCGGCCGAAGCAGAGAGCCTGCGCCTGCACGCAGGCCTGCTGCTCAGCCAGCCACACCATGCACCTCGAGGTACCACGACAGCATCACTCGACGATTTCGAGGGAGGCGAGGTGCAGCTCTCATTGGATCCTGCGCTGGGTCCTGCGGAGAATGCCGAGCGCCTCTTCCATGCGGCCCGCAAGCGCGAGCGCGCGGCGGCACGACTGCCCGCCTTCGTGACGCGCCTCGAACAGGAGATCGAACGGCTGAGCCATCTCGAGGAGCAGGTACGGTCCGGTGAGGCACCGCCGCATGAACTCATGCCGCCGTCGCGTGAAGCGCCGCCTCCCGGACAGCCACGCGCACTGCCGTACCGGCGCTATCAAACAAGCAGCGGGCTCGAGGTGCGCGTGGGACGCGGCGCGCGCGGCAACGATAGCCTCACGTTCCATCATGCGCGGCCGGATGACATCTGGTTGCACGCGCGAGGCGTGGGCGGCGCCCACGTCGTGCTGCGGTGGGAGGCCCGCGACGCGAATCCACCGGGCACGGATCTACGCGAAGCTGCGGTGCTCGCCGCACTTCACAGTCAGGCGCGAACCTCGGGCGTGGTCGCGGTTGACTGGACGAGAAGGAAGTACGTGCGCAAACCACGCAAGGCATTGCCCGGCAGGGTCATGGTCGAGCGCGTGCGAACCATCTTCGTGGAACCGGACGCGACGCTCGAGGACCGACTGCGCGCGACCGACGTCTGACCGCCACCGGCAAGATCGCCCGAGGGACGTGTGCCTGGACGCCGGAAGAACTCGTGCCTGAAACGCCAGCCGGACTCGTGACTGAGGACGCCGGGAGTTCAACATGACGCCGCCCGCGCGACGTCTCAGACCGCGTCGATCGACTGCCGGAGCGACGTGATCAGCCTTGCCGCGCCGGCGGAGCCACCGCGATCGAGCGCGTCGATCAACGCGCTGCCCACGACAACGCCGTCCGCCACACGTGCGACTGCCGCGGCCTGTTCGGGCGTCGAGATGCCGAAGCCGACGGCAATGGGAACATCCGTGACAGCGCGCAGTGATGCGACCTCGGAACTCAGTGCTTCGCGCAGGTTCGAGGACGCACCGGTCACGCCCATACGCGCGATGTAGTACAGGAAACCCTGTGTGCGCTGCGCGATCTCGAGTGCCCGTGCCTGTGACGTGGTTGGCGCGATCAGGCGCACGAGCGCGAGTTCGCTTTCCTCGAAGGTTGCTTCAAGGCCCGGATCCGCGCCGACCGGCAGATCCGTGAGCAGCAATCCATGCGCACCTGCCGACGTTGCATCGTCGAGAAAACGCCGAACGCCGTGGCACAGAACCGGGTTGAGGTAGGTGAACAGGACGACAGGCACGTCATGGCGAGCGCGGAACGCCGCCACGACCTCGAGCACCCACGTCATGGTGACGCCGTTCTCGAGCGCGCGTTGTGAAGAGCGCTGGATGGTGGGGCCATCCGCGACCGGATCGCTGAACGGCACACCCAGCTCGATCGTATCGGCGCCCGCGCCCACGAGCGCCTCGAGGAGCGACAGCGTGGATTGCCTTTCCGGGTAGCCGGCGGTGACGTACGGGATCAGCGCGCGTCTCCCGTCGCGCCGGAGCCCGAGCAGCCGGGCCGTAAGCGGGCCCACTTCAGAGGATATAGTCTGAGACACGAATACCGAATCTGTCCGGGTCGACGGTCTTCACGATCGTGCGCTTCGCCTTCTGCGTTTCGGCATCACTTTCCGCAAGATCGACCGTCACGGGATTCGCCATCATGATGCCCATGGAATCGCAGATCACTTTCACGACCGGCTGGTGGATCCGGCGAGTGTCCGGATTGCGTGCGACGACGACCGCGAGTTCGAACGTGTCGAGGATGGCGAGGGTGCCAACGGGAAACACGCCGGTCGCGTTAATGAGCGCCTTGACCAACAGCTGGTCGAAGCCGCGCTTGGGCTCTTCGCGCATGACGCGCATGACTTCATCCGGCGGCCACGGCTGCTGCTGGTAGCTGCGCTTCGAGGTCGCTGCGTCGAATCCATCGGCCGTCGCGACAATGCGGCTGAACAGCGTGGGAGACCGCTTCCGCTTGTTGGACGGGTATCCCGTCAGATCGATCTTCATGTGGTGCTCGTACGCCATCAGCATCGGACGATACGGTACATCGGCAAGGCCGCGCATCCAGAACAGGCTGAGCAGGCCTTCGGTCGGATGGCGCCGGATCCATTGCCATTCGTCGTTCGTCAGGCCGCCAGCCTTGGTCACGATCGTCGCGTCGATCCGCTGTTTGCCAATGTCGTGGAAGAGTGCACCCAGGCCCAGCTCATAAAGCTGGAGCTTCGTCAGTCCGAGCCGTTGCCCGATCACGACGCTGAAAATGCATACGTTCACGGAGTGCGTGAACGTGTACTCGTCATAATCGCGCAGCACGGTCATGCCGAGGATCGAGGTCTCGTTGTTGAGGACCTGATCGACGATGCTCTGTACGGCTCGTTTCACGCGACGCAGGTTCACTGCCCGCCCGAGGCGCGCATCCGTCAGCACCTCGCGCGCAACGTGCACGGACTGGAAGTACGTGACCTTGGCCGCTTCCCGGGCGCGATCGTCATCCTCGACTTCGAGATCCTGCTGTACTTCATGCGCAGGCTGGACGTCGACATGGCGGGCCGGGCTCTGTGTCAGCCGTGACAGGAACTGCTCGAACGCGGCGTCCCCGCCCGCATCGTCCTCGACCAGCAACGAAACCAGCGGCACGAGATGTTCCCGCTGAAACTCGGCACCGATCTCGAGTTGGCCGATGCCGTGGCGGCGGAACAGGCTTGCGAGGTGCGAAAACGACGTGTAGTCCGAAAGGTCGAGACGCAGCCGTGCATCATTCAGGAACATGAAATCGCCGAGCAGCCGCAACTGGATGATGCCTTCCCGATCGAGAACCCGCCGGATGATGCGAATCAACTGGTCCAGTCCGTTCTGCACGGTCGCATTTTCGAGCGGATAGAACCGGATCGCGCGGGCCGTCGCATAAAAGGCGGTTACGAGCGCGCGGCCCAGCGGTTGAAGAACGGTCTCGCTGTGAACGAGTGGAGCCGCGCCGCTCACCGGTACCGCCTGGGCGCCGCGAGCGCCTTGTTGACCGCGTTGCGAACGAGGGGGTGCGGGTCGTCGGCCGCTCTCCTGAGCGACTCGCGTGCCGCCTGTGATGACATGCGACCGAGCGCCATGGCCGCGCAACTGCGGGTCTCCGGTGACTCTCTGCCCAGCAGCCGGCGACCGTTGAGAAGCCGATCCAGAGCCCCGATGTCTTCCTCGACCGCGATCGTGCCGTAGGCCTCGAAGAACGCCATCATCTCCGTCAGGTCCGCGTCGCGCAGTTCCTTGCTCGAGATCGATGCGCGCAGGCGTTCGCGCGCGGCATTGCTGGTCGCGTTGCCGAGTGCGCGGGCCGCCGTGATGCGCACTTCACGATCCGGGTCATTGATCGCGTCCTGCACCGCCGAGAGCGCACCGGCGTCACCAATCGCAGCCAGTGCCTCGACGGCGACGCGACGGCCCGCCGCATCCGCCTTCCGGAACAGCGTGACCAGAGTATCTCTCGCTTCGGCGAGGCGTGTTCGCCCGGTCAGGCGGGCGGCACCGTACGCGATCGCGAGATCGGGTGACAGGATCTCGCTGGCCAGTGCACGAGGATACTTGCGACCCATCGCTTCCAACGCCGGCCACATCCGCTCCTTGAGCTTCTCGGACCCGGTTCGCTCCGCCGTGCGCAGCAGCAGCGGCATCGCCTCCGCTCCGAGATAGGACAGAAACGTGGCGAGCTCCTGCGTCCCGGGATCAATCGATCCATCGTCGAGCGAGCCGAGGAGCCCGGACAGCACCTGCGCATCGTTCAACTCGCGCAGCAGTCGCAGCGCCTCATCCTTCTCCTCGCCAGCGAGCTGGCCCGCTTCGAGCAGCGCGCCCACTTCGACCACGATCTTGGTTGCGTTGCCCAGATCGCCGCGACCGAGAAATGCGGGCAGCAGCTGCCCGAGGATGCGGATGATTTCGCCATGCCGGTCTGCGACCGTCTCGTCTTCCAGCCGGTCGAACAACGCGTCGAGGACTGCGCTGCGCACATCGCGATTCCATTCGATCTCGACTTCCCGGCGCAGCTTCTCGACTTCTTCTGGCTCGAGGAAGTAGGTCGTCTCGACAAAGTTCTCTGGAAGCACAGCCGTTGCGACGGGCGGTTCACCCTGCTGCACGGCGGGCGGTGTGTCTTCCGGCTCCTTGCCCTCGACCAGTCGTTCGACCTTCGATCGGTCCACGGAAGGTGGCGGGCGCTGCGCCTCACCCGCGTTCGGCCCACGGGTCACCGTCTCCGCGAGCAGATCTACGTAGCTGTACTGAAACGATGCGAATTCCTCTTCCCATAGCAGTGTGACAATGTCGTCACTCGCCTTGGGACCGAATTGGCGGGCACTGTCCACAACCTGCAGAAAGCGATCGACTTCATCCTCGAAACCGGGCAGGAACGTCATGAGACGGACGCCATCGCGGAAGAACAGGAACGGCAGGCCGTCGCGGCCATCGCGTGCGCCAAACTCGTTGCCGAATGTCTTGAACGAGTTTTCTTCCACAATCACGGGCAGCGATTGCACCTGCTCCCACAGTCGGGCGATCAGCTCGCGCAGGTTCGCGTTGAACGTCTGATAGACAGGGTTGTTTTCCTGATACAGGCGCCGCGCGCGCGCTGCCTTGTCGAGTGCAGTGAACAGCTCGGCCAGTTGCTTGGCCGCGACGGGCGGTTCCTCCCAGTCGACGCTCCCATCCGGATGGCGTGTACTCTCACCTCCGGCACCGTGCGCGACGATGGCGCCGGCCCCCGCTTCGGGTTCCGGATGGCCGTTCGCTCCCGCCATCGGCGGCTCGAGCCTCTCGCTCACGACCTCACTCCACCCGGATGTCACGCACCCGCCACCTCGCGCTGCGCGGCCACGTGTGCGACATCCTTGTCACCCCGGCCCGACAGGCAGAGGACGACCGGCCCCCTGCCCCGCCAGCGCTCGCCTTCGCGCAGGAGGTACGCGACAGCGTGCGCACTTTCCAGCGCGGGGATGATGCCTTCCAGACGGGCCAGCCCGGCAAACGCGTCCAGCGCCTCGGCATCGGTTACGGACACGTAGCGCGCTCGACCGCTGTCTCGAAGATGCGCGTGCTCCGGGCCCACGCCGGGGTAATCGAGGCCGGCCGAGACCGAATGCGCCGGCGCAACCTGCCCGCCCTCGTCCTGGAGCAGGTAGCTGTACGATCCGTGCAACACGCCCGGCCGGCCTGCCCCGAGCGAAGCTGCATGCCGCCCGCTCGCGATGCCTTCACCGGCCGCTTCCACGCCCACCAGATCCACGCTCGCGTGCGGTACGAACTCGTGGAAGATGCCCATCGCGTTGGAACCGCCACCCACACATGCAACGATTGCCGCCGGCAGCCGTCCCTCGAGCCGGAGCATCTGTTCGTGCGTTTCCCGGCCAATCACGGATTGCAGATCGCGAACGAGGCGCGGATACGGATCCGGACCGACCACGGAACCGATGATGTAATGTGTGTCCGTCGCCGTCCCGACCCAGTCCCGCATCGCTTCGTTCGTCGCATCCTTCAGCGTCCGCGTCCCCGACTCGACCGTGCGAACGTCCGCGCCCAGCAGCCGCATGCGGTACACGTTGAGTTCCTGCCGCCGCACATCCTCCGCGCCCATGTAGACGACGCAGTCGAGGCCGAACAGCGCACAGACCGTGGCTGTCGCCACGCCGTGCTGCCCCGCGCCCGTCTCCGCGATGATCCGCGTCTTGCCCATCCGGCGTGCAAGCAGAACCTGACCCAGCGTGTTGTTGATCTTGTGGGCGCCAGTGTGATTCAGATCCTCGCGCTTGAGATAGACGACGATGCCGCCCGCCGCATCGCCCAACCGGTTCGCCCGGAACAGCGGCGTCGGCCGGCCCACGTAATCGCGCATCAACGCGTTGAGTTCGGCCCAGTACGATGCATCGGCCTGCGCTTCATGCCACGCCGCGTTCAGCCCGTCGAGCGCAGCGATCAGCGTCTCCGGCACGAAGCGGCCGCCGAATGCGCCGAAGCGATCCTCGCGCGAAACGGACACGTTGGCCTCCGCCGTCTCGTGCATGCTCACGCCCGCGTCCTCGCATCGGATGCGCCGTGCGCTGCGTTCACGAACGCGACCATTCGATCCATCGCTTTCTCGCACGGCGAGGATTCCACACCGGAACTGACATCCACGACGTCCGGGCGCAGCAGGCGGATCACGTCACCGACGTTGCCCGCATCGAGCCCGCCAGCCACAATCAAGGCAGCCCCCGCCGGCACTCGGTCGCGGAACGGCGCCACGCCCGCCCAGTCAAAGCGCGTCCCCGTGCCGCCCTCGCCATCCGCTGACCAGCCATCCAGCAGTACACCGTCAATCACGCCCGTCCATGCGCCGAGCCCTTCCGTGAACTCGGCCGCGGAGCGCGGCCGGATCGCCTTCCAGATCGTCCATGACCCGCGCCGTCGCAGCCGTTCCACTCGCGTTGGCGATTCCGTTCCGTGAAGCTGGATGACGTCCAGACGCAGATGCTCCGCAGTCTTCACGATGAACGACTCCTCGGCATCCACGAATACGCCCACTCGCTCCGCTCCATTTGCTGCGTCAAGGATGCGTTCCGCAGCCACGACCGCCTGTCGCCGCACGCTCCTCGCCGCCAGGATAACACCCACGTACGACGCACCTGCCCTCACTGCGCCTGAAGCATCCGCCGGCCGGCACACTCCGCAGACCTTCACCCGCGTCAGCATGTCGATGACCGCCACAACGCCCGCGACTCGTTGCGATCCCGCTTGACCCGGCCAATGAACGAACCAACGTCCGCGCCCGATCGCATCAGCGCCTCACCCACCAGCACCGCGTCATACCCGCACTGACCCACTCGGTCGACCGCTGCTGGTCCATCAATCCCGCTCTCCGACACCGCAATCCGATCCGGAGGGATCCGTTCAATGAGCGATTCCGACACGCTCAGATCCGTTCGGAATGTGCTCAGATCCCGGTTGTTCACTCCGATCAGCGATGCACCCGACTTCAGTGCGCGATCCAGCTCGCCCGCGTCATGGACCTCCACCAGCGCCGCCATCCCCAATTCAGACGACAGCTCGATCAGGCCCCGTAGCACGTCATCCCCCAGTATCCGCACGATCAGCAGAATCGCGTCCGCTCCGCGCGCGCGACCCTCCCACACTTGAACATCGTCCAACACGAAGTCCTTCCGTAGCACCGGCAGCCCCACCGCCGCTTTCGCCGCCACCAGATCCGCCACCGAACCCCCGAAATACGTCGCGTCCGTCAGCACGCTCAGCGCCGCTGCCCCGCCCGTCTCGTACTGCCGCCCCACTTCCGCTGGATCCCCGCTCCCCAGCGCGCCCGCCGACGGCGACCGCCTCTTGTACTCCGCGATCAGCGCCACTTCCCCTCGCCTCGCCAGCACCGCTCCAAACGGCCTGGCCGGCTCGGCGGCTTCCGCCTCCCGCCGCCACTCCGTCCGCCGAGCCGCCAGCCCCGAGACCTCCTCCCGCTTCGTCGCTACGATCCGGTCCAGAATCGACCCATCCTTCGCCCTTGCGCTTCGGTTCATGTTCGGGTATACTGTCTTCGGTTGATCTTCGGGTCCCGACCGAACCCGACTGCGGGTCCAGCCCGATCCGGCCGCCGCTCCGCTCCTTGACCGAGGCCAGAATGCCGCTCACGAAAAGGCAGAAAGAGATCCTGGATTTCCTCGAATCGTTCATGACGAGCAACGGCTATCCGCCGAGCTATGAGGAGATTGCCGGGCATTTCGGATATGGCTCGCTCGCGACTGTGCATGAACATCTCGAGAATCTGCGGGCCAAGGGCTACATCCGGAAGAGCTTCAACGCGAGTCGCTCGATCGAACTCGTGCGCGGCGGCCCCGCATCTGCCGTCGAGTTGCCGCTGCTCGGCAATGTCGCTGCTGGCGTACCCATCGAAGCCATTGAAGAGCAGGAGACCATAGCCGTTCCGGAAGATCTGCTCGCGCGCAGCGGCCAGCATTACGTACTGCGTGTGCGTGGCGATTCGATGATCGACGAACAGATCAAGGATGGCGACTACGTCATCGTCAATGCACGCAACGTCGCCCGCAACGGTGACATGGTCGTTGCGCTCGTCGACGGTGAATCGGCCACGGTCAAGAAGTATTACCGCGATGGCGACGGCCGGATCCGGCTTCAGCCCGCGAACACGGCCATGCCGCCCATGTATTTCCGGGCGGGCGATGTGATGGTTCAGGGGATCGTCGTTGGCGTCATACGGAGGTGCTGATGGTGAGGCGGACGGCATTTGTGGTGGGGCGGTGTGATCGCAGGAGCACGACGCTGGTATTGCTGTGCCTTGCGGGTGGTCCGATCGTCGGGCCGTGGACACTCAAAGCGATGGTTTCGGCGAACTGACGCGTGTCGGGGATCGAGCCCGCGAGGCGGGGGTGGCGGGGCGGTTCGGACGGGATTCGTCTCGCGGGCTCAACCTGCATGTCGGCTGGCCGCTTTGCCGGTGGCGGCGCGAAGCCGTTCGAGGGCGGCGATGCCTGCCCCCGCGTCGAGCGCGTCCTGCGCGACAGCGACTGCGGCTTCGAGTGAGCCGGCCTTCTCTCCGATGTAGATTGCGGCTGCGGCGTTGAGCACGACGGCTGCACGGGCGGCTCCCTTGATCGAGCCATCGAGCACGCCGGTTACGATGCGGGCGTTGTAATCGGGAGTGCCACCGCGGAGGCCGTCGGCATCGCCGGGTCGCGAGCCGAGCAGTTGCTCGGGCGTGACACGGAAGCGTTTCACCTCGCCGTTGTGCAATTCGATGACATCGGTTGCCCCGATCGGACTGAACTCGTCGATGCCCGGCTCGCCGTGTACGACGAGAGCGTGCTTGTGGGCGAGTTCGTGCAATCCGCCCGCGATGAGTTCGAGCAGACCGGGATCGGCGACGCCGACGACCTGGCGGCGGGCGCCGGCCGGATTGGTGAGTGGTCCGAGCACGTTCATGACGGTGGCGATGCCCAGTTCGCGGCGAACGGGTGCAACGTGGCGCATGGCCGGGTGCAGGAGCGGTGCGAACATGAACACGATGCCCGCCTCGGTGAGGACCTCGGCCATGGCCGCGGGGGTGAGTTCGATGATGACACCGAGTTCGGCAAGAACGTCAGCGCTGCCGCAGCGTGAAGTAAACGAACGGTTGCCGTGTTTGGCGATGCGCACGCCGGCACCGGCGGCGAGGAGTGCCGCGGCGGTCGATATGTTGAAAGTGGTGACGGCGCCGCCGCCGGTTCCGCAGGTATCGACGAGATCGTGAGGCCGGTCGGCGGACACCGGGACCATCGCGGCGCGGAGAGCGCGCACACCGCCGGCGACTTCCGTCGGCATCTCGCGTTTGGCGCGCAGTGCGACGAGCAGTGCCGCGGCCAGCACGGGCGATGCACGACCTTCCATGATGGCGCGGAATGCGTGCTCGGCATCATCGGTGTCGAGATGTTCGCCACGAACGAGGCGGGCGAGCAGCTCGGTGAGTTCGGGGCCGTGGCTTTCGCTCTGGTCCATTGCGTCCTTGCGGCGAATCGATCCGCGAACGTCCTGATCGGGACGCGCGGAACGAGCGGCCGGCTGGCTGTGAACGGTCGGCCAATGGGTCAGCATTGTAACGTGGCGCGGCAGATTCGGCACGCGGCGGCTGGGTTCGTATCACTGTCAAGCGCATGTGGTGATCGACCTTGCATCGTCCCCACTCACCCTTATCGTTCCCTGCCCGCGCGAGGCGGGTGTGCGGATGAGCGAAAGCCGGGAACCAGGAGATTCAATGAAGCGGATCGTCGTGACCGGTGCGGCTGGCCAGGTCGGCACCGAACTGGTCCCGGCGCTCCGGACGTGGCACGGCGAAGCGGCCGTCCTTGCCACGGACGTGAGGGACCGCGGCAACACGGGCGGCGGGCCGTTCCGGCGAGTCGACTGCATGGACGCGGCGCAGGTCGCGGCAGCGGTTCGCGAACATCGGGCGGACACGATTTTCCACCTCGCCGCCCTCCTCTCCGCTTCTGCGGAGAAGCAGCCGCAGAACGCGTACACCGTGAATACGTGGACACTGTACAACGTGCTCGAGGTCGCGCGCGAGGCCGGTTGCAGCGTATTCGTGCCGAGTTCGATTGCCGTTTTCGGGCCCGGCGCACCGCGTGATCCTGCACCGCAGGATGCGCTTCAGAGACCGACCACGATCTACGGTGTCACGAAGGTGGCGGGTGAGTTGCTGTGCGACTACTACCACGCGCGTTTTGGCGTCGAGGTGCGCGGCCTTCGCTATCCCGGACTCATCTCGTGGGTCGCGCCGCCCGGCGGCGGGACCACGGATTGGGCCGTCGACATCTTCCATCAGGCCGTTGCCAGGCGCGAGTACGAGTGCTTCCTGTCATCGGATACACAGCTCGACATGATGTTCATGGCCGATGCGATCCGGGCCGCTCACGAGTTGATGCAGGCCGATGGCACGCGGCTCGTGCATCGCAATGCATTCAATGTTACGGCCATGCAGCTCACGCCGGCCGGCTTGGCGAACGCGATCCGCACGCATCTGCCCGATTTCGACATCCGCTATGCGGTCGATCCGGTGCGCCAGGCGATTGCCGATTCGTGGCCGCGCCGACTCGATGATTCGGCCGCCCGTCGCGAATGGGGGTGGAAGCCGGAATACGATTCGGCGCGCATGACGGCGGACATGCTGCATCATCTGAGTCAGCGGGCGCCCGGTTCGGGCGCTTCGGCGGCAGGCGCTGCTTGAATCTTCGAAGGCGGGAAACGAATGCCACTCGACCGATTGACGCGCATACTGGTGGAGCACGTGGCGGGCCTCGAGACGAAAGGCACGGCCAAGGGTGCGGAGTCGGTGGTCAGTGCGGTGATTCGCCCGACCGGCACACGAGGGCCCCGTGTTCGGCTCGAAGGCGAGGGTGAGCGCGCGTTTCTGCGCATGAACTCGAACTCGTACCTCGGTATGTCGCTGGTGCCCGAGGTCGTGCAGGCAGAAGAAGATGCCGCGCACCGTTACGGCGCCGGACCGGGGGCAGTGCGTTTCATCAGCGGCTCGTACTCGCCGCATGTCGAACTCGAGACTCGACTTGCTGACTTCCACGGCCGCGATGCCGCGATGATCTTCAGCTCGGCGTACGCCGCGTTCATGAGCATCATCACGCCGCTCACGACGGACGCGACCGTGCTCATCAGCGATGAGCTGAATCATAACTGCATCATCAATGCGATGCGTCTCGCACGCCCACTGGACAAGTTGATCTACAAGCATCTCGACATGGACGGGCTCGACGCTGCCCTCGCACAGAGTGCAGGTCGGGCTTCCCGTGCCATCGTGGTAACGGATGGCATTTTCAGCATGCGCGGTGACCATGCGCCCGTCGATCGCATCATGAAGATCGCGCAGCGCTGGGATGCGAGGTTCCCGGAGAACGTGATTGTCGTTGTGGACGACTCGCATGGCGTCGGCGCGTTCGGCCGGACCGGTCGTGGCACGGAAGAGTATACGTCATCGCCACCCTGTGACCTGCTGGTCGCCACGCTCGGCAAGGCGCTGGGCGTGAATGGCGGCTACGTCGTTTCCGCGCAGCCCGTCATCCGGTTCCTGCGCGAGACGTGCCCGATGTACATCTACTCGAACCCGATCACGCCGGGTGAGGCGGCTGCGGCCATGACCGCCCTCGCGCTGCTCGACAGTGAAGCAGGCCTGGCCCGCCTCGACCGGCTACGTTCACTCACGCGCCGTTTCGAGGAGGGCCTCGTAGCCGCCGGTTTCGAAGTCATCCCCGGCGAGCACCCCGTCGTACCGCTGATGGTTCGCGATACGGCTCGCACCCGCGCACTCGTCGATCATCTGCGCGCCAGCGGAATCCTCGCCACCGGCCTCGCCTTCCCCGTCGTGCCCCGCGGCGATGAGGAGATTCGCTTCCAGATCAACGCCGATCACACGGAAACCGACATCGACGAGGTACTCGCGGTCCTGCGCAAATTCGCCGCGTCGGAGTGACGATCACCTCTCGGGGTTGTTGTACGGCTGCCCGTCTTGAACACTCGCCGTTTTCCTCGTACTTTTCACGCGTGACTGCCAACGCGGGGCCGCAGGAACGACGGTACAAGCTGACGCTGCACTACGATGGTGCGGAGTTCCACGGCTGGCAGACGCAACCGGATGCGCGCACGGTTCAGGGCGAGTTGGAATCGGCGTTGTCGCGCCTGGTCTCGCGGCCAACGGACGTCATTGCGGCAGGGCGGACGGATGCGGGCGTCCATGCGGCTGGCCAGGTCGCTTCGGCCATCGTACCCGGCCACTGGCAAGCCGGGATCCTGCTGCGCGCACTGAATGCGGTTCTGCCGGCCGACATCTGGGTCGCATCGGTCGAAGAAGTCGGACTCGAGTTTCACGCGCGGTACGACGCGGTCGCCCGGGGGTATACGTACCGGGTAGGGACCGAGTCGGCCGCGCGTTCGCCTTTTCTGCGGCGCTGGTGCTGGCCGCTCGGCCAGGCACTTGCGCCGCAGCTGTTGCAGGACGCTGCCGGCCGGGTGCTCGGTGAACACTCGTTCCGCGCATTCGCCAGAAGCGGGCAGCCGGAGCGCGGCGAGTACTGTACCGTGTGGCGGGCGGACTGGCGGCCGTGGGCCGATGTCGGATGGGTGCTCCGGATCACAGCGAATCGGTTTCTGCACCACATGGTTCGATACCTTGTGGGTACGATGGTGGACGTGGCGCGCGATCGCCGGCCAATGGCCGATCTCGATGCGCTCCTGCGTAACACGGCCGGGTTCGAGACGTCGCCGCCTGCGCCGGCGGCCGGACTTTTTCTCACGCGCGTCTATTACGCTGAGCGTGAATCGACACAGGACGGTGGTTCAGAGGATGCAATCGAGGCAGGAATGTGGCATGGGCTCGTCGAAGGCACGCGTGCGTAACGGGCGCGCTGCTCCTGCGTTGCTGGTCGTGCTGGTCGCGTCCGTCACAGCCGGACCCTTCATCTGGCGGACGTTCGGTGACGCGGAGCCGGATCAGGGTGCCGGCCACGCCGCGGCCGCGGCGGTCGTACAGGTGCCTCGTCGGCGCGTCGCTGCAACGGATTCGATCGACGATTCACGACGCACCGCCATCGTGCGGGCGGCCGAGCGTGTCGCACCGGCCGTCGTCAGCGTCAATGTCCTGCGCCGCGAGACGGTCCGGCCGCGCTCCTATTTCGACAACTTCTTCTTCGGTCCGTACTCGCGCGAGTCTCAGGGTCTCGGGTCCGGCTTCATCATCGACGCAAACGGGCTCGTGCTCACGAATGAGCACGTCGTGCGCGGAGCGACCGAGATCGTCGTCACTCTGAGTGACGGGCGCGACTTCCGCGCCGATATCGTGGGCGTCGATGATGTCACCGACATCGCACTGCTTCGCCTCGTCGAGCCGCAGCCACGAAATCTGCCCGTCGCGCCCATGGGCTCGTCCGCCAGTCTCGTGACTGGCGAATGGGCCATCGCGATCGGCAATCCATTCGGCAACCTGCTCTCCAATGCAGAGCCTACCGTTACAGCCGGTGTCATCAGCGGCGTCGGCCGCAACATCATCCCGACCGGTGAAGGCCGTGGCGGCTACTATCTCGACATGATCCAGACCGACGCCGCCATCAACCCCGGCAACTCGGGCGGTGCGCTGGTCAACGCGCTGGGCGAAGTCATTGGCGTGAACTCGTCGATCATCTCGGAGTCCGGCGGCAACGTCGGCCTCGGCTTCGCCATCCCGATCGATCGCGCCCTGCGCATCGCCGATGCATTGCGACGTGAAGGCAGAGTCCGGCGCGTCTGGGTCGGCGCTGACGTCAAGCCATCCGAGCCCAACAGCTTCGGCCGCAGCAACCGCATCGAGCTCGCGAGCGTCGTGCCGGGCTCGCCTGCGGCGAGGGCGGGCCTGCGCACCGGCGCCGTCGTCGAAGCTGTCAATGGCCGCCCGGTGCACGTACCACTGGACTATGAGGCCCGGCTCCTGGACACACGCGTCGGTGAGACGCTCGAACTGACGGTCCGCAATGGCGGCGCTCGCCGCACGGTGACACTGGAAACGCAGGACCTGCCATCACTCACTGCCGAGCGCGTGAGTGCGGTCGCCGACTTCCGTTTCATTACCGTGACACCGGCGATCCAGGCGGAACGCGGCCTGACCAGCGATGAAGGTGCACTCATCGACGGTCTGTCGGACAATGCACGCACGCTGGGCCTGCGCGAGGGCGATGTCGTCCTCGAGATCAACCGCTCACGCGTTCGCAACGCACAGGACGCCGCAACCATGTTGCGCCGGCTCGCCAACAGCGGGACCGCCGTTCGCATGGCGATCGAACGGCGCGGCCAGTTGCTGTCTGCATCGTTCCGGATTCGGACCTGATGATCACGAAGAGCGAAGGCCACCGGACAGACGCCGTGGCGGCGATCGAGCAGCCGCCCGCGACGACGTATGAGAACCCGCTCGTGCGCCGCTACGCATCCGCCGAAATGAGCCGGATCTTCTCGGATGCGTACAAGTTCGGGACCTGGCGCCGGCTGTGGCTGGCGCTTGCGGAAGCGCAGGCGGAACTGGGTCTCGAAATTCCGGCGGGCGCGCTCGTTGCAATGCGCGAGAATCTCGACGTCATTGACATCGCGCGTACGAACGACTGGGAACGGCGCTTGCGTCACGATGTCATGGCGCACGTTCACCACTTTGGCGAAGTCGCGCCGGCCGCGCGCGGCATCATCCATCTTGGTGCGACCAGCGCGTTCGTTACGGACAACACGGAACTGCTTCAGCACCGCGATGCGCTCGGACTGATCCGCCGCCGTCTTCTTGCGTGCGTTTCGGCGCTGGCGGATTTCGCGCGCGCCAACCGCGACGTCGCGTGTGTCGGCTACACGCACTTCCAGACGGCGCAGCCCACGACGGTCGGCAAGCGCGCGACCCTGTGGATTCAGGACCTGCTGCTGGACGTCGAGGAGATCGAACACCGCCTGGCAACGTTGCGGTTCCGTGGGGCGCGCGGCACGACCGGGACGGAGGCGTCGTTCCTCGAACTTTTCGGGGGTGATGGCGCCAGGGTCGATGCAATGAACCGGCGGGTTGCCGAAACCATGGGCTTCGACCGGCTCTATGCAGTCACGGGCCAGACCTACCCGCGCAAGCTGGACTGGACGTGTCTCGCTTCGCTGGGCGGCATTGCGGCTTCGGCCTCAAAGTTTGGAAACGATGTGCGGCTGCTCCAGCATCTGCGCGAGGTCGAGGAGCCGTTCGAGAGTGAGCAGATCGGGTCCTCTGCGATGCCGTACAAACGGAATCCGATGCGTGCCGAACGGATCAATGCGCTGGCCCGGCACGTGCTCGCATTGACGATCGACCCGGCGTTCACGGCCGCATCACAGTGGCTCGAACGGACGCTCGATGATTCGGCCAACCGCCGCATCGCGATACCCGAGGCGTATCTCGCGACGGATGCCGTTCTGATCATCCTGCACAATGTCGCCGCCGGCCTCGTCGTCCGGCCGGCCGTGATCCGGCGCCACCTCGCCGAGGAGCTGCCGTTCCTTGCGACCGAGGCCGTGCTGATGCGCGCCGTCAAGCGCGGCGGTGACCGGCAGTCCCTGCACGAGCGCATCCGCCAGCACGCGGTAGCCGCGGGCGAACGACTCAAGCAGGGCGATGGCGTGAACGATCTGATCGACCGCATCGCGAACGATGCGGCATTCGGGCTTACCCGCGATGATCTGGACGCGGCGCTCGACCCGACCCGGCACGTCGGGCGGGCGCCCGAGCAGGTCGATCACTTTCTCGAAAACCACGTGGCCCCCGTGCTCGCTCGCGAGCCGGACAGCGCCCGACCACCGGAGCTGCACGCATGATTCGCGCACCTGCTGTCGAGCGCACCGCCCTGCCGCTGCCACTTGTCCGCCGCGGCAAGGTCCGCGACGTCTACGCTGTCGGGAATGATCGCCTGTTGATGGTTGCAACGGACCGCATCAGCGCCTTTGACGTCGTGTTGCGGCAGCCGATCCCGCACAAGGGTGCGGTGCTCACGCAGATGACCGCATGGTGGCTCGCGCAGATGACAGACATCGTGCCCAACCATCTCATTTCGGCGAATGCTGATCGCATCGTAAAGGATGTGCCGGCACTCGAAACCACACGCGCAGTCTGGGCTCGCCGCTCGATGCTCGTGCGCCGGACCGTTGTCCTCCCCGTCGAGTGCGTCGTGCGCGGTTACATTTCCGGCTCCGCGTGGAAGGAGTACAAGGCATCGCGCACACTGGCAGGCGAACGCTTGCCGGACGGTCTGGCCGAGAGCGCACGGCTCGATCCGCCGATCTTTTCGCCCGCTACGAAAGCCGAAGAAGGCCATGACGAGAACATCTCGTTCACACGTATGACGGACGAGGTCGGCGAGGAACTGGCCACCACACTACGCGACACGAGTCTCGCGATCTACCAGAGAGGACGCGAAATCGCGGAAACGGCAGGGATCATCCTGGCGGACACGAAATTCGAGTTCGGCAAACGCGCGGACGGGACACTGCTTCTGATCGATGAAGTGTTGACGCCGGACTCCTCACGCTTCTGGCCGGCCGATGCATACAGAACCGGCCAGGGCCAGCCATCGCTCGACAAGCAACCCGTGCGTGACCATCTCGAGCAGCTCGTGCAGAAAGGTGAATGGAATCGCGAACCGCCGCCGCCGGACCTGCCGCCGAACGTGGTACGCACGACGTCGGCGCGGTATCTGGATGCGTTCCAGCGTCTGACCGGCGTTCCGCTAGACCAGTTCCGGGCAGCCGATCCGTGAGACCGCTCCAGCGCGGCGTCATCATCGTCCCCAGCGCGTTGACGCTGGCCAACCTCTTTTTCGGGGTGTGGGCCATTGTGTCGGCGGCGAGGGGCGAATTCGAGCGCGCTGCGTGGCTCATCGTGATCGCCGGAATTGCAGACACCCTGGACGGCCGTGTCGCTCGCGTGACAAGGACCGGCAGCAAGTTCGGTGAGGAACTGGACTCGCTGGTCGATGCGATCAGCTTCGGAATCGCGCCCGCACTCATCGTATACCACCTGTTCCTTGCCGATGGGACATGGGGCTGGATCGCCGCGTTCTTCTATACCAGCGCGATCGTGATCCGGTTGGCGCGCTTCAACGTCGAGCAGGCCGGTCACGCGAAAGTCGTTTTTCATGGACTTCCGTCGCCGTCCGCCGGCATGACGCTCGCCACGTTCCAGCCATTCAGTCAAACCGTGTTCTTCCAGCAGTACGTTGCACACTGGGCGTGGCCGGAGCTGATCACGGCATTGATGGTCATGCTCGGCCTCCTCATGATGAGCCACGTGCCGTATCCCGTCGTGCCGAAGTTCGGCTTCCGCAGCGCACGCGGTATTCTGACTGGTCTGTTCCTGCTGACGATGATCGTGCTCGCGAGCGTGATCCCCTCGATCTTCTTCTTTCCCGCTCTGCTGGGCTACGTCAGCTACGGCGTCGGCAAGGCAGCCGTCCTCGGGTTCTTCGAGCGCCTGCCTGAACGGGATCCATTGCTCGACGAGGAGCAGGGTGATGAGGCTGGCGCAGAACTGCGCGACATCGATTACGGCGAATTGTCGCCCAACCGACCGCTCGCGAGCCTGCGCCCGAAGCGGCGCCGGCGCAGAAAACGCAAGAAGGCGGCAGGAACCCCGGATACTGGCACTGAACGGCCATTGTCCATTGACCGCAACGCCGATCGGCCGCGCAAGGTGGAAGGATCCTCGTGAACGAATTCATGGTTGAGGTTCGCATCACACCGCGGCCCGGGCTCCTGGACCCACAGGGCAAGGCGATTCACGGCGCACTCCGCTCCCTCGAGTTTGACGAAGTCGAGGACGTTCGCGTCGGCAAGCTGCTGCGCCTTCGCCTGCTCGCGGATTCACCCGATGGCGCCCGCACGACCGCCGACGAGATGTGTCGCAAGCTGCTCGCCAATCCCGTAACCGAGGACTATGAGATCGCGATCGGAGGTTCCGCCTGATGCGCGTCGCGATCGTCACCTTCCCCGGTTCGAATTGCGACTACGACTGCTACAAGGCCTTCACCGAGGTCCTGCGTGAAGAGGCGTACTTCGTCTGGCATCGCGAGATCGATCTCGGCAACTGCGATGCCGTGATCCTGCCCGGAGGGTTCAGCTATGGCGATTACCTGCGCGCCGGCGCCATCGCCCGCTTCAGCCCGATCATGGGCGCTGTCCAGCGCTGGGCGGCCGGCGGACGGCCCCTGCTCGGGATCTGCAATGGCTTCCAGATCCTGTGCGAGGCAGGGCTTCTGCCTGGTGCTCTCATCCGCAACCGCTCTCTCAAGTTCCAGGGCGAGCGCGTTCGCGTGCGCGTCGAGAACACCGACACTGCATTCACGAGCACCTACCGGCCAGGCCAGATCCTGCGCCTGCACATCGCACATGGCGAAGGCAACTACGTTGCCGAGCAAGCCACGCTCGATGCGCTCGAGGAGGAAGGTCGCATAATCTTTCGTTATACAGACGAGAACGGCGACGCAACCGATGAGGGGAACGCGAACGGCTCGATGCGCAACATTGCCGGCATCGTGAACGAAGCCGGCAACATCATGGGCATGATGCCGCACCCCGAACGTTCGGTCGAAGCTCTGCTCGGTTCGACGGACGGCCTCGGCGTGTTCCAGTCCTTGCGCGATGCACTTGGACACGGCGCAACGATCGGCGGGTCGACGCTGGCGGCGGAGCGCGCATGAACGCGAACGCGAATCCGGGCGGGACTGTGGGAACCGCACTCGCCTCCCGTCCGGGTGACCCCGAGATCACGCCTCAGCTTGCCGCCGAGCACGGGCTCTCGACGGACGAGTACGAGCGTATCCTCGGCATCCTGGGCCGCGAGCCGACCTTCACCGAGCTTGGCGTCTTCAGTGCATTGTGGTCGGAACACTGCGGGTACAAGAACTCGAAACCGTTGCTTCGCAAGCTGCCGACCAGGGCACCATGGGTACTTCAGGGCCCGGGCGAGAACGCCGGTGTCATCGACATCGGCGACGGGTTCGCGCTCGCGTTCAAGATCGAGTCGCACAATCACCCGTCCGCTGTCGAACCGTACCAGGGCGCGGCGACCGGCGTGGGCGGCATTCTGCGCGATGTGTTCACCATGGGCGCCCGGCCGATCGCTGTGCTCGACTCGCTTCGCTTCGGTTCACTGCAACGGCCCCGCGTGCGGTATCTTTTCGCCGGAGTCGTGAAGGGAATCGGCGATTACGGCAACTGCGTTGGCATCCCGAACCTCGGCGGGGAGGTCTACTTCGACGACGCGTATGAAGGCAATCCGATCGTGAACGCGATGGCGATCGGCCTCATGAAGACGGACGATCTGATGCGCGCGTATGCGTCGGGCGTCGGCAATCCGATCATCGCCGTCGGGGCGCGCACGGGCCGGGATGGCATTCACGGTGCAACGTTCGCGAGTGAAGAACTCTCCGATGATTCTGACGCGAAGCGGCCGCAGGTCCAGGTCGGCGATCCGTTCACGGAGAAGTTGCTGTTGGAAGCGTCGCTCGAACTCATCCGGAGCGGGCACATCGTCGGCATTCAGGACATGGGCGCTGCCGGTCTCGCCTCATCCTCGAGCGAGATGGCGGCGCGCGCCGGGACCGGCGTCGACATCGATACGGCGCTCGTGCCAGTGCGTGAGACGGGAATGACGCCCTATGAGATCCTGCTTTCCGAATCGCAGGAGCGCATGCTGGTGGTCGCGAAGTCGGGCCATGAGGTTGCGGTCCGCGGCATTCTCGAGAAATGGGAGCTCGAGGCGGCCGTGATCGGCCATGTCACGGGCGATGGCCTGTATCGCGTTCGTGAGAACGGCGAGATCGTCTGCGAGATCCCGGGCGAGGACCTCGTGGATGGTTGTCCGACGTACGTGCGGGATGCCCGCGAGTCCAACGAGGTTCGCGCGCTGCGCGCGTGGTCGCCCGAGCCGTCGCACCTTCAGCCGGCCGTGGCTCACCCGGTCAAGGTGCTGCTACGCCTGCTGGCTTCGCCGACCATCGCTTCCAAGCGATGGGTCTACAACCAGTACGATACGACGGTCCGCACGAACACGGTGGTCGGACCGGGCGGCGATGCCGGCGTGCTGCGTATCCGCGGCACGAAGCGCGGTATTGCCGCAACCGTCGACTGCAACGGCCGGTACGTGTACCTGAATCCGCGCGCCGGTGCACAGGGCGCCATGGCCGAAGCCGCACGCAACCTGGTGTGCGTCGGCGCTCGGCCGCGCGCGGTGACCGACAATCTGAACTTCGGCAGCCCGCTTCGGCCCGAGATCTATTCCCAGATGCGCGAAGCCGTTCTCGGCATGGCGGAGGCCTGCGAGGCGTTCGATACGCCCGTTGTCAGCGGCAACGTTTCGCTCTACAACGAGAGTCCGACGGGCGCGATCTACCCGACACCGGTCGTCGGTATGGTCGGCGTGATCGACGACGTTTCGTTCGTTGTCGGCAATGCATTCCGCGCAAGCGGCGATGTCATTGTCCTGCTCGGCCACAACACGAAGGAACTGGGTGGAAGCGAGTACCTCAAGGTGATTCATGGTCTGGTTGCCGGCGATGCACCGGCCGTCGATCTCACAGCGGAGCGCGCGCTCCAGGAGACAGTACTCGAACTCGTGGGCATGCGGGCGCTGCGAAGCGCACATGACTGCGCGGAAGGCGGCCTCGCGGTCTGCCTCGCCGAATGTGCGATCGCTGGCGAAACCATGTTCGGGACGGACGTCACTCTCGAGGATGGACTCGATGCGGCGCCGCTCCTGTTCGGTGAAGCGCACGGCCGCGTCGTCGTCTCCTGCGTCGAGTCGAATGTCGACACGGTCCTGCGTGTGGCGGCGCAACATGGTGTCCCGGCGGCCGTACTGGGCGAGGTGGGCAACCAGGGCGAGGACGCGGGATTCTCGATTCGAGCGGGGCGCGTCCATCTCGATGCATCCGTGCGCGACCTTGCAGAGGTCTGGAGCACGGCGATTCCACGACTCATGGACCGATCGGCGGGCTGAGAATAAAGCAATGTGCGGTATCGTCGGAGTACAGGACATTGATCGGGCGGCAGAGGTCGCGTTCATGGGCCTCTACGCTCTTCAGCATCGCGGCCAGGAGGCGGCGGGCATCATCACATCATCGAATGGGCGCGCGTACCTGCACCGGGCGACCGGGCTCGTCGTCGAGGCCTTCAATGATTCGCAGATCGCGTCGATGCCGGGCCGGACCGCGCTCGGCCATGTGCGCTACTCGACGGCGGGCGGCGCCGGTGTCGCGAACGCACAGCCGATTCTCGTCCGCTACCACAAGGGTGACCTCGCCGTCGTCCACAACGGCAACATCACGAACGCGCAATTGCTGCGTGACGAACTCGAACAGGAGGGCGCGCTCTTTCAGACGACAGTCGACACCGAGACGATCGTCCACCTGATTGCGCGATCGAGACAATCCTCGCTCGATGACCAGATCCGGGAAGCGCTGTCCCGCCTTGTGGGCGCGTTCAGCGTCCTGATCACGGTGGGTGACACGCTCTATTGTGCGCGTGATCCGTGGGGCTTCCGCCCGCTCGTCATTGGTCGTGCCCGGGGCGGCTGGGTCGCCGCGAGCGAGACGTGCGCGCTCGACCTGATTGGCGCGCAGATCACGTGCGAGCCCGAACCCGGCTCGATCATCAAGATCGAGAACGGCGAACTCATCGAACTCGAATCGCTCGAGCCGGCCCGCCGGTCTCCTTGCATCTTCGAACTCGTCTATTTCGCTCGCCCGGACTCGCGCGTCTGGGGTGCAAGCGTCGACAAGGCCCGCCGCGCCTTCGGCCGCCAGCTCGCACGCGAACAGCCCGTCGATGCGGACTGCGTCTTCAGCGTTCCCGACTCGTCCAACTCGGCCGCACTCGGGTTCTCCGAGCAGAGTGGAATCCCTTACGAGTTGGGCCTCATCCGCAATCATTATGTCGGCCGAACGTTCATTCACCCGACTCAGAAGGGTCGCGATTTCCGCGTTCGCATCAAGTACAACACCGTGCGCGACGCGATCGATGGCAAACGCGTGATCGTCGTCGATGACTCGCTCGTCCGTGGCACGACCAGCCGCGGCCTGATTTCGCTCATACGCGAAGCCGGCGCAAGCCAGATCCATTTCCGCGTGGCGAGCCCGCCCGTCATCTCGCCATGCTATTACGGCATCGACATGCCGACCAAGGAAGAGCTGATCGGCGCGCGCTATTCCATCGAGGAAATCCGCAGGCACCTCGACGTCGATTCACTGGGCTACCTCTCCCTCGAAGGCATGCACGCCGCCGTAGCCGAATACGGTCCATTCTGTGACGCATGCTTTTCGGGCGACTACGCCGCGCCTCTGGTCGATCTCGAGATGGGCCGGCCTGCATCGACGCGGTGCTAGGCTGGAAACGGCGTTTCCGGGGCTGGTTTCCGGGGCTGGTTTCTGGTTGACGGATACGATTCTATTGCCCTTTCTCGATTCATCCCGCATGCTCCCACTGACGAACCCCTCCCTGGAAGCGAATCATGGCAGATCGGCTCGTGTTCTCGTTCGGCGGCGGTACGGCCGACGGCGGTAAGGAAGACAAATCCATTCTGGGCGGCAAAGGCGCGGGTCTCGCCGAGATGACGCGCATTGGCGTCCCCGTCCCGCCGGGTTTCACGATCACGACCGAAGCCTGCCGGTTCTATCTCCGCGAAACGGACTACCCGCCCGGCTTGCAGGAACAGGTGCAGGCGGCGCTCGAACGCCTCGAACGTGAAACGGGCAAGCGTTTCGGCGCGGTCGATGATCCACTTCTCGTCTCCGTACGCAGCGGTGCCGCCGTCTCGATGCCCGGTATGATGGAGACGATCCTGAATCTCGGCTTGAACGACTGGACCGTCGAAGGGCTGGCCAGGGCCTCCGACCACCGTCGCTTCGCACTCGACTCCTACCGCCGCTTCGTTCAGATGTATGGAGAGGTCGTGCTGGGTGTCGAGAAGAACGAATTCGACCGACTGTTCGATGCGAAGAAGGCGGAGCGCGGCTGCGAACTCGATACCGACCTCGGTGCTGCGGATCTCGAGAAGCTGGTCAACGACTTCAAGTCGGTGATTCGTGACCGCACCAGCGCGCCGTTTCCGGAAGACCCGTACGTCCAGCTCTGGGGCGCGATCGAAGCCGTCTTCCGCTCCTGGATGGTCGCTCGCGCGATCGCATACCGTCGCGTTCATGGCATCCCGGATTATCTAGGCACAGCCGTGAACGTCGTGGCGATGGTGTACGGCAACATGGGCGAGGATTCGGGGACGGGCGTGGCGTTCACGCGGAACCCGTCGACGGGCGAGCCTGAGTTCTTTGGCGAGTTCCTGCTCAACGCTCAGGGCGAGGACGTGGTGGCTGGCATCCGGACGCCGGTTTCGATTCGCGAGATGGCAGACCGGCTGCCGGTCGCGTACCAGCAGTTGCTCGACGTGCAGGCGCGACTCGAGCGGCACTTCCGAGACATGCAGGACCTCGAGTTCACCGTCGAGCGGGGGCGGCTGTATCTGCTTCAGACGCGAACCGGCAAGCGCACTGCCGCGTCCGCTGTGCGCATCGCCGTTGATATGGTCGGTGAATCGCTGATCGACGAGACGGAAGCCGTGCTCCGCGTCGATCCCAGGCAACTCGATCACCTGCTGCATCCCCGGATCGATCCACAGTCGGATGCAGTGCCGTTCGCGAAGGGCCTGCCCGCATCGCCGGGAGCAGCGGCCGGTCGCGTCAGCTTCGACGCGGATGAAGCCGTCAAACTCGCAGCGAGCGGCGAGCCGGTCATTCTCATGAGGCGCGAGACGTCACCGGATGATTTCCTTGGCATGGTCGCCGCACGCGCCGTCGTGACTGCGCGCGGTGGCATGACGTCGCATGCCGCGGTTGTTGCGCGCGGTATGGGCAAATGCTGCGTGGTCGGCGCGCAGGACCTGTACATCGATGAGGCGGCCGCGATCTGTCGCGCGGGCAACAACGAGATCCGTGCGGGTGACTGGATCACCGTCGATGGCTCTGGCGGTTACCTCTTCGCCGGCCAGGTCGCGACCGTCGAGCCGGAACCGACCGATGATTTCCGCCGCCTCATGGGCTGGGCCGACCGCATCCGTACACTTGGCGTCCGCGCCAATGCCGATACGCCGGCGGACGCATGCAAGGCACGTGAACTCGGCGCAGAAGGCATCGGCCTGTGCCGCACCGAGCACATGTTCTTCGAGGGCGACCGCATCCAGGTCGTCCGCGAGATGATCCTCGCCCGCACACAGCAGGACCGCAAAGCTGCTCTCGATCGCCTGTTGCCCATGCAGCGTGCAGACTTCATTGGCATCTTCCGCGCAATGGAAGGCATGCCGGTCACGGTGCGCCTCCTCGATCCGCCACTTCACGAGTTCCTGCCCACGGACGAGTCCGAGCTGCTGCATTTCGCGAAACTCGCCGCCATCGAGGAATCCGCCGTACGTCGCGCCCTCGACCTTCATCGCGAGGCGAATCCGATGCTCGGTCATCGCGGCGTCCGGCTCTCGATCTCGTACCCGGAGATCGCTGAAATGCAGACGCGCGCCATCTTCGAGGCGGCCGTGGCCGTTGCAGGCGAAGGGATCGCGGTCCGGCCGGAGGTCATGGTCCCGCTCGTCGCAGACGAGATCGAATTGCGACGCATGCGAGGAATCATCACGACGATCGCGGATGAGATCCTCGAGCGCGCGGGCCTGCGACTCCGCTACCTCGTTGGTACGATGATCGAGTTGCCGCGCGCCGCCCTGCTGGCAGGCGAGATTGCGCGCGAAGCAGACTTCTTCTCCTTTGGCACGAATGATCTGACGCAGACGACGTACGGCATCTCACGCGATGATGCCGCATCGTTCCTGCCGCGCTATATCGAAGACGGCGTATTCCCCGACGATCCGTTTCAGGTCCTCGACCGCGACGGCGTCGGCCAGCTCGTCCAGATGGCGACATGGGAAGGCCGGCGGCGGAAGCCCGAGTTGAAGGTCGGCATCTGCGGCGAACACGGCGGTGAGCCGACGTCCATCGAGTTCTTTCACGAGACCGGGCTCGACTACGTGTCCTGCTCGCCGTTCCGCGTGCCCGTCGCAAGACTCGCGGCCGCGCACGCAACGTTGCACGCCACCGTCACGCGCTCGAAGACCATGGACGCGCGCGCACAACGCGCGGAATCCGACGCATCCGATCGACTCCGTCAGGTCCGCCGGACCGCCGCCATGCCCTCGCCGCTCCGCAACCTCCATGCGGCTGCGAGCGAATTCGAAGCAGCGCCACCTCCGGACTGAACTCGCCACCGAGCACATCTCGACATGACCACGATATGAGCGACGACACGATGCGGCGCCGCCTCGCGGCATTGCCGAAGACGGACCTCCACGTGCATCTCGATGGCAGTATCCGTCCGGCATCGCTGCTCGAGCTGGCTCGCGAACACAATCAGACTCTGCCGGTCCGCGATGTGGCGGAACTGGCGAAGTACATGCACGTGACCGATGCCCGCAATCTGGTGGATTACCTGGCCCGCTTCACAACCACACTGTCCGTGCTCCAGACCGCCGATGCCCTCGAGCGTGTCGCGTACGAACTCGTCGAGGATGGGGCGGCCGAGAACGTCCGCTATATGGAAGTCCGCTTCTCTCCCTGGCTCAATACCCGGAATGGTCTCGACATGCATCAGGTCGTCGAGGCCACACTGCGTGGTTTCAGCCGCGCAGATGATGACTTCGGGACGCGAACCGGAACCATCCTCTGTGCCCTTCGTAACACGGAAACGTCGACATCCGTCGAGATCGCACGCGTCGCCGTCGACTTCAAGAACCGTGGTGTCGTCGCGTTCGATCTGGCCGGTCCCGAAAAAGGCCACCCGCCCGCCGCGCACCGTGACGCCTTCAAGCTCGCCGCAGACGCCAATCTGCCGGTCACCGTTCATGCCGGTGAAGCCTTCGGCCCCGAATCGATCCACCAGGCCATTCACGACTGCGGCGCCCGTCGCATCGGCCACGGGACGCGGCTCGCCGAAGATCCCGAATTGTTCGCCTATGTCAACGATTTTCGCATTCCGATCGAGATCTGTCTGACGTCCAACGTCCAGACGCGTGTGTCCGAGAGCTTCGCATCGCACCCGCTCCGCCGCTTCTTCGATGCCGGCCTCGTTGTCTCCCTCAACACCGATAACCGACTGATGAGCGGCACGACCATGACCGACGAGTTCCTGCGCGCACACGAGCACCTTGGCTTCACGTGGCCCGAGCTGTGCACCGTCGCACGCATGGGCTTCCAGAGTGCGTTCCTCCACCATGCCGAGAGGGCCACGCTCGTCGCAACCGTAGATCGTGAAATCCACGAATTGCTCGGCGATTGAGACGACCGGGCGAAGCTCGCCACGCCTCGGTATCACCGGCACGGATGGGCGATCGATTGGCAAAAACGATGGGGGTTGCCCGCTTCAAGGAGCAGTGCCTGGCGCTGATCGATGCGCTGGACGCCGAAGGCATCGTGATCACGAAGCACGGCAAGCCCGTTCGCCCCACCGTCTGCGCCGCGAGACGGTGGGGCATCGCTTCGGATCCCAATGACTAGCGGATGATCTGGAGTCCGAGTGTGAACGTACGAGGCAATCCCATGAATACCTCGGCGTCGTCGGCCTCGTGGTCGAGCGGTGCGAACCCGTTGAAGCTCGAATTGTCCAGCGCATCCTGTACGTACACCGTGTCGAACAGATTGAACACGTTGGCAAAGAGGCGGACTCGTGAACCGACAGCAGGCATGTTCAAGTCGTACCCCGCGTGCAGGTCGAACACCGAGTAGTTCGGCACTTTCCAGCTCTGCGTGCGGTCGGCCGGGTCCGTGCGATCGAACGGGTTGAAGTCGGCGTAGTTGCTGAAGTAGCTCTTGCCCACCGCCTGCACGAACAGCCCGGGCGTCGGGAACACCATGGCACCGAAGGCGAACTGCGTCTGCGGCGCGTCTCCGACTTTCAAGCCGTCGATGTAGAAGTCATACGTGAATGTCGTGTCGGCGCCTTCGGGGCTGTAGCGGCCGTCCACATCCGCCGTATACTTCCAGTTGCCCACGGATCCGGCGAGATCGAAGCGCAGCCGTTCCGACGGCTGCCAGGCCGCTTCCATCTCGACGCCCATGTGCCGCTGGTCGAGACCCGTCAGTGTCACGAAGTAGTCTTCGCCGTTCTCATCGAAGAAGCGGTTGGTCTGCGCACGGTCGTTCCACGTCGTGTAGTAGACGTTGCCCTTCAGCGTGACGGGCGCGGTCTGCGACCGGTACGTCGCGCCTGCCTCGAACGACGTGAACTTTTCGTTCTTCGGATCGTCATTCAACAGCACGTTCACATCGTTGATGACGTCGTCGAAGATCGGGACTTTTGCTACGTACCCGCCATTGACAAACAGGTCGAGCGCGTCCGTGACATTGACCAGTCCGCCACCCTTGATCTGCACACCGCCGATGTTGTCGGACTCGAGTTCGATCGCCTGACCGGTGACATCGTCACGCCGGAAGTGATCGATGAGCGTGTACCTGATCGTCGACAGACCGAGCATGCCATAGGCGGAAAGGCGGTCTTTCGCGTACTCGCTCTGGATGAAGCCGCCCACCCAGTCCACGGTATTCGTGTTGAAGTAGTCGATCCGGTCGCCGAGGCCGACCTCGAACTCGCCAGGGTTCGACCAGAACTCGCTTGCACAGCCGCCCGTGCACGGGTAGTAGTCGCCGCCCAGCAGGTCCACGACGTCGCGATAATGTTCGATCTCCGCGGTGCGCCAATCGGCCCCGACTTCCAGCACGATCTCGGGCGTGACCTGTGCCTTCAGCTTCGAGATTGCGCCGATCGTCCACTGGTTGTTGCGACTGCTGCGCAGGATGCCACGCGAGGCCGCTCGGCCGTCACCCTGGAGATTGGTCTGGTTGCGATTGATCGTCGCATCCCAGTCGATGATGCGGGACGGACCATCCGTGTTGTAGAGGAAACTGCCAATCGTGCCAGAACCGCCGCCCTTCCCGCCCGAGTAGTAGGCAACCGTCGACCACAGCAGGTTGGAACTGAGCTGCGAGTACCAGTTGAGGTTGACCTGCGGCTTGTGGAAGTGATTCACGCGTTCGTTCAGGAAGGCATCGTCATGACGATCCATGATCGAGCCCGCGTAGTGCTGCTGACCGTTGTACGGAACCGTCACTCGATTGAAGTTCTGATTGTACGTGCGGCCCGATGACGCCTCAGGATAGCGGTCCAGCGCGGCTTGGTCGTAGTCATCGAGCCCACTCGCGTACTCGTGGCTGAACGCCGCAATGTTCTGCTTGAACGCGAGCTGGCCGTGCATTTGCGGCGCGCCCAGCGCGAAGAGATCCAGCCGGTTCCTGCCGTTGATGATGTACGCGGCCGCCAGATAGTAGGCCCACGCATCCGTCCACGTCCCATCGATCACACCATCGCCGGTCTTCCGCACACCGGCAGCCATGAGTGCAAACCGGTCTCCCAGAAGTCCCGACGAGACCTGCGCCGTCGTCTTCAAGAACCCGTCATTGCCGAATTCCTGCTTGACCATCAGCCGCCGATTCATCGACGACGGGTCCGTGATGATGTTGAGTGTGCCGCCGATCGAGGGCGTCGCGAGATTCACCGCGCTCAGGCCCCGTTGCAGCTGGATCGATGACGTCGCGTCACCCACACCGTCCCAGTTCGACCAGTACACCCAGCCGTTCTCCATGTCGTTCACCGGAACGCCATTGATCATCACGCCGATGTTGCGTTGCGTGAAACCGCGCACGTTCACCCGCGCATCGCCGGCACCGCCACCCTGCATCGTCGCGTACACACTCGGCGTCGTATTCAGAACCAGAGGGATGTCGCGCGATGCGAGTTGCCGATCGATCTGCACCCTGTCGACGTTCGTATACGCGACCGGCGTGCGCCGATCGATCGCACGTTCCGCAAAGATCTCGAGCGCCTCGATCGATACCGCCTCTGTCCCGAGCGTGAAATCCAATGCCCGGTTCTCGCCATCCGTCAGCCGCAGCGACTCGACGACCTCGGCACCGAAGCCAAGCATACGGACTTCGACCCTGTATTGAATGCCTGGCCGAAGGGTCAGCGTGTACGTGCCGTCACCACCCGTCAGCGTCCCCGTCGTCGAGCCGGTCGAAAGATTCGTGACCGCGATCTGGGCTCCGCTCAGTGCCTGGCCCGCGTCATTCCCGACTCGCCCGCGAAGGCTCGCAGTCTGCGCGAGAACCGGCGCCGTCGTCGCCAGCATCAGGCCCACCATCACCAGGAGCCCGCGGACTCCGTACTTCGCTGTTACCATGGCAATCCCTCCGGGGTAGGATCTCGACTGAAGCCGGCCTCGACTGGACGGCCGAAGCCGTTTGCGCGCCACAAAGATCGCCATCCGCTCTCCTTGTTACAACGGCCCACCGCAACGCGATTGTATACACATCGCAACGGATTCATTCGCGAGGCGAGGCCGTGTGGCATTGATGGGGCGGACCCCGTGCGCTTCGCTCGAGGGCCAATCGCTCACCGAACTGCCGCTCCGATTGCGGGTTGCACCGTTTCCACCGATGCAGTGCTTCGCGAGGCCCGGGCTTCAGGGTGGCGCTGAAGTGGATCGGATGGACGCCGGGCGTCGTTACGGAACGCGCCGAGGGGCAGGATCGTGTCGCGGCCGGTGGAGGGCGGAGTCAGACCGCCGGAACGGCTGGCTCGGGGGCCCGCAGAAACGATTCGGCCAAGTCCATGAACACGATGGAGCCGATGAAGAGAGGGGTACGCTGGTGGAGCCTGTCGGGATCGATGTCGAGAATGTCGCGGTCGCCGTCGGAGGCCCGGCCGCCGGCCTGCTGGCAGATGTAGGCAAGCGGAGCGGCCTCGTAGAGGAGGCGCAGCTTGCCGTTGGGGCTCTTTCGATCGGCCGGGTACATGAAGATTCCGCCGTAGAGCAGGTTGCGATGGAAGTCGGCGACGAGGGAGCCGATGTAGCGAGAGGAGAACGCTTTTGCGTTCTGCCCGTCAATGGCCTTCATGTGATCGATGAGACGTTGCTGGGCTGGAGACCAGTGCGCGTAATTGCCCTCGTTGATGCTGTAGATCCGCTGGGGCGGATCCGGTATGCGGATGTTCGGATGGCTGAGCAGAAACTCACCGATGCCGGGATCGAGGGTGAAGCCGTGAACGCCGTTGCCGGTCGTGTACACGAGCATTGTCGAGGAACCGTAGACGACATAGCCGGCAGCGGTCTGCCGGCTTCCCTTTTGCAGGCAATCCTCGATCGAACCGCGGCGGCCCTGCGAGATCTTGCGATGGATCGAGAAGATGGTACCGATCGAGACGTTGGCATCGATGTTTGAGGAGCCATCGAGTGGATCATAGAGGAGGACGTAGTTGCCGGCCTCGAACTGATCGGGGATCGGCATGATCTCTTCGCTCTCTTCGGAGGCCATGCAACACAGATTTCCGCCGTGGTCGAGCGCCTTGAAGATGACTTCGTTGGCCCACACATCGAGCTTCTTCACTTCTTCGCCGTGCACGTTGGTGCGATCCGTGCCACCGAGAATGTCGATCAATCCGGCCATCTTGACTTCGCGGGCAATGATCTTGGCGGCGAGTGCGATGTCGTATAGGATGCGGCTGAAGGCACCGGTCGCTTCCGGGTGCTGGCGTTCCTGATCGATGATGTGGCGTTCGATGGTGATGACCGATTGCCCGTTCATTCGAACCTCCCCGGCACGCGGCTGCGCTCCGCCCGCCTCGCCTCGATCTCGAAAGGATTGCCGCGGTAACCGTGCTTGAAATGGTACCACAGGTAGAGAATCGGGAAACGCAGGCCGTGCCGCATCCACTGGCGAACGTGGGCGAGTTCGTGACGGAGCAGCCGGTCCGTGAGTGGAACGTTGGGGTGCACCAGGATCGTTCGGCCGAGCGCTACACCGGCGGCCGGGGCGCGCATTCCGGCCAGTCTTCCGCCGATCGCGGGAATCCAGCGACTCCGCACGACGCGCACATCGGCGGGGAACCCGGGCACGTGTTCACGAATCATCGGTCAGCGCGCGACTCGCACCTCGAGCAGCCCATCGGCGCTCGCGCGAACGACGAGTGATCCGTTCACATCCGTGCGCAGAACGCGCACTCCGTTGCGGGCGAGTCGCGTCATGACGTCAGGCGAGGGATGGCCGTACCGGTTGCGCAGGCCCACCGCAACGAGGGCGATGCGGGGATGCGTCGCGAGAAGTAGCGAGTCCCCGGTCGATGTGCGACTCCCATGGTGTCCCACCTTGATGACGTCCGAGGCAATGCCCGAGCCGAACCTCGCGACGATTCGATTCTCGACCGATCGGGGCGCATCGCCGAGGAACAGCGCGCCGAACCGACCGTAGCCCAGATGGAAGACGACGGAATAATCATTCGGGTCACCGCGGGCGTCAAGCAACGAGTCCTCCGGGGACAGCATCCGGATCGTCATCCCGTCGAGCGAGATCTCCCGGCCAGCCCGCCCGGCGTACCAGCGGACGCCATCGCGGCGGGCTGCCGCGAGAACATCGGAATACATCTCCTGGCCCGCGGGGACCGACGGATCGAGCACGGTGGCGACATCGAAGGCTTCGAGCACCGCCTCGGTGCCGCCGATGTGGTCCGCGTGAGGGTGCGTCAGAATGAGCGCTTCGATGCGCCGGACGCCGTGCCGGAGCAGAAAGGGTACGACGCGCGCCCTGCCGGCATCGAACGTCTCGGAGCGAGGGCCGGCATCGACGAGAATCCAGCGGCCGCGCGGCGATCGAATCGCGAACGCATCGCCCTGTCCGACATCGATGGCATGAATCTCGACGCGGCCGTCGCCGCCGCCGCCGAACAGCGGCACCGTGCACCAGACGCCGAACGCGACCGCGAACTGGAGAGCGAGGCGCCGGCCACGCAGGCGTGCGCGCTCCCGTGCTGGCCTTGGATCCTGATCGCTGCGGAAGAACAAACCGGCGAGGACGAAGGCCATCGCCGCGATCAGGGCAGCGACCAGTCCGCTCGACGAGACCGCAAAATGACCACCGGGCACACGCGCCGCCTGCGCAGCGATCGTGACCATTGCAGTGAGCAGCAAGCCGGTGCCCGCCGCCCATTCGGCGGCGATGCCGGAGTGCAGCATGTCCGTCACGAGCGTGAGAGCAAGCGCGGGCACCGCGGCCGCTATCACCGGAGAGGCAACGAGGTTGGCCACGAGGCCGATGATCGAGGCCTGGCCGAAATGCATCGCGGCAATCGGCGAGGTGGCGAGCATGGCAGCGAGCGAAACAACGAGCGCCTCGCGCAATGAGCGTGGCCCGCGTTCGGGCAGAGCCGCGAGCAGAGGCCGGCGCAGCCACGCGATGCCCCACATGCCCGCGAACGAGAGCTGAAAACCGGCGTCCAGAAGAGCGAGCGGATCGACGGCGAGCAGGACCATCGCTGTCGCGGCGAGAACGCCGATCGCATCCGCAGGACGCTGCGCCAGCCGCGAAACCAGCAGCAGCACTGCCTGAAGCGCAGCTCTCGCCGCTGCCCACGGCGCACCGAGGAACAGAACGTACGCCAGAGTGCCGGCGGCTGCGAAAATGGCCGCTGCCGAAGCGTGCAACCGCAACACGCGCGCGAGGAGAAGCAGAATGGCGGCGAGGATGCCGACGTGCATGCCGGAGATGGCGAGCACGTGTGCCATGCCGGCCGCAGCGAAATCCGAACGGACCGCCTGATCGAGACCGCCCTGTCGCGCAAGAATCAGGGCTTCCGCAAGGCCGGCCTGCTCTCCGAACTGACGTCTCAGCCGATTCTCCGCGGAAACGCGCGCGGCCAACAGCCAGTGCACGCGGTGGCCGGCTTGCATCGTTCGCAGCGAAGTGACCGAGAGTGTACCGGTCCGCTCGGGCGGCACGGGCCAGCCACCGGACTCCGGAAACGCCCACCATCGTCCTGTCATCTGGACGTGCGTTCCACCGCGCACAGGTCGCAGCACCCGACGCGCCACACGCACACGTATCACGCCGACACACGCGAACCGTGCTGCGCCCAGCCGGATTTCCTCCGCACGGAAGAATGCCGTGGTATCCGGCGCAACACGACCCTCGAACACACCTGTTACGGTCATGCGCGATCCGTCGGGCAGCATCGCACGGCAATCCATCCGTACGCGGCGGGCGTGAATCGTTCCCGCGCACAGACCGATGACGCCGAAGATCAGGATCTGTGTGCGTCGATCACCGCGCAGCCGGACATGGATCAGTGCGATCGTGCACAATGCAGCCGTCATGATCGCCAGGAAGGGGCCTGCGATGCGCAGGCCGGCGGCGATGCCTGCGGCAAAGGCGAGGGCGAATCCTGTGATGGGACTCATGCGGGCCGGGTGTGGCGTCGCGCGCTGTGCGAGGTGGGTCGGGTAAGGTATCGCGCGTCGTGCGAGGCCGGTCTGCTGAGGCGGCGCGCGTTGTTCGAGGTGGGGTCAGGCCACTCGCTCGAGGCTGTTGCGCACGCGGTGCTCGGCGCGGAACGTCGCGCCCGTCGTCGATGTGAGGCGAACCTGGGCGTACTGGCCGATGAGCGATGCAGCGCCGGGGAACGCGGCCACCTTGTTGCCAGCGGTCCGCCCGAGCATGTCGCCGGCCGAGCGGGCTTCCCGCTCGACGAGAACTTCGAGTTCGCGCCCGACTTCGCCCGCATTGATCTCGGCGCTGATCGCGCGCTGCATCTCGATGACGCGTTCGAGTCTGCCTTGCGCGACTTCACTTGCGACGAACTGATCGCGCGGGAAGCGTGCGGCGGGCGTGCCATCGCGCAGTGAGTAGCGGTAGAGATACGCATCGTCGAAGCGCACCGCACGCAGCAGGTCGAGCGTGGCTTCGTACTCTTCGTCGGTCTCGCCCGGGAACGCGACAATGACGTCCGTCGAGAGCGCAATAGCCGGGATCGCGGAGCGAACCTGTTGCACCGTATCCATGAACTGCGCCACCGTGTATCGGCGCAGCATGCGCTTGAGCGTGCGGTCGTGACCGGACTGGACGGGCAGGTGCAACTGGTTGCACACGGCGGCTTCACTCGCCATGACCTCGACCAGCTCGGGCGAGACGTCGTTCGGGTGAGGCGATGTGAAGCGGACGCGACGGATGCCATCGACGCGTGCGACTTCACGCAGCAGGCGGGAGAACGACCAGTCGCCCCATGTCCATGAGTTGACCGTTTGCCCGAGCAGCACGACCTCCGTAATCCCCGATGCGGCAATACCGCGCACTTCGTCGAGAACCCGTTCGGGATCGCGATTCTTTTCCGGCCCCCGGACGTACGGTACGATGCAGAACGTGCAGCGATGATTGCAGCCGCGCTGGACTGGCACCCACGCACTGACTCGCGAGGTACGGTGCACCTCGAGCCCTTCGTAGTTCTCGTCGATCGTGAAATCGAGCACCGTTTCGCCAGCGGATCGCGACAGGACCGGCAGCTTGCGACGATCACGGGAGGACGCTCCGCGCGCCGGCTCGTTCGCGTCCGTGCTGAATTTGGCCGGCCGAATCCGAGCCAACACGTCCGGCAGGCTGCGATAGCCATCGGGTCCCATGACGAGATCGACGTACGGTGCACGATCCAGAAGCGTCTCGCCCATGCGTTGCGCCATGCAACCGGTCACACCGAGGACGACATCGGGCCGGTCGCGCTTGATCCGATTCAGCTCGCCGACTCGACCGAGGACGCGCTGTTCGGCGTGTTCGCGAATCGCGCACGTGTTGACCAGGATCACGTCCGCCTGCTCCGGCGATGCAGCCAGCTCGAATCCGCGCGCTGCCAGAATGCCCTGCATCAGTTCGCCATCACTGACGTTCATCTGGCAGCCGTAGGTCTCGACCCAGGCTGTTGGCAGCTTGCTGGAACGGTGGGGCATCGATCGGTGCAGGTCCATGGCTGATTGGATCGTGTCTCAGTTGCCGAACAGGGACAGACTGAAGGTAAAGCGCCAGAACGATTCGGTCAGCCCTCCCGGCCGATCCGTGGTTTCAAGGCCGTACCGGTTGCCGCGCTCGATCGTGATGTCGCCCACGGCGAGCGGGCCCGCATCGTCCTCCGCAAGGCGAAGCCCGATGCCCAGCGCGCCCGACCACTCCGTCGCCGGAGCTTCGCCCGTGTTGTAATACGGCAGTTGCGCCCAGCTCGCACCCAGCCGCAGCGGGAAGGTCCGGGTACTGGTTGCGATGCCGGCGTATTCGAGGCCACCGCCGAACTTCCACGTGTTCCGGCGCTCCGACAGTGCATCACTCCCGTCGAACACGCGTTCGGGGGAACTGCCGCTGCCGGCCCACTCGGCGCCGGCCGCAACCATCCAGAGCGAGGAAAGCAGCGCGCTCGCGCCGGCATTCAGACGCAGTGGCAGCTTCGTTTCGTCATCGCGCGCGACGCCTGCGACGCCTTCCACGTCGAGCGTCCCGTTCCATGTCGCGCTCGCGCCGAGGCGGGCCGTGCCGGCCAGATCGAGGCGGGCGCCCACCGTCGCAAACGGACCCCTGTAGTTCCAACGCAGGTTGGTCGCGAACGGGTTGAGGCCGGCCGCACTGTCGGGAAACGACCGGCTCAAACGACGATCCAGGTTCCCCGTGTACAAACCGCCTGATACGCCGAGCGCGAATGACGGTGTGACCATGTAACCGAGCGATATCGAGAGCTGCGACAAACCGCCCAGCGATTCAATGACATCACGGACTTCGACCGAATCGCCACCAATCAACTCACGACCTTCGATCTGGACCGCCCATGACTGCTCGAGAATCCCGCCGTATCCGATGCTCGCGGTCAACCGTGACGAGAAAGGATACATCAGGCGGACCATCGGAAAGCGCGCACCGCCAAGGTCGCCCCTCGAACCATCGATCTCGGTCGTCGACGAACTCGGTTGGAGCGATGCGGCCACACCGCGCCGCAGGAAGCCGGCGATGTCCGCTGGATTGACAAGCGATGTGTTCAGGCCGAGAAGCCCGGTGCCGATCGAACCCAACGCGCGAGTTCGCCCATCGACCGGCGCAACGGGCAGTCCCATTCCGCGCGTCGCAAAGAGCGACTGCGCCATTGCAGGCGCTGCCATCGTGAGGCCCAGGACTGCGGCGAGGACGGCAGTTCGCCCGCACTTCCGGAAACGCAGCATGGCCGCGGCCAGATCGATGCCTCGCAGCTCACTCATCGCAATTGTAACTCCGAAGCAACCGTCAATACGAGGCGCAAGCGCGGCATTGCATCGAATGCCGCTACGCCGATGTCCACGCCCTCGATTCCTGGATGCACCGCAATCCACCGGGTGAGCGGATCGACCGTGGCCGTATCGGCGAACAGGGCCCGGATGTATTCGGTCACTGGAACTTCGATCGGCTCACCGCCAGCAGGCGTCTCGAAACGCGACCGCGGCACGAACTGCTGCGTCACTCCCACACCCGCACCCAACGGCGATCGAGGCAGTGGCGCAATATCCGAAACCAGCACCAGCCGCGACACGAGCAGCATCGAATCGGACGGCAGATACCCGGCCGGCGCGACCCGCGGAACCAGTTCCAGTGCCGCAAACGTGATGTCCGCATCGCGCAGCGGAATCCTGCACGATGGCGACACATCCGGACACGGTACGCTCATCGTGTCGAGACCACGGCTGAACTCGAAGAAGGTTCGCCACGCCGGATTGCCGCCGGCCAGCGGCTCTGCGCCGTTCGCCGTCAGCACCGGATCGAACAGAAACGTCCGCTCCGGCGGGCGGATCGTCGTCGTAACGACTGTATCCGGGTTGATCTCCGAGCGTGCATCGACACGCAGTACGAAGTCCGAAGCCCGGGCCCGAGCGCCAGCCGTCTCCATCACGACAACTGCGCCGCGCGCAACGCTGGCCGTATCCGCCCACGCGGCAATCGTCGCAGAATCGACCAGTATCACGACCGAATCACGACCTGAGACCCAGCTCGCCGTGTCAATGACTGCGCCGCCGAGCGCACCGGGCTGCGTCCACGGCACCTGGACACCTGCCGTATCGACGCGATACGTCCACGACGCGCTGGTGGCATCGAACGTCTCCGTCAACCGGAACGCCCGGAACAGCGCGGCGGCCCCGATGTCGCTGCGCAGTGTGTCCACGAGGAGGACGATCCGGCCCCCGAAGAACGACGGTGTAGAGTCCGTGCGAACCGTCCCGCCCGAATCGAGGACAGCGATCGCCGCCGGCATCGTGAACTCGCCGATCGCGTTCGCAGTGAAGACGTTCTGGAAGGAATTCGCGAACAGGAAGAAATCCGCGCCTGACGGGTCCGTGTATCCTGTGAACGCCGTATCACGAACGAGGTAGGCCGAACCATCCACCATCAACTCGATCGTCCGGATCGCCTGCCCGGGCAGAAGCGATCCGCCAACATCCGTCGGGCCCTCTTCGCTGCACGCGCCCGGCGCCAGCATCAGCACTCCAAACAGCATCGACCACCTGCCCGATTTCATTCGACGACCGCCCCATCGATGTCCGGCCCTGGCAACGAAAACGGAGCCGGCAGCAGCGCATCCAGCGACCATTCCGCAGTCTGGCCGCCACGACCGAACGAGTGGATGCGCAGGTCCGGCGCGAACTCCGCCAGCACCTGCCGGCACGCGCCGCAGGGCGCGGCGGGTTCCGTCGCATCCGTCGTCAGCACGAGGCGTCGAAAACGGCGGTGGCCGGCCGCGACTGCTGTCCCGATCGCCACACGCTCCGCACACATCGTCAATCCGTATGATGCATTCTCCACGTTACACCCTGGAACCAGCGTTCCATCCTCGGTCTCGAGCACGCAGCCGACACGGAAACGCGAATACGGCGCATGCGCTGCCGCCTGCGCCGTGCGCGCGACTGCGATCAGTGCGTCGAGCCCTGACAAGTACCGCTCCACGCGTGGCCGCTGCGAACCGGTCGCGATCCCTGATCGAAACGCACCGGGATCACCAATCACCACTCGACACGCGGCAGTCGTCGCGACAGCCCGGTCAGTATCTCATAACTGATCGTGCCAGCCCGTGCCGCGACATCGTCCACGGTGATCTCCGATTCGCCATCCCGTCCGAGCAGCGTTGCGACCTCGCCCACCGCAACGTCCGGAACGGCGGAGACTTCTACAACCGTCAAGTCCATCGAGATCCGCCCGATGATGGGAACGCGGCAGCCACGGATCAGCGCACAACCGCCGTTGGCGAGCGACCGTCGCAACCCATCGGCATAGCCGATCGACAACGTGGCCCAGCGTTCCCAGCCCCTGGCCACCCAGATCCCGCCATAGCCCACGGCGGTGCCGGGCGGCACCCCTCGCACCCGCGTGACCCTCGCCCGCACGGAGGCGACCGGCTCCGGGGCCGGCACGCCACGCACCAGCGCCTCGACGCCGGTCCCGCCATACAGGAAGATGCCCGGCCGGACCGCATCTGCGCCGAACTCCGGCCACCGCAGCGCCGCCGCACTGTTCGAGGCGTGAACCATCAGGTCCTCGCACGAAACCGGAAGCTGGGCGAGTGCATCGCCGAATCGCTTCCACTGCGTCTGCGACGGCCCGGCATCGACCGCGTCCGCGCTGTGGAAGTGCGTGAACACACCGGACCAGCGCAACTGACCGCCCGACGCTGCCTCCCGAACCGGCTCCGCCCAGGCGCCGGTTTCGCGCCAGTCGAAACCCGAACGGCCCATCCCGGTGTCGATCTCGACGTGAAACTCGAGTGGCCCATGCCACACTGCCGCGGCCGCCCACCGCTCGAGCGATTCGATGTCCGAAATCGTCGCGATCAGGCCAGCCTTCGCTGCCGTATCGACCGATTGCGGCGGCAAAGGGCTGCAAACGACGATCGGACGCACCACTCCGCCCTCGCGCAACGCAACGCCCTCGTCCGCGGTTGCCACGCCGTAACCCCACGGACTCAGCGGCTCGATCACACGCACTGCGCGCAAGGCGCCCATGCCGTACGCATCCGCTTTCACCATCGCGAGAATCGCGCGGCGTTCGCCGGCGATGCGGCGCACAGTCTCGAAGTTTGCGCGAATCGCCGCGAGGCGGACATCGACCCAGGCGCGCGCCTGCATGGGATTTGACATAGGTGACGAGGCTTCGAAGAATATCGCGACCCTCAATCTGAAGCAAGCCGAAGGTCCGCGTGCCCGATACCTCGTCTGTACCCGTTCTCGATCGTGCGACGGCGCTCGTACGCTTCCTGCGCGCGAACTGTTCGTGGGACGCCGCGCAAACGCCGGCCTCGCTCGTGCCCTACTTGCTCGAGGAAGCCCACGAGGTCGCGCATGCGATCGCCAAGCACGACGAGACCGGTCTCGCCGATGAACTCGGTGACCTCCTCCTGAACGTCGCCTTCCAACTCGTGCTCGCCGAAGAACGCAAAACATTCACCGCCGAAACCGTCGTGTCTGGTCTCGAGCAGAAGATGCGGCGCCGCCATCCCCACCTGTACGGTGATGGACCACCCGAACCATGGGAAGCCCTCAAGGCAAAGGAGCGCTCGAACCACGATCCGGCTGCATCACTTCTCGATGGCATCGCTCCCGGACTCGATGCCCTATCCCGCGCCCAGCGCATTCAGGATCGCGCGAGTGGCGTCGGTTTCGACTGGAAAGAGCCGCGCGGTGCGTTCGACAAGATTCGCGAGGAAGTCGACGAGGTCGGCGCACACCTTCACGGTCCCGCCGACACGCACGCCCTCGAGGAAGAACTCGGTGACCTGCTCTTTTCCGTCGTCAATCTGACACGACTCACCGGTGGCCACGCCCTCAATGCGCTCCAGCGCGCGAACGCAAAGTTCGAACGCCGCTTTCGCTCCCTCGAGACCGAAGCGAGAAAGCGCAATCTCGCACTCGAAAATACGTCGCTCGAGGACATGGATCGGCTGTGGGACGAGGTCAAGCGGAAAGAGACATAGCCCGTTAGAAATCGCCGTTTCCGTTCAACCAGAAACCAGCCCCAGAAAGCAGCCCCAGAAACGTTTTCCGTTCAGGGATACAACCGATTCAACATCCGAGGGAACGGAATCATTTCCCGGATGTGTGGCCTTCCGCAGATCCAGGTGAGGAAGCGTTCGAGGCCGAGGCCGAATCCGGAGTGCGTGAACGTGCCGTAGCGACGCAGGTCGAGGTACCACGCGTAGGCGGCTTCGGGCAGTCCTTCTTCGCGAATGCGTGCGAGCAGTTTGTCGTGGTCGTCCTCACGCTGGCTGCCACCGGCGATCTCGCCGTATCCTTCGGAAGCTAGGAGGTCGTCACACAGCACGGTACGCGGATCGGCCGGATTCTCTTTCATGTAGAACGCCTTCGCCTGCTTCGGGTAGTTGTAGACGAAGACGGGGCGATCGTACTGTTCGGCAAGGAACGTTTCGTCGGGCGCGCCGAGATCCTGACCCCACTCGATCTCGTGACCGTTCTGTTGCAGCTTCGCGATCGCGTCCGAGTATTCGAGTCTTGGAAATGGCGGCTTTACGCGTTCGAGCGGGGCGCGCTCGCGTTCGAGTTGATCGAGTTCGTCACGACACCGGTCGAGTGCACGTTCGACGAGCGACGTGACGAGATCTTCCTGCAATCGCATGTTCGCATCGGAGTCGTTCCACGCGACTTCCGGTTCGAGCATCCAGAATTCCGTGAGGTGGCGGCGAGTTTTCGACTTCTCGGCGCGGAACGTGGGCCCGAAGCAGTAGACGCGGCCGAGCGCGGCGGCAGCGGCTTCGACATAAAGCTGGCCCGTTTGGGCGAGGTAGGCCTGCTCCTCGAAATAGTCGACTTCGAACAGGCCGGCGCCTCCTTCGCCGATCGCGCCGGTCAGGATCGGTGTATCGATGCGGATGAAATCGCGCTCGTAGAAGAAGTTCTGAATCGCCTGTTCGATCTCGTTGCGAATGCGCAGAATCGCGCGTTGTTGACTCGAGCGCAGCCACAGGTGCCGGTGATCGAGCAGGAAATCGACGCCGTGCTCTTTGGGCTGGATGGGGTATTCTTCACTGACTGCGAGCAGATCGAGCCGTTCCAGGGCAAGTTCATGGCCGCCCGGCGCCCGTGGCTCCGCGCGAACCTCGCCCTGCGCGACGACCGTGGACTCGAGTGTGAGTTGCTCCAGCAGTGCCCATGTTTCGGCCGGGACCTGCGATCGCACGAGAACACACTGGACCGTGCCGCTGCCGTCGCGGACATCGGCGAATCCGACTTTGCCGTGCACGCGCGTTGTCTGTACCCAACCTCGCACCAGAACAGACTCGCCAACGTGGCGATTCAGGTGTCGGATGTCTGATACGATGGACATGTCGCCGTCATTCTCGATTCCAGGTGGCGCGCACCCGAAGCGGAGCCGCACAGGGCGCACGAAGCTAGGCGCACTCCCGCGAAGCGTCAAACCTTGGTGCGCCGTCCTGCTGCCGATTCTTCTCGCCTGCAATCCGCCGCGTCGCGTGCCTGCGATTCCGCCCGGTCAATGGACGACGTACATGGGCAGTGCAGCGCGCTCGCCCTACGCATCGGAAACCGTAACACCGGATCTCGATCTGGCCTGGCGAAAGGAGATCGGTCGTGGCGTGACGGCACCCGTGCAGCTTCATGGTGACGTGCTGATCGCCGCGACCACGAACCGAACCGTTGTCGTGTTGAACGCCACCACCGGCATGCAGTACTGGAGCCGATCGTTCCGTTCACCCATTGCGGGTGCTCCCTTGAAATCCGGCGATCGCCTCTTCCTTGGAACCGGTGATCGCGACCGCAAGGTTCACGCAATCCAGATCGAACGAGGTCGTGAAGCCTGGTCGCGAGAGGTCGGCACGGTCCGCATCGAACCCGCGCTCGCCGATGGCCGCATCGTCGTCGCGACCGAGGAGGGCAATGTCATCGCATTGGCTGAGGACGATGGGGAGGTGCTCTGGACAACCCTGATCTCATCGCCGCCTGCGACGCCACCGGTTTCCTGGGGGACGGATGTCGTGATCGCTTCCGCCAGGGACACGCTTTACCGCGTGGATGCGGCAACGGGTGAGATCCTCGCGCAAAGGGCTCTTCCTGCAACGGTCTCCGCCCCGCCCCTGCTGGACGGGGATCACCTCCTCCTGCCACTCCAATCCGGCGTCATCCGGGCTGTGCAGCTACCCGGCCTCGATTCGGTCTGGTCGACCGACCTCGGCGTTCCCGTCCTGGCCTCGCCTGTCCGCGCCGGCGATGCAGTCTTCGCTCTCGCCCGCGATGCGACCGTCTGGAGAATCGAGGCCGGCGGCGACGCCCGCCGAATCGCTTCACTCGATGGCTCGGCGACCGGCGCACTGACCGCCATCCGCGCAGGCCTGCTCGTGGGGTTGCTCGACGGCGTCCTCGTTCTACTCGATCTCGACGGAGAGTTCGTCTGGCGCCACGACTTTCACGACTCCATCGTCGCACCTGTGGCTGTCCGTCATGCCCGGCTCTACGTTGCTTTGTTGCGTGGCGATCTCGTGGTGATGCAATGAAATCGAATACGGTCGGTCTGGCCCTGCTCCTGACCCTGGCGATGCCCGCTCCCGCGCTCGCGCGCCAGGCCGAGCCGAATCACGATCCGCTCCGGCCGCTCCGCATCGCCAAGTGGGGAACGCTCGCCATGGCCGCCGGCGCCGCGACCTTCGGTTTCGTTCACAACGGCCGCGCCGATGACCTCTTCGCCAACCTCGAACAGCTTTGCCAGGATCAGCCGGTCCGATGTCTCATTCGCAACACGGACGGCTCATACCAGGATCCGGAGTTCGAACGACTCTACAAGGACGTGCGCGCGCTCGATCGCCGCGCCCACGCGGCACTTCTTCTCAGCCAGATCGGCCTCGGTGCCAGCGTCGTCTTCTTCCTGCTCGATCTCGGAAACTCACGACGGCCGCCGGACATCCCCTTCAGTCCGACAGCCGTCAACTTCGAACCGCGACCCGACGGGTCACTGGCGCTCTCGATCAGGCTGCCCTGGCCAGACGCGCCGTTCCACTGACGACCTCAATTTCGCGGCACCTCGGCTCCGGGACTCTCCATCCGAGCGTTGCCAGCGCCGCCCGCAAGCGACTCACTTCCCGAGCGTTGCCAGCGCCGCACCGGCGATCGACACCGGCCCCGGGCCGCGACCGATTGCTGGCAGAACAGTACTGATCCAGTGCATCGGCTACAGAAAGGAGTTGCGACCCCGCGGGCAACCTCGCCCTCTCAGTCCCCCCGACCCACCCGTGCCATCCCACCGCTCGTAAAAGTGACGCACGGTTTCTACCACCGCCCGCCCGCACCCGGCCCGAGCGAGCATTCCTGATCCTTGAACGGCCAGTGCGGTCGGGTCGCCACTTTGTCCGGACAACCATCCGATCTCGTGCGTCCTGGCCGCTTCCGCAAGCTCCGACACCGTGATATCCAGCCCCAGGGCCGGCACTGCGTTCCTCAGCAGGAGTCCAACGAGCACAATCGGCAAGGTCGCGTCCAGTGACAGAAGATCGCTCGCCAGATCGATCCCCGATTCACCCGGCAGGTGCACGTCCGCGATCACAACGTCGAACGACTGGGCACCCGCCTCCACTCGACCTTCTTCCGCTGCCTCGACCGCCGTGACGGTGTAACCATCCCGGCCGAGATGCCGCGCAATCAGGTTCCGCGTCGCCGCGTCATCTTCAACCAGCAGCACCCGCCCACGCTCCGGTCACATGGACCGGGAACCATTCCCCAAAGTCGGCTCATCGCCCTATGCCGATTCGGATCGGTCAGGAACCAGCTCATGGGTGGCGGAAGCGACGACCACTGCCGCCGGAACGGCGGCACCTTGATCAACGGCGGCACCTTGATCATCCGGTGCCAGGAGCTGACCTGTCCCGACGGTCCGGAGAAAAGAACGCGGTATCCAGGGCGATTCCATAGCGGAAGAAGCCGGTACCCCCGGGTTGCCGTCAGCGGATAGGCGAACGAGCCGACTTTGGGAAATGGTTCCCGGTCCATGTGATCAGCCGACTTCGTACAGGCGTTCGCGGTCCTTGAAGCGGGAGTCGAGGGCGGCAAGGAGGGGGCGGTTACGGGGTGAGAGGAGGTCGGGGTCGTCGCTGGTGAGGCGGGCGGCGTCGTGATGGGCGGAGCGGACGAGGTCGTCATCGCGGGCCGGGTCGAAGAACCGGCAGTCGGGGAGACCGTGCTGTTTGGCGCCGAAGAAATCGCCCATTCCGCGAAGGATAAGATCGTGACGGGCGATCTCGAAGCCGTCGTTCGTGGAGGCGAGGATGGCGAGTCGTTCGCGGGTGTCGGGAGCGCCGTGGGAAAGGAGGATGCAGTAGCTCTCGGCGGCGCCGCGTCCGACGCGACCGCGGAGTTGGTGAAGCTGCGAAAGCCCGAACCGTTCGGCGTGTTCGACGATCATGACGGTTGCGTTGGCGACGTCGATGCCGACTTCGATGACCGTGGTGGCGATGAGGATGTCGATCTCGGCGCGGGCGAATGCGCGCATGGTAGAGTCCTTCTCGTCGGCGTGGAGTTGACCGTGGAGGAGACCGAGGCGCAGGTCGGGGAACACGTTGGTACGGAGGTGGTCGAAGTCGTCGGTGGCGGCGCGCAGATCGACTTTTTCGGACTCGTCGATGATGGGGTAGACGATGTAGGCCTGGCGACCGGCGGCGATCTGCTGGCGCAGGAAATCGTAGACGGCCGGTCTGGCCTTGTGAGTCCGAACGGAGGTGCGGACGGGCGAACGCTGCGGCGGCAGTTCATCGAGAGTGGAGAGGTCGAGATCGCCGTAGAGGGTGAGGGCCAGGGATCGAGGGATGGGTGTGGCGGACATGACGAGAACCGCCGGATCGGTGCCCTGCGCCGCGAGAGCGAGGCGTTGTCGGACGCCAAACCTGTGCTGTTCGTCGATGATGGCGAGGCCGAGTCTGGCGAAGGAAACGGCCTCCTGAATGAGGGCATGAGTGCCGACGACGAGCGGTGTCGCACCAGACCGGATGGCTTCGAGGGCGCGTCGTCGTTCGGCGGCGGGCAGGCTGCCGGTCAGCAGGGCGACGTCAATGGCGAGCGGAGCGGTGAGTTCGCGCAGGGTGCGCGCGTGCTGTTCAGCGAGAATCTCGGTCGGTGCCATGAGGGCGGCCTGGTACCCGGACTCGGCGGCGAGCAGCATCGCGAAGAGAGCAACGATCGTTTTGCCTGCGCCGACATCGCCTTGCAACAATCGGCTCATGCGTTTGCCGGCGGTCATGTCGGCGAAGATCTCGGCAATGGCGCGCGTCTGTGCGTTCGTGAGCTGGAACGGCAGGCTGCGGTAGAGGGGCGCAATCAGTGCATCGGAGCGGTGGAATGGAATGCCCGGTTTCTCGATGGTGTTGCGATGCTTCGCGCGTGCATGGAGCAGTTGCAGGAAGAAGAGTTCATCCCAGGCGAGCCGGCGCCGGCCGCGCTCCGCATCGTCGAGTGACGAGGGGCGGTGCAGCATGGCGAGGGCATCCACGAGCGAGGGCATGCCGCGCATGAGCAGGCGCGCCTGCGATAGCGCATCGTCAGCTGCGGCGTGTGGAAGCAGGCGATCGAGATTCTGCTCGACGATGGAGCGCAGCACCTTCTGTGACAGACCCTCGGTAGCCGGATAGATCGGCAGCACTTTGCCCGCCGCATCGCCATCTTCTGCGGAACCGAGCACGACGAATTCGCGCGGCTGCATCTGGATCGCGTGAAAGAAGCGGACGGGACCGGTCGCGAGAAGCAGGTCGCCCTTCTCGATGGATCGATCGAGGAACGGCTGGCCGGGCCACGTGCATTCGATGGAGCCGGTCGGGTCGCGGAGGATCGCGTGAAAGATGCGGAGCCCTTTCCGGGTCGGCAGCACACCCTTCGAGATCACCTCTCCGATGACAGTCGCATCGGTGCCCATGCGCAGCGATCCGATTGAGGACACGGTACTGGCATCTTCATAACGGCGGGGTATGTGGTAGAGCAGATCGCGGGCGGTGCGGATGCCGAGACGTTCGAGGAGTAACGCGCGCCTTGGCCCGACGGCCTTGAGAAACTGGGCAGGCTGATCGAGTGGGGCAGGCGCTTGCGTGTGCATCGGCGTTACTCGGACAGGACCTCGCGGGCGAAGCTGTCCGCGTCGAACGGTTCGAGGTCACTGACGCCTTCGCCGGTACCGACGAGTTTGACGGGGATGTCGAACTCCTCGGTGAGCGCGACGACGATCCCGCCGCGAGCGGTGCTGTCGAGCTTGGCGAGTACGAGTCCGGTGATGGTGAGCGCCTTTTTGAAGACGCGCGTCTGAGCGAGCGCGTTCTGGCCGACGGTCGCATCGAGCACAAGCAGTGTCTCGTGGGGTGCGTCGACGAGTTTGCGCGCGATCACGCGTTCGACCTTGGTGACTTCGCTCATGAGATCGGCGTGCGTGTGGAGTCGGCCAGCGGTGTCGATCAGCACGGTGTCCGCGCCCCGGTTCGCGGCCGCATCGAGTGCGTCGAAGGCGACGGACGCCGGGTCTGCGCCGGGTCTTGACGAAACGAACTCGGCTCCGACACGGTCGGCCCAGATGCGAAGCTGATCGATGGCGCCTGCGCGAAACGTGTCCGCCGCGGCAAGCAGCGGGCGCCTGCCCTGCTTCGCGAGCCGGTGCGCGAGTTTGCCGATCGTCGTCGTCTTGCCGACGCCGTTCACACCGACGAACAGGAACACTGTCGGACTGCCCGCAGCCGCGAAGCGGAGCGGAGTGCGCGCCTTCGTCGCATCGAATGCAGCCGTGATTTCGCCGGCCACGGCGGCCAGCACATCCTGTTGCGAGCGGAGCGTGCCCGCCCGGAGCAGGTCTTCCATATGTTCGACGATGCGTACGGTCACCGGCACGCCGAAATCGGCGCCGAGCAGAATCTCTTCCAGTGTCTCGAGAGATGCTTCATCGAGACCCTTCATGAGGACGCTCACATCCGTGAGCGCCCAGTCCTTGACCTTTTTCCAGAACGACACCTTGCCGCCCTGGCCCTTCAGTAGTCGAGTCATACCGACGGCCCCCGTGATCCGGCCGGGACACGTTTCTATCGTAATCCCCAGCGCCGGCGCAGAATCCACTCGACACAAAGGATCGTGATCAGAACGGCCCACGGCCATGGCTCCGTGCGCAAAGGCACGCGTGGCCCGCGCGTGGCCGAAGTCGCCGTCACGACCGGAGTCTCGAGTCGTGTGCCGTCGACACGCGGTCGGGTGAATTCGGGCGAGAAGGATTCGACCGTCAGCGGCCCTGTCCCGGTCATCGAATCGGTACCGGCGAACGCCCGCACATTGTAGACGTAGTGGCCAGGCCGGACGACGGGAGCGCTCAGCGTATCGGAATCGGCGACCATGGTGGTGTCGAGAGTGGCGGTGCCGTCCTCGGCGGTGAGCGTGACCCGGAACGAGTCCGGAACCGGGCCGGCGGCCGTCCAGCGGGGGTTCGAAGCGCGTGGCACGACGCGCCGGACGGGCAGGACTGCCTCGCCGCCGGCCACGATGGTCTGATCCTCGACCAGCCAGCCCGCGAGCGCGCTCCAGATTCGCTCGTACGCATCGCGAGCGACCCCGCCGCGAAAGGCCCAGCGCCAGAAGCCATCGCCGAGGGCGATGGCCCATCGCCGTCGTCCCGTCTCGCCGCCCAGCGCGATCGGGTAGGCGGCACCTCGCCGGCCTCGGCTCGCGAAAACCGGCGCCCATGCACCTTCCGGCTCATCCACGAGGCGGAGCGCCGGCAATGGCGGTACATCGCCGGTCTCGAGTCCGGCAAGCAGATGCGCGATCGGCGATGAAGGTACGTTTGCGGACAGGTACCAGTCCGCCGCAACCAGTGGACCGAGCGGAACCGGGATCGGCGTCGTGCCGGTCGGCCCTGCCGGCAGGATCAGCAGGCGGCGGATGGCCCGCACCTGTTCGTGGATCCAGGCCGGCGCGTTCTCGCCGTACGCATGAAGTACGACGAGGTCGGCGGCGGCGACAGCCTCACGCACGTCCTGTTCGGTGGCGCGCGTCGCCGTGCGCAGGCCGATCCCGCCACGCACCCACGTGGCCGGATTCATCCGCAGAAAGGCGCGGATCGGGAGGCCGAGCGCGCGCTCCAGGACGGGCTGGAGAAACCGTGGTTCCCAGTCTGGCCGGAACGAGATGAATGCGATGCCACCCGGCTCGTCACTCACATCGACGTACACGCTGCGCACATCATCGTCGGCCGCCGCATCGCCTCCCTGTAACATGATGTCATAGCGTGCAAGCGAACCGGCTTCGGGCGCACGTGCGTCGAAGCGAAGAGTCGCGACACCGATGCGTCCTTCGGCGGGCGCTGCGATCATCGCCTGTGCCACGGATTCACCACGATCCAGCGCTGAAACCAGAATCGAGTCGCCCGCTTCACCAATTGAGGCGATGCCCACACGAATCTCGATCGGTGTGTCGGCCTCGGCCCACGCCGGTGCGCTCAATTCGACGATGCCGCGGTTCGAGACCACATCGCCGACGCGCACCACGCGCGCTTCCACACCGAGGCGAGGCAGCCAGCGCACGACTTCTTCGGCATCCTCGATGCCGCCGTCGCTCACAACAATGACTTCACGAACACCCGCTTCTGCCATGGCCTGGATCGCCGGCAACAGCAGAGAGTGTTGCGCGCCCGGCGGGATCGTGTCGATCGAACCAGCCGCGACCGTCTGTGGTGCATCGCCGAACAGCATCACGCCCTGACGCGCAGCGGCGGCTTCGCGCTCGATCGCCGCCTGCGCAGCCTGCCAGTGCGAGCGGTTGCCGCCGGCAAGGCCCATACTCAACGAATGATCGAGAAGGATGCGCGCGGCCGGCCCGCCGTTCCGCGTCGTGCCCGGCAGATCCGGATCGAACAACAGAAGCAGCAACAACGCGAGCCCGATCGCACGCAGAACGGCAAGCCAGGCGCGTCCACGACCGGCGGCCTCTCGGCGCCGATAGATCCATACGCTGGCCGCAATGGCGACGGCGGTCGTCAGCGCGAACGCGATCCACGCAACAGGGCTCATGACAGCCGGAGTCAGGCGTGAAAAAACCCGCCGGCACTTGCCTGCGGGCTCCGTCTACTACGCCTCAAGCCGCTATGGGATCCGTCAGTTCTCATCCACGATGCGCACCGCCCGGGCGAGTTGTCCCATCCACCGCTCCGTCTCTGCATCCAACAGCGCAAAGCCAGCCAGCGCGATGCGATCGAAGTCGGCTCGATATTCCGGCGCAATCGGCGGCGCGTCCGGCAGTTTTGCCGTGCGCGCATTGATCGCCTTGCCGCCCCGCCGTAACTCGTAGTGCAGGTGCGGACCCGTCGCCAGTCCGGTCCTCCCGACGTACCCGATCACCTGCTTCTGGGATACTTTCGCGCCTGCGCGGATGCCCTTCGCGAACCGACTGAGATGCGCGTACCGCGTTTCGAAACCGTTGGCATGGCGAATGGTTACCAGGTTCCCGTAACTCCCGCTCCGTCGCGCCGACTTCACTGTCCCATCGGCGGTCGCCTGCACCGGCGCTCCGGACGGCGCACCAAAATCGGTGCCGAGATGCGCACGATAGATACCCAGCACAGGGTGGTATCGCCGCGTCGAGAACGAGGAAGTAATGCGATATGCGACCGGATAGCGGCTGAACCCGGCAGCCAGCGGCCGGCCTTCGCGGTCGTAGTAGTCGCCCTGCCCGGACTCCTTCGCGAACAGGACCGCACCGTAACTCTTGCCCTGGTTCACGATCTCGGCAACCATAATGCGTTGTGCACGCGCCGTTCCGTCCGGCCTTGCCTCTCGCTCGTACACCAGGCGGAACGCGTCACCGACCTGGATCTCGCGATTGAAATCGATCTTGTACTCGAACAGCTCGGCGAGCCGGTACACCAATGTTATGCGATCCCCGACCGGGACATCGCCTTCCCCGCTCATGACGACGGCCTCGTACAACGTTTGCCCGGGCCGGATCTCGCCGCCCGTGAACACGGTATCCAGCACGACCGGCGTGAGCACGAGCCGGCCGGTCCAGCCGTATTCCTCGCGCCGCAGGCGCAATGTCGTGTCTGCGTTCACGCGCAGTTCGACGCCGCGCATGGCAAGATTGCTGGCCCAGCGTCGCACCGTGATCTCGGTGCCGCCCGGGAGACGGCGGGGATTGACGTGTTCACGAACACCGAGCAGAAGCTCGGCCATGTCCGCGCCGCCGATCGAGGCGGCCACCAGCACGTCGGTGAGCGTCTCGCCGCGTTCGAGGGTGTGCGTCTCGATGGTTTCCAGCGGAGCCGCGTAAACGGGTTCGAGGAGCGGTGCAGTCGCCGGGTCAGGCGCAGCCTTGCGCGCCCAGAGCTTCGTGGCCGCGCCCACACTGAGCGCGGCCACCAGCAAAGGCACAAGGGTTCCCGTCTGCTTCAGCACCGATTCACTCGTCCGTGTTCAGTCCATCTGTCTGCGTATGAACGTCGGAATGTCGAGGTCCGTGAGCTGCTGCCGGACAATCGAACTCTGAGGCGGCCTCGGGAAGGGCTGCGCCTCCGCGAAGGCGACCCGCGAGCCACCCACCGCAACACGCTGTCCATACCCGACCATCCCCGGCTGGGTTCGCGTCCCGAACGTAGGCCTGAGCACGTTGTCTCGCGCCCGCTCGTCCCGCTCGAGGCCCGTTGCAATGACCGTCACCCGGACCTGCATGTCCATCGACGGATCATGTACCGCACCGAAAATGATCTCCGATTCCTCGCCCGCCGCTTCCTGGATAATGGAAGCGATGGTCGTAACCTCGTCAATGGTAAGATCCATGCCGCCCGTGATGTTGATCAGGACACCCTGCGCGCCCTCGATCGTGACGTTGTCCAGCAGCGGGCTCGAGATCGCCTCCTGGGCGGCTTCGACGGACCGGTTCTCGCCCTGCCCGAAGCCCGTCCCCATCAGGGCGGGACCGCGGCTCTGCATCACGGTCCGAACGTCCGCGAAATCGACGTTCACATCGCCCGTCACGTGGATCAGGTCACTGATCCCCTGAGTGGCATGGAGCAATACCTCATCAGCCCTTTTTAGCGCATCCCGGAAAGAAGTACCCTTCCCGACGACGGAGAGAAGACGCTCGTTGGGCACGACAATCACAGTATCGGCTGCCCGCTTCAGCTCCACGAGCCCGACCTCCGCCTGCCGCATGCGCTTCTTGCCCTCGAAGAGAAACGGTTTGGTGACGATGCCGATCGAGAGCGCACCCATCTCGCGCGCCATCTCTGCAATCACCGGCGCAGCGCCCGTCCCCGTCCCACCACCCATGCCCGCCGTGATGAAGACGAGGTCCGCGCCCTCGAGCGCCGCCATCATCTCATCGCGGCTCTCCTCGATCGCCTGACGGCCGATCTCCGGTCGCGCACCCGCACCCAGACCGCGCGTCAACAACTTGCCGATCTGAATCTTCTGCTGCGAGCGCGACAGCTTCAGCGCCTGGCCATCCGTGTTGACGCTGATGAAGTCGACTCCCTCCAGATCCTCATCGATCATCCGATTGACCGCGTTGCCACCACCGCCGCCAACACCGACGACCTTCATTTTCGCGTTGTTGGCTGTGCTGTCCTCGAATTCGAAGATCATCATTTTGGGGCTCCCGTTATGGGGTCTCGGTAATAAAGGAAACACGTTTCTGGGGCTGGTTTCTGGGGCTGGTTTCTGGTTGACGGAGAACGGCGGGTGACCACGGGTACGGAATGGTTCCCGTGGAACTGCCTCGCCATAACGCCGGGTTTGCTGCACCGCGCCCCGTTCAACGTATCGATCGATTCATGCATCTCGAGATTCGCACGGGTTGATGGATCGGTTCACATCAATGCGCCAAGCGATCATCGCTTCACCGCTCGAATCGGTTCACGTCAGTCCGCCCGCGTTCATCCGTTCACGAACCACGAACCAAAGCTGCGCCAGAAGCGGGACCCGGGCTCACCCGGCTGTTGCCGTTCGAACCAGAAACCAGCCCCAGAAACCAGCCCCAGAAACGAGTTTGTCACTCAGAAGAACTCCCTGATCCACGCGCCGACTTTCCCGACCAGACCGTCGCCGAAACCGAAACCGCCTGCGAATCCTGCTTCGATCAGCATATCAGCGCCGATGAGAGCGAGGCCGGTGGCGGCTGCGAACTGAGGGCGGCGCACGGAATCGGCGAGACCTGTGAGGCCATCGCCGGGGATGCCGACACGGACGGGCATGCCGAACGCGTGTTGTGCGACATCGACGGCGCCCATGAGACCCGCGCCGCCGCCGGTCAGCACGGCACCTGCGCCGAGTTTGCCGGTTTCGCCGGCATTGTCGATTTCACGCGCCACGAGATTCAGGATCTCGTCGAGGCGCTGCTCGATGATGTGTGCGATGAGTTCACGCGGGACGTCGCGCCTCGAGCCGGGGCCAGGGCCAGGTAACTCGATGGTTTCGCGCGGATCCACCGCTTGCGTGTACGCGACGCCGTGTTTCTCTTTCGCCTTCTCGGCTTCCGCAAAGGTCACGGACAGGCCTTTCGCGAGGTCGTTCGTGATCGTACCGCCGCCCCATGGGATCGAAGCGAGATGACGCATCTTGCCGTCGCGGAAGATGGCCAGCTCGCTGGTGCCGCCGCCCAGGTCGATCAAGGCGACGCCGACATCCCGTTCGTCGTCGGTGAGCACGGCTTTCGCGGTCGCCAGCGGTTCATGAATGGTCGCTTCAATGCGATAGCCGGCGCGGCCGACGGCCTTCGCGAGATTCTGCGTTGCCGTGAGCGAACTCGTGATGATGTAGACTTCTGCTTCGAGCCGCGTCCCGGCCATGCCGACAGGATCGCGGATGCCGTGCTGGTGATCGATGATGTACTCCTGCGGGATCACGTGCAGGACTTCGCGATCGGCGGGGACGACGACGGCGCGTGCGACCTCGTGAACGCGCCTCACGTCCGCCTGCGCGATCTCGTCTTGCTGCACGGCCACGACGCCGGTCGAGGTGCGCGCGTGGATGTGTTCGCCCGCTACGCCCGTGAACACGCGATCGACCGTCGCGCCAGCCATGAGTTCAGCTTCTTTCATCGCCGAACGCACGGATTCCGTCGTGCCCTCGATGTCGGTCACGACCTCTCTACGGATGCCGCCCGTTCGCGACTGGCCAACCCCGAGGATTTTCACCACGGAACGGTCCATCGCGTCGACGGACACCTCCGCAATGACCGCGCACGTTTTCGCGGATCCGATGTCCAGACCGGCCACAAGGTTCGGTCGCATATCAGCTCGTTCTACGCGGTTCGAGCGTAACGAAGAGTTCATCACGATAGCGCGCATCGATTCGCACTCGCTGTGTCGCCGGCACGTCATCGGGCCGGCGTTTCCGATTGACCTCGGCCGCGCCTTTCGCGGTCGCGCCGGCAGCTGCGTCCTCGTCTCCGGCAATCGCTCTGGTCGAGCGCAGGTGATCGAGCGCGAGGCGCACCTCGAGCAGACCGCGCGCATCGGGTACGGCCGGCAACAGCACCTCGACACCGTGGCCCCGCTCGAGCACGAGGCGAATGCCGCCGCCGCCCGCTGGTGCAATCTCGGAGATGGTCGCAGCGAGCTGCGCGTCGAGTGTGCGGACGGCAACCAACCCGGCAATCACCTGTCGGCTCACTTCGTCCAGCAGACTGTCTTCTTCGATGCGTGCCCGTCGCACGAGCACCGGAAGGTCGAGTCGGCTGCCCGCGGTCTCGATGGGCAGCACGCGTCCTTCACCGTCCACGGCGACCAATTCCGGCACCGGTGCCAGCACGACCGGTTGCGCTTCGCGGACATGGAAGCGCAGCGTGTGCGGCGGCCGCCGCTCGACGCGCACACCGGCAACCAGGGAGTGCTGGCGCAATGCGTGATGCCACTCGTCCGCATCATCGAAGACATTCGAGGAATCACTGATTCCTGTTGCATCGACGACAGCATCGGGCGACAGGTAGCGCGCACCGGCGACCTCGACGCGCTGCACGCCGAATGCGTCGACCTGGCGGAACGCGACGGGTGCGAGGCCCGATACCGCGGCGAGGAGTCCGAGCGAACCGAGCATCCAGAGGAGGCGTTTCGTCATTCGATTCACATCGCCTCCTCGCGCAGCCGGGCGAGCAGCAACCGCGCGGCGTCGTCGATGTTGCCGGCACCCATGGTGACGCACAGATCGCCTGGCTGTAACTTGTGTACCAGGGCGTGCACGACATCCTCGAGATGGGGGATGTAGCGTACGCGGCGGGCGCCCGCACGTTCGGCGGCGCGCGCAATCAGTGCACCGGAGACGCCCTCGATCGGCATCTCCCGCGCTGCGTACACGTCCGCTACGAGCACCAGATCGGCGGCAGCCAGAGCGACGCCGAACTCGACCGTGAAATCCCGTGTACGCGTGAACAGATGTGGCTGGAACGCGGCTACGATGCGGCGTCCCGGATAGGCCGATCGGACAGCGGCCAGCGTAGCCGCGATTTCGGTCGGATGGTGTGCGTAGTCATCCACGATCGTGATGCGGCCGACCGTGCCAAGTTCCTGCATGCGTCTGGCCACGCCGCCGAATCTGCCGAGCGCGTTCTGCGCGGCCGTGAAGTCGGCGCCGGCGTTCCGCGCCAGGGCGAATGCGGCCAGCGCGTTCCGCACGTTGTGAATGCCAGGCACATTCACACGCAGGGTACCGAGAGAGGTGTTGTGCTCGCGCACGATGCAGTTCGTCGCTCGGCCTTCAACGACCAGATCCACCGCCCGCAGCACGGCGGCTTCACTGGTTCCGTAGGCAAGGCTGTGCGGGTAGCGTTCGAGGACGTGGCGCGCACCAGCATCATCGATGCACGCCGTGAGCAGACCGTCCTCGGGGATGAGATCCGCGAACGCACGAAAGGCCTCGTGCACGGCGGCGGGCGTTCCGTAGATGTCGAGGTGATCGGCCTCGATGGACGTGATAGCCGCAGCGGCCGGCACGAGCGTCAGGAAAGACCGGTCATACTCGTCCGCTTCGACGACGAAGAGTGCATCGGAACCAGTACGAAGGCCGCTTCCCCAGCCGGTCACGTGGCCGCCCACGAACGCGGTCGGATCGAGCCCTGCTTCCGCGAGGATTGCGCTCGTCATGGCCGTCGTCGTCGTCTTGCCGTGTGTCCCGGCCACGGCAATCAGATGCCCGCGGTTCACGATCGAGCCCAGCGCCTCGGCTCGCTTGAGCACGGGCAAACCGCGTTGCCTTGCGAACTCGAGTTCGGGATGGGTCGAAGGCACTGCCGCCGTCGTCACCACGGCCACGGCATCCTCGACGTGTGACGGGTCGTGGCCGCGCATGACTCGTGCGCCCAGCGCCGCGAGCGCAGCGCCTACAGCGCCGGGATTCGTGTCGCACCCGGACACGCGCCCGCCCGCGCGCAGCACAAGCTCGGCAATCGCCGACACGCCGGCGCCCGCGATACCGACGAAATGCACTGTGCCGGTCTGCGCCAGCGTGCGCAGGTCGACGGCGGCACGAGCCGATTCGGGTTGCAGCAATCCGTTCGTCATTCGTCCGGCAGCAGCGCCAGAAGTTCGCGCGCGATCTTCGCGGCGGCATCGGTGTTGCCGCGGGCGCGCGCCGCGGCAGCCATGGTCTGTCGCCGGCCCTGGTCATTCGCGAGAGCCGTGATCTCGCGCCAGAGCGAATCGGGCGTGAGCGTCGCTTCCTCGATGGCGATGGCGGCGCCCGCTGTCTCGATCGCCTTTGCGTTGTGAGCCTGGTGGTTGGCCGCCGCTGTCGGCAGCGGCACAAGGATCATGGGCACACCCCACGCAAGCAGTTCAGCGGTGCCCATGGCGCCCGCTCGCGAAAGCGCGAAGTCCGCAGCCGCCAGAGCCGCTGGCATATCGTCGATGTACGGCAACGGCTTCACCCAGTCCGGCCTGCCGAGTTCACCGAGGTGCGTGCGAACGGCGTCGGTATGGGCCGGACCGGTCGCCCACAGGATCTCGAGGTTGGCCGGTCGCGCTCCGCCATCCCCGGCGACGTGGGCAAGAGCGCCGAGCAGGCGATTGTTGATCGCACGCGAACCCTGACTGCCTCCCACGACGAGCAGAACGGTCGTTTCCTTCTGCAAGTCAAAGCGGCTGCGGCATTCCGTCCGGTCAAGCGAGCGATCCGGTCGACGGATCGGATTGCCGTAGGCGAAAACGCGCGTCGATGGCGCAGGGTGCAGGTGCCGCTCCGCCTCGGGGAAGCCGAGGTGAATCTGCCGCGCTCGCCCGGCGAGCAGTCGCGTGACGGCACCCGGATACGAATTCTGTTCCTGAAGCGCGAGCGGAATGCGCGAGGCCGCTGCGAGCAGGCCCGCGGGCGCACTCGCGTACCCGCCCGTCCCCACCACGAGCCGAGGACGGACTCGCCGGAATACTGCTGCAATACCGATGGCACTCATCACGATGGACGGCGGCACCTTCCAGTTGCGCAACAGTTGTCCGCGATGGAACGGTTCGATCGGCAGCAACGTGTGTGGCACGTCGCGCGCCGGTAGTACGCGAGCTTCGACGCCTCGCCGTGCACCCACGAAATACACGTCCACATCCGGCGCCTCGGCTTGCATCGCCTGTGCGAGCGCGAGGGCCGGATACAGATGCCCGCCGGTTCCGCCTCCTGCGAACAACACGCGCCTCACTCCGGCCCCCCCGCGGTCTGGCGCGCGATGTTCATGAGAATCCCGAGTGCGAACATGCAAACAAGGAGACTCGACCGGCCGTACGACATCAGTGGCAGCGTCACGCCTGTCGCCGGGATCAGCGCCAGGTTCACGCCCATGTGCAAGAATGCCTGCACTGCGATCAGGTTCGTGACACCGACGGCCACGAGGAACCCGAACGTGTCCGGCGCATGTCGCGCGATTCGATAGCCGATGAGCGCAAAGAAGGTAAACAGCACGATCACGCCGAGCATTCCGACAAAGCCCCACTCCTCACCGATGGTCGCATACAGGAAGTCGTTGTGCGGCTCCGGCAGGAACCCGTACTTCTGCTGGCCGTGGCCGAACCCTCGCCCGAACAGGCCTCCACTGCCGAGCGCGATCAACGCCTGGTTGACCTGATAGCTGACGCCCGCGACGTCATGCGTCGGATCGAGGAACGTGACGATGCGCTGGATCTGGTACGAGAGCGCTCCAAAGTGATTCCACAGCAGCGGCACACCCAGGATCGCGAGCAGCAGAAAGTGGCCGATGCGTGCGCCGCCCGCGAACAGCACGAGACCCGACAGCAGCAGCGTGAGCATGGCGGCGGACAGGCTTGGCTCGAGCGCGATCATGCCCGCCACGATCGCCCATACCACGAGAATCGAACCGAGACCTCTGGTCAGGCTGCGCAGCCGGTCCTGCTTCTTTACGGCCATTGCAGCGGTCCAGATCATCAGCGCAAGTTTCGCGATCTCCGATGGCTGGATGCGCACCGGCCCGAGCACGAGCCAGCGACGGGCACCGTTGGTTGCAGGCGCAATCGCCTCCGAGCCGGGCAGGATCGTGATCGCGACCGCAACCGCCGCGACGCCGAGGATCGGCCATGCCATCAGGCGAAACCGCCGGTAGTCGGTGTGCGCCACTGCGATCATCAGCACGAGTCCGGCCGCACCCCCCACCGCCTGGCGCACGAGGTAGTAATAATCGGGTACGTCCTCGAGCACGGCCTTGGCCGCACTCGCGCTGTACACGCTCACCAATCCCAACGACAGTGCGATGGTTGTCAGTGTGAGCAGTGCCGGCATCTCCCAGGCCCGTCCGAGCAGCGCCAGTGGACGCACGGTCATGTCGCTGCGTTTCCACGGTGCCGCCGCCGCCTCAGCCATGGCTCGGCTCCGTGCGCGCACCCGCGAGTTCCGTGAAGCGGCGGCCGCGCTCCTCGAAGTTGCGGAACATGTCGTAGCTCGAGCAGGCCGGCGACAGCAGGATCGCGTCGCCCGGCTGCGCGCAGCGAGCAGCCGTATCGACGACGTCCTCGAATGGACCAGCGACGTGAAGCACGGGCACGTACTCGCCAACGTCCGCGACGATGATCGGCCCCGCTTCGCCGTATGCGATGACGACACGCGCGTGTTCGCGCAGGTCGTCGGCCAGCGAAGCGTATGGCTCGCCCTTGTGCCGCCCGCCCAGCAGCACGACCGTTGGCCGCGTCATGCTCCTCAGTGCGACTCGTGTCGACGACACGTTCGTCGCTTTCGAATCGTTGATCCACGCGACGCCACCGGCTTCGGCAACGACCTCGAGCCGGTGCGCAAGCCCCGCGAACGAGCGCAGGCCTGCTGCGACCGCGACGGGATTCGCCCCCGCTGCAACCGCAGCAATGGAAGCGGCCAGCGCGTTCGCCCAGTTGTGCCGGCCGAGCAGGCGCAGCTCGGTCACGTTCACGAGGGCAGCGTCGCGTCCGTTCTCGCGCAGTACGAGTGCGCCATCCGTTCCTACGTATCCGCCCTCCTCATCCTCGAGGAGCGGCAGCTCGGTGCGGAAATAACGGCGCCGTCCGGGTGCATCGCTGGGCAGCGATCGAACGGCTTCATCCTCTCCGTTCAGCACCCATACATCCGACGGCGAGGCATTGGAAAAGAGGTTCGCCTTGTCGCCGTAATAGTCCGCCACGGTGGCGTAGCGATCGAGATGATCAGGCGAAAGATTCGTGACCACTCCGATGCGCGGTGCAAACCGGTCGACGCCCGCGAGCTGGAATGAACTCGCCTCGACGACGACCCAGTCCGGCGGCTCGTCGCGCAGCGCGATCTCGGAAAGCGCAAGCCCGATGTTGCCTGCTGCCGGCGCATCCAGTTCCGCCGCCTGCAACAGGTGTGCGGCCAGTGCGGTGGTCGTGCTCTTCCCGTTCGTTCCGGTGACGCACAGCACCGGCGCTGCCAGCCATTGGAATGCGTATTCGATCTCCGAGATGCGCGGCACATGTGCGAGCGCACCGTTCTGAAGCACCGCTGCATCCGGCGGTATGCCAGGACTCACCACGAGCAGATCGCATTGTGCCAGACGATCCGTGCTGTGGCCGCCGGTCTCGGCGTCCCCGCCGAGGGCCCGGATTTCAGCAGCGGCTGCTGCGACATCGGCAGAACTGGCGGCATCGGATGCGAAAACGTGCTCGCCGCGCGCCAGTGCGAGCTTTGCTGCTGCGTGGCCACTGCGTGCGAGCCCGAGGATCCCGACCGTTCGTGGTCTCATCGGATCTTCATCGTGCTGAGCGCAACCAGCGCGCACAGGATGCCCAGGATCCAGAATCGGATGATGATCTTGCTCTCGGGCCAGCCGCTCTTCTCGAAGTGGTGGTGCAACGGCGCCATGCGAAACAGCCGCTGTCCCGTTCCTGTGCGCATGCGCGTGAATTTGAACCAGCTGACCTGCGCCATGACGCTGAGCGCTTCGGCGACGAACACGCCGCCCACGATCGCGAGCAGGAACTCCGACTTGAGCAGGATCGCGACGGCACCGAGCGCGCCTCCCAATGCGAGCGATCCGGTGTCCCCCATGAAGACCGTCGCAGGGTGCGCATTGTACCAGAGAAAACCGAGCGTCGCGCCCGAGAGCGCGACGCAGAAGATGGCCAGTTCGCCCGTACCCGGCAGATAGAAGAGGCCGAGATAACGCGAGGCATCGACGCGGCCCATCACGTATGCGAACACGCCGAACGTCAGCGCGGCGATCGCGGACAGACCACCGGCCAGGCCATCCAGGCCATCGGTCAGGTTCACCGCGTTTGAACTGCCTGCCAGAATCAGCACGACCCATGGCACGAACAGAAGCGGCCACATCTCGATGTGGTAATCCGCAAAGAACGGCAGACTCAACCAGTTCGTTGGAAGAGGGCTGATCGGCCAGCCAAGGAGGAACAAGCCCACGGCCAATCCGACCACGCACTGCCCCGTCAGCTTGTAGCGACCGACCAGCCCTTCCGCCCGGCGGCGAATCACTTTCAGGTAGTCATCCAGAAAACCAATGGCGCCCATCGCGAGCAGCACCGCGACCGCAATCAGCACGTACGCATTCGCCAGCGACGCCCACAACAGCGTTGCGATCGTCGCGCTTGCGATGATGAGAACGCCACCCATGGTTGGCGTGCCTGCCTTGCCGAAATGTGTTTCCGGTCCTTCCGTCCGAATGACCTGACCCATGCGCAGCCGGCGCAGACGACGGATGATGGGGGGACCCAGCACGAACGAGAGCACGATCGCCGTCGCCATTCCGCCGGCAATCCTGAACGTGATGTAATTGAAGAGGTTGAACAGAATGTGCCGGTCCGCCAGCGGTGCGAGCAGATGATACAGCATGATCAGCCGCCACCGTGTTCGTCGTCGCCACGACTCGGGTTCGTGGAACTCGGTGGGGCATACTCCGTCGGCGACTGACCGCTTGCGCCGGTGAGCGCTTCGCTCGCCCGCGGCCCGAAGGCCTCCCCGTGCGGGTGGAGCATGCCCCAGCCGTTTTCGAGCCGCGGCAGCAAGCGCTCCATGCGCACACCGCGGCTTCCCTTCAACAGGATGACTTCGTTCCCTTCGAGCCGGTTCGCCAGGACATCGAAGGCCACCAGCGGATCGGCTTCTGCAATGAGCCGATCGCCGAGGCCATCGGCGAGTGGCGCGAATGCCGCCGCGAACTCACCAGTCGCCACAATCGTATCGATTGCAGCAGCGGCAACACGGCCTGCGACCTCGCTGTGGATCTCCGCACTGCCCGGTCCCAGCTCGAGCATGGTACCGAGAATCGCGACGCGACCTCCACGCGCCGGCATGCTGGTGAGCAGGTCGATCGCGGCATCGACGCTGCCCGGGTTCGCGTTGTAACAGTCCGCGATCACCGTGAGTTCGCCATAGCGGTGCACATCGGACCGCATCTTCTGCGGCTCGACTCCGGACACAGCTTCGGCGGCGGCATCGGCATCGATGCCCCAGAGGTGCCCCAGCGCCAGCGCAATCGCGGCGTTCCGGCCGTTGTGTCGGCCGCGCAGGCGGAGCGCAACATCGCGCGCCGCCCACCGAAAGCGAACTCTCCCGTCGTCATCAACGGTGAGGTCGCTGCCATGGAACTCTCGATCGGCCCGTTCACTGAAGCCTGCAACGCGCACTCCCGGGTGCAGCTGGCGCGCGTGTTCGGCGAGCATCGCCGGTTCGTCTGCCACGACGACCGAGCCATGCATCGGCACCCACGGCAGAACCGACGTCTCTTCCCGCAGTACGCCGTCGATGTCGCCGAGCCCTTCCAGGTGTTCGGCCGACACCGTCGTCACAATCGCGGCATCCGGCTCCGCGATCGCAGCCAGGCGCGCAACTTCGCCCGGCACGTTCGTTCCCAGCTCGACGACGACCACGTCCGCGCTCGGCGGACAACCGAGCAACGTCAACGGCACGCCCACGAGGTTGTTCAGATTGCCCGGTGTCGCGTGCACGTTGTAGCGGACGCCCAGCACGTGGCGCACCAGTTCCTTGGTCGTCGTCTTTCCGTTCGAGCCGCTTACGGCGCACACGCGCAGGCCGAGGCGGCGCCGATGAAACCGGGCCAGCCGGCCCAGTGCAACGACCGTATCCGGCACGACATGGTAACGCAGTCCGACGGGAGCATCGTCGGGAATGTGATCGACGACGGCGGCAACGGCGCCGGCTTCCGCTGCGGCGCCAAGGAAGGCATGTGCATCGTGCGTCTCCCCACGCAGCGCCACGAAAAGACTGCCGGCTTCCAGCGTTCGCGTGTCCGTCGCAATACCGGTGTAGGTGCGCGCCTCCCCGCCCGCGAGCGTCTCGAGCGAGAGTGCCGCCGTCACGGCCGCTTCCGCCCACGCACTCACGAAACGACTCCGCGCCCGTGCTTCGCCAGCCACTCGCCAACGATCTGGCGTTCGTCGAACGGGACCTTCTCGCGACCCAGCACCTGATACGTCTCGTGTCCCTTGCCGGCCAGCAGGATGACATCACCTTCACCGGCCATTTCCAGAGCCAGCCCGATCGCCGTACGCCGATTCGGCTCGCGAACGCGGTTCGCCGCCTGGATCGTACCGACGATCTCATCGATAATGGCGTCCGCATCCTCCGTGCGCGGATTGTCCGATGTTACGATCACCTGATCCGCCAGGTCGTGCGCGACGGCCCCCATGAGCGGCCGTTTGCCGCGGTCCCGGTCACCGCCCGCTCCGAACACGACGATCAGCCGGCCGCGTGTAATTGGCCGGATCGTGCGCAAAGCCCGTTCGAGTGCTACGGGCGTGTGCGCGTAATCACGGAGTACGATGAACGGCGAGTCGACCAGCCGCTCGAGCCGGCCGGGGACCTGCGGAACCGATGCCAGCCTTGCAACCACCTCTTCCAGCTCGAAATCGAGGGCCAGACACGCGGTAACGGCGCCGAGTGCGTTCTCGACATTGAAGTGACCAAGCAACGGCAGTGCTGCAAAGGCGCGCCGGCCCGCGTATTCGCAGTCGAAGCGCGTGCCGCGTTCGCCAGCCCGGAGGTTGAACGCGCGCACTTCGGCATTGCCCTCGATCGCGAAGCGAAGGACGTTGGGCGCGCGCCGGCCGACATCGCTCCACGCTGGATCGTCCGCGTTCACGGCAGCGGTGCCGTCCGGACGCAGCCGATTCGCCAGGCTGAGCTTGGCTTCGAGGTAATGCTCGAGCGTGGCGTGGTAATCGAGGTGGTCGCGCGAGAGGTTCGTGAACACGGCGACATCGAAGGCAATCGCGTTCACGCGCTTCTGGTCGAGCGCATGCGAGGACACTTCCATCGCTACGGCCTCGATGCCACGATCGACCAGTTGGCGCAGCACACGCGCCAGCTCGACCGGACCGGGTGTGGTGAGCGTCTCGCTGCCTTCGATTGGCTGGCCATCCTCCATGACAATGCCGAGAGTCCCGATCGACGCTGTACGGTACCGCGCGGCCAGCAGATGGCGAAGGATCCAGACCGTAGTCGTCTTGCCGTTGGTTCCGGTGCAGCCCGCGAAGCGCAACTGTTCCTGCGGATCGCCGTACACGACGGTCGCACTGAGAGCGGCCGCGCTCCGGCCGTCCGTCACGATGATCTGTGGGATCTCGACGTCGCCCAGAGGTCGTTCGACGAGGGCGGCCGCCGCACCCGCATGGGCTGCGGCCGGCACGAATTCGTGACTGTCGGCGTTCGTACCACGCCATGCACAAAAGAGATCGCCCTGACGCACTGCGCGGCTGTCGTCCGCAATACCGGCGAGCCGTACGTCGGTCGTGGACGGCGCCACCAGCAGACCGGCCTCCCGCAGTCGGCGCGCGACCAGTTCCAGCGTCACCGCATTCGTACGATTCATGACCGGCCACCGGCAGCGATGCGGACCACCGTGCCTCGATCGGCTACAGTGCCCGGTGCTGGCACGACATCCCGCACTCTGCCACTCCCCTGAATGCGGACGCGGAACCCTGCGGCGTGCAGACGTTGCGCCGCCTCGCGAAGCAACAGGCCTTCGACGGATGGGACTTCCGCACGCACGCCCGCCGCGGCGGCATCGCCCGGCGTGAATGTCGCGAACGTCGCCGCCCGCACCGGCAGCGTTGCCTCCTCAGCGGACGCGGCAGCCGGCGCTGTCACCCATTCCGATTCCGCTGCCTGCGCAACGGCCCGGCGGTTCAGCGGTATTCCTTTCGCCGCAAGCGCGGCCTGCAACGTCGCTTTCGTGACGGGCGCCGCCGTCTGGCCACCGTAATAGGCGCCGCGCGGGCGATCCAGCTTGACCAGAAAGACGAGCTGCGGATCATCCGCCGGGAAGAACCCGGCAAACGTCGCGATGTAGGCGCCCGGCTGGTACCGGCCTCCGGCCGAGAACCTCGCCGTGCCGGTCTTGCCCGCTACCTTGAACGAACCCATCGAGGCTTCGCGACCAGTACCTGTTTCCACGGCATCGATCATTACGTCGCGCAGTTCGGCCGCGACGCGCTGCGGCAGGACACGACGCACCGCGCGCGGCTCACGTCTGTGCAGAACCCGGCCATCGCGCGTGCGCACTTCACGCACCAGCCGTGGCTCCATGAGGATCCCACCATTGGCAATCGATGCGTACGCCATCACCAGCTGCAACGGTGTCACGGAAAGTTCGTAACCGAAGGCGAGGCTGGCGGTCGATTGCCGCGACCACTGACTTGGCCTGCGCAACCGGCCACCTGACTCGGACGGGTACGAGATCCCCGTCGGCGTGCCAAAGCCGAAGTCGCGCAACCGGGAGTATTGCGTGCCCGGATCCATGCGCGACGCAGCTTTCGCCATGATGATGTTGGACGAGACGAGGAACCCCTCGCGCAGTGTGAGCCACGCGTACCGATGAACGTCCGTGATCGTGCGGCCGTTCAGCCGGTAACTTCCATCTTCACCGAACAGACTGTCCGTCAGCTCGGCCCGCCCCTCGGCGAGCAGGGATGCCAATGTGAATGGCTTGATTGTCGAACCGGGTTCGTACGGCGATGTTACAGCAGTCCACGCCGTGGCTCTCCGGCCCGACGTCCGGCTCACGGCCGCGAGGATCTCGCCCGTCCTCGGATCCGCAATTAACATCTCGCCCGACTCGGCGCGCGTGGTTTCGAGCGCGTCCGCCAGCGCCTCCTGCGCGATCTCCTGAAGATCTGCATCCATCGTCAGGACGACGTCCTGCCCGGGCACCGGCTCCGTGACTCGCACCATCACGCCTGGCACCGGTCGCCCCCGCGAATTGACCCGGACCACCGCGAGTCCAGAGCGACCGGCCAGCACACTGTCCAATTCGACCTCGAGACCACCACGCACTTCACCGCTCGCATTGACTCGTCCCAGTACTTCCGCCGCCAGCGTCCCGTGCGGGTAGAAGCGCATCATCGTCCTCTCGAAATGCACGCCCTCGATTCGCTCCAGCGCCACACGTGCATTTGCCTCGTATCGTCCGGGCAGGGGCACCCACGGCCGCCCGCCCGAGAACACGCGCCTCGCCGCACGCACCGAAAAGCCCAGTTCCTCGCGAAGCGCATGTTCGACCGATGCCGTGTCGGCGACTTCGCCCGGCGCGATCGCGATCATCCACATCTCGCGCGTCGACGCGAGCGGCACACCATCCCGGTCGTAGATCGTGCCTCGCGGCGCAGGCACACGCAGCGTATCCGCATGCTGCGCTTCCGCCTTCGTTCGCCACGTCGCCCGGTCAAGGACCGCGAGCTGGAACGAGCGTGCGCTCACCACCAGCGCAGCCGCCACCAGACCGAGCAACAGCAACCGGCGGCGCAGCCCGCCATGCTGGTTGGCCGGCGCCGCGGCCCCGCGTCCCCGACCGGATTTCGCTCGCCCCGGCATCAATCCCGACCCCATTCCGCCCGCACCCGTCCAAGCGTTGCACGCGCGACGGCTACGCGCGTCTCTGCCTCACTCGCTGCACCAGCATCCGGTCGCAGAATGATCACGAACTCTTCGTCGCTTTCCGGTGATCGCATGCCCCACCAACGTCCTGCAACGCCCGCGATCCGGGACCTGCTCTCCAGACGCTGCATCTCCGTCATCAAACGGCTTCGCTCCGACTCGATCATCGCCCGCTTCGTTCGCTCTCCATCCAGCTTCTCGAGCAGCGCGTACGCCGTGCTCTGCCGCCGGACCACCATGGACAGCGACGCGAGAAACGCCGCAAACGCAAGCGCGACCCGCAACGTCCCTCGCCCCTGCATCAAGCGGCTTTCCGCCACGCGCGCAGCTTCGCACTGCGCGCACGAGGATTCCCTGCAATCTCATCGGCTGACGGCACGATCACCCTGCGCGTCAACTCCTGCCCTTGCGCAACTCCGCCGCACACACACACCGGCAGTCCAGGCGGACACGTACAGGCCGTGCTCCACTCACGAAAGCTCTCCTTCGTCAGACGACTCTCCAGTGAGTGATAACTGATGATGCACAGCACACCACTCGCGCCCAGCGCGTCACGCACCGCCGGCAACCCTCGTTCCAGCGAGCCCATCTCGTCATTCGCTACCACACGCAGACTCTGGAAGATCCTCGCCTTGTCTCGCTCCGTCACGCGATCACCAAGCGCTCGGTGCATCACCGCAACCAGATCATCACTCGTCTCGAACCGGCGCTCCGCCCGCCGCCGCACCACTGCGCCCGCAAGCCGCCGCGAACGACGCTCTTCGCCATACCGGTAGAACACGTCCGCCAGCTCCGCCTCGCTCAGCTCGTTCAACAGATCCGCCGCAGTCCGTCCGCCCACATCAGGCGCCATCCGCGCGTCCAGCGGCACGCCCCGCCGGTACGAAAAACCGCGCGCCGACTCATCCAGTTGATGCGACGAGATTCCCAGGTCGAGCAACGCGCCGGACAGCGGCTCGTTCACCTCGCGTGCAGCATCCGCATAATTGCCACGAACGAGACGCGCTCGACCGCCGAACGGCGCCAAACGCCGCCTCGCCGCATCGAGCGCTTCCTGGTCTCGATCCATTCCGATCAATCGGGCCTCCGGACCCCTGCGCAGAATCGCTTCCGCGTGCCCCCCTCCGCCCACCGTTCCGTCCAGGTACAACCCGCCTCGTTCCGGCTCCAGAAACGCCAGTACGGCGTCCACCAGCACGGGCGCGTGATACTCGCCCTCGCCCACTTCCGACCTACCGGAAGATCTGCGATGTGAATCGGCCGTAATCCTCCGCCTTCCCCACCATCGCCTGGAACTTCGTTGGGTCCCACAACTCGATCTTGTTGATCGCGCCCACCAGCAGAACCGTTCCGTCCAACCCCGCCGATTCCTTCAACCGCTGCGGAATCAGGATCCGGCCCTGCGCATCCGGTGAGACTTCAACCGCATTCGCCATCAGCGACAGCATGTACATCCGTCCATCCGCGTTGCGGCTCACCATCTCACTCAGCCGGTCCTCGACTTGACCCCACTCCACTTCCGGATAAAGCGCCAGCGATGGCGGGTACGGTTGAACCAGCACAAACCGCTGGTCCGCAGCCTCCCGCCGGTATTGTGCTGGCAGGCTGATCCGCCCCTTGTCATCGAGCGTGTGCTGGTAACTTCCCAGGAACTTCGTGCCCCGCGATGGAGCCGATCCCTGCATGCGCGCTTATGCCCCCGGACCAGGCCGTATCCCACATTGTCCCACTTTGCCCCATTTGGAGCCACCAAGGTACGGTTTCGACCCACCAGACGCAAGACTTGAATCGAGACATCGAAACGGCGAAGAACGGGTGAAGGCGTTGGGGGTGATCAACGGCAACGGCGGGTGAAGGGTGAGGGTGAACAGAGGTGAGGGTGGGGAGCTTCGGGTGGGGGTGGGGAGCTACAAGCGTGTTGGGATGATCAACGGCAACGGCGGGTGAGGGTGAGGGTGAACAAAGGTGAGGGTGGGGAGCTTCGGGTGGGGGTGGGGAGCTACAGTGGTGGACGGGGAAACCGCTGTCGATGCCGTGTTGGAGCGAAGCGACGCTGGTCGTCGCTATTCCTGATCGTCGTTCGTGTTCCTGTTGCCGTACCGTGGGCGGGCCCGCATGGACGCGCCCTCGATTGGCGGTTTCCGTTCCCTCACCCGCCCTTCATTCCCGCAACTCCCCACCCTCACCCGAAGCTCCCCACCCTCACCTCCGATCACCCTCACCCTTCACCCGCCGTTTCCGTTGGAAGTGCTCGAAAAAAGCCGGGGGCGCCCAGAACGAAACCCATCTGGGCGCTCCCGGATCTTCGAGGAGCGAATGTCCCGCGGCCGGGTCAGTCCCTGGCGCGGCTGATGATTGTCTGCTGAATCTCGATCTGCTTCATGGTGACGTCGCGCACCTGGCTGCATCCGCTCCGAGCCGATTCGCTGGACTGGCAGTACGGACCAGCGCTGTTCAGTAGTTCGATGATGCGCTGGAACGTGGGCAAGGTGGCACGTGCGTTCGCGAGGATCTCATCGTTGGAACCGCGCTCGTTGGCCCTGGCGTTGGCCGGTTCGAAGAGCGCGTAAGCATGGAAGAACGCCTTCATGCCGCGCGTCTGATCCGTCTTGGCGAGCGGCGCAGCGCCTTCGTAGTACTCGATCGCCTGCTGGAATTGCTTCTGCTGGGCGAGCGTATAGCCAGCGATGATGATGCGCCGCGCGATGTTGTCGAGCTGTTCTTCTGTGAGTTCGTTGTTCGTGGCCGCGGCGTTGGCGGCGGTGACGGCACCGGGAACATCGCCTGCCTCGATGAGCCAGAGTGCACGTCGCGCGTTGACCTGGTATGACGGATCGATCTGGACGGCGCGATCGAGCGCTTGCAGAGCCTGATCGCGCTGATCGGCAGCGGCGAGGACGTCGGCATACGCGGACCAGAGTTGAGCGTCGTCGGCATGGATCTGCACGGCGCGCTCGCCAAGTGCAAGCGCCCTGTCGTTCTGCTCGAGGAACCTGTAAGCGCTCATCAGGTTGCGATACAGGGTTGCGTCGGCCGAATCCGCCTTTGTCTGCACGATCGGCTCGAGATAGCGAACGGCCTTCTCGAGGAACGGCTTCGCCTCAGCGGTCTTGTCAGCGCTGGTCAGAGCACTGGCCGCGTTCATCGCGAAGAGACCGGCATACTCGGCGAGCTGTGGATCCGGCGTATCGCCATCCGTCATTCCCTCTTCGAGAATTGCCAGCGCGCCTTCGGGATTGTTCGCCTGCGCAGCGTCCATCGCAAGGCTCATGCGTACGCCAACGTTACCCGGATTCAGAGTCAGGTACTCACGGAACCACCTGAGACCTTCCTCCTTGTTGCCCATCTCCGAGGCCACGAGGCCCAGCGCCAGCATCGCGTCATCATTCGCCGAATCGAGTTCGAGCACGCGCGAATAACCGGCGTGCGCTGCCGCAAGATCACCCGTCTTCCAATGCACGAACGCCTTGCTGTACAGCACGCCTTCGCTGTTCGGTGTGATCTCGAGCGCGCGATTGCATGCGTCCAGCGCGCTCTCCCAGTTCTCCTGCTCCGTGTTCTGCGAGCAGAACACAGCCCAACGCAGCCCCTCGATGAACTGGCCGAACTGCGCCGCCAGCTTCTGCGCCGCGTCCTTCGGATCCCTCGCGCTGAACGATTCCAGCTGGTACACCTCACTGGCCGCCGGCGCAATCACGTTCACTTCGACGTTGTAGTTCTTGTCCGCGACTTCCGTGAATGCGCCGCACAGCACCAGCTCCACTCCCACCAGGCTCGCCAACTGACGAGCAGGTACGCATTCGTCATCGTTCAGTACGTCTTCCTTGACGCCATACTTGCGCAGCGCGTCGCGCAGGTCGCCCTTACCGTACGACTCGTGCGTCGACATCTCGTTGATCAGCTTCTGCACTTCCTCCGCCGTGTCCTTACCAAAATCCTCATCTCCACCCTGCTTGTTCGCGAACGCCGGTATCAGAACCGCGAATCGCGATGCCTGCGCCGTTACGGGCATCGCCGCGCCGATCAACAGGAACAGCGCGATGACGGGGGTGAGCGCGATGCTGCGCCGGGTCAGGAAATTGCCATTCATGTCCGGGGTCTCCACTCCCGAGGTGAACTCGTCGGCCGATCTCGGCCGATTCCAAGCCAGGGTCGCTCGTGCTTGAACCTTCCACACCGTCCCATGCGCTGGGACGTCCGACTACTACGAACATAATAATAAGCCGGGACTGCAAGGTCGCGCAAGCTATCCTGACCTATCCAGCGTGGCAAGGACTGCGCCAAACGAGCACCGCCCCGGTGCAACCCGACTCCGCCGCCCTGACGTCGCGAGCCTGTTTCTGTTGTGCGTGGCTAACGATACACGAGGGGTGGAGGCGGGTTCCGGTCGGATTTCGGAGCAGAGAACGGGCGCAGGAAGGGCCATTCGAGGGCGAATGGATCGGCGGACGGCGAGTCGGTGCGCTTGCAGATTGCGATGTGTCCGGCGATGAGGACAGGTGCGAGAGAGAGAGTTCGATGCAACGAATCGATTCAAATCGTGGAAGCGAGTCGAGACGAGGCAGTCAGGGCTGGAGGAATTGGTCGCGGTGGCGCGAAGAGTCTGGACGGTCGAGGCGAGGGGTTGTGGGATGAGAGGCGGGGCGGTTGTTAGCGATGAGGCGTTCGGTGAAATCGAGGCGCTCTTCCATGATCTCGAGGCGTTTGGCGACGTGTTCCATGAGGACGCGGAGGCGGGCGAGTTCGGAGTTCTCGGCCTGGGACTGGGATCGTTCTCTGGTGATGGCCTCGAGGAGGCCCCCGACTTTGGTGGAGATGGGGCGGAGGATGGCGACCGCCGCGATGCACATGAACATGGTGATGGGGATGAGTTCTTCCATGCGTGTGTCTCCGTCTGTCGAGCACGGGGCCGATTCGAGCGTCGAGCATCCTACGCCGGCATGGCCGGGCGGGTTTCGCCTTGTGAGGAGTGCTGGCGGGGTGGATTATCGGCAGATGCCCGGCGGACGTTGGCGCCGGAGCGCACGTGTAACGAAGGGGGCGATCGGATGTTGAGGGATGGGGCGTTGGCGGGCAAAGCTGCGCTGATCACGGGAGGCGCATCGGGTCTGGGCCTGGTGATGGCGGAGCGGTTTGGCGGTCTGGGCTGTCGTCTGGCGCTGGTGGGTCGAAGTGATGAGCGACTGACGCAGGCGGGGCTGTCGCTGCGTGCGAGCGACGTGGAGGTGTTCACACAGGCGGCGGATGTTCGAGACGCTGAAGCGATCGAGGCGTCCGTGGTGGCGGCGGAATCGGCGATTGGCCCGATCGACATTCTGGTGAACAATGCGGCGGGCAATTTCCTTGCGACGACTGAGGACCTCTCGCCGAACGCTTTCAATGCGGTCGTGCAAACGGTTCTGTATGGAACGTTCCACACGACCATGGCGGTAGGCCGGCGCATGATTGCGGCCGGGCGAGGCGGCACTGTGCTGAACATCGTCACGACGTATGCGTGGACGGGCAGCGCGTTCGTCGTTCCGTCGGCGGTGTCGAAAGCGGGAGTGCTTGCGATGACGCGTTCGCTCGCGGTCGAATGGGCGGTCTACGGGATCCGGCTGAACGCGATCGCGCCGGGCCCGTTCCCGACGGAAGGCGCGAGGACGCGGCTCCTGCCCACGGCCGAGCTCGAGGCGCGGTCGCTCGCGCGCATTCCAATGAATCGGTTCGGCAAGCCGGAAGAGCTTGCCGAACTTGCCGCCTTCATGGTGAGCGATGCAGCGCCCTTCATCAACGGTGAGTGCGTCACGATCGACGGCGGCGGCTGGCTCATGTCCGGCTTGTTCAACACACTGGCGACGATGCCACGCGAAGAAGTGAAGTCAATGTTCGAATCAATCCGTACGGCGACGAGGCGGGAGGGCGGATCGTGAAGGAGCTCGGCGGTCATCCGTCCCGGTCAGGAAGGACCGGGCTCAGGTCGAGACGACCGACTCCTCGAGCGCATCCGCGAGCGCTGCGAAATCGCTCCGATCGTTGTAGACATGGGGTGAGACACGCACGGCGCTGCCGCGGAGCGAAACGTTGACTTCCCTCTCGCTGAGTCTCCGTTCGAGGTCGGCGATGTCGAGGCCCGCGGGTGCGCGCAGGCCGAACAGGTGCTCGCCTCTCCAGTTCGCGTCTTCGATCGTGAAACCGAGGGCTGTTGCGGACAGGATCGCCTCCCTGCTGATCGCTCCGCAGTACGCCTGGATGCGCGCGGGACTCCATTCGCGCAACTGCTCGAGTGCTGCCACGAGCATGGGCAGCAGGATGAAGTTGCTCCATTCTCCGACATCGTATCGGAGCGAGCCCGGCTGGTACTCGTCTCTGTAGTTGACGAGGGCGCGGAAGTCTTCGCTTCCCTCCCGTGCGATCCATGACTCCTCGAGCGGTACGCCATCCTCGAAGCGCTCACCGTAGTAGGCGAGTCCGATGCTGTACGGACCGAGCAACCATTTGTAGCCCGCGCACAGGACGGCATTCGGCCGGATCGCGGCGAAATCGAAGGGCATCGCGCCAAGCGACTGTGTCGCATCGATCACGAGGACCGCGCCCGCTTTGCGTGCTGCCGCCGCGATGCGTTCCAGATCGAAACGCGTGCCGTCCGTCCAGTGGACGTGTGGCAGTGCGACGACGGCAGTGCCGGGATCGATCGCATCAAGGACCGATGCGTTCCACTCCTCGGCGCGACGAGCCGAATCCGGCGCCTCGATCATGCGGAACTCGCCATGCTCGCGCTCGGCCAGGCGTCGCCACGCATAGACGTTGCTCGGGAACTGCTCTCCCAGTACGACGATGTTCTGGCCCCGGCGTACCGGCGTGTTCCTTGCAACGGTCGCGATGCCGTACGAAACGGCAGGAATGATGGCGATGCGCGACGCATCGACCGGCCCGAGCAGAGCGGCAAACAGGCCTCGCACACGCTCGCCATCCTCGTAGAAATCGCGCGGGCGAATGGACTGCGGCGCGCATTTGCGGCGGATCCCGGTGATTCCCGCCTGAACCACGGTTTCGGAAAGCGGGCCCATGTACGCGCAGTTCAGGTAATGCGTCCCGGCGGGCAACGAGAAGCGGTGCTTCTGACAGTCCATGACAGGCGTACTCATTGGTGCTGGCGGCCCGCGCAGGTCAACGCTTGTGGCGTTGCGCGATCGATGGTCTTGCGATTGTTCGCGGGCCCGACGTCGATGAGCACGTTGTCGGGATCGAGCACGACGTCGGCCGGCCGCGTCGCGGTCGTCACGGTCACTGTCTGACTGCGCTCGCGCGATTCGGCGAGCCTCGACGCATCGCCGACGCGAACCACGACCGGCATCCAGGCATCGCCCTCGCGAACGATCACGACATTCGTGTGCCAGCGACCATCCGGACCCTGCTGTGTCGTTGCGCTCTCTATGCGATAATCGAGTGTGCTCGTCGAATGGATCCACTGCTGGAAGAACCAGCCCAGATCGCAGGCGCAGGCCGACTCGATGGCGGCGCGGAAGTCCGCTTCGCGAACATGCTCGAGCGCGTGCCGGTCGTAGTAGGTGTGCAGTCCCTGCCGGAATACGTCGTCGCCCACCATCTCACGCAGCATGCGGAATACGAGCGCCGGCTTCGTGTAGGTCATCGCGCCGTACATCGCGAAGTCGCGGAACTCGGCCGACGGCAGCGAAATCGACTGTGACAGCCCTGCGCGATCGAGCTGACGTATGGCGTCGAGATTGCCAGCCCACAAGGCGGCCGGGTCCGTGCCTCTCGAGGCGAAGAACCAGTTGGTCAGAAACGAGGAGAACCCCTCGTCGAGCCAGCCTTCACGCCATTCGTTGTTCGCGAAAATCCCATGCACGTAGTTGTGACCGACCTCGTGCATGATGAGTCCCTCGGACGCCGAGCCGTCCATCACCATCATGGGAAACTCGGTGCCACCATTCTCGATGCGATGCAGGTTCGTGATCTGTGGCCACGGGTACTCGCCGAAGATGGTGTCGAGGAAAGCGAGCGCATCCGCCGTGCGCTGGACGGCGACACCCTCATCCCACGCGGTATCGCCCGGCTGGTAGAGAACGTGAATCGCGACATCTTCGAAACGCCCGCCTTCGTACGTGTACGCGGGATCGGTAGACCACGCGAAATGGTGGACGTCCTGCGCACGCCACCGCACGTGCTTGCGGCCGCTTGCCGCCGAAGCGCCCAGCAGCCCAAGCCGTTCGGCCGGCCCGGCAGGATAGGCAGCGCGGCGCAGATCCGGCGCTTCGGGGCTCGTCGCTGCAAGGGCACCCTGCCAACCCGGATCGCCCTCGACCGGAACGCCCGTCGCACCCACCACCTGATCGGCTGCAAGATCCATCGTAACATCGTATTGCGCGAATTCACCGTAGAACTCGCCTTGCGGCAGCAGTGGCTGGACCTGCCAGCCTTCCCGGTCGAACACCGCAATGCGCGGATACCATTGTGCGAAGTCGTAATGCCGGCCTTGCCGGCCCTGCCGGCGAGGCAACGTGGATGGCCGCGCGTCCCAGTCGAGGTCGACGATGGCGGAGTCGCCCGGCATGATCGGCTCCGGCAGCGGCAGCGCCGCGACGGTCGAATCCGGCGCGCCCGGATAATGCGGCGATACGGTTCGCCCGGCGATGCTCGCCCGGGTCAGCCGCTCGAACGCGTGCTCATCCGGGCCGAGATCCTGGAATCGACGATTGTCGCTTTCGAGTTCACGCGTCGCCCACGCGCTGTTCGGCCGGAATGCGTTCAGGTGGAGATGGAAGTAGAGCGTATCCATGCGGCGAGTCGAGTGGTTGGTGTATCGCATGCGCGCTCTGGCGTGCAGGACCTGCGCATCTTCATCGAGCCGCGCTTCGATGCGGTAGCGCACGTCCTGCTCGAAATACGCCGTGTCGGCCTGTGCCTGGAAAGATGCGAGGGCAAGCACTGCCGACCGTACGAGCATCATGATCCGATCCCTGCCTTGCCGGAGGCGGTCCTGTCCGCGCGAGGCGACACGACCACGTATCGAAGAAGGCTCATCGAGCGCTGCCCTCGTTGTCGCTGGCGGCGTACCGGAGAGTTCCCTTCCAGCGATGTTCGTCCGCTGTGCTGGCGGGTCCGAGGGTTCCGCGCACGGAGTCGAGCAGCTTCTCGGGGTCAAAGACTTCGCCGGCCCTGATCACGAGCCGGATATCGTGCGTGGTCCGGATATCCTCGAGCGGGTTGCCCCGAACGATGACGAGATCGGCGTACTTGCCCGGTTCGAGCGTGCCGAGTCGATCGGAAACGCCGAGCGCGCGTGCGCCGTTGATGGTCGCGATGCGCAGTGCCGCGGCGGGTGGCAGTCCGGCCTTCACCAGCGCGTGCAATTCGCGATGGGGCCCGAATCCCGAGAAGAATTCACCCCACGACGGATGATCGGTACCGAGCCGTGATGTGTGTCTCACCGCCAGCATCGTAGAACGCCTTGATCTCCTTGAGTTTGACGTTGTAGATGCGTTCGAACTGAGCATTGACTCGCCTGGGCAGGCGGGTCTCGACCGCTGCGCGTGGGGCGTGAGCAGCGCCATCTCGTCATACCAGCGCGTGTAGATCTCCGGATCACGTTCACCGAAATAGCCGTAGGCCGTGATCGTCGCGTCGTAGAACACGCCGTGCTCGAGGAACAGGCGGAACTGCTTGCGAACCGCGGGAATCGTTACATCCAATGCTTCGAGCGATGCATAGGCCGAGCGGTCGGCAACGATGGCATCGCCACCCGAGAAGTGCTCGATCCGATCGATGCCCATGAGGATCGCATCCCGCGGATTCACGCTGTTCCGGAACCCGGAGTCGAGATGACCGGTCACGGTCAGCCCGTGGCGATGCGCCTGTCCGATCAGAGCCTCGAGTCGAGGCCCGGGTTGCGTGCCGGCCGCAATTGCCTCGCGCGCCGCGCGCATGCCTTCCGGATCGACTTCCCCGGCCGGAAACGTCGATGTCACACCGTTCGCGAGGAAGACGACGGGATTGACCTCATACTCGTCAACCCGGCCTTCGCCGAACAGATCCACTGCGTAATGCGCGTGTAGATCGAAAAAACCCGGAACCACGGTCTCCTGTTCGGCGACGTCGATGACGCGCGCGACCGACAGATCAGCTCGACGCAGGTCGGCGCCAACCGCGAACAGCGCTCCGTTGCGGATGACGATTCCGGTGTTCCTCTGTCGCGCATCGCCAGTTGCGTCGAAGAGCCAGCCACCTCGCAGAACGATATCGCCAGCACGGATGTCGACGCTGGTCTGTGCATTGCCGGCACCGGCCGATGCCGCGCCGAGCGCGATGGCGACGAGAATGGATGCGATGTGGCACATTGGGCCGTCCGCGTTGGTGTCTGACGTAACCTGCGCGAACGGTGCAGAACCGGTCAAGGCAACCCGCGCTGCGCCGCGGTTGGTTCGCTTCAGCCGCGGGACGGAATCCCTGCCCGCGACACGGCACGAAGGTGTGCAATACGCCGGCGGTAGAACAGCCACGTGAAGGCAATGAATGTGATGAACACCGACTGCGCGAGGACGGTCTCCGCCAGCGGATAGAAGCCGAAGAGCTGGCGCAGCGCTTCGTGATCCGGCAACCAGCGGATGGGTCGCGGCGCGAACAGCCCTGCTTCCTGCAAGTTGTAGAGACCCTTGCCCAGAAACACGAACGCGAGCCACACAAGGATCCCGTTCGTGATCGCGAACACGTTCTTGAGCGGCAGCTTCACACCGAGCCGGATGATCGCCGTCCCCGTCAGGAGAATCAGGACCAGCCCCGGCGCGAATCCCGCGAATACCGCTACGGAATGATCGTCCATGAGGAGGGTCTGGTAGAACAGGACCGTCTCGAAGCCCTCGCGATAGACCGCTGCAAACGCCAGTCCGGCCATCGCGAACGCCGACCCCGTCGTGACCGCCCGGCCCACGCGCTCACGAAGGTAGGCTTTCCAGTCGTCGATGTATGTCTTCTGGAACAGCCAGTTCGAGACATACACCAGCACGGCCACCGCGACCAGTGCCGTCACGCCTTCCATCAGCTCGCGGTTCGCGCCGCTCACCGGGATCAGCGTACTGGCAACCACCCACGTTCCCAACGTTGCCACGAGGCCCGCTACAACACCCATCCAGATCCGCCGCCTGGCCTTCTGCTCCGCGCCCAACCCCGTCAGATACGCCAGCATCGCCGCAACCAGCAGCACCGCCTCCAGACCTTCCCGCACGATGATCGCGAATGCGTTCACAGCCGTGAACCAGAACGAATGACCGCCCGCCAGCGCCTCATCCACGCGCGCCAGCCCCGCGTTCAATGCGCTGAATGTTGCCGCGATTTCCGAGTCCGGTGCTCCGCGCGCAAGCTGCGGGCGCAGCGTCAGGTGAATCAGCGTCTCGACGTCCCGCACGATCTCGCCCGGCAGCCTTGCCTCGAGCGGCTCGAAACCCTGGAGATACATCGACTCGATACCCGCCAGCGCACTCGCCGCATCGCCCCCCTCATGCGCCGCTCGAGACTCCCCGAGCGCGACCAGCATGCCCCGCACTTCCTCCGTGCGCGCCTGTTCAGGCCTGATGGCACGACCCCCGGCCTCGACCGATTCCACTGGCGCCGTCGGGACCAGCGGAACGCCCGCCTCTCGTGCTTCCGCGCGGATCGCCGCAACATCGGCCAGAAGCAAGCGTGCGCTGGCCCGCTGCTCGCTCACTTCGCGCGCCTGCAACAACGCGTGAAAGCGAGACTCCCCCCGCATCACGATCGCCGACAGCTCGGGGGCGCCGTGGGGCCGCTGCGGTCCATACCACGCTTCGAGCGGCTCGTATTGATCGAGATAGAGCCGCAGCACCGACGCCGTCCACGTCTCCGCGCTCGCGCCCTCCTCGTTCAGCAGATCGCGGATTCCCCCATCGATCGCCGTCAGCCACCCGTCGAGACCCGCTACCGGCGCACGGGCAGGCTCCTGCCCGCCGACTCCGGCCGTCGCCAGCCCGAGTGCCACGATTGCATGCACCCAACTCCGCGCCCGCTTGCCTCGACAGCCATTCATCATTCGCCAGTCGAGTCCGCCGCCGGATTGCCCGGCGGCGTCAACGGAATCGTCACGTTCTCCGCTTCCGCAAGCACCCGATCCATCTGGGCATGCAACTCATCCCGCTTCACCCTCACCGCCGCCGTATCCACCGGCGTCGCCGCCAGGAGTTGCAGCAACTCGTGGAACCGCGCCTCATTCTCCATGACCGCGATTCCCAACGCCTCCGCCACCCCAATCGACAGCCGGCCGTTTGTCCCGTAGTACATCTCCAGGTATTCCTGCCGGCCAACGTACAGATCGAGCGCCGTCCGCTGCGCCATCGTCGGATCCTCGGCCGCGATGGCCTCGATCCCCCTCGTGCCAGCCCGGATATCCGACACCCAGTCCGCCAACCCGCCCGGCGGCGTCCCTGCAATCAACGCCGTCGGACCATCCTCCGTCGCCGCCGCCGCTCTGCCGTCCTCCGGCTCGCCCTCCGCCGGCGCACCCGGCCCACACCCGGCCCCGAACAGCGCCACGGTCAGTCCGACGACAAGCTTTCGTGCCTCGCCTGGAAATGGCTTCATGGTTCTTCTGATATGAGAATCATTCTCAACAACGCACCTCCCACGTTAGACCGCGGACCGGACGCGTGTCAAGGGAGAGCCGGGCCCCGGACGAGCAGCACGGTACAGTCTGACGAGGCGCTCACTGGCAACAAGGTCAGGGTGAAAATCGCACCATCTGGTCGGAGTTGTCAGACTGCGCGGCTATCTTTGCAACTCGACGGGCCGAACCCCATTCGGGGAGGTGACGTTGGGCTATTGGGTCGAGATCGTCTGCGATCTGTGCGGGCACAGCGGGAACGGGCTCCGGATCGAGCCGGGCGAGAACTTCGCGCGTCGGTTGGAGCAGGCCTCGCCGCTGGGCTGGCAGCGGGTTCGGGGCCGGGATCGTTGGACGCATCACATCTGTCCGGAGCATGCCGAGAACTTCACTGTGCTGCGTGCGGCGGTGGCGGTCGGGAGTGATGGGACATGAGGCTCGTGGATCAGCAGCGATGAAGGAATGGGCGCGGCAGGGTTCGAACCTGCGACCTTCTGGGTGTAAACCAGACGCTCTGGACCAGCTGAGCTACGCGCCCGCGTTCAGGGATGATGGTTCCGGGTTGGCGTGAAATCCACCCCCTGGAAATGAAGCGAGAGCGGTCAGAGAATGATCCCGAGCGGAACCAGGATCGCGTAGCCGAGGACGAGGAGGAGGGGTGCCCCGACCGTAGATCCGCTGGCGAGGAGCACGTAACCAGCGACGATAGCGGCGAGGCCCATCCCGAGGAGGATTGCGTTGATGCGCGAGAATCGGAGCGAACTCTCGGGCACTGCGGCGGCTTTCTGGGCTGTTCTGGCCATGGAAGCGAAGATGCGGAAGTGTGCGCTACGCGTCAACGCTGCGCCGATCACCGTCGGGCTCGGGATTGGTCGTGGGGCGCGGCTGGTGTGAACCGGCAGCGGCATCCTCGTCGAGCCAGAAGGCGGGATCATCGGGAATCTCGGACGCGCGCAGCGTGGCCAGACGCAAGCGATCGCGGCGGCGGCGGATGACGACGAGGACGAGGAGCATCGAACCGATGATCGCCCAGATGACGGCAGTCTGTGCGAGGAAGAGGAGCCAGCCATAGCGGCGGCGGACTGCCTTCGACCAATCGCGTTCGAGCTGACCGAGGTTCAGACCATACACGCTGCGCAGGGCGCCCTCGAAGTCGCTTGATTCGCGCCATTCGTCGAGAAAGATGCGGAAAACGCGATCGCCGCCGTTCTCGTGGAGCCATGCGACGGCGCTGGCGGAGAGCAGGTAGGCGAGGCGGGCGTCGACGGCGCCGGCGGGCCAACCGAGAATCAGCGAGTCGAGCGGTGGCGCTCGTCCGGTGAGGAACGCGAGGCGGAGGAACCAGCCGGCGTCGAGGTCGAGCTGGCCGGCCGCCCATGTCGCGTACCCTTCGGAGAACCAGCGCGGGACGCGCGCCCCACCGAGGAAACGCTGAAGCGCGACGTGAGCGAGTTCGTGTCGCAGCACCTGGTCCAGCGTGTGAGCGGGTCCGCGATCGGATGCATACGCTGGCAGTATGATGCGTCCGAGATCGGGGAACGCGACGCCTGCGCCCCAGTCTGGTGCACGTCCTCCGGTCAGCGAATCGAAGCGCGCCTCATCTGGCGCGAGCACGACGTCGATGCGTGGCGATTCCTCGAGGATGTCGATCGGCAGAACTGGAAGCGGGCGGACGGTCGCGGCGAGTGCGCGGGCGAGTTCGCCGTGCTGCGGCCAATGGTGGAATGCGATGGCTCCGGTGGTAAATGCGACGGCCGTATCCTGTGCGTGTGCGGCGATCGCATTCAGCGACATGAAGAGTGCGAATGCGAGCGAGGCAGGGCGGTGCGTCACCGCGGCCGCGTTCCGCGCAACGGGAACCCGGGAACCAGCAAACCGTCGCTGGCGCATGGCTCAGACGGCGCGCGGTCGAGACTGCTGAGCTGCCTGAGTCGCGATCGCGCGAGCGATGTTCTCGAGGGGCAGCTGGATGGACGCGTGTTGCGCAGCAGCGCGCGGCATGCTGGACACGACGGCGGTCGCCGCATCCTGGACGGCGGTCCAGCCGCCGACTTCGCGGATGGCGCGCAGCCCGTTGGCACCATCGCGGCCCATGCCGGTCAGGACGACGCCGAGACTGCGCGGTCCGAAGTGGCGTGCGACTGCGCCGAAGAGGACGTCCGCGGCGGGACGCAGTCCCCACACGGGCTCGGTCTCCTCGTGTGTGACGGAAACTCCGCCGGCGGTCCGTTGCAATGCCATGTGTACGCCTCCCGGTGCGAGATACACCACACCGGCCTTCAGGACTTCACCGGCGGTGGCCTCTCGTACGATGAGGCGGCTGACGCGATCGAGCCGTTCAGCGAGCAATCGAGTGAAGCCGGCCGGCATGTGCTGCACGACGAGGACCGCGGCCGGCAGTCCTTCGGGCAAGTGGGGAATCACCTCGAGCAGCGCTCTCGGGCCGCCGGTCGAAGCGGCGATCGCCACGGCGGCTGAAGCGACCGGACCAGCGGCATCGGACCCGGTGCGAGTCGCACGGCGCGCAGCACGTGCGGCGCGCGCGGCTGCTCGCTTGGCTCGGTCGATGCGCAAACCGCCGATGCGGGCGGTCGCCGCTGCATCCAGCGCGGCCTGCAATCGTCGTTGCAGGACCTCGGTCTCGGCCTCGCCACGGCCCGTCGGTTTCACGACGAACTCGATGGCGGAGAAGTCAATTGAGCCAAGGACGGGATGCGGCAGTGGCAGGGCCTGTTCGGAGAGTACGATCACGGGGCGCGGTGATTCCGTCATGATGTAGCCGAGCACATCGATGCCGCGGCCGGAATCGCGCTCCAGATCCAGCGCGACGATATCGGGGTTCTGTTCGTGCACGGCGCGGATTGCGCCGTAGCCGCTGCTCTCCTGGCCGACGACCCGGTACGGGCCCGCGGCGTTCACCATTTCGCACAACTGCGCGCGTTCGCGCGCATTGTCATCGATCACGAGCACGGTCGATTGCGCGCCCGTTGGCGGCCGTGATTCAGAGGACGACATCGTCGTGCAGGACGGACGAGACGATGAGGCGGCCGTCATCCATGTGCAGGTACACGGACCGGCCGTGCGACCCGCCGACTTCCTCGCGGTCGATGGGCACTCCGGCGCGCGCAAGCGCCGACCTCGCCGCCTCGACGTTACGCTGGCCGAGGCGCCGGCCGTTCTCGTTGAGCAGCGAATCGAACATCGATGCACCGCCCACAATGCGGGCACGGATGGCGGCGCGCTGGGCGCCGGCTTCGAGCATCATGGACAGCAGCGCATCGACTGCGGTCGCCGCGTAGCGCAGTGGCGACGCGGCTCGGCGGCCCGGTGTCGGAGCCGGCAGCATCGCGTGTGCCAGCCCACCGACGCGGTTCGACCCATCCCACAGGGCGATGGCGACGCACGAGCCGAGTCCGAGTGTGAACAGGACGGCACCAGCGCCGGCGACTTTCGCTTCGCCGATCGTGACGGCCTCGCGGACCGCCGTCACGGCCGCCGGAACAGGCGCTCCCGGGCGGACACGGTGCGGAACAGGTTCGGCGACGTGCCGAGCAGGGTCTCGACCTTGCCCAGCTGCATCCAGCCGCCGGGCAGGAGAGCATCATGGAACTGCTGGAACATTCGCTCCTGGACACTTCGCTCGAAGTATATCAGCACGTTACGGCAGAAGATGAGGTGCTGGCCGGTTGGAAACGTGTCATTCATCAGGTCGAGCTTCGAGAAGCGGACCAGCGAGCGGACCTCGTCCTTCAGGCGTGTCCGCTGCGGTCCCTCGAACCAGCGGAGCCGCGTTGATTCGGCCATTTCCGTGAACGCGAACGCTGGATACTCGCCGCGTTTCGCTCGCTCGAGCACGTTCGCGTCGATGTCGGTGCCGAACAGGCGGAAGCGGTCGACACGTTCACCGGTACGCGCCGCATGCTGGAGCAGCAGGATGGCCATCGAGTACGCTTCTTCGCCGGCTGCGACACCGGCGCACCAGATGTTGACGACGCCAGTCTCCGCAGCGAACAGCGCCGGCACAACCGTGTCGCGAAGGGTCAGCCACGTACTCGCGTTGCGAAAGAACTTGCTGACGTTGATCGTGACCGCATCCAGAAGTCGGTTGTACTCCTCGGCATCGGCTTCCAGAATGGCAGCATACGCCCGATACGTATTCACGTTGCGCGCACGCATGCGGACGGCAATCCGCCGGCGCAGCACGCGCTCCTTGTAGCCTTCGCAGAAGACACCGACATCGCGCTGGATCTGCTTCTTGAGCGCCTGCAACTCGGCGTTGTCTCTGGGGCTCAGCTCGCCGACGGCGAAATCGGTCGGGCCGGGCGGGGTGCCGGCCGAGGGTCTGCCCTGCCCTGCGGACCGCCCTGCCGGACCGCGGTCAGGTGCTGGCATGGAGGAGCACGTCGAGGCGGTTGCGCACGGCCTCGTTCGACGGGTTCAACTCGAGAGCACGCGTCCACGAACGGATGGCCGCTTCGCGGTTGCGAGTCTGGTAATGCAGCAGGCCGAGTCGGGCGTGCACGTCCTCGCCCAGATCGCCATCCAGCTCGACCGCCCGCTGGTACAGACGAAGCGCTTCTTCGGCGGCGCCACGACCGAACGCGATATCACCGAGATTCTTGTGCGCCTGTGCGAGGCCAGGCTCGGCCTCGAGTGCGCGACGGTAGAACATCTCGGCGCCCTGTCGATCTCCCTGCTTCTCGGCGGTCAGGCCGGCGAGCAGAAGGAGCGGTGGAGAGTCGGCGTGGAATTCGAGGCCTTCCCACACGATCGTCTGTGCGCGGTGCACATCGCCTGCAAGACCCGCAACGAGGCCGGCCTGGAAGTAGAACACGGGGGCGGGCCGCTCATCATCGGTGAGTCTCGCGCGGTAGTCGTCGAACTGGGCGGTTGCTTCTGCGAGACGATGGGCCTGTGCGAGGGTAATCGCGCGTGAGAGAGCGGTCGCGGGCCGTCCGGCGCGCAGGCGATCCGCCTCGTCGAGCGCGCGCAGCGCGTCTTCCGTTCGCCCACTGCGCCGCAATGCGACGGCGAGGTTCGAGGCGTAGGCGAAACACATGCCGGTTTCCTTGACGAGCTGATCCAGCTCGCGGACGGCTTCGCCGTGACGGCCGAGTCGGATCGAGATGAGTGCGAGATGGAATCGGGCCACGACATCGCTGGGCCCGACTTCGAGAGCGCGCCGGAACTCGCGGATCGCATCCTCGAGCATGCCGGTGCGATAGAAGGCGATGCCGAGGTTGTTCCTTTCGGTGATTTCCGATTCCGAAGCGCGGCCGGGGTCCTCGGTCCGGCGGCCGACTCGTCGTGCGAAGCCGGCCTGTACGAGCCCGAACAGGGCCTTGCCGACATCGAACTCGCGTCGTCCCGTATCATCCATGATCTCCTGCACGCTGCGAGTGCCATCGAGCAACGGCAGCAGTTCATTCTGTTCGGCGCTGATCTCGGCGTCCGACGCCTCGACGCGGGCCTGGTCGAGTTCGAAGACGAGATCGAGCGATGGAATCTTCTTCTCGATCAGGCTCCACTCATCGATGCGGCGAGCAGCCTCGAGAAGCAGGCTTTCGGGATTGATCGAGACGAGTGACTCGTTGCGGTGCGGTCGCTGCCCGGCTTCGAAGTAGAACTGGCCGCGCGACCACGTAAACAGGTGGTAGATGGCCTCCTCGATCTGGACGCGGATGTAACGAGAAAGGTCGGCGGCGCTGATCATGCCGTTTTCGATGAGCAGCTCACCAAACCGCTTCTCGGGCTCGCGGCCCTGCTGTTCGAGCGTCGCGTCGACCTGCGCCTGTGTGAGTCGCTCTTCGGCGACGAGCAGGTCACCGAGCCGGTCGCGCCGGTTTACGATGCGAGCAAACGTGATGCGGCCACGATCGAAGAAGATCTGGCCGAACCGGGACCGGTCGGCGACCGAGAGACAGCCGGACTTCATGCCGAGCGCCAACAGCTGGCAGACCTCGGCCAGACTCGCTTCACGGAGGCTTCCCTTGATCGCCATCCGAACCTAATCCAGTTCCGTTTCAAGCAGGTCTTCGACGTACGGCCACTGAAGCAGGACCTTCTCCCGGTTCAGAAACCATGCATCGACGATCTCTTCGCCCGGCCCTGTTCGCACGAGCGCCGGGTCAGTTCCATTCGTCAGACCGATCGGCTGAATGCTGGATTCCTCGAGGAGTGCACGCAGCCGGTCGGCCGGTCCATCGACGGTGGATGGATCCGCCTCGCCGGCGAAGATCAGCTGGCCGCCCGCACGGCGAACACTGTCGAACAGTTCGAACAGCGTTTCGCGGGCATCGCCGTTGACGCGGACCAGATCGATGTCATCGATCACCAGAACACGCGCTCGCCGGTAACGCGCTCGCCACGAAGCGGCGTGACCGTGCGCTGCCGCTTCCTCGAGTTCGGCGGCCAGCATCGGTCCCGCGACGAACGCCAGCGGCAGCATGGGCTGCGCCGCCTTCAACTGCTGCGCCAGCGCCGCAAGCAGAGCCGAACGGCCGGATGCGGGCGGCCCCAGCACATACAGCGGATTGTGATCGACACCGGGCGCGCGTACGACTTCGCGTGCAGCTTTTGCGGCCGGACTGTTGTCAGGAATCGACAGCGCGATGAAGCCGGGGCCGGGTGGCGGAAGCGGAAGCGGGCGTGATCGCTCGTGCACGTGGGCAACGAGCGCTTCCGCCTCGAGAACGCGGTCCGGGTTGCGCAGCAAGTCGATTCGCGCGAGTTCGGGCGCCTGCGCATCGAGTGCCCGAATCTCATCCGCGATCGCCGCCAGTCTGCTCACATCGGTGCGGAACCGATCCACGAGGTCGAGAGCGACCCGCTCCGACGGCGGTTCCCGCAAAGCCTGTTCTAACCGGAACGTACGAAATCCTTCGCCTTCGTACCGAAGAATTGCATCGACGATGCGCTGTTCGGGCGTGACCCGCGTAGCGATTTCGTCGACCGCGCCAGCGACCTCGGCGAAGAATGCGTCGAATTCCTCGCTCTTCAGCGCGGGCTCCGGTTGACCCAGCAGTGCGGTCACCTCCGCAATACTCACAGGCTTGCCGTCCAGCTCCTCTGCTGCAAGGATTCGATTGAGTCCGCCCTGCAACTCGCGCACGTTCGCGAAAGCCACGCGTGCAAGCGCTTCCGGCACGCCTTCGGCCAGACGATGGCCGCGTTCCTCGACCTTGCGCCGAATCAGCACGACGCGCGATTCGAAATCAGGCGGCCCGATGTCGGCGATCAGACCGGCGCACAGCCGTGATGCAAGACGGTGGTCGATGGGATCGATCTCGGACGGCGGTCGATCGGCGGCGAGCACGATCTGTGTGCCACGCGCAACGAGCGCGTCCCACCACGCCAGCAGCGTTTCCTGCGCGCGCCGATCGCCAGCCAGCGCTTGCGCGTCATCGAGGAGGAGCAGCTGCACGGAGTCGAGCGGATCGCCCCGTCCGCTGGACTCGATCTGCGCACCTGGCGCGCCGGCCGTCACGCGTTCGAGTGTGTCGCACACGACGCGCGTATGCGGCGCGATGCGCGCGGCGTGCAACCCGATCGCCATCAGCAGATGCGTCTTGCCGAGACCGCTTGCACCGTACAGGAACAGGGGGTTGTAGGCTTTGCCGGGTGCTTCGGCAACACGCTTCGCCGCGGCCGCAGCCAGCCGGTTCGCCGAACCGACGACGAAGCCGTCGAAACTGTAGCGGGGATCGAGCCCGTGGACGGTCATACGGTCTCAGTGCGAGCGCGCCCGCCCCTGCGTGCGGAATCGCCGGGACAGTCCTTGCAGCACGTTCGTGCTCACGCTCTTCAGCGTCGCGAACACGCCTTCACCTTCGACGGCGACTGCGGGGAACGATGGCAGGTCCCGAAAATTGAAGGTGTCCTCGAGTTCTTCGACCGGAGCGATGCCCGGAAGGTCTCGCTTGTTGTATTGAATCACGAGCGGCAGATCGCGCGGATCGATCCCATCCTCGAGCAGGTTCTCGTGCAGATTACGGAAACTCGCCAGGTTCTCGTCCATTCGTTCGCGCTGCGAATCGACCACGAACACGATGCCGTCCGCGCCGCGCAGAACGAGTTTGCGCGTCGCGTTGTAGTAGACCTGGCCCGGCACCGTGTAAAGCTGCACGCGCGTGCGGAACCCCGAGACGAGCCCCAGATCGAGGGGCAGGAAGTCGAAGAAGAGCGTGCGGTCGGTCTCCGTCGCAAGCGAGACCATGGCTCCCTTCCGGTCCGGTGGAACGAAGGCGTGCACGTACTGGAGGTTGCTCGTCTTGCCGCAGCGGCCGGCACCGTAGTACACCACCTTGCAGGTGATCTCGCGAGTCGAATAATTGACGAGTGGCATCAGGACTCCCTTCGGGCGTTGCCGAACGCGCGCTCGACGCCGGCTTCCAGATCCTGCTCGAAGCTCTTCTGATCGGCCGATGCGCGGACGGACTGGAGTTCCGGGAGTCCTGCGACCCGCTCCGCGAGCTGGTGGAAGAAGAATTGGACGAGCCCGAGCGATGACTCGGTGTCGAAGATCGTAACCAGGATCAGCGGCTCGACAGGCGTCCCGATCGTGGCCAGGAACAGCTCGTGACGCTTGCCCGCATGGTGAAGATGTGTCCACCCTCCGCTCTGCGTCAGATCGGCGAGTGCGCGCGAGGACGCGTGCGCGGCGGCGGCCAGCGTCGCCACGTTCATGACTTCGTAGCTGCTCGTGAAGCCGTGCTGCGCCAGGACCTGACCGCTCCGGTTGATGAGCAAGGAAACACGAACCCGCGCGTCGCGCACGAACACATCGATCGGTCCTTTCAGCGCGGCGATGATGCGTGGCAGGTCGGCACCTTTCATGACGGCGGCGGCTCCGTCCTGTCGCTGAGGGATTGCGCAGCGCGCAGAACCTCGACGCGCGCTCGGCCGATCTGAGCGTCATTCGAGATGAGGGCAACGACGATGAGTTCACCGGCGCCGCCGATCAGGACCTGACCACCTTCGGCTTCGAGTTGCAGTGCCTCGAGCGGACCGAGGTCGGCCGATTCTGCCGCGAGCGCCGTGCGACGGAACAGGGCGGCAGAGAGCGCGGCAATCGCCGCACCCGAAACATCGGGCTGGAGTTCCTCGACGACCGGGACACCGTCATCCGCCAGCGCGACGAGCGCACCGCGGACGCCTGGCACACGCGACAGCCGATCGAGCGCCGAGCGATACGATTCGTTCATGCGTACGCCTCCATGAACCGCTCTGCCACGCTCACGGCGTGCAACGCGCTGCGACCGACCCATCCCATGGGAGCGCCGCGGCGTGCAGCGACGACAACCATTGCGCTGTCACCGACGGGCGCCACCTGGATCGTGGCCGCCGCACACTCGAGCAGGAGCATTCTCCAGCCGTCGAGCCGAAGATGCTCGATCGTGCGCGCAGCCTCTTCGATCGCGGCGCCAATCAGTGCGCCCAATTCTTCCGCCGCGCCATCGCCATCGCCGCGCAACGATCCGGCGAGGACCAGACCGCGCCGATCGAGCAACAGCACGCCGAGCAACGGTCCGGTCGCCATCTCCTCGAAGAGGCGAGTCGGATCGGGCGGTATGGTCGGGTCACCCGCCCACACGGATCCGCGCACGGTGCGCGGTGGCGGCGCTTTGGCCGCCGGCGCGGTTGCAGGCATGAAACGCGGTGTTACCGATCTCTCCGCCGGCTCGGGTTTCGGAGTGCGCGGTGATGGCGAGGCCGTTGGTGAGCTGGCGGCGCCCGTTTCGCCGTGAATCAGTGTGCTCTCTCCGCGTCCTGCTCCCTGACCTGGCGCCGCCGCGTTCGCAACGCGGGCGGCATGCGCCGGCCCCCCGGCGTTGGCGGCGACGTTCACCGCGTCGGCTGCGATCGACGGCGAAGGTCTGACTGGAGCCGTCTCGCGCTGCCGGATCAGACGCAACGCCTCCTGGACCGTTGCGTCTTCGGGCCGGATCAGTGCAGCGCGCTCGAGATGGTTTCGCGCTTTTGCGATTTCGTTCTGCTCGAGGTAGCGGAATCCCATCCCGCGGAGTGCCTCGAAGTTGCCGGGCTTGAGGCGCAACACGGTCGCCCATTCATCGGCAGCGCGAGCGCGATCGCCGGACTCGAAATGGAGGAGTGCGAGGAGCGCGTGTGCTTCGACGTGTGTCGGGTGATGTTCCAGACCGCGCAGGCACAACTGCACGGCGAGGTCGCGCCGGCCGAGCCGGCGATAGGCGCGGGCGAGCGGCAGAAACGCGAGTGACGCGGGGTTCCGCGCCAGCTCTTCACTCCACCGCTGGAGGTCTGCGGGAGCGGGCGTTTTCATGGTCCCAGATTGGTCACTGTCTCGAGAATTTGCGAGAGCGTTCGCGCCGCTTCGAGGGCATCCGAAGTCAGCGCCCGTGCCTCGCTGCTCGGGGTGAGCCGTACGTGCGTTTCCCAGGCCTTCACTGCGCGCTCGAAATCACCGGTCCTCGCCGCAGCGTGACCGAGCCGGTAGTGTGCTTCCGAGGAGAGCGGGTCGAGAACGACGGCGCGTGCAAACGCATCCGAGGCCGCGCGCTGTCTTCCCTGTGCGACGAGAATCCGACCACTGAGCACGGCAAGATCTGCGCGCTCCGGGTGCGCCGATTCGAGGTCTGCCGCGAGCTTCCTCGCCGGCTCGACCTGACCGCTCGAGAGAAGATCGCTCACCTGCCGTATCGCGCGTTGCAGTTGCTCCTCCGGCATCCTTGCCTGACGCTCCTGCACTTCGACAACGCCGGCGCCTACCAATCCGAAGACCGTCTTGCCGACATCGAACGTGCTGCGGCCGAGATCCGCCGCGAGTTGACGAATGTCGCGCTCGCCGTCGATCTCCGCGAGGAGTTCCCATTCATCGGTGCCGAGATCGAGTGGTCGCACATCGCGATCCGTGATGGGCGCCAGTACAGGCACAGCGTCGGCGCTCGGGACTTTGGTCTCGAGGCGCGTCCACTCATCGAGCCGGCGCGCACCCTCCATCAGCAGCGAATCGACGCGGACGCGCGCGAGCAGTCGCTGGCCGACGATCTCGGCGCGTTCTTCGAACTTGAAGTAACCTTCCTCCCACGCCATCAGCTCGTAGACGGTCTCTTCCATCTGAAAGCGAAGCTGGCGTTCCAGTTCTTCGTCGGTGATGAAGTTCCTGTCGAGGAGGATCTCGGCCAGTCGTCTGGTCGGGTCGGTGCGTTGGTGCTCGAGGGCTTCGTCGAGCTGCACGCGCGTGAGGCGGCCGGCACGGATGAGCAACTGACCGAGGCGCCGAGTCGACCGGCGTCGCACGGCGAACACGATCTCACCCCGCGCGAAATGCAGGATCGCCTCATCGTTCAATTGCTCGGAGCGGACGGTGAGCACGCCGGTCTTGCCCGCCAGTTCCAGGAGCTGAAGCACGTCCTGGATTCCGAGTTCGCGAAGTGGTCCTTCGATTGCCATGCTGCTCAGACCTGCGCTGGCCAGGGTTCAATGCGATGCGCCGGAGCGGCCGTATCCATTGGGACCAGCCGCTCGAGTCCCTCTCTTGCCTCGGTGTGCCCCGGATCGAAACTCAGGACACGCCGGTACGCGATCGATGCTTCGGCCTGCCGGCTGGACAGCCACAGCATGTCACCCAGCTGAACGAGACCGCTCAAATTGTAAGGATCGACCTCGAGGAATCCGACCAGCACATGGATCGCCTCCTGCACATTGCCTCGCTCGAATTCGAGATCGGCCAGGCCGAACGCCGCATCGCCCAGACTCGGGATGACGGCCAGCGCTGTGCGGTACTCTTTCTCGGCATCCGCGCCCCGGCCGGTTGCCCGGAGCACGTGCGCCAGCGCGACATGGGCCGCGGGGGCGCTGCTCCGCTCCGCGGCCCGGCGGAGCAGGGCCTCGCCGGTTGCATGGTCGCCCGCCTGCGCGTGCGCGCTGCCCAGGCGGGTGAGCAGATCCACGTCATCCGGCCGCTTCGCGACGGCCTCGGCCAGGACCTGGACGGCCTGCATCGGATCGCCCGCCGCGTCGAGTGCCTCCGCGAGAAGCGGTGCGGCGGCGGACCCGTCCGATAGCAGCGCCGCATAGCGGGTCCCGGCCTCGACCGCCTGCTCGGGCCGGTCGAGATCGAGGTAGCAGCGAGTCAGACCGGCCACCGCTCGGCGCTCGATGTCCAATGCGTCCAGACCGGCGGACGACGCGTCGCCCACCGATTCCAGGTCTGCCACCACAGCGCCGTATCGTTCGACAGCCTCTCCAGCCGCGCCGCACGCCAGGAAGATCTCGGCCTGGAGGAGCTGCGTCTCGATCCGGTTCGCGCCCAGCGAAGCGGCCTGCTGCACGGCCGACTGGGCTTCGGCGAACTGGCCGTCCTGAACTGCGGCCCGCGCCGCAGCCAGCCACTCGAAGGACGCAGGCTTTGATGGAAGCGCAGCGGGATTCGCCGGCTCGTCATCGACCTCCCTCGCGTGGGCAACCGGCCCACGCAGCACCGCGTCCAGCGCCGAAGCCTCGAACTCGAACGACTCGATGCCCTCGTCGCCGGCCACGCGTACGACCGCGCCGAGGTCCGGCGCCGGGACGCTCGCGTCCTCGAACTGGAGGTCGATCAGGAGACGGAAGCGCGGTGTCGTGATGTACGGATTCAGTTCGAGTGCACGGCTTGTCTCGCGCAACGCCGCCTGGTACTCACCCGTGGCCGACAGCGCGAAACCGTAGTGGTAACGAGCCTCGGCCAGCGCCGGATCCGCCTCGACCGCTCTCGCCAGAGCCGCTTTGGCTTCGCCAGTTCGTCCTGCCTCCATGAAGAGCATGCCCAGGCCGGTCCACGCGCTGGCCAGACGATCGTCCGTGTCGAGGGCCTGCCGGTACGCATGCTCGGCGGCCTCGGGCACCCTTCGCCGATGCCAGTGCCAACCGAGGTTCCGCCACACCTCGGCCGCTGCCCGCTCCCCCGCGAGCGCGTGGTGAAAGGCCTCGGCTGCGGCGGCCTCCCCGCGATGATGCCGGACCACGCCCAGATTGTTCCAGGCCAGAACGTAACTCCCGTCCAGCTCGATCGCGTGAAGGTACGCCTCCGCCGCCGGGTCCAGTTCGCCCTGCTGGTGCCACGCGGTCCCGAGTTCGTTCCAGAGCTTCGGGCTGGCCGGCTCCTGCTCGATCAGCTCGCGATACTGCACAACCGCACCCGGTGCACGGGCCGCGAGCAACGCCATCTCGGCCTCCGCCTGACCCACGAGGAACGGATCCTCGCCGCGCTCCATGGCCAGCCGGAATTCGCGGGCCGCCTCTTCGAACAGGCCTTTCTGGCGCAGGGCGAGGCCGAGGCTGAAATGGACGAGCGTTCCGCCCTCGCCGGCGACAGGCCGGGGCGCGCGTTCGCCCAGCAACTCCTCGTAACGGGTGACGCTGTAGCGTTCCAGCGACAGGCTCTTCTCGGCCCTGGCGTAGCTCGGGTTCAGCGCGGTTGCCTTCGCGGCGAACTGGCTGGCCCGATCCGCATCGCCCAGTTCACCACAGACGAAGGCGAGATAATGGTGAGCTTCGGCCATAGTATCGTCCCGCGCGATGGCCTGCTCCAACGCGTCACGCGCCTCTTCATTGAATCCACGTTGGTACATCAGTTCGCCGATTCGCACGAAGTTGACGGCATCGTTGGGCGCCGCTGCGACCGCATCGCGCAGCGTGAGCAGCGCAGCATCCATCTCGCCCCGGCGGATTTCGGCGCGAGCGAGCTGACGCAGGATCGATGGGTCGCGCGGGTTCGCGTTTCTCGCCTGTAGCAGTTCGCGGATGGCCGCAACTGCATCACCGCCATAGAGGAACGTGCGTGCGAGCGCCCGGCGTGCGTCGACATCGTGCGGATCGGAATCGAGGCGTTCGCGCAGTTCGCGCAGGCGTTGATCGAAGTAGCCGAAGCCGAAGTAGACGATCTGGAGGTTTCGTTCGGCGACATGCATGTGCGGGTCGAGATCGAGCGCGAGCTCGAACTGCTCCGCAGCCTCGGCAGCGAGTCCTTTCTGGTAATAGACCACGCCGAGGTTGTTGTGTGCGCCGGCATCGCGCTGCGGGATGCGCTCCGCAAGAGCGCGCAGGATCGCGACGTCATGCGCAGACCTGGGCGATGCGGAGGGTGGTGCGGGCGATGGCCGGTCTGCCCATGGCAGAAAGGCCAGCCCCTCCGCTTTCGGTCCCGCCATCAGCCGAGTCGCAGCGCAGAGAGGATGCGCTGAAGCGAGGGTCGATCCGGAATGAGCAGGAAGTGCGCGCGCAGATCGCCGTGATCGTCCACGTCCAGCCGCGTCGCCACACAGAGCACGTAGTCCTCTTCACCACCGAAGTTGAGGTAGCTCGTCATCAGGATCGCCGCAGCCATGTCGATGGCAAAGTCGGGAACCGACATCGTGATGTCGGTGGCAGTGAAGGTACTCAGCGCATTCAGGTATGCCCCGACGATGACGTTGCCGATCTCCTTGAGGGCGGAGCGCTCGAGAGTGCCGAACTGTTTGGGGAATTCCGGTTCGCGCACGCCGAGCAGGAGTCCGACGAGCGCGGAAGCCGCGCGCCCATCGAAGATCTGGAGAGTGCGGCCCGTGAGGTCACCATCGACGGCGACGATCACGGCGGACACGGCCTGGCCCGGGTCACCGAGCAGCTCGCCGACGCGTTCGAGCGGAACGATGCTGACCTCGGGGACATCGACCATGATGCGGCGGCCGGTCAGCTCGGACAGCGCCGTGGCCGCGTGACCCGCGCCGATGTTTGCCGTCTCCCGCAGTGCATCGAGCTGTACCGGATCGAGCGATCGAATATCCATTCCGGTTCACGCCACGCTCAGTGGATCGATCAGTAGCGCAGGCCGGCCATCGGCCAGAAGCGTCGCACCCGCAAATACGGGGATCGTACCTGCCGCCGGATCGAACGACTTGACGACGATCTTTTCGTGTCCGACGAGGGCGTCGACAGCCAACGCGACTCGGCGTTCCCCGAGTTCGGCGACGACGGCGGCAGATTCCTGGCCACCGCCCGTCCCGAGCACCCTGCCGAGCCGGATGAGTGCGACGCGCTCACCGCGCACTTCGATCGTTTCGCGACCGGCCTGGCCGTGCGGTCGAATATCTTCGAGTGAGATCGCTTCCGACACGTGGGTCAACGCAATGGCGTAGTCCTCGCTTCCGACGCGAACGCGCAGGGCGTGCGCCAGCGAGAGTGTGACTGGAAGCCGGATCGTGAACGTTGTGCCCTGGCCAGCGCGGCTCGCCATCTCGATCGCGCCGCCCAGACTGCGCACGCGCGCCACCACCACGTCGAGGCCTACGCCGCGACCGGACAGCTCGGTCACAGCTGCCGCGGTCGAGAAACCCGGCAGACTCATGAGCCGTAACAGCTCATCATCGGAGGGCAGCCCGGCATCCGGTGCCACGAGACCTTCCTGTTTCGCACGTTCCATGACGCGGTCGCGCGCGATTCCCGCACCGTCGTCCGCCAGTGTGATGCGCACGCTGTTGCGTTCGCGTTCGACGTTCAGACGGAGGCTGCCGCGGCGAGGCTTGCCGGCGGCCTCGCGCGCTTCCGGAATCTCGAGACCGTGATCCACGGCATTGCGCAGAAGGTGCACCAGAGGATCAACGATGGCGTCGAGGATCGCCTGGTCGGCCGATATCTCCGCACCTTCGATCGTGAAGTCCGCTTCCTTGCCGACCGATCGCAGTGCGTCACGGACGAGCCGGTGAAACCGCTCGAACGCTGTACTCACCGGGACCATGCGAAGATCGAGCACGATGCGCTGAAGCTCGGCGAGCACGCCGCCCGCTCGATCCGTCGCCCAGCCCTCGCCGTGCGTGAGACGCTCCCGCTCATGCAGCACCGAGAGTTCTGCAACGCCTTCGGCCAGTTCGTCGAGCCGATCTCGCGCAACGCGCACAAAGGCAACCGGCGCGGCCTCCGCCGCCGCGCTGTCTGGCGCGGCAGAGGACGCGTGCGTCGCCGGCTCGAAGTGGAGCTCCGTGATATTGCCTGCTGCCCGGATCGCCTTGTCGATTGCAATGAAATCCGCCGCCGGACTCAGATACACGAGGAACTCATCGGGATCGGCATCCGGCGAATCGGGCCATGCGCCAACGACACCGCCCGCTCTCTCCGCGTTGCGTCGTGCGATGGCGGCGCGAGCGGCGCGAATCGGCGTGTCAGGATCGAAGCGGAATCGTGCGGTCACGGTTGCGGAGGCGGGCGGAGGCGGCACGTCGCCGGCCGATCCATCCGGGGCGTCCGGAACCGGCGCGCGCACGAAAGCTTCGTATGAATCGGCGGGCGGCGGCTGTTCGCGCAGAGCCGCATCGACGGCATCGGCGAGGGCATCGCTCGCAGTGAGAAGCGTGTCGATGAAACCGGCGTCCGCTACGCGCCGGCCGTCCCTTACCTCCGTCAGGTAGTCTTCGAGTGTATGCGCCTGGAGGGCGACGTCGGTGTGTCCCATCGCCGAGGCGAGACCCTTGAGTGTGTGAGCCGCGCGAAATGCTTCATCCAGTGCGCCCGGGCTGCCACGCTCGAACCCCAGGATGCCCCGCGAGAGGAGACTCAGGTGCTCGCGTGACTCCGCGACGTAGAGATCGACAAGACGACTCGGCTGCAACCTCCACCCCCGTCCGGCCTCAGCCGAGAACGCGCTGCACCGCTTCCATCACCCGACCCGGTTGGAACGGCTTGACGATGAAGTCGCGCGCCCCGGCCTGAATGGCTTCAATCACGAGAGCCTGCTGGCCCATGGCGCTGCACATGACGATGTTCGCATCAGGAAACTCGCGAACGATCTCGCGAACGGCTTCGATCCCGCCCATGTCCGGCATGATGATGTCCATGGTGACGAGATCCGGTTCGAGATCGCGGTAGAGCCGTACGGCTTCCGCCCCCGTCGCCGCCTGACCCGCGACCTCGAAGCCTGCTTGTTCCATGATCTCCGCGAGCATGGTTCGCATGAACAGCGCGTCGTCGCAAATCAGAACTGTCCGGGCCATGGAATCCCCATTCTCCAGAGTCGATCAGGCGAGCAGCCGACCGAGCAGATGATCCACATCGAGTTCGAGGAACGGGCGCCCTTCGTGGGGGACCGTACCGCGTACGTCGCCATTTTTCAGACCACCCGGTGCATCGACCGTGCCCGTTCTGTTGTCCGCAGGCGCGATCGTGACCATCGCCTCGACGATGAAACCGAACAGCCGGCCAGCATGCCGCACGAAGACCACGCGGTAATCGGCATGCTGTGCTGCGGGCTGCTGCCCCGCGATCACGCCGAGGTCGAATACCGTAATCACGCGACCGCGAAATCCGACCAACCCGTGGACGACGGGCCCGCACCCGGGCAGGCGAGTCGCTGCCTGCGGTGGCAGGATTTCGGCTACCCGCTCGAGCGGTACGGCAAAGCCCCGCTCTCCGCACACGAAGAACGCCCACTGACTGGCTGGGCGGACCGAGGCATCGGCCGCAATGGTCGCGTCACCTTGCATCGGCGCGATCGGCTTTGCGGGGAGAACCCGAGGGGCAGGCAGCCGAAGAATACTGTGCTACTCGGAGGCCGGTCAACCCGATACCCCGCCGGTGGTTCGAGCCCATTGGGCAGCGGCCGCAAGGTCGGGCGGAAGCGACGATTCGAGGGACACGACCTGGCGCGTGATCGGGTGCGTGAAGACGAGGCTGGACGCGTGAAGGAACTGGCGCGGCACTCTGGCTGCCAGCTGCCGGGCCCACGGCCTTGCCGGTCCGCTCAGCCCGCGCTCCGCACCGCCCGCGTACTCGACATCGCCTACGACCGGATGTCCGATGGACAGCAGGTGCACCCGAATCTGGTGGGTTCGTCCCGTCTCCAACCTCGCCTCCAGAAGATCTGCTGCGCGCCATCGCTCGAGTCGCGTGAAGTGTGTGATCGCGGGCTTGCCGCCCGCCAGTACGGCCACGCGCTTCCGGTTCGACGGCGAGCGCCCGAGGGCAGCCTCGACCGTGACGTCCTGCTGCGCGAGATGCCCCCATACCGCCACTGTATAGGATCGGCGTACGGTCCGTCGCTTCAACATGGCCGAGAGCCGCCGATGTACCTCATCGTTCCTCGCGACGAGCAGAAGACCTGACGTGTCCTTGTCGAGCCGGTGGACGATGCCCGGCCGCGCCGGTCCCGCCACGGACGACAGGATTCCGAAATGATGCGCGAGCGCATTGGCCAGCGTTCCGGTCGGGTGGCCCACCGCCGGGTGGACCACGAGGCCGGCAGGCTTGTCCACGACCAGGAGGTGTTCGTCCTCGAAAACGATCGCGAGTGGAATCGCTTCCGGCACGAGATCGCTCGGTGCCGCTGCTGGCACCTCGATCTCGATGCGGTCACCCGCCCGCGGCTGGTCCCGTTTGCGCGGCGCAACACCATTGACGAGCACACGGCCCTGTTCGATCAGCGCTGCCACGCGGGTTCGCGAAACGGCCGGCAGCCGCGTCGCGAGATAGGCGTCCAGTCGCTCGTTCGTATCGGCCTCGACAGCGAGCACGTAGCGAACCGATTCACGACCCGCCATCGGCCTGATCTCGATAAGGTTCGGTCCCGGTCTCGTCCCGCCAGAGCGACAGCGCGAGGAGGATCGCCCCCGTCGTAACCGCCATGTCCGCCACGTTGAAGACGGGCCAGCGCAGTGTGCCGAGACCGACATCGATGAAGTCGATCACACCGTGCGGGGAGCGGATGCGGTCGATGAGGTTGCCGAACGCGCCTGCTATGATCATCGCGATCGAGGCGAGCCGGCCGCCGTGCCTCGCCGGCGTGAATGCGTACATCGAGAACAGGATCGCCAGCGCGACGAGTGACAGGGCGAGGAAGATACCACGTGAGTACGGGCCGAGGTAGATCCCGAACGCGGCGCCCGGATTGTAGATGTACGTCAGACGGATGAAATCGCCGAGGACCTCTATCTGCTCGTGCAGACTGAAGGTTCGCTGCACGATCAGTTTTGTCGCGATATCGAGAATGACGAAGCCGCCCACGATACCGAACAGGATCGTGCGCTTCGAACCGGCGCGGTTCGTTATGCCGGATCCAGTGCGATCCACGCGGTCACCCCATCCAACTCCACTTTCTGAAACGCGTGATGCGCTCGTTCGGGCGGCTGATCGCCGGTCTCGACCGAGATGGCGAGTGTCTCGCGAGCCACGACATCGCCGTGGCGCGACACCGTCTCGCGGATCGGCTCGCCGCCGTAGAGGAAGAGCCGGATCCGATCGCTCACGGCAAGACCGCCCTCACGCCGAAGGCGCTGGATGCGATTCACCAGTTCACGCGCGAGGCCCTCGAGGCGAAGCGCATCATCAATCGTCGGATCCAGCGCCACCGTGAAGGCGCCGTCCGCTTCGACGACGAGATCGCCTCGCGCTTCCTCGCGAACGTCGACATGGTTCGCTTCGAGTGCGTGGGTCTCGCCATCCAGATCGATCTCCAGGCCGCCGCCGCGCATGAACGTGGCGAGCGCGCTGGATGGCAGCGCGCGAATCGCCGCCGCGGCCTGCTGGGTGCGTGCGCCGAAACGCTTACCCAGCTCGCGGAAGTTCGGCGTCGCGCGATGCGTGACCAGATCTTCCGCATCGCTCAGGAAGATGACCTGCTTGATGTTCAGCTCTTCCTCGACGACGGCGAGCAGCGCGCCATCCAGTTCCGAGCCTTGCGGCACGACGGCATGCAGAGCCCGGAGCGGTTGGCGAACGCGGATCCTTGCAAGTTCCCTCGCCGCCCGTCCGAGACGCACGAGTTCACGTGCCGCTTCCATGCCGCGTTCGAGAGTGGGGTTCCGCGCGGATGCCTGCGCCTTCACCGGGACCGGCCAGGCCGCAAGGTGGACGCTTGTCCCGCACAACGCACGGTACAGCCAGTCAGCATGGAACGGCACAACCGGCGCGAGCAGCCTCGCAACGGTGGCAAGGACTTCATGCAGCGTAGCGAATGCCGCGCGCATGTCCACCGGGATCTCCGAGGCATCGGTGCCGTTGTGCCGATCGCCGGCGTCGAGCGGCGAGGCCGGTCCGCTCATTGCGATTGGTCGGAGTGCGTCGGTTTGCGATTCGGTGCGCGTGCCCCAGAACCGCGGGCGACTGCGCCGCACGTACCAGTTGGACAGGTCATCGACGATGAACTCGCCGACCGCGCGCGCTGCGCGCGTCACTTCATACTGCTCCATCTCGGCGCCGACACGATTGACCAGTCCTTCGAGCCGCGACAATACCCAGCGGTCCATCAGGGGCCGGTCCGCGGCGGCGGGGTCGGCTTCCGAGGGTGCGTACGCCGAGAGTCCGGCGTAGAGCGCGAAGAAACGATAGGTGTTGGCCAGCGTGTCGAATGTGCGGCGTACGTTTTCCGTGAGGGCGGCCGTGTCGAATCGCTTGGTCGCCCATGGTTGGCTCACCGTGACCATGTGCCAGCGAATCGCGTCCGCGCCGAATTCCGCAATGGCCTGCCACGGGTCGACAACGTTGCCCTTCGACTTGGCCATCTTCAGACCCTCGGCATCGAGGATCATGTCGTTGACGACGACGGCACGGAACGGCGCATCATGGCCGAGCATGGTCGCGATGGCGAGCAGCGAATAGAACCAGCCTCGGGTCTGGTCGATCCCTTCGCAGATGAAGTCTGCCGGGTAGTACCGGCGAAACAGATCCTCGTTCTCGAACGGGTAGTGCCACTGGGCATACGGCATCGACCCGGAATCGAACCACGCATCGATGACTTCCGGCGTGCGCTTCATTGTGCCGTCACACCGGGAGCATGGCCAGTGAATCTCGTCGATGTACGGCTTGTGCGGATCGAAGCCAGCCGCGAGTCCGCCCGCCCGGGCGTCCAGGTCCGCGAGAGAGCCGATGAACTCGACGTGGTCACTCTGCTTCGTGCACACCCATGCGGGCAGAGGCGTGCCCCAGTACCGCTCGCGTGAGATCGCCCAGTCGACGTTGCCTTCCAGCCATTCACCAAAGCGGTTCGAGCCGATCTCGGGCGGGTGCCAGTCTATACCGCGGTTGTGTTCGACCATCACATCTCTGACTGCCGTCGTGCGCAGGAACCATGAGTCTCTCGCCATGTAAAGCAGCGGGCTGCCGCAGCGCCAGCAGTGCGGATAGCTGTGCGTCTCGTGCGTTGCGCGAAACACGAGGCCGCGCTTCTTCAGGTCCTCGACCAGGACGACATCCGCATCCTTCACGAACTGGCCACCGACGAGCGCGGTGCCCTCGACGAATCGTCCCGCATCATCGACCGGCCGAAGCATGGGCAGACCGTGACGCTGCCCGGATGCGTAATCGTCAGCGCCGAAGGCAGGCGCAAGGTGCACAATGCCGGTGCCATCCTCCGCCGTCACGAATGGTTCGAGAACGACTTTCCATGCGCGCTCCGGCTCCTCGACGGGCACGATGTCGAACGGTGCACGGTAGCGCAGCGCTTCGAGTTCCTTCGCCGTGTAGCGGCGCAGAACGCGCGCCTCACCGAGGACGGCGTCCTTCCTTGCTTCTGCGAGAATGATTCGGCGATCGGTGCCCGGCCATTCGACCTCGACGTAGGCCAATCCTGCATGAAGCGCGAGGCCGACGTTGGACGGCAGCGTCCACGGTGTCGTGGTCCAGACGAGGAACGCGCGCCCATCGGGCTCACCGCCGTCATTCACGATGGGCGCGAAAAAGTAGAGCGACGGATCCGACACATCTTCGTAGCCCTGTGCAACTTCGTGGGAACTCAGCGCGGTCCCGCAACGCGGACAGTAGGGCACGCTCTTGTGACCACGGTAGAACAGGTCACGGTCCGCCAGCTGCTTCAGGATCGCCCACACGCTCTCGATGTACTCGGGCGTGAACGTGACGTACGGCTTCGAGTAGTCCAGCCAGTAGCCGATCCGCTCGGACAGCCGTTCCCAGTCCTCCTTGTACGTGAAGACACTGTCACGGCACACCTGATTGAAGCGGGCTACACCGATCTCCTCGATCTGCCGCTTGCCGCTGATACCGAGTTTCTTTTCTGCCTCGATTTCGACGGGCAGGCCGTGCGTGTCCCAACCGGCAATGCGTGTGACGTGAAAGCCGCGCATGCTGCGGTGCCGGCAGACCATGTCCTTGATCGTGCGACTGATGACGTGATGAATTCCGGGCCGGCCGTTCGCCGTCGGCGGACCCTCGTAAAAGACGAACTCGGGTGCGCCTTCCGTCGCTTGCAGCGTTCTGGCGAACAATTTCTCCGCGCGCCACTGATCGAGGATGGTCTCCTCCAGCGTCACGGCGGACGTCGGGTACTCCGGATATTTCATGGCTCGGCTGGGTGCGGCGTTCCGTTCAGGCGTCCGCCGCGGATCGGGTGTCCAGTCGTTCGAGGACGCCGCGGATCAGGGCGGTCAGCCCCGGCTCGGCCATCGTGGCCGTCCGGATGATCGCGACAATGTCGGCAGGTTCGAGCGCATCGGGAAGACATGAGTCCGTGATGATGCTCAGACCCAGAACCCGAAGACCCATGTGGCGGGCGACGATCACCTCCGGGACCGTGCTCATTCCCACCACGTCCGCACCGACCGCGCGCAACATACGGTACTCCGCGCGTGTCTCGAGGTTCGGTCCCGCGACCGCCGCGTAGACGCCCCGGTGCAGCTTCAGTCCTGCTTCCAGTGCCACCGCTTCAGCAATGGCTTGCAGGCCGCGATCGTACGGCGAGGACATGTCTGGAAAGCGAGGACCGAGGTCGTCGAGATTCGCACCAACCAGCGGATTATCCCCGAGCAGGTTGATGTGATCGTCCAGCAGGACGAGTTCGCCGGGCTGCCAGAGCGGGTTGAGACCACCGCTCACGTTCGAGACGATCAATGTGTGGGCGCCCAGCAGCGCCATGGTTCGCACCGGCAGTGTGACCTGCTGGAGCGTGTACCCTTCGTAGCGATGGAAGCGACCCTGCATCGCGACGACTCGCCGCGCGCCGAGTTCGCCCAGCAGCAAGCGTCCCGCGTGCGTCTCGACGGTGGCGATCGGAACGTGCGGGATCGCGGAGTACGGGATGGACGCCTCGACTCGGATTTCCTCCGCGAGTGCACCCAACCCCGTCCCGAGGATGATGGCGATCTCCGGCTCGAATGCGGTCTCCCTCCGCACAGCAGCCGTTGCTTCTGACAGCGCCGCCCGCAAGGTCGGACGGCCGTGCGTCACTTCGTAACCCGTGGCACCGAGTAGAAGTCGCGCGTTGCCTGATCCGGCGATTCCTGTTCGTCATTCCCGGTGTTCAGCGAATCCTTCGGCCCGAACATGGGACGCAGCGTCAAGCCGAAGCCAGCAAGGAAATCGACCGGTTCCTCGGTCTGACCGTTGTGCTGCGTCGCGTTCGAGAAACCGGCTCTGCCGAGATCGTGCAGCATTTCTGGCTCATCATCGAACGCGGCCGACACATCCGATGCTTCCGGCCTGGTGTCCGGATTCGCTGCCGCGACCGGCGGTTCACCCTGAGCGTCCACCCGTTGCCCGGAAACGTCCGACGCGGTTCCAATGCCGGCAAGATAATCAGCCGGATCGTCATCGAACGGATCGAAGGCCTCGACGGGGCGCGCAGGTTTCGCCGGTCGCGGTATTTCCTGGATCTCGTCGTTCAGGTCATCGAGGAACTCGGCATCCGCCTCGGCCTGCTCGACGATTACGTTGTGATTCACGGGCGGCCTGGCGGCCGGCGCCGGCCCGATCGTAAAGGCTGGCTCCTCCTCTGCGAACGGATCGAAATCCGCAAACGGATTGCTCTCGACGAATTCTTCCGGCTCGCGCTGTGGCTCGTCAGCGGAGCTCTCGAACGGTCCGATGGCGCGGTCCACAACGGTTTCCTCCGCGTGGATCGTTTCGGGCTCCTCATCGAGGATGTCGCTTTCGGAGAGTTCGAATGCATCGACCGGCGGGGCTGGATTCGTGCCGAAGCCCATGGCTGCGCACAGAGCCGCTTCTTCATCTTCATCGAACAGCGGGTCGTTTCCACCTGTCGAGCCGATGCCTGCGGCCGCAATCACGTCATCATCGGAAAGCAGCAGATCCGCGTCCGGCGTTTCAGCCTGCCAATGCCGAGAGACCGTGTCGTGCGCGTGACTCCGCGGTTCCAACGCCGTTTCCTCTTCAACGAGCGACTCGAACGAATCCGGTTCCTCGGTGACCTCCGCATCCGACAGCAAGAAGTCGGCAACGTCCTCGTCCTGCTCATCGAGTACGATTTCCTCGTTCTCGGGCTCCCACTCGGAAAGCAACGAACCCAGCCTCGCCTCGAGTTTGTCGTCTTCCGCGACAGGCTCGGCTTCGACCGGCGCCGGTTCCGGTACCGGCAGGAACGTCGGGCCGGACCCCGACCGCGAAGCAGGATGGCGATTCCGGTCGTCAACGCGCCCCTGAACGAGATCCTCGCTCGGCGGCGCGGGGTGTTCTGCTTGCGGGGCGAACGCCAGCGCCGAAGGCGATGGCGCGGGCGCCGGTTCTGGCCGATCGGATGCCGCGCGCGTCGAGAGCTTCTCCTCGATCGTCCGGGCGTGCACCGACATCTGGCTCAGCTCCTGCTCGAGGAACGAGCGGTAGTCGGCGAGGAACCGAACCTGGCGTTCGCGGAGGCCGCGCAGCGAGTCCTCTTCGCGACCGCGCATCTGTTCGGCTTCCGTCCGGATCAGCGCGGCGTCCTCTTCGGCCCTGCGGCGCAGCAGATCGCCCTCACGCGTAGACTGGGATCGGATCTGTTCGCGCATCGTCTGCGCCGTCACGAGCGCGTCCGTGAGCGCCTTCTCGCGGTCCTTGAACTCCGCGAGCTGCTGCTCGAGACGCTTCAGGCGCTCCGTCATCTCGAGGTTCGCGCGGACGACCGCTTCCAGCCGCTCCGCCACCAGATCCAGGAAATCGTCTACCTGGGGCACTTCGTAACCGCGGAGGCCGCGGCGGAAATCGCCCTTCTTCTTGCGAACGTCGAGTGGGGTAAGGTCGATCATCCTTGTCGCTCCCCGAAGAGAATCGTACCGAGCCGGACCAGCGTGCTGCCTTCTTCGACGGCGATCTCATAATCGTTCGACATCCCCATCGAACAATGCTCCGCAACAAAGCCCGGCACGGCTCTGGCGCACTCGTCATAGAGTGCGCGCGTCCTTGCAAACGTCCTTCGCAATACGGCTTCGTCCGCCGTGAACGGAGCCATCGTCATCAGACCCTTGACCTGAAGTCCCGCCATACCCACCACTCCACCCACGGAATCCACACCCGCCTCCACCGTGAAGCCACCCTTCGTCTCCTCGCCCGATGCGTTCACCTGCACCAGCACCGGTACCTCGACACCTGCCCGCTCTGCCTCCTGCGAGACGACTTCCGCCAGCCGCATCGTGTCCAGCGAATGCAGCAGATCGAACAACCCGAGCGCGCGCCGAACCTTGTTCCGCTGAAGGTGGCCGACCAGATGCCACTTCACCGGAACCCGGATCTCCGCACGCTTCGCTTCCAGTTCCGCCACCCGGTTCTCTCCGACCTCCCGCAGCCCCGCCTCCCACGCAGCCTCGACGACCGGCGCCGGATGGCCCTTCGTAACTGCCAGTATCGTCACACGTTCGGCCCGACCCGAGCGTACCCGTGCCGCACCGATCCCGGCTTCAACCCGCGCCAGGGCTTCCCTCAGCTTCGCCACGTCCATGCGGATAGTTTATTGACAGACAGGATCCGGGGAAAAGGAGACGGGGGAGGTCGAGGAGGGTCGCGTGATAACGGTTGAGGGTGGAGGATTGTCACTTGAATTGGAATCGACTGCCGGGTTCATCGAGGGGCCACTGGTGGCGCCCGGCACTCCAGAGAAGCGTAACCCGGGTTGTGCCGTCTACTGATTCCTTCCCTTCCATATTTCCGCGGCCCTATCGTCTCCCCATGATCCGCTGCTCGAGGCTCGCAAAGAATGTTACTCTCAGCGCGTTCGCTTCCTGAAGCTCCTTCTGTACTCGATCGACATACTGGTACGGTACGTCGGAATCTGCCTTGATCACCACGACCAGCGCCTGGTTTTCCGTGTACATGGGTCCAACGATTTCATTCACCTGTTCCATCGGGATGTTGCGGTCGTTGATGTAGACCTGGCCATCTCTCTCGATGTAAAGGTGGAGGATGTCCTTGCGCGGCTGATCCAGCCTTCTGGTCGCTTCCGCCTCCGGATACAGGATTTCGCGGCTCTGTTCCTTGCGGAACGTCGTGCTGACCATGAAGAAGATGAGCAGCAGGAACGCCATGTCGGCCAGAGAGCACGCGGGGATCTCGCTGGTTGCCTTCGCCTTGCGCTTGAATCCGCCTTGCAGCATCGCCGTCTACTCGAGGACCTGGAGTGAGATTCGCGACGCGCCTGCCCGCTGCAATGCGTCGAGTACATCCACCATGTACTTGTAGGGCGCGGTCGGGTCCGTCTCGACGGCAGCAATCAGACTCGGGTTCTGATTCGACTGCTGTCGCCAGATCGCGGGCAATGCATCCGGCTGGACCAGCTGCTCGGACGAACTCTGGCCCAGTTTCAGTCGGACCATGCCGTCCGGCTGCACGATGATGTGGAGGAGGTCAGACTGTGGAACCTGCTGCTCCTCTGTCGATTCCGGCAGCACGAGCTGCAACCCCTTCTCCTCCTCGAACACCGTCGAGACCAGAAAGAAAATGAGGAGCAGGAATGCAATGTCCGCCATCGACGCCGTCGGGATCTCGCCGGTGGTGCGGGGTCTTCTCCTCCTGATCAGCGCCACGTGATGCTCCGTCTGCTCAGACCTGTGCCGCAGTCCGTCGGTCCGCCAGCTCCCAAACAAGCGCTTGAATCCTTGCCGCTCCCTGTTCCATCTCGAGGATCAGCTTGTCGATGCGCGTTACGAAGAAGTTGTAGGCGATGTTCACCGGCACGGCGATCAGCAGACCCGCCGCGGTCGTGATCAGGGCGACCTTGATCCCGCCGGCGACGAGCGTCGCCTCGACCTGCCCGGCCAGCTCGATCGCCGCGAACGCGGAGATCATTCCCGCCACCGTGCCAAGGAACCCCAGCAGCGGCGCCACGTTCGACACCGTCGCGAGAATGGGCAATCCACGCTCGAGGAACCCCAATTCGATCGTACCGGTCGTCTTCACCGCCTGTTGGACGTCATCGGCCCGGTAGTCGCCTTCCTGCACGCGGCGGAGCCCTGCGAGCAGAATCGCTGCGACCGGACCCGGCGTCTCTTCGCAGCGGATAACGGCTTCGTTCACCTTGCCCGCGCGGATCAGTGACTCGACTTCCTCGAGGATCGCCGACGAGCGACGGTTCGCGATCCACAGCGAATAGGCCTTCGCGATGATTACGCCCAGCGCGAACAGCGAACACAACAGCAGCGGGTACATCCACCCACCACCGTCCTGAAACAGGGTTAACAGCGTGAAACGATTCGTGACCTGATCCACGTGAGGCTCCCTTTCAGCCAGCCTCGGCAATCTTGCCGATCGCCCGATCCGGGCCGGCCGTGGCGCCACCCGAGAGAACGAGGCGGAGGTTGTCCAGATTGACTCCCTTCTCGAGGAGCCCGCGCTGCGCGACGGAAATCTTCGAGGTCTCCTCGCTTACGACTATGACGATGGCGTCGGTCTCCTCGGACAGCCCGATCGCGGCGCGGTGTCGTGTACCAAGCGAACGGTCGGCGACAGGAAACTGCGTGAGCGGCAGAATCACGCCGGCCGCGATGATGGTATCGCCCCGGATGAGAAGGGCGCCATCGTGCATCGGGCCGTATGGTGAGAAGATGCTGACGATCAGGTCAGCGCTGACTTTTGCCTGGATGCGAGTCCCCGTATCCGCGTATTCGTTGAGGCCGACCTCGCGTTCGATGGCAATGATCGCGCCGGTGCCGCCTCGAGCCAGCCGCTCGACGGCTTCGATCAGTTCTTCGGCGACCTCGCGGCCCTCGAGACGGTTGAAGAAGCGCAGCATCCGGCTCTGGCCGAGACGCGCAAGCGCGCTGCGCAGTTCCGGCTGAAAGACGATGAGGGCAGCAATCGCACCATACTCGAAGACCTTCTCGAGGATGTACTGGATGAGCGAGAGTCCGACAACGCGGGCGACGAAGTATACGAGTGCGAGCAGGAGCAACCCGACCAGCATCTGAAGCGCGCGCGTGCTGGCGAGCAGCCGCAGCACGTAGTAGACCGCCGCCGCGACGAGCAGGATCTGGATCAGATCGAGCAGGCCCGGAAATACGAAGCCGTAGCGATCGACGAACTCGGTCATCGCGAAGGACCCGCGCTGGAGATGGCGTGTGCGACATCGAGTGCACGTCGCGCCGCGCGAACGTCATGGACACGAAACAGGCGCGCACCTCGTTCGTACGCGGCGATGCACGCGGCAATCGTACCTTCGAGCCGGTCCTCGGGGTGCGCGCCGCCGGTGAGGTCCCCGACAAAACGTTTGCGCGACGGTCCGACCTGGATCGGGTAGCGGAGAGCGACGAAGCGATCGAGCTGTGTGATCGCCGCAACGCTGTGTTCCGTACGTTTTGCGAAGCCGAGCCCGGGATCGAGGACGATGGCAGTCCTCGCGATGCCTTCGGAGAGGGCGACCGTAACAGCCGCTTCCAGTTCGACCACCATCTCACCGACCGGATCCGTGCCGTAATCCGCGAGTTCGTAACGAGCCATGTCCTCGATGCCGCCACGCGAATGCATCAGAATGACGCCGCCGCCAGCACCGGCGATGGTCGCGGCCATGTGCGGGTCGAGACGCAGCGCCGACACATCGTTGGCGATCCATGCGCCTTCCGCGAACGCCGCCCGAGCCACGCCGGATTTCACGGTATCGACTGACACCGGCACCCCCGGCCAGCGCCGCACGATCTCGCGAATCACCGGGATCACGCGTTCGATCTCCTCCGTCTCGGGAACGATTCGGGCGCCCGGCCTTGTCGATTCGCCGCCGATGTCGAGGACGTCCGCGCCATCCTCGAGCAGGACTTCGGAATGGCGAACGGCGGCGTCCACGGTGATGTGGCGGCCGCCGCTCCAGAACGAATCGGGCGTCAGGTTCAGGATGCCGACAACAACCGGACGGTCTACCGCAATCGTGCCGCGGGCGGTCATCCACCCGGTCCCCGCGGCCACGGCATACGTCATCCCTGGGATGCGTCGGCCTCGCGCTCGGCCGAAACCGCAACGCCGACGTCACGGTCTCGAACGCCGTCCTTGGTCGACTCCTTTGCGCTGGCCGCCTTCATGTCGTCCGCACCCTTTGCCTTGTCTGCCGGTCCGGCGTCGCGGCGAAGCGTGTCCGCGAACTCGCGCGCACGGGCGACGATCTTCGCCTCGGGAAGCCGCTCGCCGGCCGCAAGCAGTTCGACTTCCTCGCGGTCCAGCGTTTCCCGTTCGAGCAGGGCTTCGGCAATGTGCTCGAGCAGATCGCGATTGCCTTCCAGAGTCGCGAACGCGCTCTCATACGCCTCATCGAGCAAACGTTTGACTTCCTTGTCGACGCGCTCGGCAACGTTCTCCGAGATGGCCCGCCGCTGCACGATCTCCCGGCCGAGAAACACTTCCTGCTCGGCATCGCCGACTGCCATCAGCCCGATCTCTTCGCTCATCCCGAACTGCGTCACCATCCGTCGCGCCACGGCCGTCGCGCGTTCGATGTCGTTGCCTGCACCCGTCGTGATCTTCTCCTTGCCGAAGATCATGGCTTCCGCCGCGCGCCCGCCGAACAGCATCGCAAGCTGCGCAATCAGGTAATCCCTCGAGTACGAATGACGATCCTCTTCGGGCAGCGAGGCAGTCACGCCGAGCGCGCGGCCGCGCGGCACGATCGTGATCTTGTGCACCGGGTCCAGTCCCGGCGTGCGCAACGCGACCACCGCGTGGCCCGCTTCATGGTACGCGGTCAGCTTCCGCTCCGCATCGGACAGCACCATGCTGCGCCGCTCCGCACCCAGCATGACCTTGTCCTTCGCATCCTCGAGGTCGGGCATCGAGACCTGATCATGGCCTCGCCGGGCCGCGAGCAAGGCGCCCTCGTTTACCAGATTCGCGAGATCGGCTCCGCTCATGCCCGGCGTCGCTTTTGCCAGCGTCTTCACGTTGACATCGTTCGAGATCGGCACCTTGCGCAGATGCACACGCAGGATGCCTTCCCTGCCCTTCACGTCCGGTGCATCGACCACGACCTGGCGGTCGAAACGACCCGGCCGCAGCAACGCCGGGTCCAGTACATCCGGACGGTTTGTCGCCGCGAGCAGAATCACGCCTTCATTCGATTCGAAACCATCCATCTCGACAAGCAGCTGATTGAGAGTCTGCTCGCGTTCATCGTGGCCTCCGCCAAGGCCCGCGCCACGGTGGCGGCCGACCGCATCGATTTCGTCGATGAAGATGATGCACGGGGCGTGGGCTTTGCCCTGCTCGAAGAGATCGCGTACACGCGACGCGCCGACGCCCACGAACATTTCGACGAAGTCCGAGCCCGACATCGAGAAGAACGGCCGGCCCGCCTCGCCTGCGACCGCTTTGCCAAGCAGCGTCTTGCCGGTTCCCGGCGGGCCAACAAGCAGCACGCCCTTCGGCAGGCGCCCGCCCAACCGGCTGAACTTCTGCGGATCCTTCAGGAATTCGATGATCTCCTGAAGCTCTTCCTTCGCTTCATCCGCGCCCGCTACGTCGGCGAACGTGACCTTCGGTGTGTCACCTGTGAGCAGCCTTGCCTTCGATTTTCCGAACTGGAACGCCTTCGACCCGCCCATCTGCATCTGCCGCAGCATGAACAGCCAGAAGCCGATGATCAGCAGCCAAGGCAAGAACCCGATAATCAGCGTCCACCAGTTCTGGCGAGGTTCGGCGGCGACAATGACGCCGACCTTGTCCTCGATTTGAGCAAGGATCTGCTCGCTGTCGCGGATGGGAAGCTGCACCCAGAAATCTCGAATCTGCCGGTCCTGTCGGGCGATCGGCGTACGCAACCGGCCCTCGACCCGCTTGCCATCGACGATCGTGACGGAATCGATGTTCGAGTTCTGAAGCTGCTCGTTGAATATGGTGTACGTCAGCTCGGTCGCATCCTGGCGGCGCGCGCTGAGTGCATTGAAAATCAGGAGCGGAACCAGGAACAGCAGTACCCAGAAGGATGCCGTTCGGGAGAAGCGGCCAAGCCGGTTCGGGTCCCGATTGTTTCGCGGATCGTTTCGATCTGCCATCGTCAGGTTTCGTCCGTCCGTGTTCTCAGATGCTCGCGATGAACGGAAGGCCCCGGAAATGCTCGCTGTAGTCCAGCCCGTATCCGACCAGGAACTCCGCGGGCGCCTCGAATCCGATCCAGCGCGGTTCGAGCAGGAGCGGTGGCGACAGCCGCTTGTGCAGCAGCGCACACAACTCCAGGCTTCGCGGTCCTCGTTCCCGTAGCATCGGCACGAGCCGGTTGACGGTGTTCCCGCTATCGATGATGTCCTCGACGAGGAGGACGTGCTTGCCAGCGATCTCGGCCTCCGGGTCATACACCAGACGTACGTTTCCGCTGCTTACGCTGCCCGTCCCGTAGCTTGCGGCGCCCAGGAAATCGACGAAGAGCGGTCGCGGAATCTGACGGACCAGGTCCGCTAGGAAGATGAATGAACCCTTCAGCAGCCCGATGACCAGAAGCGGCTCACCGTCGGAATAGTGCTCGCCGATCGCGCGCCCCATGATGTCGACGCGACTGGCAATGTCCTGCTCCGAGTAGACGATGCGCCGCAATGGCCGGCCGCCGAGCCGGGCCGCAATATCAATCGAGGTCTGCATCACTCACCGAAACCTGGAACACCGGGTCACCCGGCATCGGTTCCGCGTCGCGGCTCCTGGCAAGGCCAATGACCCAGAGGACGCGGCCATCGTCCTGTACGAGGACCGGGATCCGCGGCCGATCCGACCGTGCGACTCGCCGCTCGACGAACACCTTCTTGAGTTTGCGCGTCCCTCCACTCGTCCGGATGCGGTCACCCGGCCGCCATGCCCGAAGCTGGAGAGGGAACCGCAGTGCGGTGGGATCGAAGGATTCGGCGATGCGGGATCGTGTTCCATCGCCGAGAGACCAGTCGACGCGTACTCGCCGGCCGCCGATCGTAGCCTCGCCCTGACCGCCACGCGGCTCCCGGATCACCAGAGGCCGATCCGCCGTCAACGGCTCCGGGGCTGGCCGGATCACGAGCCGGTCGAAGTGTCGCTCCAAACGGAGCCCGCCTCTCAGCTCGAGGATCGCGCCGCTCGCGGCCCGACGGACGAAGTCGAGCGCGGCTTGTGTCGCAGCGCGACCCGGCACCGGCCCGAGCCTGCCGAAGAGCCGGCGCATCACGCGCGCGCGGACGTGCGGATGATACCGTAGCAACGAGTCTCTGGCAAGCTGAAACGCCCCGTCCGGCGATCGGATCGCAAGGCTCTGTTCCAGATCATCGACGATCCGGGCCCATGCCATTTCCGCTGCGGCCGCTTCGGCGGAAATCGCCAGAATCGACTTGACTGCCCCTGACCTCACGCGTTCCATGGCGGGCAGAATCTCATGGCGAATCCGGTTTCTCGCCGTGTACGCCGCGTCGCGATTGGTCGGATCCTCCTTCCACTCGAGCCCGTGGCCTTCGGCGTGGCGCGCCAGTTCCGCCCGCCGGTACGTCAGGAGAGGCCGCACGATCCATCCGCGGCGCACCGGAATTCCGGCGATGCCGCCGATTCCACTACCTCGGATCAGGCGGAACACGACGGTCTCGGCCTGATCGTCCGCATGATGCCCGGTCGCGATCCGATCCGCATCCACGCGAGACCGCGTCGCGGCCAGAAACCGGTAGCGTGCCTCTCTCGCCTCCGTCTCCGTGTGCAAGCGCCTGCGCGCGCGACCCACGACGCACGGCACGTTCCAGCGCTCGCAAAGCGCCGCAACGAACTCCGCATCCGCAGCACTGCCATCACGCATCGCATGATTGAAGTGAGCGACCGTCAATCGCAACGCCAACGGCTCGGCCACCGCGCGCAGCAAATGCAGCAGTACGATCGAGTCGAGACCGCCAGACACGGCAACGAGCACGTGAGATCCGTGCGCGATGAGTTCGCTGGCAGTGAGATGCCTGGCAAAGACCTCGACGAGTGTGAAGTCCGTCGAGGGGACGGCCTCTTCACGCATCGTGCGACTCCGTGATCGCGCGTGGCAGACGCCGGCCTGCCACATCATGCAGGACCTCCGCCAGGACATCCGGCCGGTCTGATACGATGCCGTCCACGCCGCATGCCAGCAAGCGGCGCATATCCTCCGCCTCGTTGATCGTCCACACGTGCACGAGGATGCCACGGCCATGCAGCGCCCTCACGAACCGCGGTGTTACGATGCGCATGCCTTCCGCTCGTTCGGGGACCTGCACCACGTCCGCACGCAGTCCTGCCCAGCGGCCAAGCCCGATCAGATGACGATACATCCATGCGCGCACCTGTTCTGTCGATGCGCTCACCGCGCCCGTGTGGCGGTGAAATAGATCCCTGTCCCGGTCGTGCATCCCGGCGGCAATCACGCGGGCCGCGCACGCGAACCGGTCGATCGCATCGAACAGCGGGCTCTGCGCCGCGCCCGCCTTGACCTCGATCGTGAACCGCATGTGAGGCAACGCCGCGAACACATCCTCGATGGTCGGGATGGTGACGCCCCGGCCGCGAAACGGAAACGTGCGGCCGCCATCGCTCGTGAAATGGTAGCCCGCGTCGAACCTGCACAGTTCGTCGTATGTGAATGAAGCGACCTGACCGGACCCGTCGGTGGTTCGATCGACGGTCGGATCGTGGATCACGACGCAACGACCATCGGCACTCGCGCGCACGTCGAGTTCGATCATGTCGCTGTGCCAACGCTCGGACGCGGCGAGGAACGCGGCCATCGTGTTCTCGGGAGCCAGACCTGCGCCACCACGGTGTGCGATCAGAAGGGGCGAGCCGGCGAGGACCGGGTGCAGCGGCCGTTGGTCCGGTGCACCGCTGGCGGCGCGACCCGCGTTCTCCGTCACATCACGTCGTCGGGCTCATCCCGGCGGGAGATTTCGAACGGATCGAGTCCGTCCACCTCCAGTCCGTGCAGGCGGTAGAGCACGAGATCGACGAGTCGTTGTGTCATCTCGCGTTCGAGCCTGCATTCGGCCGACGTCTCGGGCAGCAATTCGAGGCAGCGCCGTGCAAGGAACAACAGAATGTCTTCGACGACTTCCGGGCGCGGATGTGCCGCCACAGGGGAGTCCGGGCTCGCTTCCTTCAGAAGCAGTCCATCAATGAACGTGAGGAATCCGGGAAATGCCATCTCGACGAGTTCGCTCCCGCCCGCTGACATCTCCTCCGCCATCAACCTCTCCCACTCGAGTTCGTTCCAGTACAGTTCTTCTGCTTCCTCACGCAGAAACGTGCGGCGCTCGATGGACGCTCCGGAATCGCGCGGCGGCACCAGCGGATGCTGAAGCAGCTTTTCCAACCGGGCCCGCCGCCGCGCGACGAAAATCTCCGGGCGAAGACGCCGCGCATCCGCGTCATTGCCAGGACTCGAGGACGGTGTGTCCTTCGGCGAGACAGCCATGAGTTCACCATCGGACGGGGAATCGAAGTCGTTCGATGGCGGAACATAGGACGGGCAGGAAGCGCGGGCTAGGGCCGGAGGCCCTGTTTGCCCTTGTACCGAAGCGGTGTTCCCTGGTGGCTCCCCCGCGAACGGATCGGGCCGGGAACACGCGAGGCAGCCAGGTGATCAGCCGACCGAACGGTAACGCGAGCCTACAACCGGAACTCCTTGAACAGCAGCTTCTCGCTCTCGCCAATCAGATTCGCCTCGGCCTCGACGTATCCTTCGAGGCCGCTTCCTGCGAGCTTTTCGCGGAACAGCTGATCGAGTTGAAACACGCCCGCCGAGTTGGACATCTCGATGCGCAGCTTGACCGGCTTCGTCTCACCCTTCTCGATGTGCACGGCCTCGATCGCCGCAGCCGAGATCGAGTGGATACTCGACGAACCCTGAGCGAACGGAATCCGCGACCGCCCTTTCGCCATGTCGAGCGCGTCCGCGATCCGTACGACGCCCGCCTCCATCGTGAGTGGCCGACCACCCGAGCGGTGCGCGATGATCGCATGCAGGATCTCCGACCGGATCACCGTTGCCGTTCGGCGGTCGTAAACGTCCGCCAACAACTCGCGCAGCTTGCCCTGTGCAATGAACAGCGAGAAGCCTTCGTGGTCCGAGCGGTGAATCGACATCCCGAGGTCGTGCAGCAACGCCGCCATCGCCACGACGACTTCACCGTCCGTCACCTCCATTCCCCAATTCAGAACCGCTGCCGGCTGGACACCCCCATCGACCAGGAGGCGGTACAGCTTCGTCGCGATGTTCATCACGATCTTCACATGGACCGGCCCGTGATCCGTCATGCCGAGCCGCTCGATCGCGTTCACATTCGCCGCCAGCCACAGCGCGTAAAGGTCATCATCCGCGTTCACCCGTTCGATCAGTGTACGCAACCTCGGGTTGTGCCGGCTCGGCACGTTGATCTCCGTGCGTCGTTCGAATCGCTCCGCCACGGTTCTCGCGTGCGGCGGCTCGATCGGGCCCTCGTGGAGGAGGTCGTGCATTGGTGCCCTCTGTGCGTGAGCACGTTTCTGGGGCTGGTTTCTGGGGCTGGTTTCTGGTTTCAACGGGGAACGGATGGCCTGCCGGGTCTGGATTCGTTACCAGAAACCAGCCCCAGAAACGCCTTATTGTACCCCGATAATCGAAGCGCCACGAGAATCCGTTGGGATCCCCGCGGCGCTTCGCCCAGCAGAACGATCTTCCCTGCCTACATCCCCATCACCGGAGCCGCCGCCGGTGCAGCAGCAGCCTTCTTCCGACGACCACCCTTTCTGCGTGTGGCCTTCTTTGCTGCCTTCTTTCGGCGACCACCCTTGCGTGCGGCCTTCTTGCGTGTCGCCTTCTTGCGTGTCGCCTTCTTGCGACGGGTGGCCTTGCGAGCGCCCTTGCGACGCGTCGCCTTCCTGCGGGTTGCCTTCTTGCGCGTCGTCTTGCGGCGGGACTTCTTTGCGGCCTTCCGGCGCGTCTTGCGGCGCGCCGTCTTCTTCGCCGCCTTGCGGCGAGTCGCCTTCCGGCGGGTCGACTTCCTCGCCGCCTTCCGACGTGTGGCCTTTCTGCGTGTGACCTTGCGCCTGGTGGCCTTCCGACGCGCCGCCTTCTTCGCGGTGCGCTTCGTCGCCTTCCTGCGCGCTGTCTTCCTCGTTCCCTTCCTCGCCGCCTTCTTACGTGCCTTGGCCACAGTTACCCTCCTGATGGGGTACATTCATGCGAGCTCATTCGAGCATCACATGGGGTCCCGCTTCCCGCCGCCATCCGCTCAACCGACCCGCAACCGCCGGATCCGCTGCGCCGAATCGCGTCGAGAAACGAGACGCCTTCCGGCAAGTGCATTCAATCGTAAACACTTACGCACAAGAACACAAGATTCTTGTTTCAACTCGTTCACGCGACTCCTCGCTCGATGCCGCACCGCACGCACCAACCACCACACTCGAGCGCGCCGCATTTCTTCTCCGCTTGTCACTCGGCTTGCATCGCCGAGCGTTTCTGTGGGAGTATCGGCACACCATCTGTTGAGGAGGAGTGAACACCGCCTCGCGACGTGACAGTCGTCCATCGCCCGCCTCCGTGTTGCACGGGCAGGATCACGGAATCGCGCTGGTATTGGCAGTCCGTTCCACCGCTGTGCACTATGGGTCAATGGCGATGATCCGAAGTTCGATCAACTCGACATCGTCCGTCGCCACCAGCTCGCCTGGCCTGGCTTCGTACCACTCTGTCAGCCGCCGGAAATGGAAGCCTCGGTCGACCGCCTCGCTTGCGCTGTTCTGGCAATGCATCGTTATCGTCACAGGACTGCGGCGGTCAGTCTCATCGCGCGCGCGCGCGCGGCACGGGTGCGGATCAACAGGATCTCGTGCACTCGCTTCCTCGGCCCGGCGACCGGCGGCAGAGCGTTTCAGCGGCCGGAGCAGCCGTTTCGATGCGAGAACCCCGTTCCGTGCATCCGGGGCAACCGGAACGGGTTGCGACGCGTCCAACCCGGTGGCCTCGTGCGGCTGACCGGTTCGGAAGCGCCACCGAACCGGCGCTGTCCCAGACCAACCTTTTCTGGTCGCAGCTTTATTATCATGATAGTAGGTGAATCTCGCCGCCGGCCGGCTCGGGTGAGCGCCACCAGCGGGCCGCGCGGAGGGACGGAGGTGGCCGGCTGTCACGGCCGGGTCGATGCAACGTTCGATGAGCAGTGCACCTTTACTCTCTGACCTCGGATCCGCTCCATGAAACGAGTCTTGAAAGTCCTGGTCGTGGTCGTGATTCTCGCCGGCGCCGGCTTCGCCGCGTATTGGCGAATCAGCACGCATGATTCGGAGAACGCGACCACGACGGCGGCAACGAACGCAAGCGGCGGCGATGCGGGCGCTGCCGCGGATCAGTTCTCGACGGACATGCCGATCCCGGTCGAGGGTGCGCAGGTCGTGAAGCAGGATCTGATCCTCGAGGTGAACGCGTCAGGCCAGGCGGTGTCGGTGCGAAGTACGGTGCTGCAAGCGCAGGTCGCTGGCCTGATCGTCGATGTACCGGTGCGCGAGAATCTCGCGGTGAGCGCAGGTTTTCCACTCGTCCGCATCGACACGGTCGATGCCGCCCTGGACCTTGCCGAGGCGCGTGCGAATCTGGACCGCGCGATGCAGGATTTCCGCCGCAACACGTTGGGTGATGACCGCATCACGGATCCGACGATCCGCGCGGAACGCGAACGTGCTGCGCGGATCACCGCGGGCATCGACGGGGCGGAGGTTGCGGTGAAGCGGGCGGAGCTGAACCTGTCACGCACGCGTGTTACGGCACCGTTCCCGGGCCGTGTTGCGAGCGTCAAGATCGTGCCGGGCCAACGTGTGAACGTGGGCGATGAATTGTTGACCGTGGTCGATCTCGATCCAATCCGGCTCGAGGTCCAGGTGAACGAGAGTGAGGTCGGCTACCTGACGGCGGGCGGCAGGGCGAGGATCGAGTTCTCGGCTTTCCCCGACGAGACATTCGAGGGCCGCATCGCAACGATCAACCCGATCGCGGACCCGGTGACGCGCCAGGCGAAGGTGACTGTGATGGTCGCGAATCCAGGCGCGCGCATCCTGCCTGGCTTCTTCGCGGACGTCACGCTGGACGCGCAGCACCTGCCGGATCGCGTACTGGTTCCGCGTTCGGCCATCCTCGAGCGCGACGTGGACCGTCGCCAGCTGGTGTTCGTGTTCGACGGCGAAGGCACGACGGGCGTGGCCGAGTGGCGGTACGTACAGACTGGACTCGGCAACTCGCAGCTCGTCGAAGTGCTCCAGGATCCGGATCCGGCCACCGGTGCGAAGACCGTTGCGCCCGGTGAGATCGTACTCGTCGACGGGCATTACAGTCTGTCGCACGGCGCGCGCATCACACTCGTCGAGAACGCAGCGGCCGCCGGCGGCAGGCCCCGCTGACCACCGCCGACAGGGAGGGAATCATGAATACGAGGACTTCACTGCTGGCTGGTGCATTTTTGCTGGCTGCCGTCCGCGGCGCGTTCGCGCAGGATGTTCCGGCCGTTCTCACGCTCGACGATGCGCTCCGGCTCGCGCGCCAGAACAACCCGACGTACCGGCAGTCGTTGAACGATGCGAACGTGGCCTCGATTGGCGTGAAACAGGGCTGGGCGGCGTTCCTGCCGAGTTTGAGCACGTCCATGAACTTCGGACTGAATTCGAGCACGAGCGGGACGGGTGAAGGCGATTTCGGGCAGCCGGTCGAGAACCCGGAGCCCATCACGTACCGCGGCAGCAGCGCCAGCCAGGGGGTCAGTCTGAATCTCACGCTGTTCGATGGTGGCGCGATGTTTCGAGGACTCGCGGAAGCTCGAGCGCGTGAACGCGCGACGGGTGCGCAGATCAGCATGGCCGGCTCGACCGTCGACGCGCAGGTGACACGCGACTTCTATGCCTCGCAACGGACGCGGTTGCTCGTGGACGTCGAGTTGCGCAACCTGGCCACGGCCCGCACCCGGCTCGAAGATACGCAGCAGCGCTTCCGCATCGCGGCGGCCGATCAGGTCGATCTCCTCGATGCAGAGCAGTCGGTCATCCGTGTGGAACAGCAACTGGCGACCGCCGAAGCCGGTGCCGCCACAACCCGGCTCGCGCTGGGGCAGACGATTGGCATCGATCCCGGCCTCGATTTCGAGCTGACCGATGTCCTTCCAGAGGTCTTCGATCCATCCGCGCTCGACGCCGAAACGCTCGTGGCACTGGCCCTCGAGCGAAGCCCTTCCGTCGCCCAGGGTCGCGCCACGCTCGAAGCGCAACGCCTCGCTGTTTCCGCTGCGCGCGGGAGCCGCTGGCCGAGCATAACGGGCGGTTTCGGCTACAGCCGCAGCACCAGCCAGCAGGGGTTTGGCGCGTTCGGCGACATCAACCCCAACAGCCGCTACGGCTGGGGCTTCAACGTCGCCGTCTCGCTGCCGGTGTTCCAGCGCTTCAATACGTCAGCGCAGATCGCGCAGGCCGAGGCTTCTCGCGAAGACGCCGAGTACGCGCTGCGTGGCGCGCAGATCGAAGTCGAGAAGGTCGTGCGCGAGCAGCTCATCGAACTCGAACGCCTGTATCGCAATTTCGAGACTCAGCAGCGGCTGGCCACGCTGAGCGAACAGCAGGTCACACTGGCCGAGGAGCAGTACCGCCTCGGCGCGCGCGATTTCCTTCAGTTCCAGACGATCGTCGATAACAACGCTGAGGCGCAACGCCAGGTCGTACAGGCACGCTTCGACTTCGTGAACGCCCTCGTGACGCTCGAGCAGACGCTCGGTGCGCCTGTGGACCGCTAGCCATGTCGCTGCCGAGGCTGTCGATCAACCGGCCTGTCGGAGTGGCGATGCTGTACCTGGGCATCGTCTTCCTCGGGCTGCTCTCCTTCCGGCGCCTGCCGGTCGATCTGTTGCCCGATATCGCGTACCCCCGGCTTGTCGTCGCGACGACCTACAGCGAGGTCGCGCCTGCCGAAGTCGAGCATTTCATCACCGAGCCTGTCGAGCGCGCCATCGGGCGTGTGCCCGGCCTCGAGAAACTCGAGAGCACGACACGCGAGGGAGTGTCGCTCGTGTTTCTGAGTTTCGCGTGGGGCACGGACATGGACTTCGCGGCGCTCAATGTACGCGAGGCGCTCGACGGCATCCGCGACCAGCTGCCCGAACTTGCCGAGCGGCCGACCGTGCTTCGGCAGGATCCGCGCAGCGAGCCGATCATGGCGATCAGCGTCTCGAGCGAGGGCGACCTCTGGGCGCTTCAACAGATGACTGACCTCGTGTTCCGGCGCCGGCTCGAACAGATCGACGGCGTCGCGCAGGCCGCTATCACGGGTGGCCTCGAGCGCGAGATCCACGTCGATGTCGATCTGCGACGGCTCGCCAGTTTCGGCATCTCGATCGACAAGCTGAGCCAGGTGCTCGGCAACGCCAACGCGACCGGCGGCAGCGGCACCATCCGGCGGGGCCAGTTCCGCTACAACCTGCGCACCCTCGGCGAGCTTCAGACCGTCGATGAGATCGCCGACATCGTGATCGCACCAATCGGCGGTGAAGACACGACCGGGACGGCGGGGCGCGTGCTCGTTCGCGATGTGGCCACCGTCGAAGATGGCTTCGAGGAACGTGAATCGAGCGCCACGTTCAATGGCACGCCAGCCCTAAGCCTCCTCGTCTTCAAGGAATCTGGCGCTAACACCGTCGGCGTGGCGCGCGAGGTCGCGGCGATTCTCGAGCAGCTTCGATCCGAGAACGAAGGCGTGTCCCTCGACGTTGCCATGAGTCAGGCCGGCTTCATTGCGAACTCGATCTCGAACCTGGTTCAGAACCTGATTATCGGGTCGGTCCTTGCCTTCCTCGTCCTTTTCCTGTTCCTGCGCGACTGGCGTTATCCGGTCGCAATTGCGCTTGCCATCCCGATCTCGATCGTCAGCACGTTTGCGCTGCTCGATGCGGCCAATGTTTCGCTCAACATCATGAGTCTGGGCGGCCTCGCGCTCGGCGCCGGCATGCTCGTCGACAACTCGATCATCGTGCTCGAAAATATCGTCCGGCACCGCGAGAAGGGATTGAAGGCGGCGATCGCCGCTTCGGTCGGCGCCGAGGAACTGATGCGCGCTCTCATGGCGTCGACGTTCACGACCATCGCCGTCTTCGGGCCCGTGATCTATGTCGAGGGAGTGGCCGGCCAGCTCTTCGCCGCGCTCTCTTTCGCGGTCGCGTTCTCGCTGGCTGCGAGCCTCATTGTCGCCGTCACGCTCCTGCCGATGATGGCGGCGCGCTGGAAGGACGGCGCCATGGGCGAAAGCCAGACGCGCGCCGAGCACGCGCGCAGCACGCTCGGCCGCGCCCTCGCCCGCCCCTTGGACCGCTTCGACGTTGCTTTCGCTCGAGTCGCCGGAACCTACGAGCGGCTGCTGCTCGCCGCACTCAACCGGCGCACGCTCGTCATCACGCTGTCGCTCATCGCATTCGGACTTACACTGCCCGTTGCGCTGCTGCTCGACCGCTCCGTACTGCCCGAGGTTGACCAGGGCACGTTCCGCGTCCACATCACACTGCCGAAAGGCACACCCCTCGATCAGACGCAGGCCGTTGCCGCCGGCATCGATTCTTTGCTTCGAGCCGACGCCGCCGTGACGTCCGTTCTCGCGCGCGTCGGCAAGCAGGTCGCGATTGCCGGCATCCAGGAAGAGACATCCGACATCAACACGGCGGTCCTCGACGTGCAGCTCAGGCCGCGCGCCAATTCACGGCCGGTGATCGACCGGCTCAGGGCTCGCCTCGATGAGTACCAGGCCGGTACGATCGCAATCGAGACCGGTCAGGCGACGGCAATCGGCAAACTCATGGGCGGCAGCGAAGCCGATCTCGCCGTGCGCATCCGTGGCGATGATCTCGATGCCGCACTTGCGTACGCGCAGACCGTCGAGCAGCGACTGCACGGCGTCTCCGAGATCACCAACGTCCGGATCATGACCGAACTCGGCCAACCCGAATTCGTGATCGAGGTCGATCGCGACAGGGCCGCGGCCTTCGGGCTCGATGCGAACACCGTCGCAACCACGATCGAGACGTACATGCGCGGTGCGACTGCCACGGAATTCATCGCATTCGACCGCAAGATCCCTGTGATCGTAAGGTTGCCGGAGGCGCTGCGTCGCGATCTCGGGACCATCGACCGCCTGACGGTCAGCGGCATCCCGATGCGTGAACTCGTTCGCGTGCGCGAATCGGTTGGCCCGGTCGAGATCCAGCGGGTGGACCAGGGTCGCGTCGTGCCCGTTCTGGCCGATGTGGCCATTGGCGACGTCGACGAAGCCGTGGCGGCCATGCAGACGGCACTGGCCGGTGTGCAGCCGCCAGAAGGTCTGCGCCTCGAGATCGGGGGTGAGAACGAGGAATTCGACCGCAGCGTCCGCGATCTGGCTTTCGCCTTCGCGCTTGCACTGCTCCTGGTCTACATGATCCTCGCCGCAGAGTTCGAATCGTTCATGCACCCGTTCACCATCCTGCTCAGCGTCCCGCTCGGATTGATCGGCGCGTTCTTTGCCCTTGCCCTGTTCGGTTCAGGTCTCAACACGATCAGCCTCATCGGCATGGTCATCCTCGTGGGGATCGTTGACAACGATGCGGTCGTAAAGATCGATTATATCATCCAGCAGCGGCAGAAGGGGCTCGGTCTGCGCGAGGCCATTCTCGATGCCGGTCACACCCGGCTCCGCCCTATCCTCATGACATCGGTCACAACCATGCTGGGCGTCCTGCCCATGATGATCGGCCTCGGCACGGGCTCCGGTCTACAGCAGCCGCTCGCCATTGCCGTGTTCGGCGGTCTCTTTACGTCGACGGCGCTGACGTTGATCGTGATCCCGGTTGTGTACGAGATGGTCGAGGACGCACGCAACTATCTCTCGCGCCGGCGAATGACTGCCCGGAGTGAGGACCGTCACCCGGCCGGCGAACCCGGCCTCGCCTCGGGAGACTGATCCATGATCCAGAAGATCATCGGGCGGCCCGTCGCGATCACGATGGCGTACCTGACCATCGCGACTCTCGGCATTGCGGCCTGGCGCAACATCCCGATCGAGCTGCTGCCGGACACGCAACTGCCCCGCCTCACCGTAACGGCCACGTACAACGGTTCATCGCCCGAGGTGATGGAGGCCTTCGTCACGTCACCGCTCGAGGCCGCGATTCAACAGGTCCGCAGCGTCGAGAAGCTGACGTCGACCTCGACGACGAACCGTTCGAACCTCGAGATCGAGTTCGCGTTCGATGCGGACATGGAGTTTGCCCGGCTCGAGCTGTCCGAGCGCATGGCCTCGATCGAAGATGATCTGCCGCCGGGGGTCCGCCTCAGCGTCGAGCAGTATGTGCCCGAGGATTTCCAGGACCAGCGACGGCCGCTCATGGCGTACACTCTGACCGGCCCGTACACGCAGGAGCGGCTTCGCGAGTACGCCCTCGATGAACTGGTCACGGACATCCAGCAGATCGAGGGCGTCAGCACGATTCCCGTCTACGGCGGCCGCGACCGCATTCTCGAGATCGGTCTCGACGAGAACAGGATCCGCTCGCTCGGTCTCACGCCGGATCAGGTGCGACAGCACGTCGCCGCAATGGAGATTGTCGCCGAAGCCGGCGCCGTTTTCACCGGTGACGGCGAGTTGCGCACCCTCGCGCTGCGCGAACGCACCGAGTCGACGCAGGAGATCGAACGGTTGCCCGTTCTCTTCGACCAGTCCCGCATCGTCCGCATCATAGACGTCGGCAAGGTCACCGCGACGTACGAAGAGCCCGACATGCTGTACCGCATCAACGGCTTTCCGGCGGTTCAGTTCTTCGTCATCCGCGCGCCCGGCTCGAATGCCGTCGCCACAGCCGACAAGGTGAAGACAAGAATCGCAGAGCTTGCGAATTCCCATCCTTCCGGCATCCGCGTCATCCTGGATCATGACCAGAGCGAGGACATCAAGGCACAGCTGACCGACCTGCGGACGCGAGCACTGATTTCCGCCGCCATCGTGCTCGTTGTCCTGCTTCTCTTCCTGCGGTCGTTCCGGGCTGCCGTCATCGTGTTCGCCACGGTCGCATTCTCTGTGCTGATCACGGTGAACTTCATGTACTGGGCCGGCTTCACACTCAACGTGCTTACGCTGATGGGGCTTGCCATGGGCTTCGGGCTCGTCGTCGACAACGCGATCGTTGTCCTCGAGAACACATTCCGGCGCCGGCGCCTCGGTGAGTCCGCGATGGTAGCTGCAACGCGCGGCGCGAGTGACGTCATCCTCGCGGTCCTCGCCGCGACAGGAACCACGATCGTTGCCCTCATCCCCTTTGTCTATTTCCAGGATGAGCTTCGCATCTTCTACGTACCACTCGCACTCGTCGTCGGCATCGCACTGATTGGAAGCATGCTCGTCGCCTTCACGTTCATTCCCGCCGTCGGCTCGCGCATCCTCGGCTCTCTGAAACCACTCTCGGATGAGGACGCTCCGCCACCCATGAATCGGGCCCAGGCCATGATCCCGCCCGCGCTTCGCCGCTCGTTCATCGTGCGAACCTACGGCGGGCTCATCGCCGGTTCGCTCCGCATGCCCTGGGTCACCGTTGGGATTGCCTTGCTCGCGCTCGGCGGGTCCTGGTACGTATTCGACAAGTACGTGAGCCGCGGCATGATCTGGGGCGCCTGGGGCGACAACCGCGACCGCATCAGCATCAACATCGTCCAGCCTCGCGGCGAGGAGATTGCCCGGACCGACGAGATGGCCCGCTTCTTCGAGGAACGACTTCGCTTCATTCCGGAAATCGAAAGCTTCACGACGAATGTTCAGGCCCAGCGCGGCGATATCCAGGTCTACTTCCCGGACTCGCTCCAGTACACGGCCATCCCCGTCGCCATCAAGGAGCAGATGATGCAGTACAGCCTGCTCTTCGGCGGGACCGATGTCCGCGTCTACGGCTACGGCCCCAGCTTCTATGGCGGCGGTGGCGGGTCCGCACCCAACTACCGCGTCAAGATCCTGGGCTACAGCTACGAACGGGTCCGCCTCATCGCGGAAGACCTGGCAAGAAAGCTGGAGCGGTTTTCGCGCGTTCGCGAGGTCGACACCAATACGGCCGGCAACTGGTGGTCGCGCGACAAAGCCACCGAGATCGTCGTCGACATCGACCGCCGCCGCCTCGCTCTCCACGAACTCAGTTCGCAGGATGTCGTGCGTTACGTCGGCTCGGCGATCCGCGGCCAGTCGGAGCGTGGCAACGTAGCGGGCTCCGTCCGTCTCGCCGGTGAGGAAATGCTGCTGTCCGTGAAGCTCCAGGACAACCGCGACATGGATATGCGCACGCTCGAAAGCCTGCTCATCCCGACGCGCAACTCGCGTGAAGGCGTTCGCCTCGCTTCCATCGCCAGCCTCTACGAGCGCGAGGTGCTCAACCAGGTCATCCGCGAGAATCAGCAATACCAGCGCATTGTCAGCTACGAGTTCCGCGGCCCCGCCAAGCTCGGCGACCGCGTCCTCGAAACCGTCCTCGCCGCGACCGAGCTGCCGCCCGGATACACGATCGATGACAGCCAGACATTCAGTTTCTCCAGCGAACAGAAGCAGCAGATCTGGGGCGTCACCATTGTCGCCATTATCCTCGTCTTCATGGTGACCGCCGCCGTCTTCGAGTCGATCCGCCAGCCGTTCTGCGTTCTGCTCACCGTGCCGATGGCGCTCATTGGGGTATTCCTCGCCTTCTTCTACACCGGTGCGACCTTCACACGCGAGGCGTACGTTGGCGTCATCATGATGTCGGGCATCGTGGTCAACAATGCGATTCTACTCGTCGACCACGTGAATCAGCTGCGCCGAAGGGAAGGCATGCCTCTCGAACATGCACTCGTTCGCGGTACCATCGATCGCGTTCGGCCCATCCTCATGACCAGCCTCACCACGATCTGCGGACTCCTGCCACTCGTGTTGTTCGCCGAGAATGCGAACGCCAATATCTGGAACGCACTCGCGTACGTCCTCATCGGCGGACTCGCCAGTTCAACGATCCTCGTCCTCACCGTGACGCCAGCTCTCTACAACATCTTCGAACGGCGGACGGAGCGCAGGAGAATCGCAGAACTCGGGGCGGCACAGGTGGACAGCGCGCCGGCCTGAAGCCTTCGACCGCAGCCGCATCCCGTTCCGGCCGCGGCACTCGTATCGAACGATGAAGGCACACACGATTGGCGCCGCGAGGTTCTCACCCCGCGGCGCCGTTTTGCCGAATCAGCGTGGCCCGACTACATGCCCCGCATCGCCTGCCTTTGCAGGATACGCGCAACATGCTCCGAATAGGAGCCCGCCGGAAGACCACGGCGACTCGGCAAACTCATGGGCTTCGACCGTTCCGTTACCTCGAGAAGAGCGCCCGCGCCACCACAATCGGAACACGCGTGAGGCCGCAGGATCCCCGAACTGTCCGTCGCGCGCGCAGCATCCGCCGCCCAACGGGTCCATGGCACTTCCCACTGGAAACCGCCCGTCAGGTGGCCACTTCCATCACATCGGCCGCAGACATGTATGTGCATTGAGCCCTCAGAATGTATCTCAACCCCGCACGCCGGGGTCCCGCTTCCGTCCCCGTCTTCAGAACGATCGACCGTCCACCCAGCCGGCCCGCCGCATCGTCCACCCTGCGCAAGCCACGGTCCCGCTTTGATTTTCGCACTTCCGACCCAATCCCTGAACCCCCGGTTCCGGAACGGCTCGGACACCTCGAGGGTCGGCCCGATCAACCGCGTCCGCCTGCATCCTGCAATCCGCATGCCCTCGTCCTACGATAACCCCTTGTCGGACGCGCAATAACGCCTGTTCCCTGGCCCCTCCTCATATTCTCCCGTGGCGGTCCGGGCGAGGTGGATGCCGCCCTGGCGCGTCCTGAGGGGCCCCAATGCCGCCTTACGGAAAGATCCCCCTCTCGACGTACGATTGCGCAACCTTGTCGATCGCCAACGCGTACGCCGCCGACCTGAGATCGGTCTCGTAGCGGAACGCAAACTCGGTCATCTGGTGCCACGCCGTGATCATGGTGTCCTCGAGCCCGGAATCGACGAGGTCAGCCTCGTCTCCGCCCGCGACGATCGCGGTGAACGTCCTGTCGTCAACACGGCTTCCGGTCAGTTGCTCGACGGTCCGGAGGATCCGCGTATTGCTGAGTTCCTCGAAGCGGCGGCCCATGCGGCCGAAGCGGACGTGCGAGAGGTTCTTGATCCATTCGAAGTACGAGACGGTGACGCCGCCCGCATTCAAGTAGATGTCGGGGATCATCGGAATGCCACGGGCCAGCAGGCATTCGCTGGCTTCGGCTGTCACCGGACCGTTCGCGCCTTCCGCAACAAGCTTTGCATGAATATTCTCGGCGTTCTCTGCCGTGATCTGGTTCTCGAGTGCTGCGGGAACGAGGATGTCGCAGGGGAGCTCGAGCGCGAGGGCTGAATCGAGGTTGGCCGCACCCGGGAAGTCGAGGATCGAACCGGTCGCCTTGCGATGCTCGGTGACCCGGTTCACGTCCAGGCCGTTCCTGTCGTGAATCGCGCCTTCGCGCTCGGCAATGGCGATGATGCGGGCGCCACCATTCTGGAGGTAGAGCGCGGCGTGGTACCCTACGTTGCCGAGCCCCTGAACGACGACGGTCTTGCCGGCGATGCCTGGCTCGATGCCCACGGCAGCGGTCCATTGGTGGTCCTTCAGAGCCTCGCGAACGCCGAAGTACAGGCCGCGCCCGGTCGCGGCCGTGCGCCCGCGAATGCCACCGATCGGGAGTGGTTTGCCGGTCACACATCCTGCCGAGTCGAGCTGATTCCCGGATATCGCAGTGTATGTGTCGACGATCCACGCCATCTCGCGCGCGCCCGTACCGTAATCTGGCGCAAGCACGTCCGTGGCAGGACCGATGAAGTTCTTGCTGGCGAGTTCGAACGTATACCGTCGGGTAATGCGCTCGATCTCGGATTCGGTGTAATCGGACCGTTCGATGCGGACGCCTCCCTTCGCTCCACCGAACGGGATATCCATCAGCGCGCACTTGTACGTCATCATCGCCGCGAGCGCGACGACCTCATCTTCTTCGACATTCTGGGCGAAGCGGATACCGCCTTTGGTCGGCAGCTTGTGTATGCTGTGCTGCGCGCGCCAGCCGTGAATGACCTTGATGCTGCCATCATCGCGCTCGATCGGGAAGGCAACATGATACACACTGTTGCAGGACTTGACCTGATCGAGCAGGCCGGCCGGGTGATCGAGCATCGCCGCGGCCTTGTCGAAATGGCGGTTGACCTGTGCGAAGAACGGAATGCTCATGCGCCTCCGGGCGCTGTGGCGCCGCTGGGGTCGAGTCCAGGTCCGTCACGTGCAGGCCGGGGTTCGGTGATCACGGCCATGGACGAGCCATTGCCACGGGTCCGGCAAGTGTGGGCATGGCCAGCCAGACGCCGCAAGCCACGGCATCATCAGGCCGATCCCCTCGATCGCGACGCCGGTGCGAGGCAAAGCCTGTTGTATCCGGTGTCGGCATCCGGCCGATCCTTGTACGGACGTCATGCTCGACAGCGGCCGGCGCGCGCCATAGCTTCAGACGTAGCGCCCCGGCGACCGTTTGCTCGACGGGGCGTTCGCGTTTCCGCAATCATGGAAAAATGAAGACGAACCTTGAATTGCCTGCCTCGCTCGCCGGGCTCGACCGCCTCGCGTATAACCTGCGCTGGACCTGGGATCGCGAATCCCGCGACGTGTTTCGCAACCTCGACGCAGAAGCATGGCGGCTCACGCGCCACAATCCCGTTCAACTGCTCCGCCAGCTCGATCGCGAGACACTGCGCGCTGCTGCCGAGCATGACGCAACCATCCGGAGCGTCGAGGGGGCACTGAACCGGCTCGACGCCTACCTGCAACAGCGTGGTCAGGGCAACGGCCGGCGCCGTGTGGCTTACCTGTCGGCTGAGTTTGCGATCACCGAATGCATTCGTGTCTTTTCGGGCGGGCTGGGCGTGTTGGCCGGCGATCACTTGAAGTCTGCAAGCGATCTCGGCCTGCCGCTCACTGGCGTCGGGCTGCTCTACCGCGACGGCTATTTCTCGCAACATGTCGATCCCCGCGGCTGGCAGTACGAAACCTACCGGCCCCTTGATCCGGCGCTCCTCCCGCTCCACGCCGAAACGACTGCGCGTGGGGCCCCATTGATCGTTCAGGTCCCTTTCCCTGGTCGTGAAGTTCAGGCGCGCGTCTGGCGCGCCGATGTCGGGACTGTCCCGCTCTACCTGCTCGATACCGATGTCGCAACCAACACGCCTGCCGACCGCCACATCACGGATCGGCTGTACGGCGGTGACAACGAACACCGCGTGAAGCAGGAACTCATTCTCGGCGTTGGCGGTGTACGCGCACTCGTCGCGCTCGGCCATACGATCGACGTCTTCCATCTCAATGAAGGCCACGCCGCGTTCGCGATCATCGAGCGCATTCGCGAGTTCGTTTGCAGAGGAGGACTCTCCTTCGATGCCGCCTTCGCACGGGCCGCACGCGAAACCGTGTTCACGACGCACACTCCCGTCGAAGCCGGTCACGACTACTTCTCGAGCGACCTGATGCATCGGTATTTCGGTGAGTGGGCCGCTGAGGTCGGGGTCGAGTGGCAGCGCTTCTTCGAACTCGGTGCGACCACGGAACCGCACCGTGCTGGCCTGTTCTGCATGACAGCGCTCGCGATGCGCGCTTCGCGCGCGCGCAATGCCGTCAGCCGGCTCCACGGCGTCGTGTCACGACAGATGTGGCACGGCCTCTGGTCCTCCGCATCGTCCGATGCAGTGCCCATTGGCCACGTCACGAACGGCGTTCACCTGCCGTCCTGGGTCGGCCCACACATGAGTAGCTTCTATTCCGCGAATATCGCAAAGGAGTGGCAGGGCTCGAGCGGCGCCGTCGACTGGACACGCATCCGCGACGTTCCTGGCGGCCTGCTCTGGGCTGCACACGAACACGAGCGCGAGCGGCTCGCCGAACGATTCGCAACTCTCCTCGCCGAGCAGGCCAGAACGCGCGGCGAGGACTATGACGCGGCCGTCGCTGCGATTCGGCCTGACGCACTCACGATCACGTTCGCCCGCCGCTTCGCGACGTACAAGCGCGCGACGCTCCTGCTGCATGATCTCGAACGGCTCGGCCGCATCGTCAAGGACACCGAACGGCCCGTGCAGATCATTTTTGCAGGGAAGTCGCACCCGAGGGATGATGGCGGAAAGCATCTGCTGCACGAGGTCTTCGAGCTGGCTCGCCGGCCGCCCTTCCTCGGTCACGTGTTCTTCCTGGAGAACTACGATATCGAGATGGCACGTTACCTCGTTCGCGGCTCCGACGTCTGGCTGAACGTGCCCCGCCGGCCATACGAGGCCAGCGGGACCAGCGGCATGAAGTCAGCCGCCAATGGCGGACTAAACCTCAGCATTGCCGATGGCTGGTGGGCTGAAGCATGGACCGACCGGAACACGTGGGACGCGCCCATCGGATGGGTAGTGGGCGGGACCGACCACTTCGATCCCGCCGAGCAGGATGCGGCCGATACTGCATCGTTATACGATACCATCGAAGCCGAAATCGTGCGCGCGTTCTACGATCGCGATGCCGACGGCGTGCCGCAGGAATGGATCGCACGCATGCGCTCCGCCATCGGTCAGATCGCTCCCTTCTTCAACACCGACCGCATGGTCGCCGAGTACGCCACTCGATACTACCGGCTGTCCGCCGAGGAGTCCACTGTCAGCGGCTAGCACCGTTCGTTGGAGTCCACCGTCAGCGGCTAGCACCGTTCGTTGGAGCCCACCGTCAGCGGCTAGCACCGTTCGTTGGAGCCCACCGTCAGCGCGCACCGCCACCGCCACCCTCCTCGTAACAGCCCCGCTGTTGATGAACGCCAGTCGCCCCTTTGCGCCTGATCCACAGAACGTCCCCATTTCAGCGCCCGGCTAATGCTGGCCTATCCCGCGTCGCGCGGTGTCCCTTGCCGTCCGCAGCGAGTCCACGCGCATGGCAACGGTGCGAAGGTCCTCGAACAGCGTGGCGAGCCGGCTCTGCACGCTCCCCGCGCTCAAACCTTCGTCACGGAATGCGTTCACCCACTCCTCGACACCATCGATGCGCGTGTCGAGTTGCCGCTGGGCATTCCGTGATACGCTCGTTTCGCCTTCGAGAATGCTGAGTTGGCCGTCGATCGCCGACAGCGTCTGTCGCAATGACGTCATCGATTCGGTCACATCCGTGATCGCCACTTCCTGTATCTGCTCCTGACGCACCAGACCATCGATGCGTGCGTTTGTCCGGCCCGCTGCGGTTACGATATCGCTGATCGCTTCACCGTTGATTCGCAACCGGGAGGCCGTCTCTTCGAGCCGTCGTTCGTGGTCGAGATAGGCGGTCTCCCAGAGGCGGCTGAACTCGTTCTCTGCGTACGTCTGCACGGATGCGATGCTGTCCTGGAGGCTGACTTGGAGGCTGTCGGCGCGTTGCGCCTGCGAGGCATCGAGCTTCGTCGCCGTCGTCCACAGCAGGCTGAGCGAGCCGCGCGCTTCGGCGAGACCGGTGACGGCCTGCGCCAGTTCACGCTCGAGTCGGGCGATGCGACGCGACAGCCGCACCTGCGCCGCTGCCATGGTCGCGACGAAGGCGAGCGCGACGATCGCGACGACCAGCGTGACGAGCGGGCGGCGGGCAATGGCGCTCTCGGCCTTGACCGGCTTCGCTCGATGGGGCGGCGGGGGCTCCTCGAGGTCGTACATGGTGGTCCTCCATTCTGCTGGACCGGCCCGGGATCCCGGGACCGTAACGGCATCTGCCTCGATTCGATGCGGTGATCATGGATCAGGGTTGCGGCTGGAATCAGCCCGCCCTGCCCTCCGCCTCCATCTCGACTTCGGTACGCAGACTCGCCTCATCGCGAAAGAGTGTGGCCAGGGCGATCCGTTGACCCGCCTTCCGGAACGTGACCGCGCAGTCGCGCTCGGCAGGAGCGCCGTCCAGGTCCGCAGCGTCCCAGCCCGCACCATTCCCGACGTAAGCAATCGTCGCGTCGTAATGCTGGCTCCAGAAGAAGGGCACGGCATCGAAGCGCTCGTGGGCGCCCAGCATGTTGCGCGCAGCGGCCTGCCCCATGCGCTCCGCGAGGACCCAGTGCTCGATGCGAACTCGCTTTCCGCTGCGCGGGTCCGGCCAGCTCGCCGCATCGCCTGCCGCCCAGATGCCACCCTGCGATGTCTCGAGATACTCATTGACCACGATGCCGTCCTCGATGCGCAGACCCGCTGCCTGTGCGAGTGCAACCCGCGGCTGCACACCCACGCCCATGACGACGAAGTCCGCGCCGATCATGGTCCCATCATCGAGCGTGACGGAATCCGCTGCGATGTGTTTCGCCGTACGCCCCAGATGGAACGTGACCCCCTTCTCGGTGTGGAGCGATTTCACGAAGTCACCGAGGTCCGGCCCCATCACCTTCCCGAGCGGCAAGTTGTCCGGTGCGACCACATGAACATCCAGCTCGCGCTGCCGGAGTGACGCCGCCACCTCGAGCCCGATGAAGCCCGCGCCCAGAACGACCGCTCGCTGCCCTGCTTTCGCGGCTTCAATGATGGCCCGGCTATCCGCCAGTGATCGCAGCAGGTACACCTTCGCATCCGCCGTCGCGGAGACATCGAGCCGAACTGGCTCGGCCCCCGGCGCGAGCAGTAACGCATCCCAGATCCGCGTCGAACCGTCCGCCAGCACAACGCTTTTCGTCTCGACGTCGAGACCCACCGCCTCCAGTCGAACAATCTCTATCCGCCTGTCCGTGTAGAACGATGGCGGGTGCAACGGAATCCAGTCCTCCGGTGCATGGCCGGCAAGATAATCCTTCGACAGGTTCGGCCGGTCGTATGGCGAATCCTGTTCGACGTCGATCATCGTGATCGGCCCGGTATAACCCGCTCGCCGGAACGTCTCGGCCGCCGCGTTGCCCGCCGCCCCGGCCCCCACAATGACCACGGACTTCGGCGACTCTTTCGGCTTCCGCGGTGACCTCGACCTCGCTGCTTTTCCCGAGACGCGGATCCTGCCGCCCTCCCGGACCACCGCCCAGCAGGACACGTCGAGGAGTGCAGGCGGCCGCAGCGCTTCGCCCGTGCGCAGACTGAAGCACGCATGGTGCCACGGGCATCGAACCGTTTCGCCCACCACAAGCCCCTCGGCCAGTGGCCCTCCGTAGTGCGTACACTTCGCGCCGATCGCGAACACTTCCTCCCCACTCCGCACCAGCAACACCGCCTCGCCGTCCGCGTGGCCGACGAGCTTGCCTTCCCTCCCAAGGGCCGACTCTTCGATGCCTCCCGACAGGTCCGGCCCGCTCAACTCATCATTTCCGCTCGCCATAGTGCCTTTCCTAAACGGACCGGGAACCATTTCCCAAAGTTTGCCCACCCGCCTATCAAAAACCGTCCAGACGCAGGGGCAGCCGCCGGTCCGAAGCGGTTGCGCGTCGAAAACGGGCCGAATTCTGGGCACATTGTAACAAATGGTACGCGGTCCCGCTTAGCGGCGCCGGCGCAGCACTCGATGCAGCGCCTTGGCGGTCACGGGATGAGCGGCCACGACTTCCGGTTCGAGGCCGGCCTCGCGCGCCTCTTCGATGAGCGATTCGAGCGCGAGGGATGCAGTCAGGTCGACGCGGCCGACGCGCTCCATGTGAAGCACGAGGCGATTCGCGTCTCCGTTCTCCGCGACGAGGTCGAGAATCTTCTGCTTGAGGACTTCGGCCGAGCCGAACCACAGGACGCCCTCCGGGCGGACGTGCAACGTGTGGTTTTCGCTCCAGCTCACGAGTCGCAGATCGAATTCGCGCCAGAGGTGGACGACGCCGGCCATGAAGATGCCGAGGATGACAGCTTCGTCGATGCGTGGGGCGAGGAGGATCGTGAAGATGAACGTGAGCGATGCAACAAGGAACTGCGGTTTCGAGAGCGACCAGATCGCCAGAATCGTTCGGACACGGATCATGCCGAACACGGCCATGATGACCATAGCGCTGAGGACCGCCGTCGGCAGCGGACGCAGAATCGAAGCGAAGGGTATGAACGCGAGCGTGGCGATGCCGACGATCGCGCCGGCGCGAACGGTCCTGCCGCCGAGCAGCCAGGCGAGGCTGCTGCGGGAGAAGGAACTGCCGACCGGGAATGCGCCGCTGACTGCCGCGGCGATGTTGGCCACGCCCTGGCTCATGAAATCGCGGTCGGGATCCCAACGCTGTCGTTCGCGAGCGGCAAAGACGCGCGCAATCGAGACCGCCTCAGCGAATCCGATGAGTGCGATGACCAGTCCCGGCACGAGCAGCGCCGGCATTGCCTGCCACGGAAAGGCCAGAGTCAGATGCAGGAATCCCGATGGAATATCGCCCACCACGAGACCATCATACCCCGTCAATATGCTGTACGCTACGCCGCCGCCGGTAACCAGCAATGCCCACGGGATGAGGCTATGCAGTCTGCGCGCTACGGCAATGATGAACAGAGCCGACGCCGAAATCGCAATCGTTTCGCCATCCCACGAGCCCGGGCTCGACAGCGCCGCCAGGAAGGCACGCAGGGTTCCGCCGCTCGCTCCTTCGAGTCCGAGCAGTGCCGGGAATTGTGAGATGACGATGAGAAGCGCTGCTCCGCTCGTGAACCCGCGCAACATGGGTTCGGACATGAGATAGACGATCCGGCCCATGTGCAAGGCACCGATCGCAAAGCGAGTCATGCCGACAATCAGCGCGAGGAGACTCGCCAGTGCGACATACTGCGCGGATCCCGGTTCAGCCATTCCGGCAAGCGCACCCGCCGTGAGCAACGATGTCACCGCGACGGGCCCCGTCTGAAGGTACGGCGATGAAGCAAGGAAGGAGGCCGCAATGGGAGGCAGCGCAGCCGCGAACAGACCGATATGTGCCGGCAGTCCCGCCACATCGGCGAACGCGATCGACTGCGGGATCAGTACCAGGGCGATACTGATGCCTGCGATGATATCCGCTGTGAGCGTGGCTCGTCGGCCCGTTTGCTGGGCACGTCTCTGTCCGGATTCGGGCGAGCGGCGTCGGAGCCGCTTCCGCAGACTCCCTCTCATGGATTCAAGACATCGACACCCGGGTCCACGCCTCGATCCTTGAAACGTTCAGCGTCAAGGCTTCGCCTCCACGCTCTGGCGGTGGGCTGGCAGCCGGTACGCCTCGCGTGTGGGGCGGAGCGGCCGCATCAGCCAGTGCGGTCTACGCGTCCCATCGGGCGAGTACCGATCGGCCGCGCGGGTCAACCTGATCCAGTCGCGATACACATCATGTGCTTTCCCGGTGTCCACCTGCACATCGCCATAACGATCGCCAGACCCGGCTTTGCGCACGCGCACCGCCTGATGCCAGCAATGCATCCCCGAAATCGGATCCGGCTGCACGGGGAACGTGAGGTTCTGATGGACACCCGCATCGGTCCACCAGATGCGGCGCGTGTCAGGATCCGTGGAATCGTACGGCAGCACACCGTGTTGGCGACGCATTGTCCAGCGATCGCCATCATGGCTGAGCGAAACGGTCGCCATGATCTGGCGCTGACCTTCGCTGCCCGGCTTCCAGCGACCCATGTGGTGACTGCACGCCACCACACCCGGCCGAATCCCTTCTGTCACCCATGCCTTCACGACAAAGTGGCCGATGGCCGTTTCGACACGCACGAGATCGCCGGTGACAACGCCGATCCGTTGCGCATCGGAGGTGTGCAGCCACAGCGGATTCGAGTGTGCGATTTCATCGAGCCATTTCGCGTTTCCGCTTCGCGTGTGCACGTGGACCGGCAGTCGAAACGTCGAGATCAACGGCATCTGGTCCGCGGCGATGTTGTCGCGGTGGACGTGACTGCGGATGTACGCCGGCAGAGCGTGCTCGGGCCAGCCCCATTCGGCGAGCGTGCGCGACCAGAACTCGAGCCGGCCGCTCGGCGTCGGGAACCCGCGTACAACTCGTCCTTCGACCAGAACGCCTGCGGCCCGACGGCCGTCCCCATCACCATCCGGTGCCGGCTGTGGGACGATGTTGGGCGATGCCGGCTTTGCCGCGCGCGTGAACACGCGACCGAAGCGATCCGCCTTCACATCCTCCAGTTCGCTGCGCGGTACCTCCTGCTCGTGCACGGCGCCAATGTGTTTCGAGACCTCGAAGGCGCCGTACCGCCGCATGTACTCGAATGGCGTCAGGCCCGCCGCACTCGCCGCGGCCGGCAGCCCGGGCACCGAGTTCTCGAAGATATATGCGTAGTATTCGTCGATGCCGAGTTTCTCACCGGGTGCCTGCCTTGACTCGAAGAACCTGCGAATACCGAGAGCCCCATCCGGATCGATCCGCCACGAGAGTTCGATCCAGAACTCGTTCTCCTCCCACACCTGGCCCGGATTCACCTGACGCGTGTCCGTGATCCGTTCTCCCGCCCGCTCCCGGGCAACACGCAGCACCGGCTGGCGGAACCCGATCCACTGCCCGTCGTACTGCTCGTACGAGTGCAGGTCGTGACGTTCCGAACCCAGACCGACGGGCAACACATAATCCGCGAAAAATGCCGTTTCACTCCACGTCGGCGTGAGCGCGACATGAAGGCCCACCCTCTGTTCGTCGGTCAGCGCCTCGATCCACGAAAAACCATCCGGATTGGTCCACACCGGATTGTAGACGCGGCTGAAGTACACCGCGAGCCGGCCTCGCCCGTCCCGGAGCAGGTGCGGCAGCAGGAACGACATCTCGAACATCGCCAGCGGATACTCCGTGGGCCACGACGTGCCGTTCCATGTGTCTGGATGTGGCGGTGTGTAGATGGGTTTCGGCACAAACTTGTGCCACGCGTTCGGAAACGTGCCGCCTTCCGTCGCGACAGCACCCATGAGCGCATTCAACATGAACAGTGTGCGCGCGACCTGCCATCCACCCAGATTGCCTGCGGCCGCACTCCGCCAGTTGTGCGTCGAAAGCCGCGTCCCGGCCGTCGCCACGCAGTCTGCGATCGCGCGGATCGTCGCAGCAGCAACACCGCTCTCCTGCTCCGCGAACTCGAACGTATACTCGGCGTATGTTTCGTCGAGCACCTTCTCGAACGCATCGAAGCGAACCTCGGCATCGGGCGAGGCCGGGCGCTCGGACGTCATGTATTCGCGCCAGTTCCACCAGCGTTCAACAAAGGCACGGTTGTACTTGCGTTCCCGAATCAGATAGCTGGCAATGGCAAGCAGAATGGCCGCTTCCGAGCCGGGGTACGGCGCAACCCACCAGTCAGCGTGGGTTGCCGTATTCGATAGCCGTGTGTCAAACACGATCAGCTTTGCGCCGTTCTTCCTTCCTTCGATGACACGTTGCGCGTGCGGATTGAAGTAATGGCCGGCCTCGAGGTGCGAGCTGATCAGCAGGATCACTTTTGCGTTGGCGTGGTCCGGACTGGGACGGTCCAGGCCCATCCAGAAGTGATAGCCGGCGCGCGCGCCACTCGAACAGATGTTCGTGTGCGAGTTGTGGCCGTCGACACCCCACGCCGCCAGGACACGTTCCGTATATCCGTCTTCGCCCGGCCTGCCGACATGGTACATGATTTCGTTGCGACGTCCATCCAGCAGCGCCTGTCGGATCCGCTCCGCGATCGCATCCAGCGCTTCGTCCCACGAGACCGGCTGCCATTCGCCGCCACCGCGCGCGCCGCTCCGTTTCATCGGTTGCAGGATGCGATCCGGATCCTCGACCTGGTTGAGCGTCGCCGGCCCCTTCGCACAATTCCGCCCGCGCGAACCCGGATGCAGCGGGTTCCCCTCGAACTTGCGCACGCGCAACGTCGTCTTGTCCACGTACGCGAGAAGTCCGCACGCCGACTCACAGTTGAAGCACGTCGTGGGAACCAGCGTGTACCGCTTCTCGACGCGCACCGGCCACGACTTCGAATCGAGCTCGACCCAATCGTCCCACCGCTCACGCGGCGGATACGATGCGAGGTGGATGCCACTCGGACCCTGCGTGAACGTCTCGCCACGCGCTTCGACCTCCGGTTGCGCGGCTGTGACGCGGTCCCCTTCACGACTGCGTTCCATTCCAGCTCCTTCAACGATCGGTCCGCTCACCATCCTTCGAGATCGACTTCTACGAATCGAACCACCGACCGGCGTTCGTACCATCGCGCTTCATGCGAGAGGCACGGCTTGACCCGCTTGTACGTAGGCGTGTTCGTGCGCAAGCACACCGATCAGTGAGGCCAGCGCTGCCGGCACACCGAGCCACGGCGCCGTCACGCCCGCGAGAACGAGAACGATCCCCGCCCGGAACCATACCGCGTATCCACCGCGGGTCATCTCCCATGCCGCCAAACGACCGTGCGCCGTCCCATGCGTCAACGTCGACTCGCCCAGAACGAGAAGCAGATGAACGCCGCTCATCACAGCCACGATCGAAAGCAACAGCCACGTCGCATCGTGCGGCGGACCCGCACCCGGCAGTTGCGGCGCCGTCGATGCGATCGGGCCGAATACCCCTGTCGCCCCGATCGACGCAAGCCACGCGGCAAACGGAGCGAGCAATGCAGATCCCGCCAGGACAGCCTGCACCAGAAGGTGCGGCACCATCAGCGGATTCTGCCACAGATCGCGCGCCTTCGCCTGCGCGAACAGATACGCCGTGTACACGGCCGTCATCACCGCGAGCGGCACGCCGAGTATGCCGAGGCCCGGCTGCACATCGCGCGCACCAAGCAGCGTTGCTACGAAATGGATCAGCAGGATCAGCGCATAAGCGCCGATCAGAAAACCGCCGCGCACCAGCCAGCTCTTCCACTGCGGGCGAGTGAAAAGGTAGTGAAAGCGCGCCGGATGCTCGAGATCCCAGATCAGGAGCGCGCCCGTCAGCGCCAGGAACAGGCCGCCCGCCACAGGTGCTCCCCACAGCCACAACGGATGCGACCACGTCGTCTGGCCCGCCAGCGCCAGCACGAACGGAACCAGGTACACGCCCGCCGCAATTCCCTTCGTCCACGTGTACAGACTCACGCGCCAGTCCCACGGCGCTCGATGCGGTACGTCGTATGACAGCACCGCAGCCGCCGAACTGTTGCTCCACGCACCTGGATGACCCGACGTGATCACCGCACCGTGCCCGCCCCTCGCCCCGCCCACCTGCTCGCCCCACAGAAACAGATCACCACCCGGCCGGCGCGCCGCAATCGGGTCCAGTGTCGCCTGGTGCGCCCCCTTGTAGAACAGCTTCGGATGCGTCTCCTTCTCCGGCCGCCTCACCGTCACCGCGTCACGGTTCACGATCTGCGCAACCTTCGATAACGGATCATTCAGATCCCCCACCAGAATCGCTTCCGTCGGACACACCACCACACACGCGGGCTCCAGCCCCATGTCCAGCCGATGCGCGCAGAAATTGCACTTCTCCGCCGAGTGGTCTTCCGGATTGATGAAGATCGCGTCGTACGGACACGCGGCAATGCACGCCTTGCAGCCGATGCAGATCGTCTTGTCAAAATCGACGATCCCGTCCGGCCGCCGGTACATCGCTCGCGTCGGACACGCCGTCGTGCACGGCGCATCGTCACATTGATTGCAGCGCGTGACCTGAAACGCCCGGCGTGTCTGCGGAAACACGCCCACGTCCACGTACTTCACGTACGTCCGCGTTACCGCCAGCGGCACCTCGTTCTCCGACTTGCACGCCGTCGTGCATGCATGACAGCCGATGCACCGCGTCTGGTCGATGACCTTCGCCCACTTCACCCCACCGCCCGCATTCGTCACCGCCATTCCCAGCGCCCCTCCTTCGTCCCTCGTTCGCCTCGACGCCCCCTCCCGCTCCATCACCGCCACCGCCCACCACCAACGCCATCTCGTCCGACACCGCCTCCGCCCACCGCCAACGCCACCGCCATCTCTTCCGTCACCATCTCCGCCACCGCCATCTCTTCCGACACCGCCACCACCACCGCCACCCACCACCGCCACCGACCCCGCCCTTTCCCAACCTCGTCACCCATCGTCACCGCCACCGCCTCCGCCACCGCCTCCGCTGCCGCTTCACGCGAATGCGCCCCGCCCTTCCCGATTCGCACAGCCCCTGACAATCGGATTCCATCCGCCCCCTCGCAACCGTCCCCCCACGACCGCCACCGGCAACCGCGGAAGAATCGCCGGCCGGCCTCGGTTCCGGCTTGACGCCGGCACGCAGGGCGACCTATATTCGCCATGCATATATCCATAACGCATGCATGCGCCAGGAGAGCCTATGCCCGAGCGGACGACCAGACCTAGACCCGAGGCGTTCCTGCCCTTGAGACCGATCGAGTTCCAGATCCTGTTGAGCCTGAGCCGAAGCGAGCGGCACGGGTACGGGATTCTGCTGGATGCGGGAGAGCGGATGGGGGCGGCGGGCCGACCGAGTGTGGGGACGCTGTATCGAGGGTTGCGGCGGTTGGAGGAGCAGGGGATGATCGAGGGAAGCGATCGGAGGCCGGCGCCGGACCAGGATGATGAGCGGCGGAACTACTACCGTCTGACGGGGCTGGGCGGACAGGTGGTGAAGGCGGAGGCGCAGCGACTCGAAGCGCTGGTTCGGGCAGCGCGAGCGAGTGGCGTGCTGGGTGCTCCCGGGAGGCAGGGATGAGTGAGGAGCGCAGGATCCGTCCGGGTCCGGCGGAGCGTCTGTTCCGGATCGCCGTTCGGCTGCATTCGCGGGAGTTCCGGGAGCGGTATGGCGCGGAGATGGCGGAAACGTTCCGCGACGATTATCGCATGGCGCACCGGGAGCGTGGCTGGCCGGGTGGCGTGCGGGCGTTGGTGTCAGGGATCGGCAGCGCGTTGGGCAGTGCGATCCTCGAGCGCGTCCGTCCAGGGAGGGCTGCCGTTGACGCCCGGGCGGATCGCGGCCGGGGTGCGTGGTTCGAGCGAGTCGCGCAAGGGATCCGGCACAGCGGGCGGCGGCTTGCGCGAGCGCCGGCGTTCACGGTTATCACGGTATTATCCGTGGCGTTCGGGGTTGGCACATTTGCGTCGATTCTGAGCGTGGTGGACGGGGTGCTGTTGGAGGCGCCGCCGTATCGTGATGTTATGGGATTGCAGTGGGTGTGGCGGGACTATACGTGGGCGGACTTTCCACGCGGCTGGCTGGGCGGACCGGATATCTCCTTATTGCGCGAACAGACGGACGCGTTCGAGGCGGTGGTTGGCCTGGATGCGGACCGGGCCAATCTGACGGCTGCGGACGGGACGGCGGCGGAAGAGGTGCGGCTTCTGGTTGCGAGCGACGAATTCTTCGACGTCCTGGGCGTGCAGCCTGCGCTGGGGCGAGGCTTCGCGGGGGGCGAATCGGACTCTGCGGCCGCGCCAGTCGTTGTCCTGGGCCACGACATATGGCAGGGCCGCTTCGGGGGCGACGCGTCGGTTGTCGGGCAGGACATTTTCCTGGACGGGCAGCCAGTGCGAGTCATCGGGGTGGCGCCGCGGGGATTCCGGTTCGTCATGCACTCGAGCCTTGGTGATCCGGTACCGGCGGACATGTATCTGGTGATGCAGGCGAATCTCGCGGCGGCGAGTCCGGGCGCGGGCATGTTTGCGGGGTTGGCGCGGATGCGGGAAGGCGCGAGTGCGGGGGCCACCAGCGGCGCGCTCGAGTCCGTGTCGCGGCAGTTGGACGAGGAAGCGTTCGGCAATCGCGGGCTGCGTCTGTGGAGCGTGCCGCTGAGAGACGATCTGATCCGTGACGTACGACCGGTGCTGGGCGCTCTGCTTTGCGCTTCGGCGTTCCTGCTGCTGACGCTGGGTGCGAACCTGGCCACGTTGTGGTTCGCTCGAGCTGCGGTGCGCGCGCGCGATGTCGCGGTGCGATCGGCGCTCGGCGCGGCGCGCCTGACATCCGTGGTGGACCTGCTCGGCGAAAGTCTGCTGGTCTGCCTTGTCGGTTGTGTCGCCGGACTTGCGTTGGCGCCTTTCGCGGTGGATGGCCTGCTGGCATTGGCGCCGCCGTCACTGCCAAGGACAGAAGCCATCGGGGTCGATGCGAGTGTGATTGCAATCACGCTCGGCGTGTCGATTCTGCTGGCCATCGGGGCGGCGTTGTGGCCGGCGCTGCGCCTATCCGGTCGTGGCGTCTGGGAACGGCTGCGCGCCTCAGGTCCGCGCGCGGGTGGCGCCGCCGATGCAGCGCGAACGCGTTCGATCCTCGTCGCCGTGCAGGTTGCTCTGTCCCTCGTGTTGCTCGTGAGTGCCGGGCTGGTCGCGCGCAGTGTGGCAACGCTGCTCCGAGCGGACGCGGGTTTCGAGGCGGCAGGCGTCCTGACCTTTCGAGTTCCGCTTTCCGGCTTCGAGGATCCGGATGGGTCGAGGTCAGTCCGCTTTCACGAGAATCTGCGCACCCGCCTTGGGGAATTGCCCGGCGTCGAAGCTACGGGTGCAGTCGATGCTGTTCCGCTCCTGGCTGGCGCGAACCAGACGACTGCGTGGTTCCCGAATGCGCCTGGCAACACGGGCGATGCGAATGCCGATGGTCCGTTGATCGACTACTTCGCAGCCGCGCCGGGCTACCTCGAAGCGATGGGCATCGCACTCGTCGAAGGGCGCACGTTCGAGGTGCGTGACGATGCGCAGGCACCCGGCGTCGCGCTCATCGATGAAACGCTCGCACGTCGCTTCTTTCCGGCAGGCCGCGCGACGGGCCGGCGTATGACGCTGGATGGGGACTCGCTGGCGATCATCGGCGTCACACGCCATTCGCGATTCTACAACGTGTTCTCCGATGACCGCGGGCAGGTGTATCGACCGCTCGCTCAGATGCCTCGCGCTGCGATGTACCACGTCCTGCGCACGAGCGGAGATCCTCGATCCCTGATCGAGCCGGCCCGCACTGCACTCCGTTCCCTGGATGCCGCGGTCCCCATGGCCGATGTTCAGACCATGGAAGCGCGCGTGCGACAGTCGCTCGGACAGCATCGCCTGAGTCTCGTGCTCATCGCCGGTTTCGCATCCGGCGCACTCGTCCTCGCCGCAATGGGGATCTACGGTGTCGTGTCGAACAGCGTATTACGACGCAGGCACGAGTTCGGCGTCCGCCTCGTGCTCGGCGCCGACGGCCCCGGTATTCTCGGCCTCGTATTCGCACAGGGACTGCGTGTGGTCGGATCCGGCCTCGCCGTCGGGCTCATCGCCGCAATCGCTGCAACGCGTCTGCTCGCGAGCGTTCTGTTCGGCGTGCAGCCCAACGATGCG
>JBOHRL010000032.1:0-23658 GCA_050732695.1 Longimicrobiales bacterium | reverse complement strand
GGTCATCTCCGAAGCCCCGAAAGGCTCGAGTATGTTCCCATGGGAACGTAATGTCAAACGCGGTCAGCTAACCTGTTGATGCCAAGCAAGATGGGTGTGACCAGCAGCCCGGCTCGCAATGGCACGGTGCCCAGCGGTGCGGAGCCGAAAGCAAGAACAGCAGAGTTCAGGCAGTACCTCCAGAACGTTGGGCGCGGGCTGCGATCCTCGGACCTCTCCGCAGCGTAGCAGACTGACCATATCCATCTCGAAGGGGTTTGGGGTCGGTAATGCCATGGCATGCGCGGCATTGTCGCCCATGCCTCGATCCCGGCGCGGAGTCCCACCGTCAACGGAGGAACGGCCAACCGCTTTCCCCACCCCTCCAGGATAGGGTCGACGGTCGCATGAGACTGAGCCGGCCCCGGTTTTCCGCGTCGCTCCCAGGTGTCGATCTCCATCGCCCGGACGTTCGAGTGCCGACTGGTTCCTCGACGTGACAAGTGTTGGTGCCCGCTTCGAGAACGTGCGTTGCGGCTGGTGTGCGGCCGCGTGGCCGGGCTTGCAGGTCGGCTGCCATGGCAGCCGGCGGCCGAGCGCCGATTGGTTGGTTACGTGACCAGCTTCAGCAACACTCGCACGACGGTGAAGATCACAGCCACGAGCAGCGGAAAGAGGGTCAGCCCGACGGAGAAGATCAGCCCCTCCCGGAACAGCAGCGGGCCCATGTCCGGCGCCCGCCGACCCCACAGCCGCTTCGCCACCAGCTCCGCTACCCAGCCAAGACTGAAGCACACATTTGCAACCAAGGCGTACGCAAGGACCACGACCGCCGTCTCGGGCATGAAAAAGTCCGCCCGGTTCGGATGCAGAACGAACACCCCCGCCAGCGTGACCAGCCCCGCCGAGCCGACCGCCTTGTTGTAGACCAGCCGCCGCGACTCCCACCACCGCAGCAGCGACAGCGATGTGCGCCGGTAATCCGGCACCGGATACAACGTGTCGATGAACGAAGCCATGCCCTTGCCTCCGAGTACTCCCTCGAACCTGACCATGGGACACAGGATAACCGGGGAGGACCGGTTTCGGCAAGTACTTCGTACTGTAAAGCCAAACCGCCACCCCACCACCGCCACCCCTTCGAAACGCAATCCACAACCCGATCCGGGCCAGGGCGATCCCGGATCAATCAACCCTCTACCTTTGCCGTATCTCGATATCGCCGTTGACGGTATTGAGCGAGAGTCCGGGCCCGCCGCCGCCGATTGTGCCGGCGAGGCGCTTGGGGCCGAACCGGCCGCGGACGGTGAGTGGGTAGTCGGTGCTGATGCTGCCGTTCACCGTTTCGGCCTGGACGTTGGCGTTGACGGTGCCGGTGAATGTGACGGTGATGCCGCCGTTGACGGTCTCGAAGTCGAGGTCATCGCGGAAGCTGGCGCCATTCATGGCGACATCGATGGAGCCGTTCACGGTGGTGGCCTCTGCGAAGCCGTTGGTCGCGACGTTGACGCTGCCGTTGACGGTATAGGCGCGGACATCGCCGTCGATGGCCTCGGCGTCGATGGACCCGTTGACGGTGCGCGCGGTGAGCATGGTGCCGTTGGGCACTTCGACGAAGAAGTCGACCTTGACGTCGTTGTCGCGGGTGTTCATTCGTCCGTCATCGCCGGGCGCGCATTCGTTGGGTTCGCGGTTGGAGCGGGACGGATAGAGAGCGCAGATGGTGATGCCGCCGGCGTGTTCGATGACTTCGATCTCGACATCGTCGATGTTGCTCCGGCGCGCGCTTTTGTCGGCGGTGACGCGAGCATCGGAGCCGGCGGCGGCCACGGCGTGGATGCTGCCGTTGACGCCCTTGATTTCGAGCGTCTGGCCGCGGCCAACGCGGCCTCGCCAGTTGAATGTTTCCTGCGCGTCGAGTGGTGTGCTTGCGAGTACCGCGGTAACGAGCGTGGTCAGGACAGCAGCGCGAGTGCCATTCATGGGAGTCCCCGGGTTCGTGGTCCAGTCGGTCAGCACAATCGATAACGGCGTGTGCCGTGTGTAGTCACGGGTTCAGCGGACCGGACGCCGGATCCGGATGGGTCCGCTGAACGAAGTAATCTCGATAACGGCGCCGCGGCCGGTCCCGACGGTGAACGAAGTGCGGCTGCGCCCGCTGGCCTGCCTCAGCTGGATGGGGAAAGCGGAGTCGATCTCACCGTTGTGCGTGCTGATGTTGATACTGGCGTTGGTGCCTTCGGCCACGTACAGCACGACTTCGCCGTTGTGGGAGCTGAACTCGTAATTGCCGCGGTCACGCAGGGTGCCTTCGTATTCGATGCGGCCGTTGATCGTCTCGGCCTCGACGCGATCGGCCTGGATGCGGGCGAGCGTGAGCGAACCGTTGACGGTCGCGACGGACACATTGCCAGTGAAGCCGGCGACGTCGATGCCTTCGTTGGTGCCTTCCGCGTCGAGCATACCTTGAGCGTCGCGCACGGTGATGCGGCCGGAGATGGACGACAGGTCGAGGCGGCCGGATGCGCCTGCGATGGTGATGCTTCCGTTGATCGTTTCGAGATCGAGGTTGCCCTGGACGGCGCCGACATCGATGTTGGTATTGAGGCCCTCGAGCTGGAGATCGAAGCGTTGCGGAACGGTCAGCTCGAGATCGGACCGGCCGGGCCGGCCGCGGCGGCTCTCGGGTTCGATGCTGATCGCACCATCGCGGCGGTCCACATCGACGCGGGTTGTGCCGCCGAAGGTGGCGCGCACGCGCACAGCGTTGCGGTCCCAGGATCGTACCACAATGGTACCGTCATGGTTCTCGACTTCGAGCCGGCGCGCTGAGCCGACATCGAACGTCGTGTCCATCTGTTGAGGGGCCGCCATCGCGAGAAGCGCCCCGGCCAGCAAGCTGTTGAGCATTGTATTCCTCTCAGGTCTGCGCGCGGCCCAGGGTCGTGGCCCGTCGCAACAGATCGATCTTCTTCATCAGCGTATCATCCAGATACCGATACAGGTCCACATCGTTGGGATCGGCGGCCAGGGCTGCCCGTGCATCCATGATGGCGGCATCGATGATCTGGAGGTTGCGTTCGATCACCGCGACGGTGCGCGGATCGAGCTGCGCACGCGTTGCGGCCAGTGCGCCCTCGAGCTGGCCGATCGCTGCGTCATAATTCTGCTCGACGGTCGAGACCAGGCGTGTGCTGGTCGGTTCGGCGACTCCCTCCGCGGGTGCCTGTGCCACGGGTGCGTCCTGGTCTGCGGGAGCACGCAATGTCAACCACATCGAGCCGGCGGACACGGCCATGATGGCGAAACCCGCGGCCGCGAGCTGGGGCATCGACAACGAGAACCGGCGTCGCCGGCCGGCATGCCCGGCGGCAGTGCTCCGATCGAGTTCCCCCTCGCCGATCGACGGAACGCCGGCCTTGTGTGGAAACGGCACCACGGTCGAGTCGGCGGGCGTCCGGATCTCGACGAAGATCCCGTCCCACAGATCGTGCGCTGGTTCGTAATGCGGCAATACGGCTGCCTTCTGGATGACCGCGCGCAACTCGATCACTGTCGCGCGGCACGCATCGCACCGGGCGAGGTGTGTTTCGAGCGCGACGCGATCGGCTTCTGCGAGGTCGCCGTCGAGATATTCTGAAATTCGGTCGGTCCACTCGTCGTTCATGGGCCTGTCCTCAAGCGAGGTGCTGCCGGAGCGCCATGCGCGCTCGGTGCAGTTGCGATTTCGACGTGCCGGCGGTGACTTCGAGCATCTCGCCGATCTCCTCGTGCGTGTAGCCTTCGACATCGTGCAGGAGGAACACGTCTCGGGCTCCTGGTGGCAGCTTCTGAATCGCCTCCTCGAAATCGATCCTGAGTTCGTGCGTCACGCGGCGAGTCGCGACGGGAAGTTCGCCCGGATCCGCGGCAGTGAAACGAGCGCGGTGCAGTCCGAGGGTCTGGCGCCGCGCCAGGATCACGTTGACGGCCAGCCGGTACAGCCACGTACCGAAGGCGGAATCACCGCGGAACAGGCTCAGCTTCCGCCACGCGCGCACGAACACCTCCTGAGTCAGGTCGTCCGCGTCCGACTCCCCGGCCATTCGGCGGGCCATCGAATAGATGTGACCGATGTGTCTGCGATACAGGCGTTCGAAGGCCGCTGTGTCGCCCGACGCCGCTCGTGCCGCATCCGCCCGGTCGGCTTCCCCGACCGGTTTCTGCCGAATCGCCAGTGCCTGCACTCCAGGATCCTGTTTGGTTTCCGCAGCCTCTTGGACAGGTCTGACCGCGGCCCGGGTTGGAATACTAACGGGTGCGGATGCCTGGCGGACCAACTAGCTTGGGCCTCCGCCTCACGCCGGTGCCGGGCGGACGGCCATGCGGCCACGGGTCATTCGCTTCCCGCGAAACCGGCCAGGTCGGCCGGCTTTTCTGCCAGGTCAATTGGGGGATGGTTGCGTCAGCCGATCTATCAGGTCGATGCATTTACCGCGATCCCGTTCGCCGGGAACCCGGCGGGCGTTTGCGTGCTTGCTGAGGAGCGACCCGACCGATGGCTGCAATCCGTCGCGCGCGAGATGAACCTGTCCGAGACGGCCTTCCTGCATCGCCGCACGGACGGGGGCGATCGCGCGCATGCGTTCGACCTTCGCTGGTTCACACCGGACGTCGAGGTCGATCTGTGCGGCCATGCGACGTTGGCCAGTGCGCACATCCTGTGGGAGCAGGGGATCCTCGAGCAGGGATCGGAGGCCCGCTTTCACACGCGCAGCGGCCTGCTTTCGGCGCGACGTGCCGAGGACTGGATTGTCATGGACTTTCCCTCGCTCGCGCCGGAACCAGCATCGCCACCGCCCGGTCTGCTCGAGGCGCTCGGTGTCGCGCGTGCGGCCGCCGTGGCGAAGAGCCGGTTCGATTACCTGGTCGAGCTGGACTCGGCGGAGGCTGTGCGCCGGATCGTTCCGGACCATGCCGGGCTGCGCCGGGTCGAGGCGCGGGGCATCATCGTGACGGCGAGGTCGGACCGGTCCGGGTACGATATCGAGTCCCGTTTCTTTGCCCCGGCCGTCGGCGTCAATGAAGACCCGGTCACGGGCTCGGCGCATTGCGCGCTCGCACCATGGTGGGCGAGCCGGTTGCGCCGCAATGAACTCGTTGCCTGGCAGGCCTCGGCTCGGGGTGGCACGGTCCGGCTCCGTCTCGAGGAGGACCGTGTCGTCCTTCAAGGTCAGGCAGTCACTGTACTGGAAGGGGAGTTGATCGCATGACGGAAACGAGAAAGAAGACCGATGAAGATTGGCGGCGCGAACTGACGCCCGAGCAGTACCACATCACACGCGAAAAGGGAACCGAGCGCGCCTTCACCGGCTGCTTCTTCGATAGCAAGACGCCCGGCACCTACAAGTGCGTGTGCTGCGGCGCCGAGTTGTTCCGTTCTGGCGAGAAGTACGATTCCGGTACCGGCTGGCCGAGCTTCTTCGCGCCCGCACACGAGGGGAACATCAAGACCGAGGTCGATCGCGGCCTGTTCATGCGGCGTACGGAGGTGCTGTGTGCACAGTGCGATGCGCACCTCGGCCACGTGTTCGAGGACGGCCCGCCGCCCACCGGGTTGCGCTACTGCATCAACTCGGCGGCGCTCGAACTCGACGAGACGAAGGAGGAGGGGTGAGCGAACGGACCCGTCAGGTCGGACACAGGCAGTCGTCAGGAACCGGTGCCGTACCCGACGCAGGGCGGCGCCGGATCGATTCCTGTCCCGCTCGTTCATACGGGCGAGCCGCATGGCTCCTTGCCGCGTTCGCGCTCCCGTTCGCAGCACCCGCCGCGGGCCGCGTGCAGCAGGATGCGATGCAGACCGCACCGGAGCGCACCGGCTTCGCTGAGACAACGCGTTATGATGAGGTCGTCGCGTTCATGCGCGCCGCCGATGCAGCATCGGATCGCATCCACATGATGACGTACGGCTATACGATGGAGGGGCGGCCGATGCCGCTCGCGGTCGTCGGCAACGTGGCCGACGCCAGCCCCGCCGCGATACGCGGAGCCGGCCGCACCATCGTCTACCTTCAAGGCAACATCCACGCCGGTGAAGTCGAGGGCAAGGAAGTCCTGCTCATGCTGCTGCGTGATTTCGCGCAGGGCCGTCGCCTCGAGCTGCTCGACTCGCTCGTCCTGCTCGTGGCCCCCATCTACAACGCCGATGGCAACGAACGCGTGCTGCTGACGAACCGCGGCAGCCAGAATGGGCCGGTCGGTGGCATGGGCCAGCGGCCCAACGCACAGGGCTTCGACCTCAACCGCGACCACATGAAGCTCGACTCGCCCGAAGCCCGCTCCCTTGCCATGTTACTGGCGCGTTATGACCCGCACGTCGGCGTCGACCTGCACACGACCAACGGGACCCGGCACGCCTACCACCTGACCTACGCGCCACCGCTCAATCCCAACACCGATTCGACGATCATCGCCTTGCTGCGCGACCGCTGGCTGCCGGCCATCACGACCAACGTGCGCGACAAGTATGGTTGGGAGTTCTACTATTATGGCAACGTGCAGGGCGAGGGCGAGGAGCGGGGCTGGTGGACGTTCGATCATCGACCGCGCTTCAACAACAACTACCTCGGCCTGCGCAACCGCATCGCCATTCTGAGTGAGGCGTACTCGTACGCCACGTTCCAGGATCGCATCACGGCAACGAACCGGTTCGTGCAGGAGATCCTCGCGTTGGCATACGCGAATGCAGCGGAGCTCCGGCGCTTGACCGCGAATGCGGACGCGTCATCCATCGTGGGCCACTCGCTTGCTGTGCGGTCCGATTTCGAGCGATCGCCGGAGCAGGTCGAGATCCTGATGGGCGAGGTTGCGGAAGAGCGGAACCCGTATACGGGTCGACGCATGTTACGGCGCCTCGATGTGAAGCGCCCCGAGCGGATGTGGGAGTACGGCACGTTCCGTCCGACCGAGACCGAGCGGGCTCCGCGCGCCTATCTCGTTCCGGCCGAGCTGATCGAGATTCTCGATCGCTTGCGCATTCACGGCGTGCAGTCCTCGCCGCTTGCCGCGGGGCGGTCGATCCGTCTCGAGAAGTTCCGCATCGACTCGACGCGTGTCGCGGAACGGGAATTCCAGGGCCACAACGAGCGGACCCTGTTCGGGACGTGGGAAGCCGCGACCGAGACGGTGGCCGCAGGAACGCATGTCGTCCCCGTCGACCAGCCGCTCGGCCGGCTCATCTTCTACCTGCTCGAACCTCGTTCGGACGATGGCTTCGCGGACTGGGCACTGCTCGACCGGCAACTCGAGAACGCGACCCACTACCCGATCTTCCGGACGGACGAGACGCTGCGCTGATTACCGTCGCAGGATGTCGAGGAGCAGGTCGCGAGCGCGCGGGTCATCGCTCGATGCCAGTGCGACGATCGCGGCCTTGCGCACCTCGATATCGGTCGCGTTGCGCGCAATGTCGAGAAGCTTGTCCACGGCCGCGCTCTCCGTCCTTGCCGCACGTGCGAGCAGATTCACGACAGTCCGCTGGAGGCCCGGATCGGTGAGCTGATCGTACGCGCGCACGAGGCGATCCACAGTCATGGCCCGGTTGCGCGCGGCCGCTGACAAGGCACGCTGCCGCGAGCGTTCCGACTCGTTCGCGTCGAGCGCGATCTGAAGCAGCCAATCCACGCTTTCCGTGTCCGAGGCTGTACCCGCCGAAATGAGCGCTTCGCGAATCGCCTGGTCCGTGGACTGTGAGTACAGCTGGCGCAGCGACTGCCGTATCTCGGCATTATCGTTCCGGCCGAGCGCACGGATCGCATCACGCCGCAGGCCCACAGCCAGCTCGGCGCGAGTGGCGACATCGAGCAGCAGTCTTGCGGCGCGCTCGTTGTCGGTGCGGCGAGTCAGCGCGGCGATGGCCTCGTGCATGGTCGTCGTGTCCGTTCCCGCGCGCAACCGCTCCTCGACCATGCCGAGCCCGCGCTCTTCGTCTACCGCGAGCAGCAACTGGAGCGCCGCCGTGCGCACGACCGGGTCCGGATCGTTCCTTGCCGCACTCGCGATCATTTCGATGGCGTCCGGCGTGCGGTGCCTGGCCGCGACGGAGAGCGCCTGCCGGCGCAGGTACTCGGAGCATTCGCCCCGCCGGTTCATCACCTCGCGCAACACCGGCATGGCCGTTTCCGCTTCGAGCCGGGCCAATGCGTTCAGCGCGACCATGCGGATGTCTTCTTCATCGGACCGGCACTGGCGTGGCATGTTGTACGAAAGGGCCGGCCATACGCCAGCGTAACCGAAGTCGCCGCCCAGGTTGATGCCCCACGGTTCGACGTACTGCGCAATCCCCTGAGCCTGGCTTGCGACAGCGATTGCGGCTTCGTTGATTTCCGCTGTGTTGAGCTGCACAGACTGAAGCGCTCCCGTGACGTTCGATGCTCGCGCAACGAGTGCCTGCTCCGCTTCCCGGTTTCCGAGGCGAGCCAGACGGGCATCGACGGTTACCAGCAAGCCTTCCGCATCGCGAGACCGCTGCGTGACCGGGAACCGCACCACATTGCGCAGCAGTTCCCTCGCCCGCGTCAGGTCGCTCTCCGATCCCAGCCGCGACAACGCGTACGCCTCCCAGTACTGCGCATCGATCCGGTACGCTGAATTCGCGAACCGGCTCTCCGTGTGAATCCGGTTGAACAGACGGACCGCTTCACGGAAATTGTTCGCGTTGAACCGTTCCCGGGCCTGGCGCCACAGCGAATCGGCCGGATCCTGCTGTGCCCACGCCTCGCGCGGGCCATCGCCAAGCAGCCGGTCGAGCGCCGCACCGAACTCTTCCGCATCCATTGCGGCGCGCTCGAGATCGAACTTCATCGCATCGAACTCGTATAGCGCGTCCATGTCCGGAACAGCGTGATCGAGCTGGAACTTCAATGCCTCGAGTTCGTGAAACTCCTTCATGTCCGGAACAGCGTGATCCAACTCGAACTTCAACGCCTCGAGTTCGTGAAACGCCTTCATGTCCGGAACCATATGTTGCAGCTCGAACTTCAACGCCTCGAGTTCGGCCAGTTCGCTGGCGTGTAGCCTGTACGCTTTCGCCGACAGCTTCTGCTGCTCGAGCAGTTGCTGTACCTCGAGCTGCTTTCGCAGCTGATCCTGTGCAATCTTCTGAGCGGCCCGCCGGTCCTGGCCATGAACCGGCTGCGCGACGGCAAGAATGCCTGCCGCCAGGACCAGCGCCCTGATCGTCCGCATGATGCCTCCTAAGTGCCGACCAGTGTCGGCTCGGACGTCGCGGTCCGCAGCCGCACCAGTACATCGTTCTGTTGAATTCCGGCCTGAATCAGTTCGAGTTCGTTCTCGGGATCGCGCTCGGTCAGGTTCGCCAGCTGGGCCAGGATGAGTTCCAGGTCTTCGAGCAACGTCGCGAGCCGGGGATGCCCGCTGGCCGGCGAATCAATGAGGAGCCGCGTGTCGACCAGCAGGTCCTGCGCCCAGTCCGCGACCTGGTTGGTCCGGCCCTTCTCGGCATCGACGGAGAACGAGGTCAGCAGGGCCTCGGTCCGGGCCAGATGCCGGGTGGCGGCCTGCTCGTAGGGCGATTCGGGCGGCGCCTCATCGGAAACGACGACCGGATCCGAGCCCCCGAGTTCGGAGACCGGCTCGATCAGCCGTCCCAATCCGAAGCCGAGGACGAGCGAGGCGGCAAGCCCGGCGGCTATCCACCACCGGCCCACCGGCCGGACGCGCTCCGCGCGCGCCGCCCGCCGCCGGAACCGCCGGGCTTCGTCGATCCTCACCCACATCTCATCCCGGCGCGGAGGCTCCGGCACGTCGATGCCCTGCGCCAGGTGCCTCAGGTTGTCCACGAACGGATCGTCGTCCTTCATCACACCCATTCTCCTGCGAATTCCGAAAGCTCTTCTCTCAGTTTTGCCCTCGCCCTCGACAGCCGGGCCTTCGACGTCCCCGTCGGCATGCCCAGCGCCGTCCCGATCTCGTCGTGCGTGTAGCCCTCGACGTCGTACATCACGAACACCACCCGATACTTCGCCGGCAGCCCCGCAATCGCCCGCCGCAACCGCGTCTTCAGGTCCGGCTCCGCCCGCGATGGGGCCTCCGCTACATGCACCGAATCGTTCAGATCAGATTCCCGCCCCTGCCACCGCCTCACCTTGCGCATCCCGTTCAGAGCGACCGACACCGTGATGCTGTGCAGCCACGTCGACAACGCCGCCTCGCCCCGGAACTCGCCGAGCCGGTCGAACGCCCGGACAAACGCTTCCTGTGTAAAGTCCTCGGCCAGGTCGCGGTCTCCGCCCGCCAACCGGTACGCCAGCCGGTAAACCCGGTCCACGTGCCGGTCATACAGCGTGCGCTCTGCCGCAGGCTCACCCCCGAGGACCCGTCGGATCAGCTCTCGTTCATCCACACCGCACCGCGGTACGCGTATCGGGGTTACCGTCCCTATGACACGGGCCCGGCCCACCGGGTTGCGTGTCTTTCGGAAGGCCGGTTGCCCGCCCCCGGAATCGCACCGGCCGGGCGCCGCTGCCGGCCTGCCGTTCTGGCCGATCCAGGCCCGGATGGCCCGGCCGCTGGCCGTCCCGATTGACCCGCTGCATCATGGGAACGTCCCGTGTTACCATGGTTGGATCGAACCCCGGGGGCAACCGTGGGGAGGGTGCACCCGAACCCGTGTAACGTCCGATTGGAATTGAGCATGAGCCCGAGGCCAAGCAGCGCCCGCGCGGGGCGCAACACCGATCACTTTCAACTCAGCTTTCCGCTGTCGTGGTTGTCCGAATCGGATTTCATCGATGCATTGCGAGCGCGAGGTGTGCGCACGCTTCGACGCGTACGCTTCAAGCCGAACCGAACGCGTCTCATATCGCTTTCGCCCGACAATCGCACACTGAACGCGCACGAGTGTTTCCGCGGTGCGCCGGATGACGTTCTCGATGCGGTCTCGGATTTTCTGCGTCTCACGCCGGGCACGACGGCGCAGCGGAGAGCGGTCGAGCACATGCGTTCGTGGTGCGAGGGCCAGGTTGCCGACGATGACTCGGTGGAGCCCGTTCGGTCCGCACCTGCGGGCACGCCGGAGCAGCTTGCGTTTCTCGCGACTGCGTACCGCCGGTTGAACGGGGAACGCTTCGCCGGCGTACTTCCGGTCGATATCCCGATTCGTTTGAGCGATCGCATGTCGCGCCGCTTTGGTCACGTCCTCTATGGCAAGCGCAAGGACGACCGTCACGGCGTCGAGGAAATCGCCCTCAACATCGACCTGCTGATCGAAGGCAACGAGCGACACCTGCTGGACACGCTGTTGCACGAGATGGCGCACGTCGAGGCGTGGGTCGTCTTCGGCCATCGTGGTCACGGCCAGCCATGGAAGTCGATTGCGCGGCGACTCGGCTGTGAAGTGAACGCCTCATCGTGCGTGCGCATTCGCCGCCGTCGCACAGGCGTGGGAACGCTGCGCGTGCCCGACCTCGAGGGGTTCCTGCGCGCCGCTGCGACGCACGGTCGCGCGCGAAAGCGATCGCGCCGCCGAATCGCCGCCGCTCGAGGGTGAGCCCGGCGAGATTCCGAAGAGATCCGCTACACGCGAGCCGCCGCTGCCGAAGAACTGGTAGCCCGTTGGGTCCACGCCACGGTGCGCCTGGTCGCATCACGGAGCACGCGCCTCGCCGCGTTGTAGCCGCACATGCCGTGAACGCCGGCGCCGGGCGGCGAGGACGACGAACAGAAGTAGACGCCACGCAGCGGTGTCTGGTAGGAAACGAGCCGGCCGGTTGGGCGAAAGATCAGCTGCCGTAGAGTCGAGGCGCCGCCGGTGATGTCGCCGCCAATGTAGTTCGCGTTTCTTCGTTCGAGCGCACCAGGATCGAGAGTGTTCTTCGCGAGGATGCGCGCCCGGAAGCCGGGCGCGAAACGCTCGATCTGGTTTTCAATGCGATCCGTCATGTCGCTGGTCGAGGCGTGTGGCACGTGACAGTATGCCCACGCGGTGTGCTGGCCGTCGGGCGCGCGCGACGGATCGACGAGCGAGGGCTGGGCGACGAGGACGAATGGCCGGTCCGGTACCCGGCCGTTCCAGACATCGCGCTCGGCCTGCGCAACCTCCGCGATCGTGCCGCCGGCGTGCACGACCATGGCGTTCCGGCACGCCTCTGCGGTCCACGGTACGGGCCCCGAGAGCGCCCAATCCACCTTGAACACGCCGGGTCCGTAGCGAAACGCTTCGAGGCTGCGACGGTAGGCGGAGGGCAGGTGCGCGCCGGCGATGCGGATGAATTGCGCCGGTGTGAGATCGAGCAGGATCGCGCGCGCGCTCGGCAGTTCCGCGAGATAACTGACGGGTGCACCCGTCGTGATGGTCCCGCCCAGCCGGACGAGTCGCGCGGCGAGGGCATGCGTGATGGCCTGTGATCCGCGGCGCGCGATCGGCCAGCCCACGGCATGCGCCGCAATGGCAAGGACCAGGCCGAACGATGCGGTTGCCGCATACTCGAGCGGAACGATGCCGTGCGCTGCGAGACCGGCGAACAAGGCGCGCGCTCGCTCGCTCCTGAACGTCCTCGTCGCAAACGAATCCGCTGAACGCAAGGCCTCGAGGCCGAAGCGCGCCATGAGCAGTGGCCGTCGTGGCAAACGGATCGGCTGAAAGATCTCATCCGCCAGATCATGCCACCGTGTTACGAACGGCGCGATGACCGCCGCGTAAGCGTGCGCGTCTTCACCCAGGCCATCAGCGGTGGCGGCAATGGATCGATCGAGGAAGGCGGCCGTGCCATCATCGAGCGGGTGCGCGAGCGGCAGCGGTGCGTGCGCCCAGTCGAGGCCGTCCGCTTCCAGATCGAGTGACCGCAGGAACGGCGACATCGCGGCTGTCGGGTGAACGGCCGAACAGACGTCGTGCAGGAAACCCGGCAACGTCAATGCCTCAGTGCGTGCGCCGCCGCCGATGGTGTCCTTCGCCTCACGGACTTCGACGCTCCAGCCGGCCTGCGCGAGCGTCACAGCGGCTGCAAGTCCGTTCGGTCCCGCGCCGACGACGATGGCGTCGAACCTCAAACCACCTCCCTTTCCCGCTGGACCGAAGCCTCGTGCCTCAGGGTACTCACGCCCCACGCATCCACGACCTCGACCATGGAATCATGAGGGTTTGGCGCCCGGCCGTCCAACATGATGGCCATGCTGGTGTCTGCGCGGCTGTCCTGCCGCCACTCTTCGACGTCTTCGTTGCACTCGCCATATCCGCCACGAGCGCCGCGTCACAGTCCCCGCTGTCCGCCCGCATCGGCGCACACGCGATCGGCATCGTAACGCGCGCAGACCCGGCGCTCCTGGGTGAGAAGCGCACCGAGGCGTACATCACGCAGCCGATGCTGCTCGCGCGCGCGAGTGCGTGGCAGGACCGGCTGGTGCTGTCGGCAACGATCAACTTCGAGGGCTGGACGCTCGATCGTGGCGAGCTGGCACTGGGTAATGCCGGGGAAGGCTACGTCGATCGTCGGCATCCACACACATTCCTGCACGAACTCATGCTCACTGGCTTCACCTCGGTGACGGGCGTCGATGCATCGCTCGCGTTCGGGCGAGGATTCGTCCCGTTTGGAACCGACGACCCAATGGCGCGGCCGTTCGCCAAGTATCCGGCCAATCATCACTGGTCCCAGATTCTCGAGCGATACGTCCTCGCCGGCGCCATCCGGCGCGGCCGGGCTTCCGTCGAGGCCGGCCTCTTCAATGGCGACGAGCCGATTGCTCCTGACGACCTCGGCCGCCTCTCGCGCTTTGCCGATTCGTGGGCAGCGCGCCTCACGTTGCGACCGGTCGATGCACTCGAGATGCAGGCCAGCTACGCGTTCGTCGAGTCACCGGAGCACGTGTTGGGTGGCGGCCTCGATCAGCGCAAATGGAGCGCGTCCGCGCGCTGGGATGCGCGCGCTTTGGCCGGCTGCGAAGGTGCGGCCTGTGCATCAATCGGACTGCCGCTGTATGCGCTCGTCGAGTGGGCCGAGACCTATGAGTATTCCGGCGACCGGCAGGTCTTTCTGTTCACGACCGTGCTCGCCGAAGCGGCGTACGAACCGGACGCATGGCACTTCGCCGCGCGCTTTGAACGCACGACCCGACCGGAGGAGGAACGCCTGTTCGATCCGTTCCGATCCGCACGCCCGCATGGGGACGAGAATATCATCGGTGTCACGCGATGGAACACGGTATCGCTCCGCGTTGCACGGACGCTCGACTGGGATGCACTGAGCGTTCAGCCATTCGTCGAAGCCGCACTCGCCGGCGTGCGCGAGATCACAGGCGCGATTTTCCGGCCCGTCGAGTTCTACGGCAACGACCGCCTCTGGAACCTCTCGGTCGGCGCGAAAGTACGCTTCGACATGCAGCACCGCCGCATGGGACGGTACGGCGCAGCGCTGCCGGCCAGCCATGACCACGGAATGTGATTCGGATGAAGTCGGTTCACCACGGTCTCGCCGTTGCTCTCGTCCTGCTCACGAACGCATGTGACAAGGATCCCGTCTCCGATGATGGCGACTTCGTGCCGCGTGATTCGGCAACGCTCGCCGTGAATGGGCACGGCGAAGTCCAGACGCGTTTTACGGCGGAGGTCGCCGTCGCTGGACAGTGGATCTATACCACGACGTGGAGCTTTCGGGCTGCACCCGGGAATGCCCTTTTCGTCTGGAACGGGTCCGGTGGTACACCGGTGCTGAGGGACTCCGTGATCCTCGACTTCGCCACGACGCTGGGTGATGTGCAGATCGCGGATGCCGGTGATCTCCTCGTCGTCGCTACGGAACGGAGCGACGGCTCGATCGTGATCTTCGACCGTTCCGATCCGGATAACCTCGTTCAGCTTGCCCGACATATCTCCGAGAACACCGGGAACGGCGTACACACCGTGAAACTCGGCTCTGTCGGCAACCGGGATTTCGCTTTCCTGAGCGTCAACGCCGGCGGCGTGATGAGTTCCCAGCTCGTGATCGTCGACATCACCGATCCGGCAAACCCCATCGAGATCCTGGTTCGGCCGATGGGCAACCCGTTCATTCACGATGTCTTCGTGCGGGACGGCCTGCTCTTCACGGCACTCTGGGATAATGGGATGACCATCTGGGATATCGGTGGCGGTTCGCGCGGTGGCACACCCGAGAATCCCGTCCAGATCAGCAACATCGTCACGCAGAACGGCAACGTTCACAACATCTGGTGGTTCCATGACCCCTCGTCTTCAGCGAAGCGCTATGTCTTCGTCGGCGAGGAAGCGCCTGGCGTGACCGGGGCACAGAGCAGCGGCGACATCCACGTGGTCGACATCAGCGACATCGAGAACCCGCGCGAAGTCGCGTTCTACACGCTGGCCGGCGCCGGCACACACAACTTCGCGATGGACGAGCCGAGCGGAATCCTGTACGCGGCGTACTACAACGGCGGCGTCCGTGCCCTCGATGTGCGCGGCAACCTCGGCGTCTGTCCCGAATCCGCGCGTGCACCCGATGGCCGTTGCAATCTTGGCCTCGCTGGACGCGTCGCCGGCGTTGCTCTGGCCGATCGGTCCGTGTCCATCTGGGGAGTCGGCCTGAACGGCAGTACGCTCTACGCATCCGACATGCTGAGCGGCATCTTCAGTATTGACGTAGCGCCACTCATCCGCTGATTCCCGTTCCGGTCTACAGGCGCCGGATGCTGGCGGCAACAATGGCATCGCGGATGCGCGCGGGCAGTATTTCGAGGATGGCGCGAGCGCGCGCACCTCGGCCCACGAGGTAGCGAGCGCGAGGTGTTCGCGCGGTGAGCGCCTTCTCGATCGTCGCTGCCACGGGATCGGGTGGCCGGCCATTGGCCGTGCGCCGGACCAGCCGCCGCACAGCGTCGAGCGTCGCACCGTAGTACGTGTCGAGGAGTGGGGAAGCGGGCGCGAGAATGGTTTCCGTCCGATCGAGTGCAGTGCCCCAGATGCTCGAAGCGAACGCGGCCGGCTCGACGACAATGACATCGATGCCCCACGGCCGCAGCTCGACGCGCAGGGATGCCGCGATCGCGGCGAGCGCCGACTTCGACGCCGCATACGGCCCGATGAACGGCAGTGGGCTGCGACCGGCCACGGAGCCGACGAAGACGATGCGGCCGCGCGCACGCCGGAGCGCCGGCATCAGCGCCTGGGTCATCGCAATCTGACCAGTCACGTTGACTTCGAACTGGTACCTCAACGGCTCGAGCGGAAGGAACTCGAGCGGGCCGGCCACGGCGATACCCGCGTTATTCACGAGTGCCGCGAGGCCATGCTCACCCACAGCGTCATCGATGTGCCGCGCGGCCCTCGCGATCCCATCGGCGTCCGTTACATCGAAGATCAACGGCGTGATACCGAGACCGTTCGCGGCCAGGCTCGCCGCATCTTCAGGCTTGCGAACGGACGCGAAGACGTGCCAGCCGGCGCGGGCGAGGCGGTTGGCCGTGACGTGACCGATCCCTGTGGACGCGCCTGTGACGAGGACGGACTTCATATTCAGGGATCGGTCCAGCGCGTCGCCAGCAGAACCAGCATCACAGATTGCCTCGCCTCGTTTCCTCGATCGCGTGACTAACGCACGCGGAGCGCCAGCGCGCGCAGTGAATCGACCGGCAGCAGACCTCGCAGCATGACCGTGAATCCGATCTGAGGCACGGTCACGACGGGTGTGTCATCGAGTTCGATCCCGGCGGCCGCAACGCCTTCAACTGGACGCGTGAGCGAATCCACCTTGACCAGCGCACGATTGTCTGCCTGCGCGCGTCGCTCTTCCTGAACGCGCGCCGTGTCGAGGCGCAATCCCGTCACGACGAGCGCGTTGAGCGACACCGCCACCGGCTCCTGGATGATCTCGACGACATCATCCGACACGCGCTGGCGAACGCGCACGAGCGCGCGGCCGTTGACTTCGCGAAGCTCGACCTGATCGATCGCGATGCCGTCGATGGCGAACGGGACGCGGCCCAGACGGCGCGTCGCCTCCGCAATCGTCACATCGGCCCATTCACCGGGCGCGTCGAGATCGATCAGACTCGCCTCAGGCGGCATTCGGCGTGCTTCATCGGCCTGTTCCCGTCTCGAACGGGCTGCCTGTTCGGATCCCCTGTCCGCCGCAACCTGCTGCTTGTTTTCACGGATTACCCTCGCGAGAGCCGACGTGTCCGGCGCAACAATGGACGCGGCACGGCCGACATCCGCCGTCGCGTCGCGGGCCTCCGCTTTGGTCTCCTCGTCCAACCCGGACGTGGCGGCGCCCGGCCCGCGATCCGGCACGAACGAACTGCCCGCTTCCGTCATGGGTTCCGACGGGGCCGTGACCACAGCCGGCTTCAGCATCGTACTGGCAAACCAACCGGCGGTCACGGCCATCAGGATGGTCGCCGCCCACGCGAGCGGGAACCGGCGAAGCCGTCGCGGCGAGACAGGGGTCTCAGATCCGGCGGTTGGCTCTGTTACGGCACGTTCGGCCCGCCGTTGTTCGACGATGCGCTCGAACGGCTCGACCCTGACCGCATCCGGGACCATCTGGCGGAGCACATGCCCGGCCCGATCCTTCAAGCGCAGTGCGGCGTCGGCGCGAGCGCGACAGCCGGCACATGTACGGATGTGCGCTTCGATCGCGGCACCCTCGGGGTCACCCGGTTCGAAGGCGCCGTCGATCCATGCGTGTACCAGGCCGTCATCCACGTGCGACATTTCGCTCCTCCGCGGCATCATACGCCGCGACCAATCGCTTCCTTGCGCGCGACAACGTTGTGCCGATCGCCCCGATCGCGAGCCCGGTCCGGTCCGCGATCTCGCGGTAGTTGAAGCCCGCATCCCAGAGCAACAGGATTTCGCGGTCGCGGTCGCTCAATTCATCGAGCGCACGCTTTGCCGCTTCGACTCGCGCTTCCCGTTCGAGTTCCTCGACCGGATCCGCATCTACGGTCGCCTCGAGGGCCTCGCCGCGGATCAGTACAAGGTGCTTCTTGCGCCGCACGACCATGCGCACTTCGTCACGCGCCAGGTTCGCGGCAACCGTGAAAAGCCATGCCCTTGCGTTGTCCGGCGAATCATCCAGCACGCGCACGAACGTCTCCTGTGCCAGATCCCGGGCCCGGTCCGCATCCCATACCTTCCGGTACAGGTAGCGGACCAGGTCCTGAAACGTCGTCCGGTACACTTCCGCCCAGTCCGTGCTCACGTTCCCAGTCTACTGGCGGTCCTCGGGCCGCACCACGCTTCTCGTGGTACCCATGACAAGGACGACCATGGGACTCGCCGTTGCACACAACCCTTCTACACCGCCCGGAATTCCCGGACGATGCGATCGAGATCGCGATCGGTCAGCCGCGTCAAACCGTCCGGCCGGAGGCGCAGGCTCGTCGCGCGGCCGGCCACGAGCGCCCTCTCGAAACGCGTCCAGATGGGCTCGAGCTCGGGCAACCGGCGAAGCAGCGCGAACCACGCATCGCTGTAGGGGGCGATATCGACGATTCGCGCTTCTCCACGGTGGAGCACATCCGTCCACACTCCGTCCATCCTGCGCAGGACACGGCCGCCGACGGCCTGCACTGCCTCGCCGGTTTCCTGGCGAACGGTTGGAGCCGGGGCCGCTGCCTTCTGCGCAGCCATCAGATCAGCCTCGCTGCGGACCTCGCGGTTGCGCCGGCTCGTCTCGGCCGCGGCGACTGCGCCCGCACCCGAGCGGACTGCTGCGTCACGTGTCACTCCTTCGATCACGAGCGCATCGAGTCGGACCGCACCCCCTGCCAGCAGCATTCCGGGTTCCTGGACGAGATACGATGTGTACTCGGAGAGCAGTCCGTATCGCAACGCGAGTTCACGAATCTCCTCGATGAGTTCGCCGTTCGCCCCGTGCAGCCGGATCTCCTGTTGCAACACGCCGAGCTTGCGTGCTGCCCACAGGCGAGGAATGTAATCGTTGTCGGCCTCGTGTTCGGCGAAAGTGGCGCGCGTCTCATAGCGTTCGCTGCGCCCGTTTCGAGTGCCACGGATCGAAACGGGACCGGACGCGCCCGATTCGGAGCCCGTGTAGCGTCCGAAGAGAATCAGCTCTTCACCCGCAAAGAGATCGGGCAGCGTGCGCGGGTAGACGTCCTCGAGGCGTACCGGCGTATTCGCGATGCGCAGTTCCGTGAGCACGGGGTGCCGGACCCTGGTCGCGAGTGCACTCACGGCCGCCTCGACATCTTCGCCCGGCTGCACGTACTGCGAGCCACCCCGCCCTTCGACACCCAACCGGTCGAGCAGGTACGTGTTGACATCGTGACCGACCCCGAATGCGAAGATGCGTGCGCGCTGGTTCGCCTCTCCGGCCATCTCGGCGATTCGCTCCGGGTTCCGCTCACCCACCGACGGCAACCCATCGGTGAGGAACAGCACGACCGGGAGTCTCGGCTCGGGCGAGGCCAGGCGGAACGCCTCCGTCAATGCTTCGCTGATGTTCGTACCGCCCTCGGCATGCAGATGGTCGACCCATTCACTCGCTGCATCGATGGCACCGGAACTCGCCTGCGTCCAATCCGGTCGATAGGTGCGCACCGTGCTGCTGAATGCGATCAGACGGAAGCGGTCATTCGTGTCGAGCGAGTTCAGCAACTGGAGCAGCGCCCGCCTCGCCTGATCCATCTTCTCGCCGGACATCGAGCCGCTCACGTCTACAACCGCTGTCACGTCCCGCGGCACACGCGAACCCTCGACGGCTCGTGGCGACAGCGTCATCATGAAATAGCCATCCTCACCGTTCGTGCGGTGCGTGGCCAGTGTGATCCCGATGGGACGATCGGCGAATGGCAGGAACAACGCAAAGTCGCCGCGCAGACGATCCGTCGGGCGAACCATCAAGCGGTTGCGCTCGCGCGTGACGCGCAGCTCGTGCGTCGGCGAAAACGCAGTGCCGAATACTTCGCCGTTATGCGCGGTGAGCGTGAAGCTCAGCGGCGCCGGCTCGGCGATACCCTGCGCTCCTTGCGCCGTCTCGCGATCGGCCGCTGCCATGCCGGCAAAACGCGCACCTGCGGCGTAGCGGAATTGCAACGCATCACCCGAGCGTTTGAGAACCTGTGTGTAACGCATCGTGATCTTGCGTGTCTCACCTGCTCCGATCGGAAACACGCGCGCCCTCACGAGGCCGTGGCCGACGAGCTCGATCAGGGCAGGGTCCTTCTTGCGGCGTACGATCTCCTCGTAGATGCGGCGAGCTTCTTCCGCGTTCATGGTTTCGCCACGCAACTCTTCATCGCCCTGAAACAACGAGAAGTTGCTGAACTCCGCCTCGCCCGGCAGCGGGTACAGATAGTCGCCCTCGCCGAATCGGGTCTGGCCGGCGTTCCGGAACCATTCCTCGACCTCGACCAGCGCAACCCGGTCCGTCACCCGCACCGACACGTTGGTGCGAACCTTCACGACACCCGGATCGACGCGGCCCGGCAATGGCTCGATCCAACCCTGCGCCGAGACCGGCGCGTAAAGCAGGGCGATGGCCAGCATCGGCAACACCGCGCGGATCAGACAACGCCGCCCGCCATCGGGTCTTGTATTGCCCGCCGGCCGGCGCTCGAGTGCGCCGGGTACGATCTGAGCCCCTGTCATGGTTTCGTCTCCGCGTTCTGAGGTTCCTCGGGATCCGGTTCCGGGACAGGACGCAGAGCCGCTCCTTTCATCGAGCAGTTCGAACGATTCCTTCAACGGTTCCGGTTCTGAGGCAGAGGACGAAGGGCGGGCAGTTCCTTGCACACCCGGATCCGGCCTCCTTGACGCCGGGCACGACCGCGTGTGTATCTTGCCGTTTGAGCGATCGTGAACGCTCGCGGATTCGGATCGCATGATTGCGCTTCTGCTGCTCTCCCTTGCCGTTCTGCCGTCACAGGAGCCGGGCCGGGTCGTCGGCACGGTGCGATCGATGCGCACGGGTGCCGGCCTCGAGGCGGTCACGGTGCGCCTGATCGGGACGGACCACGTCGGAGTGTCGAATGCCGAGGGCGGCTATTTCCTGCCCGACGTGCCGCCCGGCCGGTACCGGATCACGTTCGACCGGGACGCGGCCGACGCGCCTGCCGACTGGTCGACGGACACGCTCGAGGTTGCCGTTGTTGCGGGACTGACGCGCAGGATCGACCTCTTTGCGCGGCCGCGCGTCCCGGGCGCTGAAGTGGCGATTCCTGCGGATGTTTCCGGGGTCCACCCATGGGAGCGGCCGGTGCGGCCGCCCGGTCAGATCCACGGGCGAGTCCGCGATGGCGAAACGGGTCGGGGTGTGGTGGGCGCGGACGTGCGACTGATCCCGGCCGGTGTCTGGGCGCAGACGGACGAAACCGGCCGCTTCACGTTCCGCGGCATCGCGCCCGGCGTGCATCGCATCGAGACGCGCATGCTGAGCTACGCGACGCGCCTCGATACCATCGCGTTATCGGCCGGTACCGCGGTCGATGTCGACGTGCCGCTGGCGCAGGATCCGGTCCGGCTCGAACCCATTGCCGTCACCGTCCGCTCACCGTACCTCGAGCGAACCGGCTATTACGCTCGCCGCGATGATGCCTCCAGCCTCGGCCACTACATCGAGCGGGCCGAGATCGTGAAGCGGGCCCCGGCGAGTCTGCCGGACCTTTTCATCAGGATTCCAGGCGCGCTGATCGACTACCGCGAGCCGGGCCGGCGAGTGATCGTCTTCCGGCGAGGCATCGTGTGCGATCCCGCGATGTTCATGGATGGCGTCCGGCAGCGCGACACATCGATCCTGAACGACATCCCGCCCCTTGTCGTCGAGTCGATCGAGGTCTACCGCATCGATGGGCCGCTCGAGTACCGCGGCGACTCGTGCGGTTCGATCCTCGTCTGGACCAGCCACGGCGGTTGAGGCAACAAAAAGGCGGGTCAACCTGCACCCGCCCTTCTCGCTGAGATCCTCGATCCCTTCGGTGCGGCGCCCTAGCCGACGCTCAGCAGCGCGCGCAGTTGCTCGGGTGTGAGGTCTGCGCTCCTTCTCGTTCCGAACCGGTGCCCGGCCCGGTTCACGGCGGCAACGGGCTTTGCCCTGGCCGAATCCCGCTTCGAATCCCAGTCGTAGCCTTCGAGCGAGATCTTCTCGATCGGCCGGCCGACGAGGCGCTCGATGTCGCGCACGATCGTGACTTCAGCAGCAGTCATGAAGGTGACCGCCGTTCCTGAGGCCCCGGCCCGCGCGGTCCGGCCGATGCGGTGAACGTAGTCCTCGGGATTGCGCGGCACATCGTAATTCACGACGTGGCTGATACCTTCGATGTCGAGTCCGCGTTGCGCCACGTCCGTCGCGACCAGCACGCTGACGTTCCCGCTCACGAACTGGTCCAGTGCCTTCTTGCGCTGGCGCATGTCCTTTTCGCCATGCAGCACGGCCACGCTGATGCCAGCGTGCTTGAGGCGGCTCAGCAGAACATCGGCACCGGTGCGCGTCGCCGAGAACACGAGCACCTGGTCCCAGTGCTTCTGTTGCAGCAACTCGGCCAGCAATGCCGGCTTCATTTCTGCCCTCACCGGATAGATCACCTGCTCGACCCGGTCCGCGACCGTTCCCGACGGCGCGACCTCGACGCGTTCCGGATCCGTCATGATGCGGACGGCCATCGCATGCACACCGTTCGGCATGGTCGCCGAGTAAAGCATCGTCTGCCTCACCCTGGGGGTGCGCGCCAGAATGGCGTCGATCTGCGGCCGGAACCCCATGTCGAGCATCCGGTCCGCTTCATCGAGCACCAGCATGCGGAGGTCTGACAGATCCACATTGCCGCGCTCGAGATGATCGAGCAGCCGGCCCGGCGTCGCGACCAGCACGTCAAAGCCCGCCCGCAGATCGCGGATCTGGGGTCCGTACGCCACACCACCCACGATCTCGCCAACGAACACGTGCATGTGCTTCGCCAGTTCGCGCGCATCCGCGGCGACCTGTTGTGCAAGTTCGCGTGTCGGGCAGAGTACCAGTGTGTGAAGACCTTCCTGGCCGATCTGCTTCTCGAGGGCGGGAATGAGGAAGGAAGCGGTCTTGCCTGTGCCCGTCTGTGCGATTCCGATCACGTCTTTCCCCGCCCGGGCCGGCGGGATGGCCTTCGCCTGAATCGGCGTCGGCACTTTCCAGTCCATCTCCTGGATGGCTCTGAGCAGCTCCCTGCTGCTCGTCAACTCCTCGAACGTCAAATCCTGTCTCCTGTTGTCTGTCCGCGGCGGGTTCTCCCGCGTGTTCCGAGTTTCGGCAACCTGCTGGCTCCGCCATACGGACCGAGGCCGAAGCACCGCTCGCGGCGCTCGGCCTCGGGTGATTCCTGCACCAAGCAAGGTAAGGTATTGGCAGGCTTGAATCAAGGAGCGCCCGGTGCTTCAGCCCTGTGGTGCTCCTCTCCGCCACAGAGGAAGGGCTGTGGGTGAACAACAAACTGCGGGTGTGGGTGAGGGTGATGGAAGGTGAGGGTGGGGAAACGGCGGGTGTGAAGCGGGTGGGGTGGCGGTGCGGTCCGGGATGACATGGTCAACAGAAAAGTGGTACGATCCTGAGCCAGCGGCTGAAGCTGCGCAGTAGCCCCTCACCCCCACCCGAAGCCCCCCACCCTCACCTTTGATCACCCTCACCCTTCACCCGCCGTTGCCGTTCGGATATCGCCCCCCACCCTCACCTTTGATCACCCTCACCC
>JBOHRL010000031.1:0-59617 GCA_050732695.1 Longimicrobiales bacterium | reverse complement strand
ATCGCCGAGAGCACGACCTTCGGCAATGTCGCGCAGCAGCCGCCGCATGATCTTGCCCGATCGCGTCTTCGGCAGATCCGCGGCGAACAGGATGTCCTCAGGCTTTGCGATCGCACCGATCTTCGTGGCGACATGCTCCTTCAGCGCATTCCGTAGCGAATCACTCGGACGGACTGTTTCCTTGACCGTTACGAACGCTGCAATGGCCTGACCCTTCAGATCGTCCGCGCGTCCGACGACGGCGGCTTCGGCAACATCCGGATGATCGACCAGCGCGCTCTCAACTTCCATTGTCCCGATGCGATGACCGGCCACGTTCAGCACATCGTCCACACGGCCCAGAATCCAGAAATAGCCATCGTCCTCCCGTTTCGCGCCATCGGCCGGAAAATAGGCGTCTGGCCACTTCGACCAGTACGTGGTCCGATAGCGCTCGTCATCGCCGTAGATCGTGCGCAGCATGCCCGGCCACGGCTTCGTAATCGCGAGGTATCCCGCCGGAACTTCGTTGCCGGCCTGGTCGAGGACCGTCGCCGAGATGCCCGGGAACGCAACCGTGGCACTGCCCGGACGCGTCACCGTCAGGCCCGGCAAGGGCGTGATCATGATCCCGCCCGTCTCCGTCTGCCACCACGTGTCCACGATCGGGACCCGTTCACCACCGATATGCTCGTGATACCACATCCACGCTTCCGGATTGATCGGCTCCCCGACGGTGCCGAGCAAACGCAACGTCGAGAGATCCGACCGCGCCGGCCACTCCGTACCCCACCGCATGAAGGCGCGAATCGCCGTGGGCGCCGTGTACAGAACCGTGATGCCGTATCGCTCGACCATCTGCCAGAACCGCCCTCGATCCGGCCAGTCCGGCGCGCCCTCGTACATGAACACCGTTGCGCCATTCGCCAGCGGCCCGTACACCACGTAGCTGTGACCCGTCACCCAACCGATATCTGCCGTGCACCAGAAAACATCCTCGTCCTTCAGATCGAATACCAGCTTCGTCGTCGCATACACATGTGTCAGATACCCGCCCGTCGTGTGCACCACACCCTTCGGCCTGCCCGTCGTACCCGACGTGTACAGGATGTAAAGCAGGTCTTCGGCATCCATCGGTTCGGCTGCACATTCTGCCGACGCCGTCTCCATAAGCTCGTGGTACCAGTGGTCCCGGCCCGGCTTCATCCGCACCGGCGCTTCCAGCCCGCTCCCTCGCTTCACCACAACAACCGCTTCGATCGTCTGTGTTCCCTCGAGCGACTCGTCCGCCGCTTCCTTCAACGCCACCACCTTGCCCCGACGGAATCCACCGTCCGCCGTGATGAGCACCTTCGCCCCGGCATCATTGATCCGGTCTCGCAAACTCTCCGCCGAGAAACCGCCGAATACCACCGAATGCGGCGCGCCGATCCGCGCGCACGCCAGCATCGCCATCGCTGCTTCCGGAATCATCGGCAGGTAGATCGCCACCCGATCGCCTCGCCCAACGCCCAGCCCCTTGAGCACCGCGGCGAAGCGCTCGACTTCCTGCGCCAGCTGCCGGTACGTGTAGCGACGCTGATCCCCCGGCTCACCCTCCCAGATCAGCGCCGTCTTGTCCCGCCGCGGTCCCGAAACATGTCGGTCCAGACAGTTCGACGTCGCATTCAGACGACCCCCCACGAACCACTTCGCGTGCGGTGGCTTCCATTCCAGAACCCGCGACCACGGCTCCACCCACTCCAACTCCCTCGCCCAACCCGCCCAGAATCCCTCCGCGTCCGCTTCCGCCTCTGCGTAGATGCCCTCGTCCCGCGCATTCGCCTGCGCTCGAAATTCCGCACGCGGCGCGAATCGGCGCTCCTCATGTAACAGTGCCGCAAGCGGCGTCTCGTGTCCGTCCATTTGCTCCTCGAATCGTGCCGGGGGTTGCCCGGCGCCATCATAGACAGCCTGCTCGCTCCCCGGCAACGCCGTTCGTTCGATCGACCTCGACGGGCCGCAACCGTCGGTCGAGTGGGCAGCTTGACTCCGCTGTTGAATTAGTCGATACTAAACTCTGGTTTTGGTTACCTGTGAAATCGAGATGAATTCGATCCGGGCCGAGGACTACCTCAAGACGATCTACGAGCTGGAGCAGGCCGGCGGGCCTGCGCCGACGTCGGCGATTGCGGCGCGGCTGGAGGTCTCGGCGGGGACGGTGACGGGAATGGTGAAGCGGCTGTCGGACCGTGGGTTGGTGGAGCATGTGCCGTACAACGGCGCACGGTTGACGAGGGCGGGCGAGACGGCGGCGTTGGGGCTGATTCGGCGGCATCGATTGGTCGAGCTGTTTCTGGTTCGGCGTCTGGGCTATGGGTGGGACCGGGTTCATGCGGAGGCGGAGCGGCTGGAGCATGCGGTATCGGATGAGCTGGTGGATCGGATGGCGGCCATCCTCGGGGAACCGGAGCGGGACCCGCACGGTGCGCGGATCCCGAAGCCAGGCGAGCCGTTCGAGGATCCGTGCCATCCCTGTCTGAGCGAGCTGGCGGAGGGCACGAGGGCGGTGCTGCGGGAGGTGCCGGACGAGGATCCGGAAGCGCTCCGCTACCTGGCGCGGCAGTCGCTGGTACCGGGTGTGGAGATCCGGCTACTGGAGCGCACGCCGTTCCGGGGTCCTCTGCGCATCGAAGTTGGTCAGCGAGAGTGTTACGTCGGTGTGGAATTGAGTGCGCATCTGAGGGTGGAGCCGATGCCGGTGGCGAAGGCGCCGGTGCGCGACGTGGAGGAAGCGGAATGAACAGGGGCGACGAAGAGGCGGGCGGGATGGCGAAGGCGGGAACGGGCATGAGCCGGCGCGACGTGCTGCGCGCGGGCGCGCTGGGTGCGGCGGGTCTCGCATCGGCGGCAGGCGCGCTGGGCATGACGGGGCGCAGGGGTGTCACACCCGTTGTGACGGGGAGTCATAGCGGACACGACCTGGCGATGGCGGTGGGTCGGATTCAGCCCGGCGGCTTCGATCCGACGGCGTTTCTGACGCAATTCGATACGGGCCGAGTGTCCATGCTGCCGAGCGGTCAGACGCTGCGCGAGTATGAGATTGTGGCGAGCGATCGCGAGATCGAGGTCGCTCCGGGCGTCTTCTTTCCGGCGTGGACGTACAATGGCCAGGTTCCGGGCCCGACGATCCGGTGCACGGAAGGCGATCGTGTGCGTGTGAGGTTCGGGAATGCAGGCACGCACCCGCACACGATGCACTTTCACGGCATTCACGCGGCGGAAATGGATGGCGTGTTCGAACTCGTTCCGCCGGGTGGCAGTTTTGTCTATGAGTTCGACGCAGAGCCTTTCGGGCTGCATCTGTATCATTGTCACGCGATGCCGTTGAAGCGGCACATCCACAAGGGATTGTACGGAACCTTCCTCGTCGATCCGCCGCAGGGCCGTGCACCGGCCCACGAGATGGTGATGGTGATGAACGGGTTCGATACGAATTTCGACAATGAGAACGAAGTCTACGCGGTGAACACCGTGGGATTCCATTACCAGGCGCAACCGATCCGACTGGTCCAGCACGAGCTGAATCGCATCTATCTGGTGAATATCACGGAGTTCGATCTGATCAACTCATTGCATCTGCATGGCAACATGTTCCGGTATTATCGAACCGGTACGACGCTCACGCCGCAGGACTTCACGGACACGGTGACACTCTGTCAGGGCGAGCGTGGGATTCTCGAGTTCGCATTCAAGCACACCGGCCGTTTCATGTTCCACGCGCACCAGAGCGAGTTCGCGGAGTTGGGGTGGACCGGCATTTTCGATGTGCAGGAGGCGCCGAATGTCTGAGCCGACCGCAACGGATCGCTCGATGGTGGAGGCGGCCGGCCGCGACGAAAGGATCGTATCCAGCGCAATCTCGATCTTGTGGAAGGGCATCGCACCACTCGTTCTTCTCGCCGTGCTCGTGCTCGTCTTTCTGCGCTTCGGCCCGGTCGGCGTGTTCCGCCAGAACTTTCCGCCCATCGAGGAATTGACGATCGACCGCATCACGCTGCCCGAGCCCGGCGTGCTCGTCGTTCATGTGGTGAATGGCGGCCCTGAGCCGGTCACGGTTGCGCAGGTCATGGTGGACGATGCGACGTGGCTGCATTCGATCGATGGCGATCCCACCATCAATCGTCTCGACTCGCGCACGATCCGGGTTCCCTACCCATGGGTCGAGGGCGAACCGCACGTCGTCCGGCTCGTGACGAGTACGGGACTCACATTCGATGCCGGGATTGCGGTGGCGACGCAGACACCGTCGCCCGATGCACGCTACCTCGGCACCTTTGCCATGCTCGGCATCTACGTCGGCGTGATCCCGGTCTTTCTCGGCCTGCTCTGGCTTCCGTTCCTGCGCGCTGTCGGTCGTCGCTGGATCGACTTCTTCCTCAGCCTGACGCTCGGCTTGCTGGTCTTTCTTGGTGTCGACGCCACCGTCGAAGCACTCGAAATCGCGAACCGCCTGCCGGGCGCATTTCAGGGAACCGGCCTCGTGCTGCTTGGCGTCGCGGGAACGCCTCTCTTCATCACCCTGGTCAGCCGGGCACGCGCTTCGAAACCGTCGCCGCTCGCCGTTTCCGTGCTGATCGCGTTCGCCATCGGACTGCACAACCTCGGCGAGGGCCTGGCGATTGGCGCTGCGTACGCCAGCGGAGCCATTGCTCTGGGCACGTTCCTCGTCCTTGGTTTCCTCATCCACAACACCACGGAAGGTCTGGGCATTGTCGCGCCGCTCGCGAACGAGACACCGAGCGCCCGTTCCCTCGTTCTTCTCGGCCTCCTCGCCGGCGGACCCACCATCCTCGGCGCATGGATCGGCGGCTTCACCTACTCGCCGTTGTGGACCACTCTCTTCCTCGCCGTCGGTGCCGGCGCGATTGCACAGGTCGTTTGGGTGCTCCGTCGCCAGTTCTCTTCCACTACCGGTGGGCTGATGGCTCCGCTCAATGCCGCCGGCATGCTGCTCGGTCTGATCCTCATGTACGGGACCGGGCTGCTCGTCACTGCCTGAGGCAACGGGTTGAGCGAAAACGACGTATGCGGTATCTTGCAAGGCTGACATCCGCCCATTCACGCCGGGCGTCACGCGGGGCCCGCTCAGCATGCGGCCCTCGCGGCAAAGCCGGCCAGCAAATTGAGCCCGGATGGCCAAGAAACTGTCGAAGAAGCAGATCGATCATCTGCAGGAGCGCCTTCTGCGCGAACGGGATCGTGCCATGAGGTCCCTTGGTCAATTCGATGAACTGGCCAAGCAGTCGGCCGAGCAGAATGATTCGGACTCGTACTCGTACTCCGACCACATGGCGGACCTCGGCACGGACGCCATGGAGCGCGAGAAGATGCTGCTGTTCGCAAGCAAAGAGGGTCGTTATCTGTACCGCGTCGAGGAAGCGCTGCGGCGACTGTACAAGGAACCCGAGCGATTCGGCATGTGTCACAGCTGCGGTACACTGATCGACTACGAACGCCTCGATGCGTTGCCGCACGCGCGCTATTGCATCAACTGCAAGCTGAAGGAAGAAGCAGACGCGGCCTGAGCGCTCACCTGTAGCGATCGAAGGAGGCACCCCCGGACCGACCCTGGGTGCCTCTCTTCGAGATCCGCAGTTCTCGCGCAAGGCTCTGGCCTTCGCGCCTACGCGGCGGCGGTGGCCAGAAGATCCGGCAACTGGCGGACGAACGCGGAGCGTGCGAGAACACGGTCCGCGCCGGAATCCTTCGCCGCCTGGATGGCATCGTCCCGGACATGCGACACGAAGGCGACGATCTGAACGCCTGCGTTGCGAGCATCGCACCGGATTTCACGCACGACGGCCGAGGCATCCCAACCGCGCGCGTCGAGGTCGACCAGAATCAGGCGGGGTGGCCCCGACCGGATCGCCTCGAGGAGCGCGGCCGGCCTGCTATGCAGATCGACGTCGACTCCCAGCGCCTGCGCGGTCGCGCGAATCCGCGACGCAAACATGAGATCTGCCGGCAGTGCGAGAATCACCGACCTGGCCGTCATGTATTCCTTCCTTTCATGGTGCGGTCCGAAAATGACTGTCCCTCGCACGACTGGTTGAACCTGCGCTGCCACAACGAGATCGCGCGTGCCAGGTCGAGCCTCTACGGGTTTGACAGCAAGCCCTTTCCAGCCTAATCTAGTCCTGTGATCGAGCCAGCGGCAGGAACCGGAAGATCAGCTGCCTCGCGCGCGACCGCGACTCGCTTCGGACCGCATCCGGATGTCGCCCTCCGCCGTGCGCTCGAGGCCAGCGGCCACCGCTTCACCGAACAGCGGGCCGCCGTTTACCGCTACCTTCGATCCACAACCTCGCATCCCACCGCCGACGACGTCTTCACGACCGTTCGCGCCGACATCCCGGACATCTCCCTCGCCACCGTTTACAAGGCCCTCGAGACTCTCGTCGGCTGCGGCCTCGCCATGAAGCTCACCTATGGCGACGGGTCCGCTCGCTATGACGCCCGCACCGAGCCGCACCCACACGCTCGCTGCCTCTCCTGCGGCGCCGTCATGGACGTGCCCGGCGAACTCGACCTCGATTCCCTCCGCCTCGGCTCCCTCGACGGTTTCGCCGTCCAGAGCTACCGCCTCGAACTCCTCGGTCACTGCGGCCGCTGCGCCTGACGTCCATCGGGCCTCGCGGCCCGCCTCACCTCCCGCCAGGGGCCAGTCCCTCGATCACCGACCCGCCCGCGCCACCGCCACCGCCAACGCCACCGCCCTCGCCATGACCTCTGGTCAGTCCCTCGATCACCCGACCCGCCCGCGCGACCGCCACCGCCAACGCCCACGCCATGACCTCTGGCCAGTCCCTCGATCACCCGACCCGCCGGCGCCACCGCCAACGCCACCGCCCCCGACTCCTACCCGCGCCGCGCCAGAATCGCACCATCGTAATCTCATGAACAGCCATTCGACCGCTTTTCCATGTACAGTTTTGGCCATGGTTGGCCAGGATCGCCCCTCTGTCGTTCGTATCCTGTCCGTCTGGCCACTTGCTCGTTGACACTCTGGCTAGGGAATGGTAGCATCCTCCGTCCGGTACGCATGACCAGCCACCTCTCGAGACGGAGCGGCCATGGACGCGAAGGTGAGGAATCGCATGAGGACGCAGTCGAACGGCATGCACGCGGCGTTGACGCCGGAGCACAAGATCCGGCATCGCGAGACACGCGAGCGGTTGCCGCGAACGACGGGCGCAACGAAGACGGATCTGTTGAAGCTGATGAAGGACTCGAACGTGCGATTCCTGCGGCTTCAGTTCATCGACATCATGGGGATGCTGAAGAACGTGGAAGTTCCGCAGAGCCAATTCGAGAAGGCTCTGGACGGCGACATCATGTTCGACGGTTCATCGATCGAGGGCTTTGTGCGGATCGAGGAATCGGACATGGTGCTGAAGCCGGACTCCTCGACGTTCACGGTGTTCCCGTGGGGTGACGCCGACAATCAGGTCGCGCGATTGATCTGCGACGTGTACACGTCGGAAGAGAAGCCATTTCCGGGCGATCCACGGCTGGTGTTGAAGCAGCAGATGGAAGCGGCGGCGAAGCTGGGATATGAGATGATGGCGGGTGTGGAAGCGGAGTTCTTCCTGTTTCAGCGTGAACCGGACGGCTCGCCGACGACCGCGACGCACGATGCGGGTGGCTATTTCGATCTGACGCCCGTGGATCTCGGCGAAGTCGCGCGGCGCGACATCGTGAACGTGCTCCAGATGATGGGGTTCGAGGTTGAAGCGGCGCACCATGAGGTTGCGCCTGGACAGCACGAGATCGACTTCAAGTACGCGGATGCGCTGACGACCGCCGATGATCTCGCGACTTTCAAGTTTGTGGTGCGCAATGTTGCGATGCAGCACGGTCTGCATGCGACCTTCATGCCGAAGCCAATCTTTGGCCAGAACGGCTCCGGGATGCACACGCATCAGTCGTTGTTCAAGAATGGTGAGAATGCGTTCTGGGATGCGAAGGGACGGGATGAGCTGTCGCAGGTAATGCGCTGGTATGTGGCGGGTCTGTTGAAGCACGCGCGCAGTTTCTGTGCAGTGACAAACCCGCTCGTGAACAGCTACAAGCGACTGGTGCCCGGGTACGAGGCGCCGGTCAATGTCGCGTGGTCGCATCGCAACCGCTCTCCCATGGTGCGTATTCCCGCACGGCGAGGAAAGGGCACGCGCCTCGAGCTACGCATGCCGGATCCGGCGGCGAATCCATACCTCGCTCTCGCCGTACAGCTGGCGGCCGGAATGGATGGCGTCCGAGGCAAGCTGCCGGCACCCGAGCCCGTCGACAAGAACATCTGGACGTTGTCCATTCGCGAACGGCGCAAGTACCGGATTCAGGAGCTGCCACGGGATCTTGGCGAGGCGATCGCGCTGCTCAAGAAGAGCAGGCTGGCGAAGCAGGCCCTGGGCGATCACATCTTCGAACAGTTCATCGCCGCGAAGGAACAGGAATGGCAGGAGTACATTGCGCAGGTGCACGACTGGGAGATCCGTCAGTATCTGGGGGCATACTGAGGTGGGCGTTTCTGGGGCTGGTTTCTGGACGGACGGAAGGTTGCTAACGGTTGAGAGGAAAGGACAGAACGACGCTGGTACCCTGGGCGGTCGGGTGGTAGTCCACGCGGCCGCCCAGTTCATCGCGGGCGAGGGCCTGAACAATGGAACGGCCGCTGCCGACGATGTTCGGGTTGGGTATGGCGGCAGCGCCAATGCCATCATCGGTTACGGACAGGAGGAACTGTCGCTCCTCGACGGCGAATCGGATGTGGATGGCCCCGGAGCGGCCACCGGGGAAGCCGTGGCGGAACGCATTCGTGATGAGTTCGTTGAGGGCGAGGGCGAGGGCGAATCCCTGGCGTTCGTCGAGGGTGGTGTTGACGCCATCGAGTTCGACGGCGATGCGACGTTCGACATCCCATGCGTTGCGCAGGCGTTGGGCGAGCTTTTCGGCGATTTCGAGAACGGGCACACCACGGTAGTTCTGGCGGCGCAGCGCTTCGTGCACGAGGAGGAATGAGCGAAGCCGGCTCTCGAGGCTCGCGAGGGCCTCGGCGGAGGCACGAGGTGGGCGTCGGTTCCGCTCCATGCTGAGAAGACCGAGGATGACAGACAGGTTGTTGCGGACGCGGTGATCGAGTTCGCGGAGCAGGAGTGCGCGTTCCTCCGCGTCCTGCCGGGCCTGTTCGTAGAGCTGGTAGTTCTGGTCAGCGAGTTCGCGTAGTTGCTGGTTGGCGCGTTTGATGGCGACCTCGGCGCGCCGGACGCGCAAACGGGATTCGATGCGGGCCGTCAGTTCTGCGATGTGAAAGGGCTTCGCAACGTAGTCATCGGCGCCAGCGGCGAACGTGCGTACGATGTCTTCGGGCGACGTCCTTGCCGTGACCATGATGATGGGAAGGAGCGGATCGTGCTCCTTGATGTCGTGGCAGACGGCCCAACCGTCGCGGCCGGGGAGCATCGCATCGAGCACAACGAGTTCGACTTCGGACAGGAAGGCGAAGGACTCCTCGCCCCGTGCGACGGCGATGACGCGGAAGCCGTGGGCCTCCAGCAAGTCGGTGAACATCTGCCTTGCCAGCGGCTCATCGTCTACGACGAGGATGGATGCCGGCGAGCGAGTTGGTTCCCGGTCGGCCCGCGGGCGGGGATCGAGGCGCTCATCACCCGCGCGGGCCAGTCGCGCCTCCGCTGGTCGCGGGCCCGCTGTTGTTTTCGCGATACGCCCTCCGGGCTACCTATTCCTTGTTCAACAGAGGCGCCGCGAGCAGGATCTTGCGAGCGAGGTCGACCATCGGCGTGTTCTTGTCCTGGCTCGTCTTCTGAAGGAAGCGATAGGCCTCCCGCTCGGACAATCCACGCGATTCCATGAGCAGACCCTTGGCGCGTTCGATGATCTTTCGTTCCTCGAGGCGGATCTCGAGTTCGTCACGCTCTTTTCGCGCATCACGCCATTCGTCGAACCGGGCGCGTGCGACGGCGATGGCGGGTGCGAGATCATCCGGATCGACCGGCTTGACCAGATAGTGAAAGATCGGAGCCCGGATGGCCTGTTCGACGGTCCGGGCATCGGAGTAAGCCGAAAGGATGATCATGGGGATCGGCCGGTCGCTGGCGATCTCGTGAGCGGCCTCGGGCCCGGTCATGGACGGCATCCGGATATCCAGAAATGCGAGGTCCGGTTTGGTCTCGCGGGCGAGTTCGACGGCTTCGCGACCGTTCGTAGCAGTAGCGATCACCTGGTGGCCGAGGGTTTCGAGCTGACTGCTCAACGCCAGGTTGTGGAGTGCCTCGTCATCGGCGATCAGGACCCGCAGGGATTCGGACATGCGTACTCCTTGGCGTGGTGGCGACCCGTACGATCGTGAAGGTCGAAGCGGCGGAAGCGAATGAGCGCCAGGCCCAGTCGACATCGGGCGAGGCGCTCGGGACCTCCAGGTTTCACGCATACAGCTCGCAGCAAAAAGTTTGTGGGCTAACGGCGTGAAGCGCAAGGGGTTCGGGTTCGGGAACGCGCACTCCTCGCGATGTGTTTACATCGGGCAGTGAGCGCCTCCGGTCGCGTCGCGCCGGGGCTTCAGTCCGCCGGGAATGCGCGGTGCAATCTGCGCGCCAAACGCGGCAAATGCGCGACGGAGCGCGGCGAGGTCTCTACATGGCAGGCGACCGTGCGGAGATCACGGGGTAGCGCAAGTGTGAAACTTGTAGGGAGTTGCACGATTCGATGGGGAGCAGATCCGGGTCGTTCCGCTCTGGCCCTCCTCTTGCCACAGTACTGACTCAACGCCGACATCGGCAAAACCGGGTGATGGAGCACCGAAGGCGATGGACCTGATCCTGCTCGCGCTTCTGACGAGCGCACAAGCCCAGACGCCGGGCACAGCCGTGTCCGCCGGTAGCGCCGTGCTCGAGGCGATCCGAACGGACACGAACGCGGTCGCCGTCGAGAGTCTGCGCGAGGATCTCGGGCGCATCCTGCGGCGGGCCGGCATGGATTCGGACGGGGCTGGCGTGATTGTCGTGTCGCTCGACCGCGGCGACACGCTGTTTGCGCATAACGCGGACCGGCCACTTGCGCCGGCATCGAATCTCAAGCTGTTCACGGCCGCTGCCGGCTTGTACTACCTCGGACCGGAATTCCGTTACAACACGTTCCTTCTTGGCACCGGACCGGTTCGCGACGGCGTCCTGGAAGGTGACGTCGTTCTGTATGGAACGGGTGACCCGACGCTCTCGGAGCAACTGGGTGAAACCGTGATCGCCGCGTTTGCCGATACCTTGCTCGCACACGGAGTGCGCGAGGTGAGGGGCAGCGTCATTGGCGATGCATCCTTCTTCGAAGGTTCCGGTCTGGGCGACGGCTGGAGCAGCTCGTACAGCAATGCGGTCTACGCCGCGCCGGCGAGTGCGCTCTCCTATGGGGAGAACGTGGCGGTGGTTGAGGTACGACCCGCAACCAGAGCGGGTGCGCTTGCGGAGGTAGCCCTGGTTCCGGGTGGCGAAGGGATCGTCATCCGCAACGAGGTTCGCACGATGGGATCGGGCCGGTCGCGGGTGCGCCTCACGCGCGAAGGGTATGCGGGACCGCTGGTACTGCGCGGCCAGATCTCGCGGCGGACCTCGGCCATTCGCTGGTCTGTCCCTGTCGCAGAGCCCGCCCTTTTCACCGCTTCCGTCCTGCGCGACGCGCTGGGGGCGAGGGGTGTCGTAGTGCATGGCGGGGTGCGCGCGATTCGTGATCCTTCCGCATCGCCGGTATCCGGCGGCTCATTGTTCACGCCTGCGCTGTCCACGGGTTCCCGCGTGCGCGTCATTGCCATCCATACATCGCCTCGCCTGCTCGATATGCTCGAGAAGGTGAACAAACACAGCAACAACTTCATGGCAGAGCAGGTCGTGCGCACGATCGGCCGTGTCACGCGGGGGCGCGGCACCGTTGCTGGCGGCGCGGACGCGTTGGATCACTTCGCCGGAGACCTGGGAATCGGTCCGGACGGACTCGATGTCCACGATGGCTCAGGGCTCTCGCCGTTGAATCGGACGACGGCACGTTCGGTGATCACGCTGCTGGGCTGGGTCGCCGATTCGCCGCTGTGGACGCCGTTCTGGTACACGCTCCCCGAAGCGGGCGCGCCCGATGGCCTGCGCCGGATGCTCGGCACATCGGCGGAGGGCCGGCTACGCGCCAAGACCGGAACCATCAATCGCGTTTCAGCCCTGTCCGGGTACGTGCTCGCGGCGGGTGGCGAACATCTCGCGTTCAGCATTCTGAATAACGTGACCGGTTCCACGTTCCGTGCGAAGCAGGTCGAGGACGAGATCGGCGCGCGGCTCGCGCAGTTCGAACGGCTGGTACCGCCGGACGCCGATTCGCTGGACTGGTTCTCCGACGAGCGCGTAGAGACTCGCTGACCGTCTGAGCGAGCAAGGACCTGCTCAGCCGGCCGGTGGCTCGAGCGGCGCGCGAGCCAGTGCGGCATCGAGTCGTTTGCGCAGCTCGAAGAGGGACATCGTCGAGATGGTTCGTTCCGCACTCTGAAAGGTCTGCCAGCGGACTTCTTCCATTGGGTAGGTCGCGGCTCCCTCGCCGTCGGGGTGGAACACGAGGTACCAGCGGCCGTGATGGCGAGGCGTCGCCTCCTCGCGTGCGGTGGCGATCCAGTCGGTGCCGTCCTCTTTCGTGAACTTCCGCATCGTCATTCGTCCTTGATCGTCGAACGATCGAAGAGATCGTGAAGGCCGGGTGTGGTCATGCCTTCGAGTTCGTCATTGGCCTTGTTCCATGCATCGGCATCGAGAACGGATTGCCGCACGGGAGCGAGGTGTGAGATCGGAATGAAAAGGGCGACCCAGGTTCCCCACGAGCCTCGCCCGAGGATGATGTCCCAGGCGTTGCCGTCGCGATCAACGAAACCCGACATCGCTCGACCTGTCACGTACTTGCGTCCCCTGCTCGCCGGCGCGAGCCTTGAAGGCGTGCAGAAGCCGCCGAGATGAGTGCATGGAACAGAGTCTGACCAACCAGCTCGAGCAGGGGCTGGCAGAGATTGGCGAGTTCTTCCCGAGACTCGCGGCGGCCGTCGGTATCCTCATGGTCGGGATCGTGCTTGCGCGGATGGTCGAACGCGCGACCAGGTTCGTGCTGCACCGCGTCGGCTTCGACCGCTGGATGCGGGAGGGCGGTGTGACCGAGGCGCTCGAGCGTGCGGGCACGACGCTGGATCCGTCTTCCGTCCTGGCAAAGCTGGTGTTCTGGGGACTGATGCTCATCGTCATCATCGTCGGCGCAAACATGCTCGGCGTGACCGCGGTGAGCGTGCTGTTTGGCGAGTTGCTTTCGTATGTTCCCAATGTACTGGCCGCCGTGATCGTGCTTGTCCTGGGAACGCTGCTGGGCGAATTCCTCAAGGATCTCGTGCTGGCGTCGGCCGGCGCGATCGCGGGTGCACGGACCATGGCCCGTGCGGCCAAGGCAGCGGTGATCCTGCTGGCAGCATTCATGGCGCTCGAGCAGCTCGACATCGCCCAGGACATCGTGCTCGTGTTCTTCATTGCCGTGGTCGGTGCGGCTGCGCTCGCGGCCGGAATCGCGTTCGGCATTGGCGGCCGCGAAGTCGCCGCGCAGATCGTAACCGAATGGTACGCTCGCCATCGCCAGTCGGAGGATCGGCCGCACGTGCCCACCAGGCCGGTACCCGACAAGCTGAACCAGGCCGATTCCTCCGCGGTTCCAACGGGGACTTCGAGCGGCGACTGAGTCACGGACGGCACCATCGCCTGTACAATGCGTTACACAGAGGCGGCAACGAGAACGTCCAGTCGCTCACATTCCCATGATATGATAACCGCTGTCAACGTACAGCACTTCGCCCGTGATGCCGGCCGCGTGATCGCTGCACAGGAAAGCCGCAGCACGACCGACGTCATCCTGTGTAACATTGCGGCGCAGCGGCGACTTCTCTTCGACGAATCCGAGCATGCCACGGAAGCCGCGAACCCCGGCGGCGGCGAGCGTTTTGATTGGCCCGGCGCTGACGGCATTGACGCGAACGCCTTCGGGCCCGAGATCGGCAGCGAGATAGCGGACGCTCGCCTCGAGAGCGGCCTTGGCGACGCCCATAACGTTGTAGTTGGGCACGACCTTTTCGGCGCCATAATACGAGAGCGTTACGATGGAACCCTTTCGAGCGGCCAGCAGAGGTGCTGCCTGCCGGCTGAGCTGAACCAGCGAGTAGCAACTGATCTCGAGCGCCTTCAGAAAACCCTCGCGCGACGTGTCGAGGAAGCGGCCGTCAAGGTCCTCGCGGTTTGCGAACGCTATCGAATGCACGAGGAAATCGAGTCCATCCCAGGCGGCGCCGATCTCGTTGAAGACGGACCTGACCTGCTCCTCGTCCGTGACGTTGCACTCCAGGACGAACGGGGCGTTGATGCTTTCTGCGAGAGGACGGACCCGCTTCTCGAGGATCTCACCCTCGAATGTGAACGCAAGATCGCGGCAGCCCTGTGCATGAACCGTTCGCGCGATTCCCCACGCAATGCTGCGATCGTTCGCGACCCCGAACACCAGGCCACGTTTTCCTTCGTAGAGCTGACCCTCCATGCCTCGGTCCTCCGGCGTTCGTGACGTCGAGTCAACCGCCTGCACTGTCGCGCCCGGTTACTGGAACATGTCGAACGCGCTGTCCATGTCCTTCCTGGCGTAGACACGGAAAGCAATGAGTGTACAGGTCCGCACGATGCCCGGCACTCTGACAAGCTGCTCGGCCACGACTTCGGCGATCTGTTCCCATTCCGGCACGCGAACGATCGCGACCAGGTCCCAGTCACCAGAAACCGAATACACTTCGGCAACGCCTCCAAGGTCTGCGACGGCCTGGGCAGCCGTCGGGATCTGTTCGCGATCGGCACGGATCAGCACAACTGCGGCGACCATGGCATGTGCTCCGGGCGTCAGAGGATTGGGCGGTGCGAAGCTAGCGCGTGCCCGGACAGGACCGCAACCCGCGGCAGGACTAGCGAATGCGCAGGATGGTGAGTTGTGGCACGGCGCCCGCCGCGAACGGCCCGCCGCGAATGCCCGTGTATGTGAGGTGCAGGGGTGGCGTCGTGCCACTGGCGCGCAGGATGATGTAGTCCTGCGAACCTGCCGAGATCTCGCTGGCAATCCGGTAGTCGTTGAACACGACATCCAGCGGATCGAGCGAGTAGCCGCCGGAGAGCAGGGCCAGAGTGCTGCGCAACTCGAAGTTCGGGAAGGTCAGACGAGGCGCGACCGCGACGCCATTCAGGTCGGGTGACTCATCGGCCCACGTCGCGACTGCGAATTCGGCGAGCAGCACGCGCCACGGCTGACCGGTTGCACCGACTACGTTCGTGGCCCCCGTCGAGATTGACGATGTCAACCTGCCCAGCAGCTCCGTCCCACCGTAGTGACCCATCAGGTACTTCAGGAACAACCACGCCGCACCGCGCTGCTCGAGCGTGCCGGGCGCGTTCTCTGCCACGAGGGTCGTGAAGTTTGGCGCGCGCAGGTAGAACTGGGTCCTGACCCAGTTGGGCCGCTGGAAGTCGTTGGCTCCGACAACGTCACCGTGGTTGCGAAGCTCCTCGCCGATGATGTCTTCTGCGGCATGGGCGAGGGCCTCGGACAGCCATAACACATCGAGTATGCCGCCCTTCACGCCGTAGTGGATCATGTGCTGGAACTCGTGTGCGAGCACGCCGGGTACCGTGCGCAGGACGGTATCCTTCGAACGGGGGGCACTGAACGTGCCTGCGGGATCGGGCACGACGCCATAGAAGATCTCGCCCAGGTTGCTGTCCTCGCAACGCGATCTCGTGAGCAGATCGCAACCAAAGAAATAACCCGCGATGAATCCAACTTCGTCGCGGTCTGTCAATTCGTTCACCGCAGGTGTGAACAGGATGATGATGCGATCGTTCTCGTCGATATCGGATGGTTCGCCGAAGACGGCGACGTCCGTCGGATAGACCGGATCGTCGAACTGCGCGCCAAAACCCTGAAGGTCGGCTGGCGTGAAACCGTTCGCGGGCGCCTGGAGGTCGACGTAGAAGATGCCGCGCTGGCTGATGTGCCGGACCTCGGCAGTCACGGTTTTCGTGCCCAGATCACGCTTCAAGACCTTGAAGGTTCGCCGGTCGCCAAGCGCCGGGATTTCTCGCTGGGCGAAGGCTGCATCGGCCCCGCTCAACGGCGTGTAGCCGCCCAGCTCACGTTCTCGCGTGCGCAGCATGTCTTCCCAACGGAGCGCACCGGACGACGTGCGAGACGTGAGGTTTGCGGGAAGAGCGACGGGAGTGGCTTCGCCGATGATCGTGTTCAGTTCTGTGCGAAGCGGCAGGCCTGCGCTCTGCGCGGCGTTCTGAGGGAAGACGATGTAGCGCGCCCCGTTCTGCGACACGGGTATGGCGATGCATGCCAGTTCCTGAGGACTGGTGATGACCGTGTGGGCACCGGGCGAAAGCGCGAGTTCGGGCACATCGCCGGCGAGCGTCGTCAGGAAAGCGGTGTTGCTGTACGCGCCTCCGCGTGCTACGGTGACAAGCGCATCACGTGTCAGCACACACCCTGGAACTTCAACCGTCAAACGGACCGCTGTCGCGGACGTGGTGCGGCCGCGCCAGCCGTCGAAGAGGACGACGTTCTCATCCGCGACCGTACTGAAATTCCGTCCATCGATCGTCAGCGTCTCGCCCGGGCCGACGGCCGCCGGCGAGACGGCGTCAATGACCGGCGCGAGAATGGCCCGTGCCGTGAAGGTGGCCGGCCCGCCAACGCCACCTTCAGCCGAGGCCTCGATCCGGTACGTCCCTGTATCGGGCCCCAGTCGCAGCGTCGCACTGGCCACACCAAGGTCATCGGATTCGGCGTTGATCGGAGTTACACTCGCGCCACTGCCCGAGACGATGCGCCACGTAACGGCCACATCTTCCATCGCGGTTCCGCGCGACTCATCGACGACCAGTGCCTGTAGCGGAAACTCGAGACTCTCGTTCGGGACACCGAGCTGGTCGTTTCCGTCCGCGACGGCAATCGTGACGCGAGGATCATCGGGTCCCGCGCCATCGCCACACGCAAGACACGCCGCGGCGATACCCGTCAGAAGCCGCCGCCGGCCATGGCCGGAACGGGCATTGAACATGAGTCGGATGGTAGGCAGGGATCGGTTCGCGGTTCGGCCCGGCATCGCAGGATTCACGGTGCCCCTGGCGGCCGGGGACGGCTCGAGCTGCCTGTCACCGCGCCGGCAAAGAGAGTGTGCCAAGGGAACAATTGTACGGGCTCGCGGGTGTGTCCGTCAACCGAATCCGGAATGTCAGGTGGCGACGCCGGGCGCTTGCGGCCTGTCGGCGTGCCTCTCTACCTTGGCCGGCCGCGTTGCTCGCGCGCGAGCTGCGCTGCCGATCCGGACCACAACGGACCGGAGCCGGAGCGGCTGATACCCGATGGAATCGCCCATGACTGGATGTGCCGGACGTGTGAGCCGCGTTCTCCTCCTCTTCTGCCTTGCGCGGCCAGCGGTTGCGCAGGCGCAGGACATCACCTCGCCGTACCGCTTCCTCGAGACACGCCAGTCAGCGATGGTCTTCGGCGGGTACCTGTCGACGAGTCGTGGCGCACTGCTCTTTGGCCCTGAATCGGCGCCCATTGTCGGAGCGCGTTACGATCTGATCGTCAGCGGTCCGTTTGCGCTGGAAGCAGAAGTCGGCCGATTCTCGAGCACGCGCATGGTCTGGGACACCGTGCCTGGCGATACGACGCGTGAACGCATCGGCGATGCCGATTTCGGCGCCATCTCCGGTCTTGCGGCATTGCGCTTCAACCTGACCGGCGCGCGCACGTATCATCGGTTGCTGCCGTACCTGATGTTCGGACTTGGCGCGCTGATCGAGACCTCGGCGGAGAGTCCTGCGGAAGAGGACCTCGCATCGGATCTCAAGTTCGATTTCGGGACCAGTTTCGCGGGCGTGCTGGGAGGTGGCATCGAATGGTTGTCCGATGCCGGACTCGGACTCCGCTTCGACGCGCGCAACATCCTCTGGAAACTGAAGACGCCACGCGGATTCCTGCTGCGTGAAGACGGCGCCCGGCTTCCGGGCGATGAGTGGTCGCAGAATTTCTCGTTCACAGCCGGATTCGTCTATCACTTCTGAGCGTGTCCCGCGACGCGCACGCGGGTTCGCGAGGCCATGGATCTCCTTGGCGGCGCCGTACGCGACGCGATCCACCTGCTGGCGGGGCTCGATCCCTACGTGCGCGAGGTCGTACTTCTTTCGTTGCGCGTGTCGGGTGCTGCGGTTCTGCTCGGCGTCATGTTCGGGTTACCGGCGGGCATCGTGCTCGGCCTGGCGCGTTTTCCCGGCCGGCGCATCCTGATCGCTCTCGTACACACCGGTTTCGCCCTGCCGCCGGTCGTCGTCGGTCTCGCTGTGTACCTCCTGTTCTCACGCCAGGGACCGGCCGGTGATCTGGCGCTGCTGTTCACACCCGCGGCCATGATCCTCGCACAGGCGATTCTCGCTGCGCCGTACGTGGCTGGTGTAAGCCTTGCCGCAATTCAGGCCGTACCAGCCGATGTCCGGCTCCAGGCCAGGGCCCTCGGAGCATCCCGGCTGCGGTCGATTGCGACGCATGTGCGCGAGGCACGCCTCGGTGTGGGCGCAGCCGTCATCGCCGGCTTCGGTGCTGTCCTCTCGGAGGTCGGCGCCGTTCTCCTCGTCGGCGGCAACATCCGCGGCGAAACGCGGGTTCTGACCTCGGCCATCGTGCTCGAAACCCGGCGCGGCAATTTCGCGCTCGCCATCGCTCTCGCGGCCATCCTTCTCGCTCTCGCATTCACGATCAACATCCTGCTCACACGTATGCAGCAGGGACGGCCGGGCTGGTTCGATGCGATGCGCTCATGATGCCGCCGGCCCCGATCCTTTCCGCCCACGGCCTGGTTCGCCATTACGCGCAACGCACGGTCGTCGATATCGCGGCGTTACACGTGGAGCGCGGTGAGATCCTCGCGATTCTCGGCCCGAACGGCGCCGGCAAGTCCACCTTGTTCCGTCTTCTCCTACTGCTCGAGCGGGCCGACGCCGGTGTGATCCGGCTGAACGGCGTTCCTGTGCGGGCGGGCGATCCAGCGATGAACCGCCTCGCTGGCGTGTTTCAGCGGCCGTATCTGTTCAGCGGTACCGTCGAGAGCAACATCGCGTACGGTTTGCGGGCTCACGGCGTCGCACGCAATGACCGATCGTCGCGCGTTCTTCGTTCGCTCGAGCAACTCGGGCTTACGCCGCTGCGCGATGCCGATGTCCGCAGGCTTTCGGGTGGTGAAGCACAACGCGTGGCACTGGCGCGAGCGCTGGCCGTCGAACCGGATGTGTTGCTGCTCGATGAACCGACGGCGAATCTCGATGTCACGGCGAAGCGTCGCTTCCGCGAAGACCTCGAGCGAACGGTTCGATCCGGCGCTCCGGCGGCCATCCTCATCACACACGATCCGGGCGATGCCTTCGCCCTGGCCGATCGTATTGCTGTCATGCAGGATGGCCGGATCGTGCAGGAAGGTCAGCCCGATGACCTCGTCTTCGAGCCCGCTTCGCCCTTCATCGCCGCGATGACCGGCGCCGAGTTGCTGCTCGATGGCGTCGTCGACCGCATTGATGACGGCCTGACGCTCGTAGCGATGGCCGGTGGTGCGTTCCTCACGGCGGTCGCTGCGGATCCGGGCGGTCTCGCACCCGGTCGCCCGGTCCACGTCGGATACCGCCCCGAAGATGTATTGCTTGCCGATGCCGGTGATGCCGGCGTGACGAGCGCGATCAATCGCTTCGCTTTGCGAGTCGCGGCATTGGCGCCGGCCGGGGCGCTCGTCCGCGTTCGACTCGACGGCGAGATTCGCCTTACCGCAATGGTCACACGCCACAGTGCGGACGCGCTGGCCCTCAACGTTGGAAGCTTCATCATTGCACAGTTGAAGGCGACAGCCTTGCGCGCATTCGCAGCGGGGGAATGACAGACGGAACGGCCCTGCCCGCTCATCGCGTCATGCGCTCGTTTGGCGTGCGTCTGTTCGGTGCTGCCCGGCTGCGCGACGAGGTGTACGAGGAAGTCGAAGAGGACGCCTCTGCGACTGGTCAGGCCGGGCTCGTCGTCTGCCTGTCCGCTGCGTCCCTTGCCGTTGGCACGCACCAGGCCGGCTTCACATTCGCTGCCTTTGTCCTGCTCCGTGAAATCCTCTCGTGGCTCATCTGGTCCGGAGTCACGTACCTGATCGGCGACAAGTTGCTGCGCGGCACTGCGACATGGGGCGAACTCCTTCGCACCATCGGCTTCGCGCAGTGCCCGGGCCTCCTCTATGGCCTTCGTGCGATCCCGGTTCTCGATGTACCCGTTCGTGCACTCGTCGCTGCATGGAAACTCGCCGCCGTCATTGTCGCCATCCGCCAGGCTCTGGACTTCGGCACGGGCAAGGCAATCGTGACGGCACTTCTCGGCTTCATCGCTTATGTCGGCCTCGCCTTCGTGCAGGCGCTCGCCCTCGGTGTCTCCATCGCTCCATGAGGTGACGCGCCCTATATTCGGCGTCATGTCACGAGACGCGCTGACCGTCGATGAAGCGCCATGGATGCTGCAAGCGAATGATCGCCTCGTCGCGACGGGTACATTCACGCCACACGCCGCCACATCGCTCGGCGTCGGGCGCCTTCTCGCCGAAGGCTACATCCGCGAGCGCGATGACCTGCTCGCGGTCGATGCGGTCCTGCTCGATCCCGGCATCACTCTCATCCGCGCGACGGTCGCGCCCGCTCCGGCCCTGCTGGCCGAGTCCGAGCGACGTCACCGCGCCGATCGCGGCTGCGGCCTTCTTCACTTCGTCACGTGCGACAGAGACGCTCTGAGACGGTCGCGCTCGCTTCCGCTTCCACCCGACGATCGCTTTCCCGGACTCTTTCGCTCGCTCTACCGGGAATCAGACGCGCGCCACCCCGCGGGCGGCATGCACGCCGCCGCGCTCTCCGACGGCCAATGCCTTTTCAACCAGTGCGAAGACGTCGGCCGCCACAACGCGGTCGACCGCGCCATCGGCTCCGCACTTCTCGCCGGAATGGACCTGCGCTGCTTCGGTTTGATCCTGAGTGCTCGCGTATCCGGACAGATCGCACTCGCCGCAGCGCGCAGCGGGATCTCGTGGATCGCGAGCCGGTCCGTGCCGACGACGCTCGCCGTTGCGATCGCCGACGCCGCCCGCCTGACCATCCTCGGCCGCGCCGCCGGGCCCGGTGCAACGCGCTTTGACGCGTTCGAGGGGGGCGCGTGACCAGGACGAATTCGCTGCAACCCGGCCGCGCCGCTGTGCTTGCGGCGCTCGAGAGATGATGTGAGCACGACACTCGGTGCGGTGATCGCAGGTGGGGCAAGCACTCGTTTCGGCAGCCCGAAGGCACTCGCCGAAGTTGCCGGCGAACGAGTCGTCGACCGCGTCATCGCTACGCTCCTCACCGTCGTGCCCGACGTCGTGGCGATCGCCAATGATGCCAGTCTCGCTCGCGCCATCGGACTCCCTTTCCGCGGCGATGTGTTCGCAGGAGCCGGTGCCCTCGGCGGCATCCACGCTTCCCTGCTCTGGGCGAGTGAACGCGGCGAACACGGAGTCCTCGCCGTCGCCTGCGACATGCCCTTTCTACCGGCCGTTCTGCTCGGGGCCGTTCTCGGGCGCGCCAATGACGCCATCGATGTCGTCGTTCCGGAGAGCACCGGGCGCCGAGGCGTGGAACCGCTGGCGGCATACTACAGCGTTACGTGTATCCCGGCGATGGAAGCCGCGCTCGAACGCGGTGACCATCGCATGATCGCATTCCATGAAGATGTGCGCGTGGCGCGCCTGCCGCTCGACGTGGTGCGCGGCTTCGGCGATCCGGCCGTGCTCTTCATGAACCTCAACACACCGGGTGACCGCGCGCTGGCGCAGCGCATTGCCGGGGCCGGCTCGTGAAAGAAGCGGCGCCGGCGTGGCGCCATGCCGGGTTGGAGCGATGAAAGGAGAACGCTCGGGACCGGACTGGCTCACCATCGGTGAGGCGACGGCGCGCATTCTGGCGTCGGTTTCGCCGCAACCGGTGGAGGAAGTCCAGTTGCTGGACGCGCTGGGCCGCACTCTGGCCGGTGACGTTGTTGCGCCATGTGATCAGCCGCCATGGGACAACAGTGCAATGGACGGCTATGCGGTGCGCGCTGCGGACGTGCGCGGGGCGAGTGCAGGAGCACCGCGTCGTCTGTTGCTGGTCGAGTCCGTTGCAGCCGGCAGTTTCCCCTCGCGCGGCGTAAGAGAAGGCGAAACGATCCGCATCATGACGGGTGCGCCGTTGCCGGAAGGCGCTGACGGCGTGATCCGCATCGAGCACACACGTCTCGCGGGCGACGCTCATGTCGATGTCGTGGACGATGCGGATGCGGGCCGGAACGTACGCTTGCGGGGTGAGGATCTGCGTGCGGGGGAGACTGTGCTGGCGCGGGGATCCCTGCTCCGGGAAGGCGAAGTCGGCGTTCTCGCGACTGTCGGCAGCGGGAACGTGGCGGTCAGTTGCCGGCCGCGCATCGCGATCCTGTCGACGGGCGATGAACTCGTCGATCTCGATGCCTTCGATCAGGTCCTCGCAGGGCGGCGCATCGTCAACTCGAACTCGTACGCCCTCGCGGCGGCGGCGATGTCCGTCGGCGCTACACCTGTTCTCCTCGGGATTGCCCCCGATGATGCCGCCGCGATCCAGTCTCGTGTCGCGCCCGCGCTCGATCGCTGCGATGCTCTGGTGACGAGCGCCGGCGCGAGCGTGGGCGAATTCGATGTCGTGAAGGACGCGCTCGAAGCACTCGGCATGCAACGCGCGTTCTGGCGTGTCAGGATCCGGCCGGGCAGTCCGTTCTCGTTCGGCCTGATCCCTCGCTCGAACGGTCCGCCACTGCCCGTCTTCGGACTGCCCGGCAATCCTGTATCCGCTATCGTGACGTTCGAGATCCTCGTCAAGCCTGCGATCCGCAGAATGCTTGGCCGCCTCGCCGTGCACCCTCCGACCATTCAGGTCCGCGTCGCACGTGCCATCGAATCGAGGTCGGGCCTCGTCCGTTTTCTGCGCGTCCGCCTCTCGCGCGATGAGAGCGGTGTACTCGACGCGGAACTGACCGGCAACCAGGGTTCGGGCGTGCTGACCTCGGTCGCGCGAGCCGATGCCCTCCTCGTGATCCCGCTGGATGTCGATTCCATGGAGGCCGGCAGGACCGCCAGGGCGGTGCCGCTTGCAACACCAGACGCGGCGCAGCGCGATCCGGTCCTGTAAACGATCATGGAGCGTTACGAAATGGCCGATGCCCGCACGATCGTCCCTGCACACTACCAGCCGGCGCTGCCGCGCGAGCGCTTCATCCTGAACGAACCGGCGGATCCCGAGAGCATTGCGATGGACGTCGTGTTCGTTGGCGGTGGTCCGGCCGGTCTGGCCGGCGCCATCGAGCTTGCGCGTCTGGTGCGCCAGGCGAACGAAGCAGGGGACGGGCCGGGCGCTGTCGAGATTGCCGTGCTCGAGAAGGCGGGAGCGCTTGGCGAGCACAGTCTGTCGGGTGCGGTCGTGAACCCTGGCCCGTTCCGGGAGCTGTTCCCTGACGTGCCCGAGACGGAGTTGCCGTTCCGTTCGGCTGTCACGGACGAACGCGTCTTCGTTCTGACGGATACGCACTCGATTCGCATTCCAGCACCGCCCAGCATGCGCAATCATGGCAACCGCATCGCCTCGATCTGCGAGATCGTGCGGTGGATGGGCGAGCGAGCGGAGGCGGCTGGGATCAACGTGTTCACCGGCTTTCCTGCGGCATCGTTGCTCGTTGAAGGCAACCGCGTTACGGGCGTGCGAACGACGCCGTCGGGCCTGAATCGTGACGGGAAGCCGGGTTCTGGTTACACGGCGCCAACGGATATTGTCGCGAAGGTGACAGCGCTGGCCGAGGGCCCGCGGGGTGCGCTGGCCCAGGCGTATTTCGAGTGGCAGTCCATCCCGGCGACGAACCCGCAGATCTACGCGCTCGGGGTGAAGGAGATCTGGGAGACGAGGCAGCCGCTGGATGCCATCGTACACACGCTGGGCTGGCCGCTTCCGACCGACACGTTCGGTGGCAGCTTCATGTACCCGCTCGAACCCCGTGTGCTGGCTCTCGGCCTGGTGGCCGGTCTCGACTATGGCGACCGCAACCTCGATGTTCACGAGCTGCTTCAACGCATGAAGCTGCACCCGCTGTTCCGCGGCTATCTCGACAGCGGTGAAATGGTCGAGTGGGGCGCGAAGACGATTCCGGAGGGCGGATACCATTCCATTCCCTCGAGACGCCACGGCGATGGCATCGTGATTCTGGGCGACAGTGCCGGTTTCGTCGATGTCGCATCGCTCAAAGGCATCCACTACGCCGTCCAATCCGGTATGTATGCAGCTCGCGCCATCTTCGCTGCGTTGAGACAGGGCGACTGGTCCGCCGCGTCGCTGAGCGCGTACGACCGCATGGTCGACGAAAGCTCCATCCGATCCGATCTCTACAAACGGCGGAATATGCGTCTTGCCTTCAAGGACGGGTTCTTTACCGGCGGCTTCAAGTCCACACTCATGACGGTGAGCGGCGGTGCGCTGTTCGGCGGGCGAATCGAGATCGAACGCGATGCCGATGTCCCACGTGTGAAGCGCCCCGCGCCACCGCCACTCACCGATACTCGTCTGACGACGCGCAAAGTCGACGCCGTTTTCAAGTCCGGCAACCGCACGCGCGACGACATTCCAGGCCATCTGATCGTCGGCAGCGACATTCCTCCGGACGTCGCCGAGTTCTACTCACACGTCTGTCCGGCTGGCGTCTACGAACGCGATGGCGACCGCCTCGTTGTGAACGCACCCAACTGCGTCGATTGCAAGGCGACCGACGTCCTCGGTCCGCGCTGGACACCCCGCGAAGGCGGCAGCGGCCCGGCGTACCGGCGAATGTAGAGACTGGCTCATTGATGCGGCCGCTCGGCTCGTCCCTTGCAACGGTGTTCGGAGAACGTGGCCCGGACATACTCGTCGAGGCACCCGGCCGGGTGAACCTGATGGGCGATCACATCGACTACCTCGGATTCGATGTATTGCCCATGGCGCTGGCTCAACGGATTCGCCTGTTCGCGCGGGCGCGCGACGATGGCATGATCCGCGTGAGCAGCACGACTCGTGGCGCGGACGTCATTTCTTTCCCGACAGATCCCAACCGGTCGGCGCAATCAGACCAGGCTCGCAACGCGGCCGCGTCGGCGACGCACGAACATGCATCCGGGCATTGGAGCAATTACGTGCGAGCCGCAGTCCATGGCCTCTCCGACAGTGACCGACACACCGGCTTCGACGCTGTCGTCGACTCGGATCTCCCTGAAGCAGCGGGCCTCAGCTCGTCTTCGGCACTGGTCGTGGCCGCTGCCCTCGCATTTCTGCACGTCAACAACGAGGCAATGCAGCCCATCGAACTCGCGAGTCGGCTCGCCGAAGCGGAACGGCAGGTCGGCACGCAGGGCGGCGGCATGGATCAGGCCGTGTGCCTTCTCGCTCGAGCAGGCTCGGCTGCCCGCATCGGATTCGCGCCGCTGCGCGTCACACACGTGCCGATCCCGCCCGCATGGCGCTTCGTCGTCGCGAACTCGCTTCAACGTGCGGAGAAGGGCGGTCCGGAGCAGGCCGCCTACAACCAGCGAGCCCGCGAGGCGGGGGACGCGCTGGCGCGCGTTCGAACACTCCTGCCAGCCGGTGCGCACGACGCATGGGAACTGCTCGAGGCCGGCCGGCGCATCCTCGATCGCCGCGCGTTGCGCCGGTTCCAGCACGCGGTCACAGAAGCACGCCGCGTTGACCATGCCGATGCCGCGCTTCGCGCCGCCGACCCCACCCGGTTCGGCCAGCTCATGGACCAGAGTCACGCCAGTCTGCGTGACGACTTCGACGTGAGCACGCCATCGCTGGACACGCTCGCCGCACTTCTTCGGAGTGCTGGTGCCCATGGCGCGCGGCTGACCGGTGCGGGCCTCGGGGGCTCCGTCGTCGCACTCTGTCCAACCGAACGGATCGATTCGATCCTCGATGCACTGGATCGCCAGTACTACGGTGTTCGGACGCGGACCGGGCCGTTCGACCGATTCCGTTTCCTGGCGCTACCCTCGGCGGGCGCTTGCGTTGTATGCATGACCGGCCCGACTTCGATGCCGATGCACAGCGATTCCAACCAATAACGGACTGCTATCTGAACTGCACGCGCGGCAGGAATCGGAAAAGTCCGGCGAGGGCAGCGCCCGCGATGACTGTGAACAGCGCGGCCGGACCTGCCTGGCCGTACAGCGCCGAACCCATGGCAAAGAGTGCGGCGTACACGGCGATGCAGCCCAGGAACCAGCAGGCGAAGGCCGGCGCAAGGGTTTCGCTGGTCTCTGGAATATCGTCACCGAGGATGCGGCGCCAGCCTCTTCCTGCGGGTCGGATGTGTTCGTAGAAGCTGCGCAGCGTGGCGCGATCCGTTGGCGGAGTGACAAGCATGGCAATGATCCAACCAGCCGTTGTGATGGTGACGCCGATGAGCAGTGCAGCCGATGGGTGGACCGCGTCGAAGCCAAGAGCGGTGTGAATGAACTGGAAGTAGAGAGCTACGGCGAAGGAGACGATCATGGCGGCGATCTCAGCCCACGCATTGATGCGCCACCAGAACCAGCGGAGCAGAAAAATGAGACCGGTACCGGCCCCGATCTGCAAAAGGATCTGGAACGCCTGTAGCGCGTTCTCGAGCCAGAGCGAGACGATGCACATCAGGAGGGTCAGCACCAGCGTCGAGAAGCGTGCGACGCGGACGTAGTGGCGCTCGTCGCGATCGGGCGCGAGGAAGCGGCGGTAAACATCGTCTACAACGTAGGAGGCGCCCCAGTTCAGGTGCGTGCTGATCGTCGACATGTACGCCGCCGCGAGAGACGCGACCACGAGTCCGAGCATGCCGTGCGGCAGAAACAGCAGCATGGCGGGATACGCGAGATCGTGGCGGATGATGCTCGAATCGATGTGCGGAAACGCCACGGCGAGGGAATCGAGTGTCGGGTAGACGGCGAGCGAGCAGAGGGCAACCAGGATCCAGGGCCAGGGTCGCAATGCATAATGCGCGATGTTGAACCAGAGGGTAGCACGCATGGCTTCGCGCTCGTTCCTTGCCGCAAGCATGCGCTGGGCCACGTACCCACCCCCGCCAGGCTCGGAGCCGGGGTACCAGGTGCTCCACCACTGCACCGCGAGCGGGATGACAAACACGGCCGCCGCCGTCCGCCAATCGGTGAAATCGGGAACCAATGCGAGTCTTTGCGCAACGTCGGGGTTGGCGAGCAGATTGTCGAGGCCGCCGACGGCCGGGTGACGAAGGGCATAGACAGCCGCGACGACGGACCCGAGCATCGCAATGATGAAGAGCAGCATGTCGGTCGCGACGACGCCCCACAGGCCGGACGTGGCCGAGTAGAGCATCGTGACGGCGCCGGCGATCATCACAGTGCGGTACGGATCGACGCCGAGCAGCACGCCGGAAATCTTGATTGCGGCGAGCGTGACCGACGCCATGATCATGACGTTGAAGAAGACGCCAAGGTAGATGGCACGGAACCCACGCAGGAACGCCGCCGGGCGGCCGGAATAGCGAAGCTCGTAGAAGCCCATGTCCGTGAGCACGCCGGAACGCCGCCACAACCTTGCGTAGAAGAACACCGTGCACATGCCGGTGATGAGAAACGCCCACCAGACCCAGTTCTGACTGACGCCACCCGTGCGAACCAGATCGGTCACGAGATTGGGTGTATCGGTCGAGAACGTTGTCGCGACCATGGATGTGCCGAGCAGCCACCACGGCAGTCGCCGGCCGGACAGGAAATACTCCTGCATTCCCTGCCCTGCCCGTCGTGCGTACCACAATCCCACGACGAGGGTGACCCCGCCGTAGACCAGAACGACGGCCCAGTCCAGCGCGTCGAGCTGCATGGTTCACCCCATCCTTTCGAGGGCCCCCACTCCGAGACTGGCCGGGTACGCGCCAGACCTGACCAGAGCCGCGATGTAAGTGCGAGCCGCGGGCACGTCTTCCGCGTACGTCACGCCCAGCCACCGTGCCGATGTTGGCAGTGCGACGATGCGCACGCGACCATCCTGCACGAGATGATTCAGTTCCGTGCTCAACCGGAACTCCGCGCGCGGATCGTTCGCTTCCTCGGTAAGGAACCGGTTGAATCGCACGATCAGCTGCTCGAGGATGGGCGGCTGGAGCAGCCACAGGTTCATCGACGTTGGTGCGTTCGCTGGTACCACCCGAGCCTCGCCGTCCGCTGCGCGTGCAACGACGTGACCTTCTTCGCTGCGTACATCGAGTGCCTCGACGATCTCTTCGACATACCCGTCCGAGTCGACTCTACAGATCGCGCGTGACACACCACCGAACGGCGACAGCGTAGCATCGAGGCGGTATGCGATGAGTCCCATGTCGCCTGGCTTCCGCTTCGCAGGGCGGTCCGCGTCCGTCACGTCTCCGGCGGTGCCTGCTCCCTCTGGCGCCTCCGTGAGAACACGGGAACCGCCGGCCGCAGCGAAAAACCCGCTGGCCCGCCGCCATGCGTCCTCGCCGTAGAAGTCATCGGCATTCGCGACGGCGAACGGACCTTTGAGCTCGGCCGCAGCGCATAGCACCGCGTGCGCCGTACCCCACGGCGATGTACGGGATACTCGATGCGCGTCCACCGCGAATCCGGCATCGATGTTCTCCAGACCCGACAGGCGAGCACCGGCATGTTGATGGCTGTACACGAGTGGCACACCGGCCCACCGCTCGACGAGGTGACTGCGTGCGGCATCCTCGATCTCGGGTCGAACCACGATGACAACGGAGCTGAACCCGGCCCGGAGCGCGTCCCAGATCGAGTAGTCCAACAGTGCCTCGCCGGTCGGGCCAACGGGCTCGAATTGCTTGAGTCGGCCAAATCGCCGCGCCTCGCCGGCCGCGAGCAGCACGAGCGCAGGCTTCACACTGCGGCGTCTGTGCGGTTGGATCGTCTGGCGCCGCCGCTGCCGATTCGTGTATCCTGCACAGTCCTTCCTGAACGGAGCCGTGCATGTACGGGAGAATGATTCGACGGTCGGTGTGCGGCTGCACGTTCGCAGTCACGCTCGCCCTGCTTGCGGTGACGGACGGCAGCGCAGCCGTTCAGGCCGATCGCACGATCGTGATCCTGGTTCGCCACGCCGAGAAGGAAGATGAACCTGCCGCCGATCCGGGCCTGACTGGTGACGGCCAGGCGCGAGCACAGGACCTTGCCCGCAGACTGGGCGACGCGGGTGTCGACGCCGTCTACGCATCGCAATACAGACGCACGATCCTCACGGGCGAACCGCTTGCGCGGCAGCTCGGCCAGCGGGTTCGCATTGCACCCATCGAGGGGGAGACCGCCGGCTACGCTGCGGCGCTCGTGCGCAGGATCCTCGATGAGCACACCGGGGAAACCGTCGTAATCGTGAATCACAGCAACACCGTCCCGATCATCGCACGCGCATTCGGGGCGCCGGATCCCGGCCCCATCGAGGATTCCGAGTACGGTAATCTATTCATCGTCGTCATCGGACCGGGAACTGTGCGCGAGTTGATTCGGGCGCACTACTGACGCGACCGCTCTCGGGTACGCGGAAATCGAGGTCCTCGAAGCCGTCCTCGATGGGATAGGCTATCTTCTTGCCTTCCAATAACATGACAGACAAGCCCTCAGGCCCCGCGCGAGGTCCGGATGGCCGCGCTCAGCGCTGGCAATATCTCCTGAACATCACCGACGATCCCGTAGTCTGCAATCTTGAAGATGGGCGCATCGGGATCCTTGTTGACGGCGACGATGGTGCGAGAGTTGCGCATGCCGGCGAGGTGTTGCATCGCGCCGGAGATGGCAATGGCGAAATAGAGCTGAGGCGAGACCGTCTTACCGGTCTGTCCGACCTGTTCCGCGTGAGGTCGCCAGCCTTCGTCGACGACGGCGCGCGAAGCGCCGAGCGCGGCGGTCGGACCGAGTGCAGCGCGTAGTTCTTCGAGGATATGCCAGTTGTCGGGACCCTTCATGCCCCTGCCGCCGCTGACGATGATGGGGGCTTCGGCGACATCGAGCTGTGCACCAGCCGTGGCCTCGACCGATGTAATGCGAACGGGCCAGTCGTCGGGCGAGCCGGCGACCGCAATGGTGTCGACTCGGCCGGCGGCTGCGTGCTCGGTGGCGGAGAAGACGTTGGGCCGCAGCGACACGAGTCGAGGCGCTGCCTCGAGGGAGAGGCGGGCGAAAGCGCGGCCTGCATGGACCGGCCGAGTGATGATGAGTTCATTCTGCTCGACGTCGAGCGCTATCGCATCGGTTGCGAGCGGCACATCGAGGCGGGCCGCGACCCGAGGCGCGAGATCCTTGCCCATGGCGGACGCGGGAAACAGCACGGCGAAGTACTCGTGGGCGCGGATGTGCTGTTCGATGGTCGCGGCGAAACCGTCGGGCGAGTACTGTGCGAATGCGTCCGATTCGGCGACCCACACGGTCTCGGCACCATGACGGCCGAGTTCCGGAGCGGCTGCACTGACGCCCGGCGGACCAAGCAGCACAGCATGCGCATCGCCGTTCATGGATTGCGCGACGGACCGTGCCGCGCTGGTCACCTCGCGCGACACTTTGCGCAACGTGTTATCACGCTGTTCGACAACGGCAAGCACGTGCGCCATGATCAGAGCACCCTGGCTTCTTCCTTGAGGAGACGGATCAATTCGGGAACCGCTTCGGCGCCCTTGCCGACGATCCTGCCTGCGGGCCGTTCGGGCGGGTAACTCAGACCGTGCACCTTGATGCGTGAAGAGCCGAGCGCGGCGGGCTTCTCTTCGAGTGGTTTCTTCTTCGCTGCCATGATTCCTTTCAAAGAAGGAAGACGTGGCTCGAACTCACCTTTGGTGATCGTAACGACAGCGGGTAGCGGAGCCTCGACGTGTTCGACGCCGCCTTCGATCTCACGATGTGCACGTACGGTGGACCCGTCGACTTCGAGTTTCGCGACGACGGTGATGCATGGAAGGTGAAGCAACTGTGCAAGCATCGCACCCACCTGCTGCTGATCGTCGTCGGCAGCCTTCATCCCGGCGAGCACGAGGTCCGGTGCCGCGCCTTCCAAGGCGGCCGCAAGTGCGCGAGCAGTTGCCAGACCGTCCAGCGTCGGCTCACCCTTCAGCAGGATCGCGCCGTCCGCACCCATTGCGAGCGCGGCGCGCAGCTGTTCACCCGATGCGGTGTCGCCGACCGTGATCACGACGACCTCCCCACCCCCTGCTGCATCTCGCAGTCGCAGCGCCGTTTCGAGCGCGTACTCGTCATACGGGCTGATGACGAACTTGATGCCGGCTGTTTCGATGGACGTTCCGTCACCGGCTATGCGCAAGCGCGATTCGGTATCCGGGACCCGCTTGATGCACACCATGATCTTCAAGCCGCTCTCCATGGTTGAAAATGCGCGCCCCAATGTAGGCCGGGCCGGAAGGGCTGTCCAGCAGTGCGATCACCAACCTGCCGGGCTCATTCAACAACAGAATGATTGAAACGCAGCACGCGACGAACTCGTGAACTCACCGTCGGTAATGCGAAACACATCGGTTGCCCTTGACATGAAAACGCAGCGGCCAGTCGGCGGAACGAGTGATTCCGATGCGCGGCCCAACGACAATCGACTCGGAGCGCAATCTCGTGCCGCGTGCGAGGGCGAGAGGCGGCTGGTCGAGCTTGTGGCCGTTGAGATCGCCGGTGATGCCGAGTGCGACCGTGAGATTGCCGGGACCGCGGCCCAGAGATTGGTCATCGACATCCTCGTGCTTGCCACGACGCACACGCATCGTACGAATGCCCGAGACAGGTTCGATCGCACGGATCAGTACAGCGGAGGGAAACCCGACTTCGCCTGTTACGACGTTCATGCACCAGTGAATGCCGTAGCTGCGATAAACGTACGCGCTACCGGCAGGCCCGAACATCACGGCATTGCGTGCCGTCCGACCGATCCGTGCAGCAGCATGGGATGCTTCATCGTGGGGACCGAGATAGGCTTCCGTCTCGACGATGCGACCGATGGTTTCCTCGCCATCGACGATCGATATCAGCCAGGTACCGAGCAGGCTGCGCGCCACTCTTTCCGACGACCGCGCAAGCCGGGCGGCGGCAATGATCTCGCACGGCGATGGTCGGCTTTGCTTCAAGTCGTCTATGACTCCGCCCCTGCCCGGACACCTCGCCGGCGGCCACCGCTTCGACGGGCGAAATCTTCGGTCCACGCATCGAGCAGCGTCGCGCCGCGTTTGTCGCCGAGGACCTGACGAATGCGATCCGGCTGTTCGGCCAGCGTCGTGAAAACGTTCGCGGCGCCGACCGCCTCGATCAGGTGCTCGGCGGACTTCCGGCCGATGCCCTTGTATGCCTTCGTCAGATACTCGACGACGGCTTCCTTCTTCACCGGAAGGCCGAGACTGCCGGGCGCGAATCCAGGACGGGCAGCCGGCGGTGACGGATCGGCTGGCACGACGTCCGCCGATTTCGGTCCGGCCGCCGACGGCGAGCGCGCCCCGATCGCCTGGCCCTCGAGGAGCGGCGGCGGGCCACCCGGCCGCGCGCCGCGAGAACCGCGACGCAAGCCGATTGCGGTACTCGCTGTGCTCCGGCTGTCCCGGGCGGCCGCAGGAATCGCCGGCGCAGTCGAGGTCGGCCCGGTGGCTGGCGCAGTTGACCCGGGCCTCGTCCCCGGCGCCGTATTGTTCGTTGTCGCGTCGATCACGGTGTTCGTCTTTGCGTGGCCGGTCCTGTCACGCGGCTTCCTCTGGTCCGCATCGCCCCGAGGTTGGCGGTCCCGGTCCTCGTTCCGCACGCCTCGACGTCCTCGCCGGCCCCGGCGCTGTTCCTCACGTTGACTTTCACTCCGATCTTCGCGAGCCGGTTCGGTGCCGACGCCGTCCGCCGCTCGTGCGACGGCGCCGGGCGCACCTTGACCATCCGGAAGCGTCAACTCGTAGTTGCCATTGTCGATCTTGCGCAGGTTGATCAGCTCGGCATCGTGGGCCTGGCGCAGGAAGCGTGAGAACTTGCTGAATCCGAATATGCTTTCGTCAAAGTCCGGGTCGAGGTCGAGCATGCGCCGCTTGACATCGGAATCGCGCACCGCGCGTTCCGGTGTGCCGCCCAGTTCTTTCGCGGCACGACGCAGCAGGTCGTACGCCGTGGGCAAGCCGGCCTTCGCATCCTGCACGTCCCGCGTTTCCGCTCGGGGTTTCGGTGCCGGGCGTTCAACGGAGTCCAGTGGTCCTGTGTCGGCGGCTTTCGGCTCGTCACGTTCGGGCGCCTTCTTCTCGGTGAGTGGCTTCTCGTCCCGACGGCGCCCGCGTCCCCGTGCCCGCTCCGGTCTTGCAGCGGCCGGTGGCGGCTCCTGACCGTCCGCAAGCGTGATCTCGAACTGGCCGTTCTCCATCTTCTGGAGATGTAGCAATCCCCGGTTTGCGGCCTCTGCCACGAAGCGGTTGAACTTCGAGAAGCCGAGCTGCTTCTCGTCGAAATTCGGATCGAGTTCGAGGAGCACCTGCTTGAGCCGGTCAGAGCGCATGACGTCGCCGCCCGTGACCATCTGGCGCACGGCGATGTCCACCAGTTCCCACGGGTCCGAGGTGACGGCGGACTCTTCTTCACCGGCCCGCGTCAGGCCCGTGAGTGCCGAGTACGAGTAGTACTCGTCGCAGTTCTGTACGAGCAGATCCGATGCCGACTCGCGGATCCCGACACCGATGACGTACTTGCCGTACTCCTTGAGTTTGAGCACGAGACTGCTGAAATCGGAATCGCCCGAGAGCAGGATAAGCGTGCCAATTTCGGGTCTTGTGAAGACGAGTTCGAGGGCGTCGATCGCGAGACGGATGTCGGTCGCATTCTTCTTCGAACTGCCATAGGCCGGCGCGAAGATGAGGTCGATCGAGGCTTCCGCGAGCGGCACCACGTACTGCGGGTAGCGGCGCCAGTCCGCGTACGCGCGCTGCACGGCGACCTTGCCCTTGATGATGTCGCTGTTCAACAGATTCTTCAGTTCCTTCGTGATATCGCTGCGAATCCCCATCGTGACGTTGTCGAAATCGATGAGGAGTGCGGCGTGCGGCTCGTGGGGAACGGAGGGGCCGGGGCGGCCCGAGTGGAACAGCCGTGAAAATTGCGTGCTCATCCGCTGTTTACTCTTTCTTTCCGGCGGGCCCCTTCCTCACGTCGCGGCTGCGAGCATCGAGCGGAGCCGGCGAGCGCTGCGCGCCCGGCGGGTGCCTCCGCCCCGTTGCGTGGGGCCGCACGAAGAGTGAAGGAGTCTCGCCTCCAATCAGGAACGGCGGCTCGATTCCTCCGCGCTCACCATGCGCGAGAGTTCGACTCGCCGGATCTTCCCGCTCCCCGTGAGCGGAAAGGCGTCAAAAAAGCGAACCAGGTCCGGGATCTTGTAGTCCGCCAGAACGCCCCGACACCAGTCCTTGACTTCGTCACCGGTGACGATCGCGCCCTCGACCGGCATGATGCACGCGCAAACCCGCTCGCCGAGAACGTCGTCGGGCACGCCGACAACGGCCGCTTCCAGCACAGCAGGATGCGCTTGCAACCGGTCCTCCACCTCGCGCGGGTACACGTTGAACCCGCCGCGGATGATGAGTTCCTTCCGGCGCCCGACCATATGCACATACCCCTCATCGTCGATCATGCCGAGATCGCCGGTGAGGAAATAGCCGTCGGCGTCGAACGCGTGCGCGGTCTCGCCCGGCTGCCGGTAATACCCCTTCATGACACTCGGACCCTTCACCGCCAGTTCTCCCAGGCTCTCCTCCGGAAGCACTGTCCCGTCCAGGTCGAGAATGCGGATCTCCGTGCCCTCGAACGGCCGGCCAACCGTGTAGTACTGCTTCTCGAGCGGATCGTCCGGCCGCGTCATCGTCAACGCAGACGCCGTTTCGGTCAGCGAGTATGCAACGCACAGGTTCGGGCAGAACTCCTGCCGGACGCGGCGCACCAGATCGTCGCTGATCGGGGCACCGGCCACGATGCCCGTCCGCAGCGACGACAGATCGCGCCGCTCCCGCTCGGCCGCCCGGATCTCCGTCACGTATGCCGTAGGCACGCCATAATGCACCGTTACACGGTGCCGCTCGATCAACTCGAGCGCGCGCGCCGCATCGAACTGCTCCTGAAGCACCAGTGACGCGCCGGCCATCAGCGTGCCGACAATACCGGGGCCGAGGCCGAATACGTGAAACACCGTCGAGATTCCGAACACGACATCGTCCGGCCCGAGTCCGATCGCATCCACCGTTCGCGCCGCGGCCGCCAGCACGTTTGCGTGCGTCAGCTCGACGCCCTTCGGTTTACCCGTAGTACCAGACGTGTACAGGATCGTGAACACATCCCGGGCAGGATCGATGTCGATGACCGGCACATCCCTGCGCTCGCCGCTCGATACCAGGTCCTCGAACTGGTAGATGCGGTCATCGTACCAGAGATCCTCCTCGCCCACCGTGACAACGTATTGCAGGTCCGGCAGCGAAACGAGCAATCCTTCGAACAACTGGAGGTAATCGATGCCGTCGAAGTTCTCCGCACTGATGACGACGGCGGCCTCCGAGTGTCGCAGCATGTACTGCAACTCGGGCAGCGTGTAGCGCGGATTGAGCGGCACCATGATGGCGCCCAGCTTGGTGATCGCGAAAAGCGAGATGATGAACTCAGGCCAGTTCGGCAGGTCAATCGCGATGCGGTCGCCGCGGCCGATGCCCAGCTCGTGGAGCGCGGCGGCGAGGGCATCGGACCGATGGTCGACCTGGGCGAACGAAAGCCTGCGATCGGCAAACAGGAGGAAGGTTCGGTCGGGCGTGTCGGCGGCCTTGCAGCGCAATACATCGGCGATGGACTGTCCTGCGATGCGCTGGCTGAGCGCCATGCCACGGTCTCCCCTGAGTGGTCTCACGGACCGTGGCGCGGGCGGTGACCGCAAGGCGGACCGGACGCGCCTGCGCAGCGGTCCAACAGTAGCTCGCAAGATAGCGTCGGCGCAGGGCTCCGTCAAAATGGGTTCACCCCGGGAAACGCCCTGTCACCCGGCAAGGGAGCGGATGAGACGATCCGTTTCAACCGCCTGCGTCCAGGCTCCCCCCGCCCCCGCCACCTCGCCTGCACGGGCGAGCAGGGCGTACCGGACGCGCGCCTGGCGCGATTTCTTGTCCGTAGCGGTGGCCGCCGCAATCGATTCGGGTGCGAGGCCCGCCGGTACAGCCGTGGGCAAACCGAAGCTGGCCAGCGCGCGCTCGAGTAGCCCGACCGTACCGGGTGCGGTCACGCCCTCGTGCTCACCGAGCCTCGCCTCCGCGACCATCCCGATCGCCACGGCGTACCCGTGTGGCATCGCATACCGTGTGAGGTGCTCGATGGCGTGGCCGATGGTGTGGCCGAAGTTGAGCGCGGCGCGCGCGCCGGCCTCCCTCTCATCCTGGCTGACGAACGCCGCCTTGATCTCGACGGACCGCAGGATCAGCAGATCGAGGACGGCGCGTTCACGGGCGAGGATCCGGGTGGCCTCCGCCTCCAGCCAGGCGAGGTGCTCGGCATCGGCGATCGCTGCGTGTTTGATGGCTTCCGCGATGCCGGCACGGAACTCCGCGTCCGGCAGCGTTGCGAGCAAGTCCGGATCCGTGAGAACGAGCCGAGGAGCGTGAAACGAACCCACGAGATTCTTCCCCGCGGGTGTATCGACACCGGTCTTGCCACCGATGGACGCGTCGATCATCGCAAGCAGCGATGTCGGAACGAGGACGAGTGGGACGCCGCGCATGAACGTGGCGGCGACAAATCCACCGAGATCGCCAGCGACTCCACCACCCAGAGCGATGACGCATGCATCGCGCCCGAACCCGCGGTCGAACATTGCATCGCTGATCCTCGCCCATGTCTCGCGCGTCTTGCTGTTCTCGCCGGCCGGGAACGTGAACAGATCAGCGCGCAACGCGTCGTCTGCGAGTCGTTCGAGAAGCACGTGTCCATACAGGAGCGCGACATTGGCATCGGTAACAATGGCGTACCGCTGAGCGGTCGCGTGCGCGCGCAGCAGTGCCGGCAGCGACGCCAGCGCGCCACGTTCGACACAGATCTCGTAGCGGCCGGTCCGCGCATCGACCTGACGTCTGATTCCTGATTGGGTTGCGCTCATTCGCGTGTCAACGCGGGCCGTGGGGCGATGTGGTCATCGTGTGAGAGCGCACGGCTGCCGGGTGCCGGCCGCGTCCGTGCAGTGCAGGGCCGGCACAGGGACCGTGGCCGGATCGGTATCCGCCGTCACAATGACCTGAACGGCGGGCCGGCCCTCGATGTCGAGTGCTGAGACACTGGCGCGTTCACCGAGCGCGCCGCTCTGACGAATGAGATCGACTGCGTGGCGGAAACGGTCCGCGCTCGCCGCGTCATCCCAGACACTGACCCAGACGAGAGCCCGCGCGCCGGCGGGTGTCTCCACGAGCTGGAACCGGTCGCCGTCCCAGCCGAGTGCGGATACGGTGCCTCGCCCCAGATGCTCGTCGAGGAAGATGCGGATCTCGAATGCACCGATCGTATTCTCGTATGCCACGACCCAGCCCTGGCCGGCGGCGAAGCGAAGTTCCGTCGGCGAGTCGATGCCGTTCAGGAAGCGCGTGTCGGGATGCATCACCTGCTCGGTGCTGTTCGGCACGTTGTCACCGACGGGGGCGGTATGCGGGTTGGAACCATCCGCGGCCCAGACATGGTGAACGAAGGATGCACCGCCGGCGTACGGGAAAATGAGGGTTTCGCGGATGATGGCAGGTGCCCGTTCGTACACAGGGAACTGTGCGCCGCCACCGAATCCAGCACCGAGCTGTGCACCGGGGTCCGGCAGCAGCGCAGGGTCCACGGTCCTGCCCGTCGCTTCTTCTGCAAGGAGCGCGAACATCACGAGTGTCGCGTGACCTTCGATGGCCGCCTGCGCCGCCGTCTGCCGATCGTTACCTCGTCGTCCGTCGATGAGCGAATCGAGATCCGTGTGCTGGTCCTGGAGAGCGTGCACCAATTCGTGTGCGACGACCGTGCGCAACGCGGCCGCAGGAACACCGTCGACAACGTATAGCTGGCCGGTGTCCGGATCGTAGTAACCGGCAATCTGCTCTGTGTAGAGGTCGAGCAGCAGATCGCGGAGCCGCAGTGTGTCCGGGAGCAAGCCAAGCATCGTGTATGTGATGCGCACGCCCTCGAGCTCCTCGGGTGGAAGCTCTTCGGCGAGTTTGGCTTCGATATACCTGCGCACTTCGTCGACCGACTGTGTGGCCAGCCGTACGGGTTCGGTCGCCGCCAGGGCGGAGAGCCGCTCGAGTGCCGGCATCATCGAGTCGACCATTGCACGAATTGCATCCTGCGATGCCTCTGCATCGCCGCTGCGATCGCAGGCGATGCCGAGCATCACGCAGCACAGCGCAAGCACCCCGCCGGCGAGTGACGTCGTTCGGCGCCGGCGCTCGCTGGCCAGCTCGTCGTTCATCATCGTCTGATCAGTACGGCGCCTTCGAAAAGCCGCCGGGTCCGCTCGAAGTTGCCACGTGCGAGCCGGTCCGCGAATCGTTCGCCGGTCATCGGGTGCGCCAGATCAGGCGCGAGTTCGATGAGCGGGCGCAGCACGAACGCCCGGTCCATCAGCGCCGGGTGCGGGACTTCGAGCGCAGGCATCGAGATCACTGCATCGTCGTAGAGCAGCAGATCGATATCGATCGTGCGCGGTCCGTATCGGGGCCCTGGCCGCCGGCCCAATTCGACTTCGATCGCCCGCATGGCCGCAAGCAGCTCGGTCGCACGGAGCCTCGTCGCAAGGCGTACTGCAAGGTTCCAGAACCACGGCTGCTCGCGCAAACCGACCGGTTCTGTCGAATATACCGACGACACGGCTTCGATCGTGCCGTGGTCCGAGAGCGCTTCAACGGCACAGCGCAACGCACGGCGCCGGTCACCGACATTGCTCCCGAGACCGATGTACGTGCGGTGTTCACTCTGTTCAACCGCCACACTACGACCGACCGTAGCGATCCTCGAGGCGCACGACATCGTCGAGATCGGCTGTCGATGCTTCCAGGATGTTCACGTCCGTCACGGCTTCCATGCGGTGGATCGTGCCCGGCAGGATACGATAACTCTGCCCTTCCACGAACTCGACCTGCGCAACGTCCTCCACCGATTGGCCGGCGAAGAAGCGCAACGACCCGTTCAGCAGGTGGATCGTCTCATCCTTGCGTTCGTGGTATTGAAGCGACAGGGCGTGTCCTGCCTTCACGTGCAGGATCTTGCCCACGTACCGGTCCGTCTCTGCCCAGATCAACTCGTGCCCCCACGGCTTTTCGACCCGCCTCGGTTTCGTCATCGCTCCGGCCTGTTCCGTTTGCTCGACGCGTCCCCCGAGTGTACTCCGGAACGCACGATTCGGCCAGCAACCTTCACATCGATCGCCGAAGCGCACGGATGCAATAGTTGCAAGAGGGCCGCCGGTCGCCCGGCGGCCCTCCGCTCTTCTCACTCCTGACCAGCCAGTGTCTACTGCGCCGCGCCCTCGCCGCCGACGCCACCGAACGTGTAGAGCGGCAGCTGGAGAGTCTCCAGCTCACGAGCGGGAATCGGCAGGTGGTACGGCGTCCCTGTCACGAGCAGGCCCCAGCCCCGTGCATCCCAGTAGGCGACACCTGCTGCGATGCTGAACGTCTCGATCCGCTTTTCCCACATCAACGTTGACATGAGATCTGCGCACCCCCCGGCCGGGTCGACCAGCTTCTTGGGCACGCAATCCGCGCCCGTCGGGCCGGTCTCGGAGACGGGTGGCAGACCGCCGCGGCTAACGCGCGTCGCGTTGATCAGTGGCACAGCTGCATCAGGCTGGCCGAGCCGGATATAGGCCTCGGCCTTGAGCAGATCCATCTCTGCCTTCGCCATGATCGGATCGAAGCCGATCTGGTCCGTCCGAATGTAGAAGTAACGCGTCCAGTGGTAGCGCGAGAAATGGTACGTCCCACGGTCCGCGCGATGGTTCTGCGTTCTGCGGTACGTGAAGTCCGTGCCGCTCACGCCGACTGCTCCGCCCTGGATCCGCTGATCGGGCGTGTCGATGTCGAAATCGATCCGGTCGCCGACAGGCGTCGCCAACCAGTCCTGGTACGCCCCGGAGATATCGGCCGGTCCGATCATCGCCCGCATGTCCGAACGGAACCAGTCGTAGCGCTGAGTATACCCCTTGAATGAGTCGCCCCAATCCGTGTTGTCCAGTGTGATGCCGAAGTCCTCGGTTATGCCGGCGTTGATTCGGTTGATCACTTCCTGCCAGTTCACAGCAGCCCGTTCTGCGGGCGTTCGTGCGACGCTGGCCATGAAGCGAGCGACGTACGAATTCGCGAGCTGAATGAGGTCCTGGTTGGTGAGCGATGACGTCGCCATCCAATGGTCGGGAAGCGGGAACGACGACTTGCCGGCCTCGACGATGGCCTGATCCATCATCGTGATCGCGACATCCATCATCTGGTTGTAGTCGACGAGTTCGAACTCCGCTGACTCGAGGTCGATGTCCTCCGTGAAAACGAAGGCCCGGTCGTAGGTCAGCGCGAGATACGCGTGCGCCATTCCCTGCATGAACTTGGCGAACGCAATCGCGCGCTGCGTGTCTGCCCCGTCCTCGCCGATTTCAAGGCCTTCCGCAATGGCCCGCAGACCATCGTTCGTGGCCGAGATGGCCCCGTACATGTCGTACCAGGGGTTTCTCGCCACTTCATCGTACGAGTAACCGGTTGAGTTCGGGAACTGTTTGCGCGGCTCTTCCGAGATGTCGCGCATCCCAGCGTTGCCCCAGGACGATGAAGCCTCATCGGCGGCAACGCTGAGTGCCCATGCCGGATAGTAGTCGGAGTAGCCGTAGAACCACGTCTGGAACGAGCCCGCGATCAGCGACTCGACGTCACCAGGCTCGGAGATCGCACGTGCCTGGTCCGGCAGGTTCGTGTTCAGCACATCAAGATCCTGGCAGGCCCCGACCGCGTACACCAGGCCGAGGACCGCAAACGCTCTGCACGTTCTCATGATTTCCTCTCCCTGGTGGCGGTCAGAAGACGATTTCGACTTTGCCCGTGAACGTCCGGAAGTTCGGATAACGGAAGTCGTCGTATCCCTCGAACAGGTTGCCAACTTCCGGATCGAATCCCGTGTAATCCGTCCACGTGAGCAGATTGCGGCCGATCAGACCGACGGTCAGCCGCTGCATGCCGAGACCGCCGAACAGACTCTGCAACTGGTCCTGGTTGAACGAGTACTGCGCGGACAGCTCGCGGAACTTGACATAGCCGGCGTCCTCGAAGAACCAGCTGGTATTGGCGTTCGTGTTGTAAAGAATCTGGTAGTACGTCACACTCTTGCGCAGTTCTTCCGGCTTGCCCGATTGGTCGTAATCGGAATGGTTGTAATCCCGGTATGCCCACTGGCGCGTGTTGTTGTAGATGTCTCCGCCAATCTTGGCATCGAACAACGCGTACAGGCTGAACCCCTTCCACTGGATGTTCTGGCCGAGGCCGAGGTTGACATCGGGATTGATGTCACCGATCTCGACCAGTTCGTTCACGTTCGCGGCATCGCGCTGGATGATCGGCAGGCCCCACCTGTACGTCACGCCATTGATCGTCGTGTTCGTGCCCCACAGACCCTTCGCACTGCCATCACGGAACGTGTTGCCGGCGCCGACCCAGACGAGCAGGCCATCATCGTTCACCTGGAACTCGGACTCGTGCCCTGCCGCAGAGGCCGGCACCTGATTCGGCGCGTTCAGGAAACGATAGCCGCGGATCGTGCCGATCTGCGTGCCCGCGCAATAGTACGGTACGGTCCCGAAGCAGCCGCGATTGAACTCGGTAATCTCGCTCCGAGTCCGGTCTGCAACGACGTTGATCGACCACTGGAAATCGGGGCGCTGTACCAGCATCGTCTCGAGCGTTGCTTCGATCGTGTTGCTCTCGATCGTGCCGGCGTTCTGCCACTGCGTGTTGTAGCCGAAGACGGCCGGCAGCGGAACCTGAATCAGCTGGTCGGTGGTCTTCTGATCCGCGTAGACCAGCTGAAGCGAGTGCCGGCTGTTCAGGATCATGTCGATCCCGAATTCCTGCTCGATGGATTGCTCCGGCCGCAGAGCCTTGTTGCCAAGGCTGCCCTTCGACACGGCACCGCCCGAGACCGACCACGTCTCGAAGCGATCGCCGAATTCGGGCCGGCCACCCGCCGTACCGATCGAGTAGCGCAGCTTGAACTCGTTCAACGCAGGAATGAACCACCACGGCTCCTGCGACATGCGCCATGCAACGCTGCCGCGGTAGTAGGTGTGCCAGCGGTCATCCGGGCCGAACAGCGAGGAGCCGTCCCGGCGCACCATGGCCTCGGCAATGTACTTGCCGTTGTAGTCGAGCCCGGTGATCGCGGAGATACCGGTCGAGCGGATGTCCTCGTAGCCAGAGCCGCCGCTCTCGTTCACCGCAACGTCGATGTCCGGCACATCGCTGACCGACAGCGTATTGCCGGCCCCCGACCGAGCGTCTTCCGTTTCGCGTTCGAACAGGTACTGGACTTTGGTCCGTGTCGTGAGGCCGCCGAACGAGCGCAGCAACGAGGCCGTAGCGCTGCCGTTCAGCGCCTCGACCAACTGATTCGAGCGTGATACGGAGCCGTTGCTGACGTTGTTGAGCGTCTTGAAACCCTTCGGTGTGTAATTGTCCTGGTGCCGGTCGGAGCGATCATAGCTCAACTGGCCTTCAAGGCTGAACCAGTTCGCGGGCGAGTAGCGGATGGTCGAATTGCCCGTGAAACGGCTGCGGAAGTCTTCGTTGTCAGCGAATGCAATGCCGTAGAGCGGGTTCGCCTGGAGCGTGAACGGGTCCGGCTGGATCAGGTACGGCTCGCCATCCGGGTTGGGCGTCAGCAAGTCCACGTCCGGCGGCATGAACATCAGGTCGTAGAAGACGTCCGTTGCAAAGTCTTCCTGGTAGTACTTCGAGTAGTAGCTGCTGACGGAGAAGTTCAGGTCGTCGCGGAGTCGATGATCGAGGTTGACACGTACTCCGTACAGCGACGATCCGTCGTTACCCGGAACGACGCCCTGCTGGTCACGATAGTTGAACGACGCCAGGAAGTTGGTCGCGCGCGTATTCTGCGCGATCGACACCGAAGTGGTCAGGAAGTTGCCCGGATCGAAGAACAATCCGAGATGATCGTAGAGCGGACCCGGGTACGGGTTGTCCGCGATCTGGTCCGCTTCCGCGACGCGATCGAGTTTGTCCACCGGGTTGCCGTCCTCGTCGACGTAACTGGTCCCGGCCGCGTTCATCCGGTAGTGGTGGTGGCTGGTGATGTGATCGCGCTTGATGTTGAGCTGGTCGACGCCGTACTCACTGCGCAGCATGATGCGCGTATCGCCTTCCGTGATGTCGCGGCCGCGGTTGGTCCTGATCTGGATCACGCCAGCCGACGCCCGCGAGCCATAAAGAGATGCCGCCGAGGCGCCCTTCACGACCTCGATGCTCTCGATGTCCTGTGCATCGATGTCGATGAGGTCCGAACCGAGGATCACGCCGTCCACGACATAGAGCGGCTCGTTGTTGCGGAAGATGCTCGTCGCGCCGCGCAGCAGCACTTCCGCACCCGAGCCCGGCTGGCCGCCGGACTTGTGCACGCGCACGCCTGCCACTTTCCCTCGTAACGCCGTCTCCGCCGTGATCGCGGGAACGGGCAAGTCTTCCTTGGTCACCTTGCCGACCGTGAACGGGACCTTCACGCCCGCAATCGGGTCGGCCGTTCCTGTCACGACGACCTCCTCGAGCTTCAGCGCAGTGATCCCCAGCTGGAACTCGAGATTGGTCGCTTCGCCAGCAGTCACACGCACGTTCTCCTGCCGGCCCGATGCATGGCCGAGCAACATGACGGCCACGTTGTACGTGCCGGTCGGAACGTTCGTGATCGTGAAGCGACCGTTCTCCTGTGTCAGGGACCCGAACGAGGTCCCTTCCAAGTAGACCTGGGCACCGACCAGCGCCTGCCCGGGCTGCCTGTCGACCACGCTGCCGATGATCTGACCGGTTTGGGCCAGCCCAGGGCTGGCGGCTACGAACAGTGCCGCCATCACCCCCAGGAGGGTGGCTACAGTTCGTCTCACAGCAACCTCCGTGCGTACGAGGGATGCACCGGGTTGGCGGCCCGGCGCGGGAGATGTCGAGCGGATGCTTGCGCACACCCGCACCGACGTGCCGGCTCCACTCGGCGCACGACCGAATGGGCCTACCATCGCATGCCCTGCGAATTCCTGAGTACCGCTTCTTATATTGCTGTCCCGCTCTTGCGCGGGCGGGACGTGTGTTGACCAACGCGGAGAGCCGGAGTTGCAGAACCCGACTCGATGAGTGCAACGCGCAAACCACTGATTGCGTGACAGCGAGACTCTGCCGGCGTTTTCTCGCCGCCCCTGATGCGCGTCTATCTATCGCTTACACAACACCTTGACGACGACCAGAGAATCACCGACCGATCCCTCGAAAGAGTCGTATCAGCGGGACCACGAGTGAAGGCGGATCCGGATCGGGATTCTCTTCATCGTCGAGTATGCGATCGCTATTACTGATCAGCTGCTGGGTCAGGATCGCGCCACCCAGGAACGCAAGGCCGAGGAGCAGGCTGCGTCCCTTTGCAAGCTGCTTCCGCTCCATGCCTGCAATCTGGCCGTACGACAGGCGAACGGCCTCGTTATCGCCGGAAACGACGTCACCAACGCGGGTGGACCGATACCAGGAGATGAGCATTGACACGCCGCCGGTCTCCTGGTTCAATAGCATGCCGCCCAGCTGCGTGACGCCGGGTCCGAACTGGGGAACCAGTTGCTCTGCGCCCTCGTTCGTGAGCCGAGCGCGAATATCCGTTCCGGGCTCGGGCTGGTTCGGCGGCGTCGGCACGTAGCTGTAGCAGGCCGGCATGGCCATGAAAAGCATGGTCAGGGCTACCGTGCCCGCTCGACTTCTGCTTCCGTGATTCACTGCAATCGCTCTCATTCGCCGGTTTGCGCGCCCGGTGCCGAGTGCGTGATGGCAAGTTGGAAGATACGCAAGCCACGCCGTCCGGCAAGCCCCGACTCCCCGAACCTGCCAATGGCCTGCTTACGGTCGGATGAACGCGATGCGCACGAACTGTCGTTTCCCCCGCTGTACGAGAACGGTGGCGCCGTCGACTACCGGAATCGTTGCATGGCGGTCCGTGATGCGTTGCTGATCGACTGAAATCGCGCCCTGTCCGACGAGACGACCTGCCTCGGCACCGGACGCGGTGAGGTTCGCGGCGACGATGAGACCAACGAGCCGGACGCCGCGGTCCGGGTCATAACGGAGGCGGGGATCCGAGAGCGAGATCTCGATGGTCGGGATCTCCTCGGGCAGAGCGTGTTCCCGGAAGAGCCGATCGAAGTGCGCCTCGGCGGCGTCTGCGGCGGCCCTGTCATGAAAGAGGGTGACGATGCGCCGGCCGAGCGCGCGTTTGGCGCGGTAGGGATCGTCGTGCACCTGGAGGAGTGCCGTATCCAGTTCACGGTCGGTCAGCGGAACGGCAAGGCGGTACCACTCGTCGAGCAGGTCATCGGGAATCGACATCGTCTTGCCGAACTGTTCGATGGCCGGCTCGCTGATGCCGATGTAGTTGTCGTAGGACTTCGACATCTTCTGCACGCCATCGGTGCCGCGCAGGAGAGGCAGGATGAGACAGACCTGTGGTTCCTGACCGTAGCGTTCCTGGACGGTTCGTCCTACGAGCAGGTTGAACTTCTGGTCGTTGCCGCCCAGCTCGACATCCGCATTGAGCGCGACGGAATCGTACGCCTGCATCAAGGGATAGAGGAACTCAGAGAGCGCGATGGGGCGTTGCTCGTCGTAACGCCTGGCGAAGTCATCGCGTTCGAGCATGCGGGCGACGGTGTAGGTCGAGGTGAGTTCGAGAATGGTGGCGAGGTCGAGCGGAGCAAGCCAGGACGAGTTGTAATCGATGCGCACGCGCTCGAGATCGAGGATCTGGCCGACCTGCTCGGCGTACGTGTGCGCGTTCGCATCGATCTCTTCGGCCGACAGTCGCGGCCGCGTCTCGCTCCGGCCGCTCGGATCGCCGACGCGTGCGGTATAATCGCCGACCACGAAAACGACCTGGTGACCGAGTTCCTGGAACGTTCGCAGCTTGCGAATCGAAACGGCGTGGCCGATGTGCAGGTCGGGCCGTGTGGGGTCGAAGCCCTGCTTGATGATGAGCGGCGATCGGTCCTGCGCGCTTCGCTGGATCTTCCGCGCGAGGTCCTCTTCCGGGATGATCTCCAGCGTGCCACGCCGGATCTCGTCCAGCTGTTCGTTGACAGGCGGAAACCGTTGCATGCGCGACAAGGTAGAGGCCGTGTCAACGCGTGTCATGGGCGTCGCGTCCGCCGCGCGAGCCTCGCCGCGCCGCGCGCACCATCGACATCCTGCTCGTAGAATGCGGCAGCCGGGAGTGTGCTCTGGACGCGCTGCTGGACAGCGTGGCGGAGGGGACGACCGGTGGCCAGCAGTCCACCAGCGAACGCAACCGGCACAGCGGACGGCCACGGTCCGAGCCGCCGGGCGAGCGCTTCGAGGTGGCGGGCGAGGTCACTTGCTGCGTGGTCCGCGATCGCGCCCGCGACTGGATCGGAAGACGCTGCGTCCAGTACGAGGGGTGCGAGCGCAGCGACGCCCTTCTTCCCTGCCCTCTCCGCCCAACGCACGAGTTGCGCTGCCTCGGTCAGGCCTGCGGCCGCAAGCACGGGCCCGGTCATGGACGTCGGCTCGGCGCGGCCATCGTACGCGGCGAGGACGGCGCGGAGCGCGGCCTGTCCGATGGCCCATGCGCTTCCCTCATCGCCTGCGATCACGCCCCAACCGCCACTTCGGGCAAGCGTTCCAGTCGGTCCTCGGCCCCATGCGATGGACCCGGTCCCGGCAATGAGCAGCAGGCCGGCTCCATCGTCGAAGGCATCGGCAAACGCGACCTCGGCATCCGTCGTTATGTGCACCGCCACGGCGCTGCCGGCGCTGCGCAGAGCCGCTTCGATGGCATCGCATTCCTCGGCACGTCCGGCGCCCGTCAGCCCGCAGCAGAGCGACGCCGCTGGTGGTTCCGTTCCGGCGATCTCGAGCACGCGTTCAACCAGGACCGCAATCGCCTCGATGGTCGCACCGTGGTCGCTCCCGCGCAGCACGATGGCGTCGGCCCGAGCATGCCCGAGGATCCTGCCACCCGCATCGGTGACGAGGGCCGTGGCGTGGGTTGCGCCGCCATCGACGCCGACAAACGCGTTCATGGAGTCGGATCCGACCTCGGCTCCTCGCCGCGGAGCCGCGCACTCGCTTCGCCGATGACAAGGGTCAACAGGGAGCCGAAGAGGGCGAACCAGAGGGTGTCGGCCATGCGTGGAATCCATTCGAACTGCTGGGCCGCCCAGAACACGATCATGATGGCCGTGGCCACACCCATGCCGAAAAGGGCATCGCGCTGCGTGGCGCGCGTCGATAGCACGCCCAACAGAAATCCGCCGAGCAGGCCGCCGTACGTGAAGGACGCGATCTGAAGCGCAATGACCACGATGGGCGTGCCCTGCTGCACGAGTTGAAAGAGGATCGCACCGCCAACGAGGACGACGCCCCAAGCGAGCGTGAAGCGTTTGCCCATGCGCAACAGTGCCTGCTCATCATTCTCGCGCCCTGCGAGCGGGGCCCAGACGTCGTTCGTCGCCGCGCTTGCGAGCGAGTTGAGTGACGACGAGACAGTCGACATCATCGCGGCGAGGATGCCGGCGACGAGGAGGCCGGACAGGCCGGGTGGCAATCCTTCCACGATGAAACGCGGGAACACTTCGTCGGGAGTGTCGAATGTAGCGCCCTGGTAGTATGTGAACAGGCCGGCCCCGACGAACAGGAACAGTGCGAACTGGAAAAAGACAATGACGCCGCTCAAGAGGACTGCCTTGCGGGCGTCGCCGAGTGAACGCGCCGCGAGCAGCCGTTGCACGATGAGATGGTCTACGCCGTGGGATGCCATCGACAGAAACCCGCCGCCGACAATGCCGGTCCACAACCAGCGCGCGTCCGCGAACCCTCCTTCCGGATGGAACACGCGGAATCTGCCGGCATCCTGGCCGGTGTCGATGATCGCAGCCACGCCGCCGGGCACGAGACGAGCCAGAACGATCAGAGCCGCAATGCCTGCCACGAGATAGAGGACCATCTGAATGACATCGATCCACACGACCGCACGCAGACCGCCAATGTACGTGTACGCGAGAGTGACCAGTCCAGCCACGGCGATCGCCTGCCAGTATGGAACGCCGGTGATCAGACGGACCGGGATCGCGGCTGCGAAGATGCGCACACTGTCCGCGAGCGCGCGTGTCACCATGAACAGGATCGAGGCAAAGCGGCGAGTCTCCGGCCCGAAGCGTTGGCCGAGGAAAGCATACGCCGTGACCAGTTCGCCACGGAAGTAGCGGGGTAGAAGCAGCACGGCGACAATTGCGCGGCCGAACAGATAGCCGATCGCGAGTTGCAGGAACCAGAAGTCCGACTGATACGCCGTGGCAGGCAGGCTGATGACGGTCAGTGCGCTCGTTTCCGTCGCGACGACGGAGAAACAGATGGCCCACCACGGCAGACCGCGGCTGCCAAGGAAATAATCGCGCGCGGTCTCCTGCCGGCCAGCGAACGCGGCGCCGACGGCAATGACACCGCCGATGTAGGCAAACAGGACAATGTAGTCAACCAGCCGGAACGCAGGATTCATCGCGACGTTGTCACGCGCGGCGCGACGGGCTGGTCGCGAATCGCCTGGATCACCGCGTCCGCGATGTCGCGGCGCAGCGCCGTGTGGCGCTGGTTTTCCCTTGTCGGGTTGACGCGATTCGTCAGCAGAATCACGTATGCATCGCGAACCGGGTCGATCCAGAGACTGGTGCCTGTGAATCCTGTGTGACCGAAGGATCGTTCACTGAACCAGTCGCCAGCAGAGGAGCGACCGGACGGTGTGTCCCAGCCGAGAGCCCGGCTCGACTCCGGTGACTGCCGTGTCGTGAACGCAGTGACGGTCTCTTCGCGAAGGAAGCGCCGGCCGTCATACGTCCCGCCATCCAGCAGCATCTGCGCAAAGGTCGCGAGATCGCGGGCGGACGAGAACAATCCCGCGTGTCCGGCCACGCCGCCGAGCGCGAACGCGTTCTCGTCGTGGACGCGGCCGTGCACGTGGCGCATGCGGAACACCGTGTCATACTCGGTTGGTGCGATGCGCTCGGGCGTTACCGCAGGCAGGCGGCGTCCGCCGGCTCCCGGCAGGAGCGGATTGAAGCGTGTGTCGCGCATGCCCAATGGCGCGAAGATGCGGTCCTCCGCGAGTCGATCGAGTGATTGCCCGGTGATGCGCTCGATCACGAGGCCGAGCAGAATGACGCCGTAATCGCTGTACAACGACCGGGTGCCGGGTTCGTACTCGAGGGGTACGGTCACGATGCGTTCGAGGTAGGCGTCCCTGCCGCGTGCCTTCCGCCACAGGGGTCCGTAGGCGGGCAGGCCGGAATCGTGGCGCAGCAGGTGGCCGATCGTGACTCCGCTCCGGCCGGCGGAATCGACCCACTCGGGCAGATCGCGAGACACGGGCACATCGAGCGAAAGACGGCCTTCATCGACGAGCATCATCGCGAGCGTCGTCGTCGCGATGACTTTGGTCAGTGAGGCCATGTCCCAGAGTGTCGAGTCCGTGACCGGCGGCGCACTCATCGCCCAATCGGTGCGGCCCTCGCTCTGCACGTGGACCAGCCGACCGTGCCGGCCGACCGCGACCACGACGCCCGGCGCGACACTGTCGGCCATCGCCGCGCGCACGATGCTGTCGATCGAGGTTGCAAGTGACGCAGCCATTCCGGCATCCTCCGGCCTCGCCCGCGCTACGACGGTTACGCCGCGGGCAGGAACGGCCGGTGCGACACGCGTCACCGCGTGGCCTGCCCGCCACGCCGAATCCGTGCGCACGGTGATGCCATCGCCGATGGCGAGGTCCGGCGGGACGTTGATGGGCAGACGGGCCGCGATGTCGGACTCACCCTGGAGCGCGCGAGCCGCCGCTGCCTGTTGCACGTCCCATGGCCCCCAGGCGAGAAGGACCGTGCCCGGTCCCGGCAGTTGCTCGAGCAGGTACGGGTTGCCGAACGAAACGACGATGACCGGGCGATCGCGTGCCGTCTCCTCGATCAGCGCCGCGAGCGAATCCGGCACCGCCAGACTGCCGCGGTAGGCGCCGGCGCGAATGAAGAGTGCAAACACGACGATATCGGCCTCCAGAAATGACTGCTTTGCGGCTTCGAAGCCGCGTGGATCCAGCGACGGGTCGAGAACGGTGGTCGAAAGGATCTGGTTGATGCTGTCGAGGCCGGCAATGAACGTGCGCCCGGCCAGTGGTTCGCTTGCATCGCGGTACAGGACGACGGCGAGATCGCGATCGCGCAGTGGCAGGAATGCGTTGCGATCGCGCGCGAGCGTGATCGACCGGTCTGCCGCACGCTCGGCAATCGCAACGTGTTCGGGACTTCCGACGATGGCCGGAATGCGCGACACGTCGACCGTTCTCGCGAGATGCAGGCCGGCCCGTGCCTTGGCCTCGAGGATGCGCCGAACGGACGCATCGATGCGGGCTTCGTCGAGCCGGCTGGATTGCACGGCCGCGGCGATCGCATCGATCACACCCGGCATGTCGTCGGGAAACGGTTGCAGCAGCAGGTCTGCGCCCGCTTCGAGGGCGAGGATCGGCGCCTCGGTCGCGCCGTAGTTACGGATGATTGCGCCCATATCGAGCGCGTCCGTGAGGATCAGGTCGTCGAACCCGAGCCTGTCTCGCAGCAGCGAGCCGAGCAGGTCGGGGTTCAGCGTCGCAGGCACGGAGTCGCCGGAAATGGCCGGGAACGCGATGTGCGCGCTCATCACGCCCGCGATGCCGGCATCGATCAACACACGGTATGGCAGTAACTCGATCGAATCCGCGCGTGTGCGGTCCACGCCGATCACCGGCAGATCGAGGTGCGAGTCGGTTTCGGTGTCCCCATGGCCGGGGAAATGCTTCGCGGTCGCCAGCAGGCCGTTCTCCTGCATGCCGCGCATCGCTGCTGCTGCCATCCGCGCGACCATGTGTGGATCCGCACCGTAACTGCGCGTGTTGATGATCGGATTGTTCGGATTGTTGTTGACATCGACAACCGGCGCGAAATTCATGTGAATGCCAATGGCTCGCGCTTCGAGTGCAGTGATCCGCCCCATCTCGTAGGCCAGCGCATCATCGCCGATCGCACCCATGCCCATGGCAGGCGGGAACCGGGTGCCGCCGCCATTCTGAAGTCCGTACGGCATGACAGCGCCGCCGTTCAGCAACTGGCCGGGGCCGTCCTCCATGTCGGCCGTAATGAGCAGAGGCACGTCCGCCAGTTCCTGAAGCATGTTGAGCTTCACAGCGGCCTCGAGCGGCGGCCCGAGCGTCTCGATCAAACCGCCAATGCCAAGATCCTGGATCCAGACCCTGACTCGCTCGTATTCCGGACTGCCTTCCGCCATGTACGATCCGCTCACGCGCGGAAACAGCAACTGGCCGATCTTGTCACGGAGGTCCAGGCCGGCCAACGTACGTTCCACCCATGCGCGTTCCTCGACGCCGAGGACATCGCCGGCGGCGCCGCGAGATGGCGTGCCGGCTGTCGCGCATGCGGCAAGCACAGCGAGAATGGTCGTGACGAGCAACGGCGCCACGAACTGCGAGCGCCGCATCACGAGAACACGAGCCCTGGCATGACCATGGATTCGACGGTTTGCGGCAGAATCATTCGATACGCCGTGTCTGGCGGAAGTCAGAAGGCGGTGCAAGCTACGCACCTGTGCAGGGCGGCGCAACGCGCCGCCTTCCTGTTGCTGTTCGCTCTGGCGTGCAGTCCGGGAACGCAGCCGGATGCGCCAGGCGACGAACCTGCGGCCACGGCCGTCGTAGCAGGGATCGATGTCCTGCTCGAGGAACGCCTCGACATTCTCGGCGGAAAGCGCGTCGGTCTGATCACCAATCATACGGGCCGGACCGCGGACGGCAGGAGTACGATCGATGTTCTCGCCGCATCGTCCGCCGTCCAACTGGTTGCGCTGTTCGGACCCGAGCACGGTTTGCGTGGCATCGCCGAGGCCGGTGAACGGGTCGACAGCAGCGTCGACTCCGCTACCGGCCTACCCATCCGCTCGCTTTACGGTGAGACGCGAGCGCCGAGTGCGGATATGCTCGCTGACGTCGATGTACTGGTCTTCGACATCCAGGATATCGGCACACGCTACTACACCTATGCGTGGACCATGGTGCTTTCGATGCAGGCCGCTGCGGCGAACGGCAAAGCCTTCGTCGTCCTCGACAGGCCCAACCCGATCGGCGGCGAGCGAGTCGACGGCAATGTTCTCGATCCGGAATTCGCATCCTTCGTCGGCCTGTATCCCGTGCCGATGCGTCACGGCCTGACAGTCGGCGAGCTGGCCATGCTCGTGAACCGCGAGTTCCGTGTGAACGCGGATCTCACCGTCATTCCCATGCGTGGTTGGATGCGAACTGCATGGTACGATAGTACGATGCTACAATGGGTGGCTCCGTCGCCCAACATGCCATCCCTCGAGAGTGCAGCCCACTATCCGGGCACGTGTCTGTTCGAGGGGACGAACCTGTCCGTCGGACGAGGCACTGCGGAAGCGTTCCGGCACATCGGTGCGCCCTGGCTCGATCACGGGACTCTGCTGGCCCGCATCAATGCACACACACTGCCCGGCATCCGGTTCGATACGACCTCATTCACGCCGCAGGCACCCGGTGATGACAAGTACGACGGCGAACTTCTGCATGGAATCCGCTTCACTGTAACCGATCGTGCACAGTACGACCCGGCGGCGACAGCGGTTGTGGTGCTGGATGAGATTCGCCGGCTGCATCCGGATTCGTTTCAATTCCGAGACGCCGGCTTCGATCGACTGGCAGGGACAGACCGGCTGCGGCTCGATCTGCTTGCGGGGGTTCCTCCCGCGGCGATCGTCGCGGCGTGGGAAGAGGCACGCGATCGTTTTGTAGCCATGCGCGAGCCATACCTGATGTATCGCTGACGCATGGTTGAGCCCGGCTGGCTGTCGCTGGTCCCATCGCTGCTCGCAATCATCCTCGCCATCGCGTCAAGGCAGGTCTACCTCTCGCTGGCCGCAGGCGTCTGGGCCGGCTGGACCATCCTGTCCGCGTGGAACCCACTGACGGGCGCCACCGAGGCCATCGAGGCGACGGTTCGCGTGTTGAGCGACGAGGCTGGCGCGAAAGTCATCGTCACTACGCTTGTGTTCGGAGCTCTGGTCGCAACCATCGAAGCGGGGAACAGAGCGCGATCCGTCGTTCCGTCCTTCGAGGACGGCGGCCTGCTCGACTCGCCACGGCGAGTACAGCTCCTCGCGTGGGTGACGGCGCTTGTGTTGTTTGTCGACGCGCGGACCTCCGTGCTGGTTGCTGGTACCATAGGCCGCCCGCTGTTCGACCGCTTTCGCGTATCGCGCGAGAAGCTTGCGTACATCATTGATGCCACATCGGCATCGGCCACTGCCCTCATCCCGCTCAACATGTGGGCCGCCTACGTCATCGGCATGCTGGCCGGCCTGAGCGTCGAGGATCCAGTGGGCGTGTTCCTGACTGCGATTCCTCTGAACTTCTATGCGATTGCGACTGCGGTGCTGGCTGTCGCGACGATCATGTTCTCGATCGAGCTTGGACCGATGAAGCGTGCGGAGGAGCGGACGCGAAATGGCGAGCTGCTCTGGGACGATGCCACGCCGATGATCGACCCGGGTATTCTGTTGCTGCCGAATGGCGCGGTATCACGGCGGGCCGCAAATGTGATCGTGCCCGTCTCGGCGCTGGTCATGATGATGCTTGGTTCTCTCTACGTCACGGGAGAAGGCGACGTGCGGGCCGGATCTGCGCCGACGAGTCTGCTCAGGTCCGTGCTCGTCGCGTTGTTCGTCGCGTGTATCCTGCTCCTTGCGCAGCGAGCTTGTCGGGTCCATGAGTTGACTCGTGTTGCGCTGCATGGCGCGGGCGCAGCCGTGAGGACTTCCTTCGTTCTGCTGCTTGCGCTCGCGCTGGCCGGCGTCGCCAATCAGCTTGGCATCGGGGACTACATCGCAGGGTTCGCGTCGCCGGCAGCAAGCCCGTTCCTGTTCCTGCCGCTCGTGTTCCTGGCCGGTGCCGGGATCGCATTCGCAACCGGCACGGCGCTGGCGGCGGTCGTGATCCTGCTGCCCATCGTCGTGCCAGTGGCCACGACGCTCGGTCTTTCGAGCCCTCCGTTCGTGGCCGCTTCGCTCGCGGGCGGCGTGTTCGGCCAGCACGCTTCACCCATCAGCGGCACAACCATCCTCGCATCGATGGCCACCGCGACCGATCACATCGACCACGTGCGGACGCAGTTGCCTTACACCATGATCGCCGCAGCCGTGGCCGTTGCCGGCTACGCCCTGGTTGGCTGGCTGCTCTGATCAGAAGGGCAGTGGTGCGATGCGCGCGAAGAGGGTATCAATCGCGAAGCCGGTCGGGTCAACCTCGAACAGACGGCCGCGCGCGAACCAACGCTCTATTCGAAGAGCGCCGGAACACTCTGTTCGTACGCGACGGGATTGACCAGAACTCCATCGCCGGGGCGCAGGCGCAGTTCGAGTGGGCGGTCGCGTACGGCACGGCGGAAGGTTCTGCCTTCGAGGATCTGGTGCACATAGATGCGGCGAGTGACCACGATCACAGTCGCGAGGACCGGGACGGCCACGATGATGCCTACAATGTGCAGCAGGTGGCCCATGATGAGCACGCTCAGGATGGAGAGGACGGGTGGCAGGTGGACCTGCTTCTCCATGATCATGGGAGCGACGAAATTGGCCTCGACGAGGTGCACGACAACGCCGAGGAGCACCACGAGCAGGGCCTGTGTCGCGCCACCGCTGCCACCGATCACGAAGAGTGCGGGCAGGAGAGTCGAGACGAGGGTGCCGAAGAAGGGCACGATCGCCACCAGCCCGGTGAACACGCCAAAGGCGAGCGCATAGGGGACGTCGAGGAGGATGAGGCCGATCCACGTCAACAGCCCGAGCACGATCATGGCGAGGATCTGGCCACCGATCCATGCCTTGAGGGTGCGCCCGAGGTCTTCGAGGATGTCGCGCGCAAGATCCCGATGGCGGGTCGGGATGACGGCGACGAAGCCGTCCCGGTAGAGACCCGGCCGTAGAGCGAGGTAGATGCCCATGGCAAGGACGGCGAACAGATGAATGAAGAACTGGACGCCACTGAAGACGACGGGCACGGCACCACGGAAGTATCCGCCGATTTCCCCGATGAACCCCTGGATGTAGGAGTCGTTCTCTCCAAGCTGCGGCAGCAGCGTTTCCGCGAACCGTGACTGTTCGGCGAGGGAGCGGAGGCCTTCGTTCCAGCTGACGACGAGGTCGGGGAGAGCGCGAAGCAGATCCTGCGTCTGCACGACGAGAGGCGGAAAGATGACCGCGCCGATGGCCCAGAAACCACCCACGGTGATCAGAATCGCGGAGACCAGACCCGCCCAGCGCGGAGCACCGAGGCGCTGTTGAAGCGACTCGGTGATGGCGCTCAGGTAAATCGCAAACAGGATCGAGATGAAGAGGAGAAGCAGGATATCCGCAATGCCGTACAGGAACGCGAGGAGGAGAACGGTGAAGACGGTCGCGACGAGTACGGCCTGCGGCCGGGACGCCATGTTGTCAGGCCTCTTCCTCCAGCTGCGCGTCCTGGACGACGCCGTCCTCGTCAGCGAGCGGACCGTTGGCGTTCTGCGACTTCGCGCCCGGCAGGGCCGCGCGTTCGTTCTTGGCGGCCAGCATGCCCATCTGCTCCTTCAACTGGAGCAGCCGGAACTCGACGCTTTCCGATGCCGGCTTGAGCGTCGCGAACTCCTTCTCGAGCGAATCACCGGCATTCAGGGATTCGGCGACTTCCGCCGCGGCCAGTGTCCGCCGCTCCGACTCTTCGATCTTCTCGGCCATCCGCTCGAACGTCTCGAAGGCGGACCGGTCGTTCAGGCCCGACATCGTCTCGTGGATGCGCTTCTGGGCCTGTGCGCGCTTCTGCTTCGCGACCAGCAGGTTCTTCTTGCGCTTGGCTTCCTCGATCTTCTCATTCAGCTGGCGCAATGCGTCCTTGAGGCGTTCCGTCTCCTCGTGATGGCGGTGCCACGTTTCATCGAGGGCGACCGCACGCTGCGCGTGTTCCTGCTGGCGCAACAGCGCCTGCTTCGCGAGATCATCACGGCCCTCGCGCACGGCGAGGACGGCCCGGTGCTCCCAGTCACTGGCCAGTTTCTGCTCGTCGTCCAGCTGGGCGCGAAGCTTCCGCTCGTCCGCAATGGCAATGGCGACTTCCTGTTTCGCCTTCGCCAGCTGTTCCCGCATATCGAGCAGGACCTGCGTCAGCATCTTCTCCGGGTTCTCCGCTCGGGCAATGGCATCGTTGATGTTCGAGCGGATGAGCTGCGACAGTTTCGTGAATATGCCCATGGGTCCCTCAGCCTTGCGGTACGGTGACGAGCTCGACCAACTGCGGCAGGTGGCTCGACGCCGCATAGATCATACTTTCGTAGGAACTGCGCAGTTCCTGGAAATCGAGCGTTTCGAGTTCGAGTGCATCGGACAATACGACCTCGTTCTCTTCGATGCCGTAACTGCCGTGCAGGATGTCGGCCGCGTTCAACTCGAGCAGTTTGCGATACAGCCCGGCCAGCCGTGAATCGGCCGAATCTGCTGGCAGGTCCATGACTTTGAGCCGGAACAGCAGAACGGGTGGCGTATAGTTGGCGACGATCGGCGTCGCATCGCCATTCGCGTCGATGACCCAGAATCCTTCTTCGACTTCTTCGAACTCGAGCCCCATTCGCAGCAGGTAGCTCTCAACCTCTTCGCGCGTCAGCATTGATCCCGCTCCGATCCAGTGAAAAAAGCCGTGGCATCCATACGCCGGTCCTCACCGGCTGTTTCATGCGGTGCAAGGCCGGTGCAGTCGAAACCGGCCTCCTGCCGAGCGCCCGCCAGCGAGGCCTCCCGTCGCTTCCAGCCTCAGCCGACGGCCGCGAGCCCGAGCGTCTCGGCGAGGAATCGGCCCGTGTGAGACACCGGATTCGCCGCCACCTGCTCGGGTGTACCTTCGGCCACGAGGTGGCCACCGCCCTCGCCGCCCTCCGGGCCGAGATCGAGAATCCAGTCGGCGGTCTTGATGACTTCCATGTTGTGCTCGATCACAACGACGGTATTACCCCGGTCCGCCAGGCGGTGCAACACCTCGAGGAGCAGGCGCACATCCTCAAAATGGAGACCGGTCGTCGGTTCGTCGAGGATGTAGAATGTGCGGCCGGTATCCCGGCGGGACAACTCGGTCGCCAATTTGACACGCTGGGCCTCCCCGCCCGAAAGGGTCGTGGCCGATTGCCCGAGGTGGATGTAGCCCAGTCCGACGTCCGCCAGCGTTTCCAGTTTCCGCTTGATGACCGGCACGGCATCAAAGAATTCGACGGCCTCGCTGACGGTCATTTCGAGCACGTCCGCGATGGTCCGGCCCTTGTAGAAGACTTCGAGCGTCTCGCGGTTGTAGCGACGCCCCCGGCACGCGTCACAGGAAACGTAGACGTCGGGCAGAAAGTGCATCTCGATCTTGATCAGCCCGTCGCCGCCGCACGCTTCGCAGCGCCCGCCCGGGACGTTGAAGCTGAAGCGGCCCTGGTCGTAGCCGCGCATCTTCGACTCCGGCAGCTCCGCGTAGAGCTCGCGGATGGGCGTGAACAGGCCGGTGTAGGTGGCGGGGTTCGACCGCGGCGTGCGGCCGATCGGCGACTGGTCGATTGCGATGACCTTGTCGATCTGGTCGATCCCCTCGATGCGCTCGTGCTCCCCCGGCCGCTCGCGCGCCCGGTGGAGCTTCTGGGCCAGCGCGTGATACAGCACGTCGTTGACGAGCGAGGACTTGCCCGAGCCGGACACGCCGGTCACGCACACGAAGCGCCCGAGCGGGAACTCGACCGTCACGTCCCGCAGGTTGTGCTCGCGCGCCCCGATGACGGTGAGGGACTCCCCGCTTCCCTCTCGCCGCTCGGCCGGCACCGCGATCGAGCGCTCGCCGCGCAGATACGCCCCGGTGATCGATTCCGGCGCGGCCTCGACCTCGGCCGGAGTCCCCTGGGCCACGATGTGGCCACCTTCACGTCCGGCGCCGGGACCGAGGTCGACGACCCAGTCGGCGGAGCGGATCGTCTCCTCGTCGTGCTCGACCACCAGCACCGTGTTCCCCAGGTCGCGCAGCCGCTTGAGGGTCTCCAGCAGCCGTCCGTTGTCGCGCTGGTGTAGGCCGATCGAGGGCTCGTCGAGGACGTAGAGGACGCCCACGAGGTGGCTTCCGATCTGGGTCGCGAGACGGATCCGCTGCGACTCCCCGCCCGCCAGCGTGCCCGCCGAGCGCTCGAGGGTCAGGTAGTCGAGACCCACCGCGACCAGGAACTGGAGCCGCTCACGGATCTCCTTGAGGATCTGCCCCGCGATCTCGAGATCCCGCGGCGACAGATCGATCCGATCGAAGAAGTCGCGCGCCGCGTAGATCGGCAGCCCCACGACGTCGCCGATCCCGCTGCCGCCAACCTGGACGCCCAACGCCTGGGGCTTCAGCCGCTTCCCGCCGCAGAAGTGGCACGGCAGCACGGCCATGAACTCCTCCACCTGACGGCGGACCGAATCCGAGTCGGTCTCCTCGTGCCGCCGCTGGAGCTGTCCGATGATCCCCTCCCAGGTGCCGGCGTACGTGCCCTTCCGCTTCTGCGCCTTGTAGTGGAACGGGATCTGGAGGTCTCCGGCCCCGTGGAGCAGGATCTTCCGCACCGATTCGGGGAGCTCGCCCCAGGGCGTGTTGAGGTCGAAGCCGAACTCGGCGGCGAGGGACGGCAGCACGGTCTTGGCGAGCTGGCCGCGCGGCTCGCCCCATGGCTTGACCACCCCTTCGAGGATCGAGATCCGCGGGTCGAGGAGCAGGAGCTCCGGGTCGACCTCCATGCGCGTTCCCAGCCCGCCGCATGCCGGGCAGGCACCGTACGGGCTGTTGAACGAGAACATGCGGGGCTCGAGCTCCTCGTAGGAGATTCCGCAGTGCACGCACGCCAGGTCGCGGCTGAAGAGCCGCTCCTCCTCGCCGACTCCATCGGCGGCGGAGGCGTGGACCGCCACCAGACCGCCGCCCAGGTCGAGCGCGATGGCCACCGAGTCGGCC